>NZ_CP038498.1:4108952-4793778 GCF_012427845.1 Pectobacterium punjabense
TGCTTGCCGCTAAGACATCCGGTAGTCTGCCAACTTTACCGTCTGTGGATTATTGGAATATGCTACGCAAAATTCTCGCTATCGCTGCCGTTGGCGCGGGTCTATTTTCGGCCATCGCGCAGAGTCAAAACATCAATAATTTTTCGCAGGCAAAAGCCGCCGCTGTCGACATTAATCGCGATGCGCCGGGGTCGTTCTACTGCGGCTGCAAAATTACGTGGCAGGGCAAGAAAGGCACACCCGATCTGGAATCCTGCGGCTATCAGGTGAGGAAAAATGAACAGCGTGCCAGCCGCATTGAGTGGGAACACGTAGTGCCCGCCTGGCAGTTTGGCCACCAGCGCCAGTGCTGGCAGGATGGCGGTAGAAAGAACTGTAACAGCGACCCCGTCTACCGTGAAATGGAAACGGATTTGCATAACCTGCAACCCGCTATCGGTGAGGTTAACGGCGATCGCGGCAATGCCATGTATGGTCAGTGGAACGGCGGTGCATCGCAATATGGTCAATGCGAGATGAAGGTCGATTTCAAAAACAATCTGGCAGAACCACCTGCCCGCGCCCGTGGTCAGATCGCCCGTACCTATTTCTACATGCGCGACCGCTATCAGTTACGCCTGTCCAATCAGCAAACTCAGCTATTTGTAGCCTGGGATAAGCAGTACCCCATCACGCAATGGGAATGTACCCGCAACCAACGCATCGCCGCAAAGCAGGGAAACCCAAATCCCTACGTTCAACAGGCTTGCCAGCGCTAATCCGTCTACCTACTATAGCGAATCAGTTTCCAGCGTAACCACCGTCAAATGACGGTGGTTTTACCTATTTCTGGCGTTTCTGCGCCGGTTAATTTTCATTCAAAGGTCTTAATTCAGTATGCGAGTACCACGCATTTTCCACCCAGAGACGCTCCCCCTTAACGGTGGTGAAGTCGAACTAAGCGACGATGCCGCCAACCATGTTGGTCGCGTGTTACGCATGAATACGGGCCAGTCATTGCTGCTATTTGATGGCAGCAATCATGTCTTTGATGCAGAAATTATCGCGGCTGGAAAAAAGAGTGTGCGCGTTAGCTTCACAGCAGGTAAGTTGGAAGATAAAGAGTCTCCCCTGCATTTGCATCTGGGACAGGTGATGTCGCGCGGCGAGAAGATGGAATTTACCATTCAGAAATCCATCGAGCTGGGCGTCAATGTTATTACGCCGCTGCTGTCTGAACGCTGTGGGGTAAAACTGGATGCAGAACGTATGGAGAAGAAAATTAGCCAGTGGCAAAAAATCGCAGTTGCTGCCTGTGAACAATCTGGCCGCAACTGTGTGCCGCTGGTTCGGCCAGCGATGACGCTGGAAGCCTGGTGTGCGGAGCAAGACAACGCGCTGAAATTGAATCTGCACCCACGCGCTACACAGAGTATCAATACGCTACCGCTGCCGGTAGATCGGGTTAGGTTGCTGATCGGCCCGGAAGGCGGACTCACCGCCAGTGAAATTACCATGACCTCAGAACACGGATTCACTGATATCCTGTTGGGGCCACGCGTCTTGCGCACAGAAACCACTGCACTCACCGCCATGACCGCCTTACAGGTACGTTTCGGCGATTTGGGGTAAAGGAGAAAAGAATGATCAAACTCGGTATCGTGATGGACCCGATTGACACCATCAATATCAAGAAAGACACCAGCTTTGCCATGCTGCTGGAAGCACAGCGCCGTGGTTGGGAATTACACTATATGGAGATGAACGATCTCTATATGCACGCAGGGGTTGCGCGCGCAACAACGCGCCGCTTGAGCGTCCAGTACGACTACGACGGCTGGTACGATTTCTCCGGCGAGCAGGATATTGCGCTGGAAGAGTTGGATGTGGTGCTGATGCGCAAAGATCCACCCTTCGATACGGAGTTCATCTACGCCACCTATATTCTGGAACGCGCGGAAGAGAAAGGCACGCTAATCGTCAACAAGCCGCAAAGCCTGCGCGATTGCAATGAAAAGCTCTTCACCGCCTGGTTCCCGCATCTGACACCCGATACGCTCGTCACGCGTCGTGCAGACAAACTGCGTCAGTTCCATGAAAAACACGGTGACGTTATTCTCAAACCGCTGGACGGCATGGGCGGCGCGTCTATTTTTCGTTTGAAGCAGGATGATGCTAACGTCTCCGTCATCATCGAAACCCTGACCGAACACGCCAGCCGCTACTGCATGGCGCAAAACTACCTGCCTGCGATTAAAGACGGTGACAAGCGCGTGCTGGTGGTCGATGGCGAACCCGTTCCTTACTGCCTCGCACGTATTCCCAAAAGCGGTGAGACACGCGGCAATCTGGCTGCCGGTGGTCGTGGCGAAGCACGCCCGCTAACCGAAAGCGACTGGAAAATCGCCCGCGACGTCGCACCGACGTTAAAAGCCAAAGGCCTGATTTTCGTCGGTCTGGACATCATCGGTGACCGTCTGACTGAAATTAACGTCACCAGCCCGACCTGTGTGCGTGAAATCGAAGCGGCCTACCCAGACGTGTCCATCACCGGCATGCTAATGGACGCCATTGAAAAACGTCTGGCTGCACGTACCCGTTAATACCAAATACGCTATCCGGCCCGCGCAACACGGGCCGTTTCTCCAACGCTGACGGATATCGATAAAAATACACAATGAATTTACAGCATCACTTCCTCATTGCTATGCCAGCACTACAGGACTCTGTATTTAAACGTTCGGTGGTCTATATCTGCGAACATAATGAAGACGGAGCCATGGGGCTGATCATCAACAAACCGATGGATCAGTTTTCCGTGGAAAATGTGCTGAAAAAGCTAAAAATAGACCCAACGCCACGCGATCCTGCCATCCGGTTAGATAAACCCGTATTTATGGGGGGCCCGCTGGCAGAAGATCGTGGTTTTATTCTACATACCCCCTGCTCCGGCTTCGGTTCCAGCATCAGTATTTCTGAGGACACCATGATCACCACCTCAAAAGACGTACTGGAAACGTTAGGCACACCCAAGCAGCCGAAAAATACACTGGTCGCCTTAGGCTATGCCGCCTGGGATAATGGACAGTTGGAAGAAGAACTGTTGGATAATGCCTGGCTGACAACGCCAGCCGACAAAGACATTCTGTTCCACACACCGATTGCCGAGCGCTGGCGCGCAGCAGCCAGAAAACTGGGTATCGATATTCATAATATCTCTACTGAAGCAGGGCACGCTTGATGACCAGCAGAACCATTCTTGCTTTTGATTTTGGGACAAAAAGCATCGGTGTCGCCATCGGTCAGGAAATTACCGGTACAGCGCGTGCACTGACGTCGTTCAAAGCGCAGGAAGGGATACCCGACTGGCAAAAAGTGGAAAAGCTGTTATCAGAATGGCAGCCCGATTTGGTCGTCGTCGGCCTACCACTCAACATGGATGGCACCGAACAGCCGCTGACGGCACGGGCGCGAAAGTTCGCTAACCGACTGCATGGCCGTTTCGGCGTCGCGATTGAGCTACACGATGAACGTTTGAGTACGGTGGAAGCACGCGCCGATCTCTTTGAACGCGGTGGCTTTAAAGCGCTGGATAAAGGGAGCGTAGATGCGGCTTCTGCGGTGATTATTCTGGAAAGCTGGTTCGAAGCTCAGTTTTAGAAAAAGCGGTGAGTATTTTTTAAGATCGCTGCAATGACGTACAAAGATGGCGTACTGGATAGCACGCCATAAGCAGTCATCCCGCATTGGCAGATTACCCGCCGACACGAGACAACATTAATTAGGCATCGGGGAACTCACGGATGAAACGTTCAACGTCATCAACCATGGATTCCGTTCCCACAAAGAACGGTGAGCGCTGATGTAACTTCTCTGGCGTGATATCCAGAATACGGTTTTTACCATCGCTAGCCTTACCGCCCGCCTGTTCAGCCAGAAACGCCATCGGGTTGCATTCGTACAGCAAACGCAGTTTGCCTTTCGGGTAGCTCGCCGTGCTTGGATACAGGTAAATTCCGCCTTTCAGCAGGTTACGATGGAAATCTGCGACCAGTGAGCCGATATAACGCGACGTATAAGGACGCTGTGTCTCTTCATCCTGCTCCTGACAGTATTTGATGTATTTCTTCACACCGACAGGAAACTTGATGTAGTTCCCTTCGTTGATGGAATACATATTCCCTTTTTCCGGGAAGCAAACTTTTTCATGCGAGAGACAGAATACGCCAAGCGACGGATCGTAGGTAAAAGCATGAACGCCATGGCCCGTGGTGTACACCAGCATGGTAGAAGAACCGTAAACGATATAGCCCGCAGCAACCTGCTGGCTACCCGGCTGCAAGAAGTCCGCTTCCGTGACGGAGGTTCCCAGCGGGGTAATACGGCGGTAAATAGAGAAAATCGTACCGACAGAGACGTTCACATCGATATTCGACGAGCCGTCCAGCGGGTCCATCAGAACAACATACTTAGCGTTTTCCGCCTTATCGCCTTCAAAGATAACGATCTCGTCTTCTTCTTCAGAGGCAATACCTGCCACTTCACCACGCGCCTTTAATGCCGCTTTCAGTTTTTCATTGGCATACAGATCGAGCTTCATCTGCACTTCGCCCTGAACATTAGAAACGCCGCTGGCCCCCAGGATATCAACCAGACCTGCTTTATTGATATCACGGTGAATAATCTTGGCACCCAGTTTAATAGCAGACAGCAGCGCGGTAAGCTCACCTGTGGCGTGAGAGAAATCGTGCTGTTTTTCGACGATAAATTCGCCTAACGTTTTCATAACACTATTCCAGAATCTACGGATGAAAAGCGGTTTCATTTCTGCACCGCCAACGTTTGCGCATGCAGTGTAGCCCAAAGAGAAAGTGAGTACCTAGTCAAATCCATTTCTTATGGCGGATTCATAGCGTTAGAATATGACGCAGACTCACTGCGAAGATGGAAAATGTATGCGTATTCATATTTTAGGTATCTGCGGCACCTTTATGGGTGGCCTTGCCCTACTCGCCCGCTCTTTGGGGCATGACGTCACGGGCTCAGATGCGAATGTTTATCCCCCCATGAGTACCTTACTGGAAGAGCAGGGAATCACACTGATTCAGGGATACGATCCGGCACAACTGACTCCCGCCCCCGACCTGGTCATCATCGGCAATGCCATGTCTCGCGGTAACCCGTGCGTCGAGGCCGTGCTAGAACAGGGGTTACCTTATGTTTCCGGTCCACAGTGGCTGCATGATTATGTGCTGCGCGATCGCTGGGTGATTGCCGTTGCGGGAACGCATGGTAAAACCACTACGGCGGGAATGGTCACCTGGATTCTGGAAGACTGTGGCTACCAACCTGGCTTTGTGATCGGTGGCGTTCCCGGCAACTTCACTGTTTCCGCACGGTTGGGTGACAGCCCGTTCATGGTGCTTGAAGCTGACGAATATGACTGCGCATTCTTCGACAAACGCTCCAAGTTCGTCCATTACTGCCCAAGAACGCTAGTGCTCAACAACCTTGAGTTCGATCACGCCGATATCTTTGACGATCTGAAAGCCATTCAGAAACAGTTCCACCATCTTGTTCGTCTGGTGCCGGGCAGCGGGAAAATCATCTCTCCAACCAACGATCTTAACCTCAAACAGGTAATGGCAATGGGGTGCTGGAGTGAGCAGGAGTTGGTCGGCGAAGAAAGCGTTTGGCGCGCACAGAAAGTGGCTATTGATGCCAGCCAATATCAGGTTTACCTGAACAACGAACTTGTCGGCGAAGTTCACTGGAAATTGGTGGGTGAACACAACATGCATAACGGGTTGATGGCCATCGCGGCTGCGCACCACGTTGGCGTCTTGCCCGCAGATGCCTGCCGCGCACTCGGTGGTTTTATCAACGCACGCCGTCGTCTTGAATTACGCGGCACGGAACATGGCGTCGCAGTGTATGACGATTTTGCACACCACCCTACTGCTATTCTGGCTACGCTGTCGGCATTACGCAGCAAGGTGGGCGGTACAGCCCGTATTTTGGCCGTACTGGAACCCCGTTCGAATACCATGAAATTGGGGATGTGCAAAAACGAACTCGCCCCGTCATTAGCCCGCGCCGATGAAGTTTTCCTCTTCCAACCGACGCATATTCCGTGGCAGGTCGTAGAAGTCGCGGAAGCCTGCATACAGCCCGCACACTGGAGCGCGGATATTGATACGTTGGTAGAAAACATCGTCAAGACCGCACAGCCAGGCGATCACATTCTGGTCATGAGCAACGGCGGGTTCAGTAACATCCACAATAAACTACTGGATAGCCTGAAGAAGAAAGCGCAGAAGGCGGAAGACGCTCAGGAATAACGAGTCAGAAGCCGTCGTTATTCACACCGCGGCGGTTAAAACGATAGATAGCAAAAAGGACGGGAATCCCGTCCTTTTTCATAATTGCCTCACCCATTAAGCGTGGCGCAATCAAGCATCAAACGGGTCGCGCAATACCATTGTTTCGCTGCGATCTGGGCCGGTAGAAATAATATCAATCGGCACACCCGTAACTTCTTCGATACGTTTGATGTAGTTCAGCGCAGCCTGCGGCAGCTTGCTGTGATCTTTCACGCCAAATGTGCTTTCAGACCAACCCGGCACAGTTTCGTAAATCGGCTCAAGACCTTCCCAGCCCTCAGCAGCCAGCGGAGTGGTATCCACTTCGGTGCCATTCGGCAAACGGTAGCCTACGCAGATCTTAATCTCTTTCAGACCGTCCAGAACATCCAGCTTGGTCAGGCAGAAACCTGACAGCGAGTTGATCTGTACCGCACGGCGCACGGCCACGGCATCCAGCCAGCCAGTACGACGGCGACGACCTGTCGTCGCACCAAACTCATTACCTTTCTGAGACAGATGCTCGCCAACTTCCTCAAACAACTCTGTCGGGAAGGGACCAGCACCCACGCGGGTAGAGTAAGCTTTAACGATGCCCAGAACGTAATCCACATAACGTGGACCCAGGCCAGAGCCAGTCGCAACGCCGCCCGCAGTGGTATTTGAGGAGGTCACATACGGGTATGTACCGTGATCGATATCCAGCAGCGTACCCTGTGCGCCTTCAAACATGACGAAATCGCCACGCAGGTGCGCTTTATGCAGCAGATCGGACACATCAACAACCATAGCGGTCAGGATGTCAGCGATCGCCAACACATCGTCCAGAACTTTCTGGTAGTCGACAGCATCAACTTTGTAATAGTTAACCAGTTGGAAGTTATGGTATTCGATGATTTCTTTCAGTTTGACGGCAAACGTTTCTTTATCAAACAGATCGCCAACGCGCAGGCCGCGGCGTGCAACTTTATCTTCATACGCTGGGCCGATACCACGACCCGTCGTACCAATCGCTTTTGCACCACGCGCTTTTTCACGCGCGTTATCCAGTGCGACGTGATAAGGCAGGATTAACGGACAGGCTTCAGAAAGCAGCAGACGTTCGCGTACCGGGACGCCACGCGCTTCAAGCTCCGTCATTTCTTTCATCAATGCGTCAGGCGCTAGCACGACACCGTTACCGATGATGCTGACAACATTTTCACGCAGAATGCCAGAAGGAATTAAATGAAGGACGGTTTTTTCACCGTTGATAACCAGCGTATGGCCAGCGTTGTGACCACCCTGATAGCGCACAACATATTTAGCCCGTTCAGTCAGCAGGTCAACGACCTTGCCTTTACCTTCGTCACCCCATTGGGTGCCCAGTACGACGACGTTCTTACCCATTTCAAGAATCACCAGGTTGCTTAAAAAAGGATTCTACCATCTCATTTGGATGCTTTCAGTACTTTTAGCACACGATTGCGCACATTTTTCCACTTAATTTTAGCCACCCATCCGGCTACGCAACATGTAGTAGATCACGCACCCTGCGACGACTATTCCGCCGCCAAAACGGCGTAAAATATTATCCGGCAACTGTGCCATACCCAAAATCATCCGCCGCCAGAGGCGGGGAAACAGCAGCGGCCCCAGCCCTTCAAGTACCAAAACCAACCCAAGCGCCAGCCAAATCGTTGAATTCATAACCACCTCTTTTCCCACACCAAGCACAAACGGGACTAAACCCTATCAATGATCTCTGCCAGAAAACGACAAAAAAAAGCCCGGAGAATAACCCGGGCTTGATAACGACGTCAGTTAATGGCGATCAGCGGCGCGGTGCTATGCTGCTTTCCGGTGACTTCATGTAGCGGAAGAAGTCACTATCCGGGCTGAGAACCATCACGTCCTGATTATTACTAAAGCTACTTTCATACGCACGCAGACTACGAACGAAAGAGTAGAAGTCAGGATCTTCACTGAATGCATTCGCAAACAATTTCGCCGCTTCGGCATCCCCTTCACCACGGGTGATACGCCCTTGGCGTTCGGCTTCAGCCAGCGTACGGGTCACTTCATAGTCTGCCGTTGCTTTCAGCTTTTCAGCCTCTTCCTGACCTTGTGAACGGTGGCGACGCGCTACCGCTTCACGCTCTGCACGCATACGTTGATAAATGGCGTCAGACACTTCAGTTGGCAGGTTGATTTGCTTAATCCGCACATCGATAACCTCAATACCCAGCGCAGCCATGCTGTTAGGGTTGATGTGAGGTTCGTTGCTTGTCGTCTCTTTCTCAACGCGCGCAGCAGCCGAAGCAATCGCATTATCGGCCTCGGTGGTTTCACCCGTACCGGTATTCAGCGCTTCACGCACGTCCGACATCAGTTGACCACGAGAGTCGGTAACAATGCCTTTTACATCCAGACGACCAATTTCAGAACGCAAACGGTCGCTGAATTTACGTTTCAGCAGTACTTCAGCCTGAGAGATGTCACCACCGCCCGTAGCCAGATAGTAGCGGCTGAAATCGCTGATACGCCATTTCAGATACGAATCGACAATCAGGTCTTTCTGCTCTTTAGTGATGAAGCGGTCAGCCTGATTTTCCATCGTCTGAATACGCGCATCGAGCATTTTCACTGAGTCGATAAACGGAACCTTGAACTGCAATCCCGGTGCATAAATCAGCGGCTTGTTTTCGTCATCACGCAGTACTTTACCAAAACGCATTACAATGCCGCGCTGGCCTTCCTGCACCACAAACAGTGACGCATAGACCACCATCAGTACCAGGATCAGGATAAATAGTAAGGGCTTACGCATCGATTATTCTCTCCCTACTCGAGTGAAGTCATCACGCTGCGCATTTGCTTTGCGCTGATCCATGATATTTCCATTGTTACTGCTGCGCGTTGGGTTGCTATTCGCCGCACTGCTGCTGTTACTAGGCAAACGCAGTGGGTTAGCACCGCTGTTGCTTTGCGTATTTTCACTGCCTTGTCCACGCAACATCTGATCCAACGGGAGCACCATCAGGTTACTTCCTTTGTCATTGACCAGAACTTTACGGGTATGGCTAAGTACGCGCTCCATCGTTTCAATATACAAACGCTCGCGGGTAATTTCCGGTGCCGCTTTATATTCCGGTAATACTCGGGCAAAGCGGGCAACTTCACCTTGAGCTTCCAGAACGGTACGGGTTTTATAAGCGCGAGACTCTTCCAGAATACGCTGAGCCTGACCGTTGGCACGCGGTTGCACTTCATTCGCGTACGCTTCTGCTTCACGAATGTATTGCTGCTCGTTTTCACGCGCGGCAATGGCATCATCAAACGCGGCCTTCACTTCTTCCGGTGGACGAGCGGTCTGGAAGTTGACGTCCAGCAGCGTGATCCCCATGTTGTACGGACGAACAGTTTCTTCCAGTACACGCTGGGTATCCGTACGCACAATGGTACGGCCTTCCGTCAAAATTTTATCCATCGTGTACTTACCAATAACGCCGCGCAGCGCGCTGTCAGTCGCCTGACGCAGACTGTCATCCGCATTGGTTACGCTGAACAGATATTGTTCAGGCTGTGTGACACGATACTGTACGTTCATTTCAACGCGCACCACGTTTTCATCCGATGTCAACATCACACCCGACGTCGCCAGTTCGCGTACCGACTCAACGTTCACCGCGCGAACAGAGTCGATAAAGGTTGGTTTCCAGTTAAGACCCGGACCAACCAAATGGCTGAACTTACCAAAGCGCGTCACGACACCGCGTTCCGCTTCTTTAATGGTATAGAAGCCCGTAGCAGCCCAGATGACAACTGCGGCGACGGCAGCGATACCGACGATCCGGCCACCCAGTGCTGGGCCGCCAGAATTTCCGCTGTTGTTCGAGCCTGAACCTTTCCCGCCACCCAGATCGCTGAGTTTTTTACTCAACTTACGGAAGATGTCGTCCAGATCCGGAGGCCCCTGATCTCGGCCACCTTTATTATTATTTCCGCCAGAGTTGCCGCCATTATTGCTGCTGCTCCCCCACGGGTCGCGGTCTTGTCCGTTATTACCGGGCTGATTCCACGCCATGTTTTAGCTCCATTCTTTATGATAGGTGTTCTTCAGGTTCAATATCCCAGAGTCCGTCAGACTATTTCGCTGTACAGACTGTATCTACCAGTCAAATCAGACAATATAGTCCATCAGTTCCTGCTCTTTTTTGCAGAGGCGGTGCCAGTCGGCAATCGGCATACGAATAACCAAACCAATTTGCCCATCCTCTTCAATCCATTCTTTTTCTATTGCCTGAAGCTGGTAAAAACGACTACGCAAGCGTCCTGCCTGCGGGGGAAGATGCAACGTATGTTGCGCGATTTCCCCGGAAAGCCGCTCAGTCAATGCCTGAAATAACAACGGAATACCGTCGCCAGTCTGTGCTGAAAGCCAGACCCGTACCGGTAGATTCTCTTCGTTGCGATCGATACGCGGAACGAAATCATCCAGCATATCAATCTTGTTCATTACCAACAGCGCAGGTATTTCATCCGCCTCGATTTCCGCCAGTACGTCATGAACCGCCTCGATATTCTCGTCAAGACGAGGATCGGCGGCATCAACAACGTGCAACAGCAATGAGGCTTGACGTGTTTCCTGTAATGTAGCCTTAAACGCAGCCACCAAATCGTGGGGTAACTGCCGGATAAAACCTACGGTATCCGCCAGCACTGTATCACCGACATCATCCACCTCAATGCGGCGTAATGTTGGGTCCAGTGTGGCAAATAACTGATCGGCAGCATAAACACCCGCCGATGTAATCTTGTTAAACAGCGTGGATTTACCGGCGTTGGTATAGCCCACCAGCGAAACAGTGGGAACATCGGCACGAACCCGCGACCGACGCCCTTGCTCACGCTGTTTTTCTACCCGTTCGAGACGCGACAGTATCTGAGAGATACGATTACGCAATAAACGGCGATCCGTTTCAAGCTGGGTTTCGCCTGGGCCACGTAAACCGATACCGCCTTTCTGGCGCTCAAGGTGCGTCCAACCGCGAACCAGTCGGGTCGCAAGGTGACGCAACTGTGCCAGTTCTACCTGTAATTTCCCCTCGTGAGTACGCGCACGCTGGGCAAAAATATCTAAAATCAGTCCGGTACGATCGATCACCCGGCACTCACACAAACGCTCCAGATTACGTTCCTGAGCAGGCGTTAGCGCGTGATCAAACAGCACGACAAACGCGCCAGTTTCTTTCACTACTTGAGCAATTTCTTCGGCTTTGCCCTCCCCGACAAAATACTTGGGATGAGGTGCCTTACGACTACCAGTAACCACCTGCAACGATTCAATACCGGCAGAAGAAACCAGAGATTCAAACTCTAGCAGATCGTCCGTATCTCTATCTTGCGAGAAAAAAATATGAACTAATATGGCCCGTTCACCTGATTCATAACGGTCAAACAAGCGAGTAACCTCTCAAACGAGCAAAAAACACCACAGCGAAGGAGCCGAGCGATGCGTCCAGCTCTCCTGCGCCGTGGTGAATTGACAATACGCCTTATTCAGCGTCATCAGCATCCTGCGACTGTTGCTGCGCAGTCGTGTTACTACCGTGATAGTTGCTACCGCCGCCTGGATTGTTGCTATGGTGAGACACTGGGCGAGAAGGAACAACTGTAGAGATGGCATGTTTATAAACCATCTGACTGACCGTGTTTTTCAACAAAATCACGAACTGATCGAAAGATTCGATCTGACCTTGCAGCTTAATACCGTTCACCAAATAAATCGAAACCGGAACACGTTCACGACGCAAAGCGTTCAAGAACGGATCTTGCAAAGATTGCCCCTTAGCCATTCTATATTTTCCTTATTTGTATGTTGTTTGTAACAAAGAACCCTATGGCTCTAAAATAACGGTGTAAAAAAACTTGCACGCTGAGACTCATCGATTGTACACAATCACTCAACCTATGCACTAACAACCTCTATTACCTTGTCCAGTGCTTCCGTCGGTTTTTCGCTGTCCAACCAGCAAACATCATCCCAACCGCGCAGCCAGGTCATTTGCCGTTTCGCTAACTGACGCGTCGCACAAACTCCCCGATAAACCATTTCATCGTAATCAATTTCACCGGATAAATATGACCACATCTGGCGGTAGCCGACGCAACGAATAGAGGGCATATTCGTATGCAGGTCCTGCCGGGCAAACAATATCCGGGCTTCTTTCTCAAAACCCGCTGTCAACATCTGATGAAAACGCTGTTCAATCCGCTGATGCAACAATTCACGCGTCGCCGGGGCGATAGCAAACTGATGAACCTGATAGGGCAGTGCATCGCCAGACGTTTTTGTCAGCTCAGTTAAAGTGTTACCTGAAACGAAAAAAACTTCCAGTGCTCGCGAGAGTCTCTGCGGATCATTTGGATGAATCCGAATTGCCGCTACCGGGTCGATCTCACTAAGCTGCCGATGCATCGCTTCCCAACCGATTTCTTTTGCCTGCTCTTCAATACGCTGGCGCACGGCAGCATCGGCTGACGGTAGAGGAGAAAGCCCCTCCAGCAGCGTCTTGAAATACAGCATCGTCCCCCCGACCAGCAGAGGAATGCGCCCGGCGGCGGTAATCTCCGCCATCTCGCGTAGCGCATCGCGGCGAAAATCAGCCGCAGAATAGGATTCAGCCGGATCGAGAATATCAATTAACCGATGCGGTGCCTGCGCCAGTTCTTCCGCGCTTGGCTTCGCCGTCCCGATATCCATACCTTTATAGATGAGGGCGGAATCTACGCTAATCAACTCTACCGGCAAATATTCTCGTAACGCCATTGCCAATGCCGTTTTTCCTGACGCCGTCGGCCCCATAATAAAGATGGCAGGCGGCAACGACGTTTTTTCTACATCACTCATGCTTTAACGCCTTGATGGCATCCTGGATGTCCATCATAAATAAAAGTTCAGACGGCGGCGCTTTCGCCAGTTGCGGACAAAGCCGTTCGACATCCGCCAGTAATTGTATAGCCTGAGAATGGCTCCAGTTATCCTGCTCGCTCTGCAATCGCGTTGCCATCCACGATGCTAACGCGCCTGATTCCACCTGCTGTGACTCAACCGTCTGATTGTCGGCCAGATAGCCTATCAGTTCAGAGATCAAGTTTTGTAAATTTTGTTGGCGCAATGGTAAAGGTACAGCGCGCAGCGTGGCACGCTGTGACTCAACCAATACATCAATACCAAAATGCGTCAGCAAAGCATGATGGGTAGACAACACGTTCAGTTCGGATTTACTTAACGTCAGCCGCTGCGGAATCAGTAATGGCTGTGCCCGCAGCCCCTCTTCAGACGGCGTTAATTGCACGACTTTCAGATAGCGCTCAGCGACGGAAAGCGACAGCATCGCCAATCCTTTATGGTACTCCAACAGCGCATAGCACGGCGGATATACCGTCAGCACGCGGCCAAAACCGCTCGATTGGCTTTCCAGCGGGGGCTCAACTAGCGCACGTTGCCTATTATTGTTGGCGGTGGTGTCTGCTGCGGTTCGCGCCAATGGGGCATCATGCAATATCGCAGGGGGAGCTACGGTATTTTCCGACACGGCAATATTCGGCAACGCGTCAGACGACGGTAGGCTGTCTGTCGGTTGCAGCAGCGCCTTATACAACTCGCCCTGCTTTTTCTGATACGGATTTTCCGGCTGATAGCCAGAATAGGCAGCTTCTCGTGCCTGGCCACTACGCGGCGTTTTCTCCCCCGCCGCTGGAGATTTTTCAGTACGCGACGGTTGGGCAAAGTGGTTTTCACCTGCGGCGGGACGGTTCTCTTGCTGCCACTGTACAGGCTTCCCGGTTTCCGGCTCTGCCATGCCAAGCCCCGGCGCGGATGCCTGCTGTAGAACGGACATCACGGCCTGATAGATAAAGTCATGCACCAGACGTGCCTGATGGAACCGCACCTCATGCTTGGCAGGATGTACGTTGACATCAACCTGATGTGGGTCGATCTCCAGATACAGCACATAAGCGGGCTGCTGATCGTCGCTAATCTGGTCTTGATAAGCCTGTCGGATGGCGTGATTGATGAGTCGATCGCGCATCATGCGCTGGTTCACGTAGCAATACTGCATGTCAGGCAGCTGTTTGGTCCCAACCGGATCGGCAACCCAGCCATGAATAGTGAGATCGCCATGCTGCCATGATACCGCCAACGCATGTTGCAGGAACGTCGCACCGCAGATGCTACCCAAACGGCGCTCATACTGGCTTTTATCCGGTGCAGCACGATACTGCCGCATCAGCTTACCGTTATGATGCAGCGTAATGGCGACATCAAAACGCGCCAGTGCGATGCGGCGCACCACCTCATCAATATGGGTGAATTCGGTTTTCTCGGTGCGCATGAATTTACGGCGAGCGGGCGTGTTATAAAACAGATCCAGCACTTCCAGCGTAGTGCCTACAGGATGGGCAGCAGGTTTAACCGTGACCGCCATATCGCGCCCTTCGGCATAGGCCTGCCAGGCCTCAGACTGTTCAGCGGTGCGTGATGTCAGGGTTAGACGAGAGACGGAGCTGATACTCGCCAGCGCTTCGCCGCGAAACCCCATGCTGACAATCGCTTCCAGATCGTCGAGCGTCGCGATTTTACTGGTCGCGTGGCGCGCAAGCGCTAACGTTAACTCATCCTTTCCGATGCCTGAGCCATTGTCACGGATACGAATTAGCTTCGCACCGCCGCGTTCAATGTCGATATCAATCCGAGTCGCCCCTGCATCCAGACTGTTTTCCACCAGTTCCTTCACGACCGAGGCCGGACGTTCAACCACTTCTCCGGCGGCAATCTGGTTAGCCAACTGCGGTGGCAACACCTGAATCGGCATGGCGTATCCCTCTTACTATCCTCAATCTATCGACATCATCAGCATGAAGAATCAGGCGGACGGTATAATCAGCGTTTGCCCCAGCTGTACCGAACCGGAACGCAGATTATTTGCCTGTTGAATATCTTTCATACTGACACCGTAACGGGCAGCGATTGCACTCAGGCTATCACCCTTTACGACCTTATGCTTCACCGGCGCTGCTTTTTTGGGCGCTGGCGTTGACGTCGTCTGTTTCGTCCCGGTAGCCGGAATGTTCAGGCGCTGCCCAACCCAGACGATATCCTTATTCAGCTTATTCACGTCACGCATAGCCGCGAGGCTGACACCATAACGCCGGGCAATCGAAGAAAGTGTTTCGCCACGCGCAACGGTATGACGCGTGCTGCCCGCACTCGCTTTTGCCGTACTGACATTATCACTCGACGTTGTTGTATCACTTGCCGCCGACTGTAGTGGGCGGCTTTCCTGCTTTGGGAGGGATTGCATCGGATGCGTCTGGAAGTAACTTCTCAGCCCCTGATAAATCGCATTGGCGATTTTTTCCTGATAGTCGTTGCTCCCTAACAGCCGCTCTTCCGAGAGATTAGTGATAAACCCGGTTTCCACCAGCAGAGAAGGAATATCCGGCGAGCGCAACACACCCAGGCTGGCATGCTCTGGCCGCCGTTTATGCAAACCACCGACACGCTGGAGCTCACGCAGCACCTTGGTTGCCACGTCATACCCAACGCGCTGGGAGTGGCCAAATTGCAGATCCAGCACCGCCTGACTGAGATAAGGATCGGCACCGCTGTTCGCCAGCAAATCGCCCGCACCGCCCAATAATTCAGACTGTTTCTCGTGCTGTTCCAGCCAGTTAGCCATTTCACTATTCGCACGGCGGTTGGATAGTACCCAGACCGAGGCACCTTTCGCATTGCGGTTCGGCGCAGCATCAGCATGGATCGACACTAACAGGTTCGCGCCCTGCTTACGCGCTACGTCCGAACGCCCCATGACGGAGATAAAGTAGTCGCCGTCGCGCGTTAATACGCCTTTAAAAGCGGGATCGTTATTCAGCAAAGCTTGTAACTTACGGGCAATAGAAATGGTGACATTTTTCTCCCGCAGCCCGTTCGTGCCAATCGCGCCAGGATCTTGCCCACCGTGACCGGCATCAATCGCTACAACAACGCGTTCATTCCCCTGCCGGGCTGGCGATGGCGATGGCGAACCACCGCTCACGACAACGGTAGGCTTGTTGGTAAACGGATTCTTTGCGGGCTCTGCTGGCACACGATTTTGCTGGCGTGAAACAGGGGGGATTGGGGCTTGTACCGTTTTCGCTTTGTCACCCGTGATGGTAAAAACGACAACGTAACCCGAACCTTCTTTTTGCGTCACCGCTCGCGTTTTGGCCGCCTGCGTTAAATCCAGCACCAAACGCAGGCTTTGTGCATCCTGTGCATTACTGGTTCGCACGCGCTTAATCAGATTTTGTCCGCTGAAATCCAACGGCAGCCCCTGAATGACGCCGCTCTGACGAATATCAATCACCACTCTGGCAGGGTTGCTGAGCGGGAAAAAGGCATAAATCGGTTGGCCGCTAAAGCTTAATCGCACTGTGGCTTGGCCTGACGCGTTATCTACCTTGATATCCGACAGATTGGCGGCCCACGCCGATCCCGCAAGCAATAGCCATACGCCGATGAACAGCTTAGCCATACGACTCATCATGATTCTGTTGTTCCTGGCTGAAGAGAAAAACGTTGTAACATCGCGTCTCCCGTAGCAGAGACAGCAGACAGTTCAGCCTGTCGGCCCTCATCCTGATAGCGCAAATGCAGCTCGATATCCGCGTCGGGCAGCACGCCAGCGCCCTGCTGCGGCCACTCAATCAGGCAAATAGCATCCTGCGTCAGGTAATCGCGAATCCCCATAAACTCCAGCTCTTCCGGGTCGGCCAGTCGATAGAGATCAAAGTGGTAAACAGCCAGTGGAGACAATGCATAAGGTTCCACCAATGTATAAGTAGGACTTTTGACATTGCCCTGGTGACCGCGCGCCTGTAGGAAACCGCGACTAAACGTCGTTTTCCCCGCGCCGAGATCGCCATAAAGATGGATCACACAAGCAACGTCACAGGCTTTCGCCAGCGCCGTGCCTAATGAAATGGTTGCTGCCTCATCAGGCAGAAGTAAGACTATTTTTTTCATTCTATTGTTCTAAAAACATAAGTTCTAAAAACATCGGCGCTAAAAAAACACCCGATCAGGATTCACATATCGGAACAGCACGGGCAGTAAATCGGTTGCCAGCATACCCCGGGTACCACGTTGCGCCACCAGCCAGTCGGCCGCCGCACCGTGTACGACACACCCTGCACAAGCAGCATCATACAGCGAGAGCTTTTGCGCCAGCAAACCGCCGACAATACCCGACAGCACATCCCCCATTCCGCCCGTCGCCATGCCGGGATTTCCCACATCAGCAATAGCAACCTCTTCTTGCTGGTTGGCAATCACCGTTCCCGCACCTTTTAATACGACAACGCCGCCATAGCGCTTTACCAGCTTTGTGGCCGCAAGTAAGCGATCACTTTCAATATCAGATACGCGGCAATTCAGTAAACGTGCCGCCTCACCGGGATGAGGTGTCAGCACGCGATTCTGCCGCTTATGCGGATTGATTGCCAGTAGGTTAAGTGCATCCGCGTCCCATAACATGGGTTTGTTACAATTTTCTGTCAAACGCAGGGCGTTTTTACCCCATTCATCCTGCCCTAAACCAGGTCCAATCACCACGACATCGGCCCATTCCAACCCCTGTCGCAGCGTATCTGCCGTCAGTTCCTGCACCATCAGTTCAGGTCGAACCGTTAAAAATACCGATTGATACTGTTTGTGAGTAAGTACTCGCACTAAGCCTGCACCGCTATGTAATGCCGCATCGGCAGCCATCAGTACCGCACCGCCTAAGCCCGCGTTTCCGCCGACCACCAACAGCCTGCCGTTATCCCCTTTATGTTGTCCGGCGGGACGAGGCGTCAGCCATTCGGGAAGCTGTGCCGCAGTCAGCCGCCGGATCGGCGCAGTTTGGTCACCCAGCCACGTCTGCAACCCTAGCGAGTGATAATGCAATGATCCTACCTGCTCACGCGCGCGGCCAGTCAGTAACCCCGGCTTCAGCGCGATAAACGTCACCGTTTGTGCCGCACAGATCGCAGCACCAGCACAAACGCCAGTTTCAGCATGCAATCCAGAGGGAATATCGAGCGAGATAATGGGGGCGGGATAGGCATTAGCCTGTGTAATTAACGCGGCATAGGGTGCACGCGGTGCGGCGGAAAGTCCGGTCCCCAGTAGAGCATCCACAATGAGATCGATCCCATCTGGCCACGGCGTATTAACATCATCCTGTGCACTTACCTCTTCAATACGCCCACCCTGCTCCAGCCAGCGCTGCCGAGCAAGACGGGCGTCATCAGGCAACGGTTTATCGCTAGCACAAGCGACAACATCTACCTCAATACCCGCAGCCAGCGCCAAACTGGCGACCACATATCCATCGCCACCGTTATTGCCGTGCCCAGCCAGCACTCGCCAGCGACGGGCAAAGGGATAGCATTGGTGAGCCACTTGAAATGCCGCGTCTCCCGCACGCTGCATCAACTGCCATAATGAAAGCCCTGATTCGCTGGCCGCTCTGGCTTCTTCACGGCGTACCCATTCGGCGTAAAATACCGAATCGGGCAACTTATCCTCTCGTTTCCGATCGTGGCTCATCATCATTTGCTCTTCGTTTTCATTACAATGACTTAAAATTAGCAAGCAACTGAAACGACTGCCAGCATTCCCCCTTCTCCGCAAACATCGGTTCTGCAACGCGAGTATGGTAACATCGGTACGTCTTGTTTATTTTTACGGTTCCTCATGTCATACCCCTACGATCTCAACGAATTAGTGCAACACATCAAACAATGGGGACAGGCATTGGGATTCCAGCAGGTCGGCATTTGCGACACCGATCTGTCTGCAGAAGAGCCTCGGCTTCAGGCCTGGCTGGATAAGCAATATCACGGAGAAATGGACTGGATGGCACGCCATGGCATGCTGCGAGCACGTCCACATGAACTACTACCCGGCACACTCCGCGTCATCAGCGTACGGATGAATTACCTGCCCGCCAAAGCGGCATTCGCGAGTACCTTAAAGAATCCAGAACTCGGCTACGTCAGCCGTTATGCACTAGGCCGTGATTACCACAAGCTGTTACGCCAGCGTTTAAAGAAGCTTGGCGATCAGATTCAGGAATACTGTGGTGAATTGAATTTTCGCCCCTTTGTCGATTCCGCTCCCATTATGGAGCGCCCTTTGGCCGCGAAAGCCGGGCTTGGCTGGGTTGGTAAACACTCACTAATTTTAAACAGAGAAGCGGGCTCCTGGTTCTTTCTCGGTGAATTGCTGATCGATCTGCCTCTACCCGTCGATCGGCCACAGGAAGAGCAGTGCGGCCGCTGTGTCGCCTGTATGACCACCTGCCCAACTGGCGCGATTGTTGCCCCTTACACCGTTGATGCTCGCCGCTGTATTTCCTATCTAACCATTGAGTTGGAAGGCCCGATACCTGAAGAATTCCGTCCACTGATGGGTAATCGCATCTATGGCTGCGACGACTGTCAGCTCATTTGCCCATGGAATCGCTTTTCACAACTCACCGACGAGACTGATTTCAGCCCACGTGCCGCGCTGCACACGCCGGAACTGCTGACGCTATTCGGTTGGAATGAAGAGAAATTTCTACGAATTACGGAAGGATCGCCGATCCGGCGTATCGGCCATCTCCGCTGGCTACGCAATATTGCCGTCGCACTGGGAAATACCCCCTATCAGGATAGTATCGTACTGGCACTGCAAACCCGTCTGGGTGAAAGTGAATTGTTGGATGAACATATCCACTGGGCGATTCAGCAGCAGCTAGCACGCCGCGCATTATTGGAAATTGACGTCCAATCCACACAGAAAAAACGACTCATCCGTGCAGTAGAGAAAGGATTACCGCGCGATGCATGAGCGGCTAAAACCGTTGCCATCAGTTTGTCGCATTCGCTGTGAATAAATAAAAAAAATCGTTGCCAATCAACTGTCACAAAAAGTACAAGCGATCGTTATAGCGTTTTATAAGTAAATTTTATGAATAAATATCAATAAGATACTCTACTGTATTTTATCAACAATATTGCGGGGTTAATAAATAACCAACAAACAGCCTGTGGATAAGTCTGTTAAGAAGAATATGATTTTTTGTATTAACTGATAAAAAACGATGTGAATTGAGGTAACGCTAGCGCCCTAAATACGATGTTGTGAAAACAGCAAAAAACAGGTCACAACACAGAGCGGCCAGCATTATGAATTTCTTATTGTCCTTTAGCAAGGGCTGAGATCTAATTTTTACGATCGAAAGAAAAATTTTACGATCAAAAGCAAAAACGCGGCGACACCTCGTTATGAGGCATCGCCGCGCGGAACGTTAAGATCGTCGTCAGAGAAACAGAAGGATGGCAAATATATTCACCTTCGTCCTCAACAGGCCGATGTTATGCACGGGTTCTGATCAAGTAGTCAAAAGCACTCAAGGATGCTTTTGCGCCTTCGCCCGTCGCGATAATAATCTGTTTGTACGGTACCGTCGTACAATCGCCGGCAGCAAAGACCCCTTTCACACTGGTTTCACACTTGGCATCGATCTCAATTTCACCAATGCGGTTTCTGGCTACCGTACCTTCCAGCCAGTGGGTGTTAGGCAGCAGGCCAATTTGTACAAAGATCCCTTCCAGCGCTAAATCATGCACCGTATCAGTAAGACGATCTTTGTAACTCAGCCCCGTCACCTTCTGGCCATCGCCTTTCACTTCTGTGGTTTGCGCATTCAGAATGATGTCAACGTTTGGCAGGCTGCGTACCTTCTCCTGCAATACAGAATCCGCTTTCAGCTCCGATGCGAACTCAAGCAGCGTGACGTGTTTCACCACACCAGCCAGATCGATAGCCGCTTCTACACCCGAGTTTCCACCGCCAATCACTGCAACGTGCTTGCCTTTAAACAGTGGGCCATCACAGTGTGGGCAGTACGTTACACCACGCGTCCGATACTGATCTTCACCGGGCACATTCATGTTTCTCCAACGGGCGCCCGTCGCAATGATCACACTCCGCGCTTTCAACGTCGCGCCGGATACGGTAATCACCTGATGCGGTTTACCCGGCTCTCCACCAGGAATTAAAGCTTCTGCACTCTGCGCGTCGATCACATCAACATCATAGTCATCAACATGGCTCTTCAGTGCGGTTGCCAGTTTGGCACCTTCCGTTTTCGGCACTGAAATGTAGTTTTCGATATCAACGGTATCCAACACCTGGCCGCCAAAGCGCTCACCGACCAAACCGGTGCGGATGCCTTTACGCGCCGAATAGACTGCCGCTGCCGCCCCTGCCGGGCCGCTGCCGATGATTAACACATCATAGACGTCACGCTGGTTCAGCTTCTCAACCTGCTTAGCGCCCGCGCCAGTATCGATTTTAGTCACAATCTCAGCAAGGCTTGTTCGCCCCTGGCTGAAATGTTCTCCGTTCAGGAAAACAGTGGGGACGCCCATGACATTACGGTTTTGGATCTCATCCTGAAACACGCCGCCGTCTATCGCGGTGTGGGTGATCTTCGGATTCAACACCGCCATTAAATTCAGCGCCTGCACCACGTCCGGGCAATTGTGGCAGGACAGCGAGTAATACGTTTCAAAGTGGAACGCACCGTCAAGATTGCGGATTTGATCGAGTAATTCTTTTGCTTCTTTCGACGGATGTCCACCCACCTGCAATAACGCCAGAATCAGGGAGGTAAATTCGTGTCCCATCGGCGCACCGGCAAAACGTGGGCCGCTTTGGGAACCAGGGTTGGTAATCAGGAATGAAGGCTTACGGACGGATAGATCATTCTTTTCAATAAAGCTGACCTGATTGGACAACTCGGCAATATCGGTCAATAAGGTTCTCACTTCCGCAGATTTAGCGGAATCATCCAGAGTCGCAATTAACTCAACAGGTTTGGTTAATTTTTCCAGATAGGCTTTCAACTGGACTTTCATCGTATTGTCGAGCATCGGTCGTCCTTAATGAGGTAACTAGGTACAAAGGCAAAATTAGGTACACAGACAAAATAGTGCGAGGTGTTGGCCCGAAAAGGAGCCGGGCCAGAAAAATCGGGTGCATCGCACCCGAAAAACAGCCATATTTTCCGTGGTGTCAGCTTAGATTTTGCCAACCAGATCCAGAGACGGGGCCAGCGTGGCTTCGCCTTCTTTCCATTTAGCTGGGCAGACTTCGCCAGGGTGAGATGCAACGTATTGAGCGGCTTTGACTTTGCGCAGCAGGTCAGAAGCATCGCGACCAATGCCTTCAGCCGTGATTTCTACTGCCTGGATGATGCCCTGTGGGTCAACGATGAACGTACCACGGTCAGCCAGACCTTCTGCTTCACGCATGTTTTCAAAATTACGCGTCAATTGGCCAGTTGGGTCACCGATCATGGTGTATTTGATTTTGCCAATCGTTTCAGAGCTGCTGTGCCACGCTTTGTGCGTGAAATGGGTGTCGGTGGAAACAGAGTAAATTTCCACGCCACGCTGTTGGAATTCGTCGTAGTAGTCAGCGACATCACCCAGTTCGGTCGGGCAGACAAACGTAAAGTCAGCCGGATAGAAGAAGAATACGCTCCATTTTCCTTCGATATTCTTCTCAGTCACTTCAATGAATTGACCGTCTTTGAAAGCCATGTTTTTGAATGGTTTAACTTGGGTATTAATTACTGACATCACGTTATCCTCATGTGTTTTTGCATGTGGCTAAAGTACAGAAACGTGATCGTTATCACCAATTCGTTGTCTTTATTGAATCAATAAGTAATACCTAACTAACGCGACTAAAATCAGGGATAGGTGATCTCCATATTCTGACCCCCAATCCTGATCGTCTTAAAGCGTGGGGCAACCGCTTCGACCTTGCCGTCTTTCACCTGCGCGACCAGTTGTTCCGTGCCAATCGCACCATACAGGCTGGCTGCAATCTGCCACTGTCCCTTTTCATCACGAACAAGGATCTTCCCACCATTCGCCCAGCCTACTCTGGGAAAAATGAGCACTTCGTTGTGACCATCACCAGTCAAATCAATCGCAAAGAGCAGGCAAGCCATTTCCCTACACTGATTACCAAGATTATCGCCCCGTAACATGCTTTCGACCCCGTCTTCCAACGGGCCTACCCACTCGACCTGAACAGGAAGCACTTTTGCGGGACGCCCCTGCAACCGATCGCGCAGCACCTGACGCCCTGCTGCATCAAGAATTTGGTCTTGCTCCAACGCTTCCGCCAGCCAGTTAAACTGCTCCCTGCCTGCGGTTCCTAGCTCATCACGCAGCGCCCACAAATCAAACTTATCAATCGGCGTTTTCCCGCTCAGCAAGCGCTGAACCTGATTTCTCGCACTAAAGGCTTCTGGGCTCAGCAGCGGTGTATGCAGCAATACCATCAGTACGCAGGTCACAGCCGCGAGCAGCGAATTGCTCGTGCGTAAATGACCTAACCAGACTCCAGAGCGTCGGATAACAGCCCATAGCATGGCCAGACTGTAAAGCATGGCGATCGCTACGACAAAGAGTGACTGAAAACGGAAAGGAGTCAGGCCGTATTGTTCGATGCGCAGCCAGCTGGAGTAACCCGCCAGTGCGCTCAACACTGGCAGACACAGCACGCTGGCGCTAACCAGCCCGCGTAAAACTGCCGGATAAACACGCCCTTCGCTATCATCTTGAGATGCGCAGTTAATCAAAAAGAGGTTCACGCCCATCAGACATAGAAGAATGAGGGTGGAACGACCAGTATTCCATATCGGTTCCAAACCACTAAAAGGCAGCGTCAAGGTGAAAATCACCGTGATCAACGCACTAAACGGCAGCAGAAAACGACACGCCGATAGCAAAATCCCCCGCAGTAGTCCAACTACCGCTTCTTTGGTCATTCCGATGTACATGCCAATAGAAAACACGACCGGCAAGAACAGCATATAGAACCGATAATGACCGAATACTTTATTAACCTGCGAGAAACCCAACATGTTGAACAACATGCCGCACAACACGAGTAGCAGCACGACCACCAGAACAACTAGCCACGCTAACAGCACGGTAAAAATATGGCTCCAGGCGTGTTTGCAGAGCGCGTCATAGGATGGCCATCTTCCTTCACGGGTTGACCAGCAGCGAATAAAAGTACAGCAGATATAACCGAGGAGGATGCCGCACAACACCCAAGAACCAGACAGACGCTCTCGCCCACTGTCATAGAAAACCCAACCGCTAATCGCCGTCATCAGCACAGTCAGCACGCTGACCCATAGCCACGTTTTTTTCAAAAAAAGCGTACGTTCCAGCCATTGCAGGCTAATCCCGCCAACCGTCGCCATCGTTATCAACAACGTCTGAACGATGCCTTCTTTCATCTCCAGCGCAGTGACAAATAGAAGCCCCTGAAGCAGGCCAATAGCCAAATAAAACCTTAACGATGGAGAACGGGCAAACATGGCAAATCCTTTTATCGATACGAATCAATGAACGACCTACTGTAGCATCGAACGCGTGTAACTTGAGTGAATAGTGTCTCTTCGACTGTTTACCGCACCCACCTCTACCCTCCCATTTTTAATGTTCATACCAACGTCACCGTTTAGTCATTTGCCATCGTTACACTGCCGCCCGGAATTTCATAACGCATAGAAAAATAAAGGAATAATATAAATGGCATCCCCAACGAAAGCACTTTTGGCTACGGCAATAGCCTCATTAATACCGTTTAGCATCGCTGCCGCGGAAGGAGAACCTGCCTCTGCCATTGATGTTCTATCAGGGTTTAATAAATTCTGGACTGCGGGCACAGCCTGGAATAACGGCATACCCACTACACTTGGCGAGATTGTACTGCGACAGAATATCCAAACGGTGATTGATATCGCCCGTTCGCGCACTCAGGCACAAGAAATATCAGCTTTTGAATTCGATGCTCAAGATGCCAATTACGCCGTCATCGCTGGTCTTGGCCCGCTAGCCAGCATCTTGAAAACGGAAACTGGCGCTTTCACAACGGTCGACGGTATTCCAGACCGCGCATACAGTAGCCGAGTCAGCGACGGTGGCAACGGACTTGGGTCTGCCACCAGCGGGCTAGGCAAGGTCGTCGAACTCGTCAACGCCGTGCGTTACCCAGCCTCCACCACGCCAGCCAAAAACAACTACAACTATCCGCGTCCCTTCCGCCAAACGCTGGGCGGAGAAGATCTAAGCTGGGTACTGCAACGCTCTCTCGTTGCCCGCGTGCCGGCAACGGGAAATGGTGATGGCGGTTTTCCTAGCGGACATACCAACGCAGGCTATCTCTCCGCTTTCGGTCTCGCGTACGCGGTTCCGCAGCAATATTCCGATCTGATCCTACGGGCTGGCGAGATTGGCTACAGCCGCGTCGTGACGGGTATTCACTCACCACTGGATGTGATAGGCGGGCGAATGCACGCGACCTATTACGCGATTCAAGACCTCATCGCCAATCCAACGTTACGTGCAGAAGCCTACGATCAGGCACAAGCATTCTTCGCAGGACAATGCGGAGGCACCATCACCACGTGCTACACCAGCGGCAGGAGTGCCGAGGCAGCCTACGCTCAGTATCAGATCGATAAAGCCCTATACGCGAAATACACATTTGAAAACGCCTTCACGCCTATCGGTGACACCCGTGCCGCCGCGATTGTTCCGCAAAACGCCGAAGTGCTGATCGAAACACGCTACCCCTACCTCACCGCAGCCCAACAGCGCGACATTCTGGCGACAACATCGAATGCCTCAGGCGGCGTGATGGATAACGGCATGGGTTACGATCGTTTGAACCTCTTCAAGGCAGCAAATGGCTACGGCGCGTTCAACAGCAATGTTGCGGTAGTGATGAACGCCACAAATGGGGGCTTATCTGCCGCCGATCTGTGGCTAAACGACATCACAGGCACAGGCTCCTTGACCAAATCAGGTAGCGGGCAGCTCACACTCGCAGGACGTAATAGCTGGAGTGGCGGTACAAGCGTATCAGACGGGACGCTGATTGGTACTAATGGTCGCGCTTTCGGCACTGGTGCTATCGTCAACAACGCAACGTTGGCTTTCGACATCAACACCGACGACACGCTCGCGAATGACATTTCAGGTAACGGGATACTGCGCAAAGACGGTATAGCTAAGCTGAACTATACAGGCAATGGATCGTCCTTTACTGGAACCACACAGGTGACAAACGGCAGATTGGCAATTAACGGTTCACTGGGCGGTTCAATCGTTGTGGCCGATGGTGCGACCGTTTCAGGCAGCGGTACGATAGGCAGTATGACTGTCGCCAGTGGCAGTACGCTGGCTCCCGGTAACTCGATTGGCACACTAAGAGTGAACGGCGATCTAACGTTAACCAATGGGGCTATTTATGAAGTTGAAGTCGATCCAGAGACGACCGAAAGCGATCTGATTGCGGTGACAGGCACGGCCACGCTGGGTGATGCTTCAGTGCTGCACGTCGGCCAGAATGGGGATTATCGTATTGCTTCAACCTATACCATTCTGACCGCAGACAAGGGGATCTCCGGTACCTTCGGTGCGGTAACGAGCCGCTATGCTTTCCTCGATGCCAATCTGGGTTACACCGCTAATGCGGTGACGATGCAACTCGCACGTAACGACATCACATTTGCGTCAGTCGCTACCACGGCCAATCAATCAGCCGCCGCCAATGCAGTAGAGTCCTTAGCGACAGGCAATGCCGTTTATAACGCAGTAGCGATGCTCGACCGAGGCGCACCACAGAACGCCTTTGACGCGTTATCGGGTGAAGGCTATGCCTCGCTGGCTGGTGCCATGACACGCGGTGCATTGACGGTCAGCGATACGGTTACAGAACACGCCCGTACCACGCATGATGATAACGTCTGGCTCAATGTTTATGGCGGTCGCCATGATGCGAACGGCGCTAACGGCACGGCCGATACTGACTATCGCAGCAACGGTTTTCTGCTCGGCATTGACGGTGCGCTGTCCGACAACATGACGCTTGGCATTTTCGCTGGAGCAGACAAGGGAGATGTTGACGTAAATGGGCGTCATTTCTCCGCAGATGTCGACAATTACCAGTTAGGGGCTTATGCCAATTATACGTATAACCGGTTGGGATTGACCTTCGGTACAGTCGGAAGCTGGGGCGATATCGCGGCACAGCGTGACGTCACCGTCGGTTCCCTGAATGAGAAGTTGTCAGCAGATCTGGATGCCCGCACTCTCCAGGTATTTGGTGAAGCACGTATGAAATTTGATGCTAACGTGGTTACGGTAGAACCTTTCGCCAGATTAGCGCACGTCGCCAGTAAAATGGACAGCTTCAGCGAGGCTGGCGGTGCTGCCGCATTAGGCGGCGAAGCGCTCAAAATGGATACCACCTTTTCTACCCTCGGCGTCCGTCTGGAACGCAGCTTCGGCACGCAAGCACGCGCATGGACAGTGAATGGCAGCGTCGGCTGGAGACATGCTTTTGGCGACATCGATCCTACGGCACGCCTGCACTTCATTGGGGCTGATAACTATAACGTGATGGGAACGCCACTGGCTGAAAATAGCGTACGTGTTGAAGCGGGCATCGGCAAAAAGCTAACCGACAATGCGAACCTGTCATTATCCTATGGCGGCCAATTCGGTGGCGGCGTTACCGATAATGCCGCTCACCTGAAACTAAATGTTCGTTTCTAAAATACAATGACGACGTAAGGCGATGGAAAAGCGTTTACCGCTTTACGTCGTCTTACCATCGCCACCTCACTGTCGTTTATTGATTTAAAAAAAGGTAGACGAACCGATTACGTTAAAGCTCAATTCATACAGAATAGTCGCCTCTCATTATGAACAATAAATACGAATGAAACGATATTAAAAAATAATCACTGGAATTAAATAATAACAAGGTAATGAAAATAGCAGATTTAATATATCGACATGAATCACAAATCCACTTCAACATAACCATAAGTAATTAAAGTTATTTACATAACTTGCCGATTATAAAAAATCACCATAGGGTAGTTTTCTGAGTTTTATGGCTACAGCACACAGATGTTGTATTCCGCCCTCTGGTATTACGGTCTGGGGAATAAAATCCCACAATGGACACAAAGCACAACACCAAGCAACGGTGCTAGATGCGATCTGCGGGTCACCTATGCCAATCTCTTTACTCATGATTCAAACGTTGAAATCACAATGAGATAAAATATCTCAATATGATAATCATATAAAAATACACGATAAGTCACTGTAAAGTGGCCTATCTTTCAGATATCACCTGTTACCTGGAAAATTGACGATGATTAATCTAAATAACCTTCCCACCGCTAAAAACATTGATGTTAGAGACTCGGTGAAAACCCACTCATCTGCGCCAGCAGACAACACATCAAATAACAAATCATCGTCTGTGCTATCAACTGAATCAACAATAAAAGATAAAAGCAGCGTATCGTCACTGGCACGTCAGTTGAGTGCTGCCGCAGCACGCGCAGAAGCAAGGGATGCCAGTCATAGTCGTAGCGAACTGGCATCGTATGCACAGTCCGTTATTCAGGGGTTGGCTGGCGTCAGTTACATAAACAGCCACAAAACACATGCTGAAGAATTACCCGCCACTGACGATCCGGAATTACTTGCTCGTGCCAAACAGGCTAATTATTTCTCCAATAATTTCACTAATGGTCGCAGTACGAATCCGTTTAAAGGGTTATCTCGCGATCAGCTCGCGCTCATTATTTATGACGATAGCAATACTTTTACCATCAACGAGCGCAGATCGGCATTACATGAATCAAATGAACAGGAGAGCGCCTGGAGCTTCTGGGTAGTGGAGAAAAGCAAACAAGAATGGAACGCGGGGGAGTTTAAACAGACAGAATTTTTCAAGCTCGTTCTAAAACACTATGAAGATTTACCGCGAATCGAACAGGTACAGGCTCCCGCCAACTACGAATCTCGGCTCAACCATCTGATAGCGATGGATTACAACTTTGTAACCGGTGAACCAGGAAAAAATGCGAATCCGCTGAACAGTCTGTTCGATTTGCTTTTACCGCGCAATGTCCAGATAGGAAGTAATATCACCACTACGGGCAAGGTTGAATAAGAAAACATAAACCCCACAACCATCTATTTTCGAGGGGGTGTTCAGGGAGAAACCAATGGCAAGCGTGTGATAATTTCCTGAACACCCACTTCCGACTTAAAAAATAGCAACCGCCGTACTCACAATTACCATCTCTGGTGCCATCCACACGCTTACGTTGATAATTAAGGGAGCAGCACTTCACCCGCTTCCAGGCCAGAGATTTCTATGCCCTGCGCCACGGTTTTCCCCAGCGTTACGTTGATTTTCTTTGGTGATGCATCAGCAGTCGGGCGATAAATGACATAGGTATCGCCACGCTCATCGGTATGCACGGCCTGTGCAGGCACAGCGATGCCTTGATCATTACGATAGACAATAATAGCCAGACGTGCGCTCATCCCCAGTCGAATATTTTGCTTTAAGTCTGCCAACGGCGTATCAAGCGACACCACCACATCATAGTAAGCACCGCTACCTGATATATCAGCAGCATCGGCCTGCATATCAATCGAGGCAATCTTGCCTGCCAGCGTCTGCCCGGCAAAGCCATCCCCGGTCACGTTAACTGCCATTCCCTCTTGCAGCTGATGCAGGTCCGTTTCTTCTACCCGGGTTGCCACCTGAAAACGGTCCTGAGCAATAACACCAAACAGCGGCGTCCCCTGACTGACGAGTAAGCCAGATTGGATGACCACAGGTTTGCCGGTATCAGGCATAGCCGGGCGCACCACAAAACCGCTGAACGGTGCCTTGACGTTCTGCCGTGCAACCTGTGTCGCCAACGCCTGATAGCGAACCTGTGCATTGGTCAGTTCCATCTCCGCAATCTTACGATCCTCCCCGTTCGCACGTGCTAACACCGTTCGATACTCCTCTTGCGCCGCGATAACATCCTGCTCCTGAGTACGAATCTGCTGCTTTAACGTATCCACTTCCATTCGCGCAACAATGCCACGCTCGAACAGCGCCTGTGTATCCCGAAGGTTGGCCTGCGTGTTGCTAAACGTTGACTGGGCTGAATTTACCGCACGCCGTGCCCGCGATACCTCAGCGCTTTGCTCCCACTGCTTGAGTGACTGCACCTCACGCTGTGCTTTGAGCAGTTCAGCCTGCGCCTGACGGAGCTGAATCTCAATTTGTCCGGGGTCCAGTACCAGCAATGTTTGCCCTTGCTCGACGCGTTGCCCCTCACGCGTCAGTACCTCACGGATAACGCCTTCAAAAGGGGCTGCTAGCGTTGTCTGCGTCGCGGCCTGAATTCGTCCCACCAGCCCTAATTGATTTTCCAGTCGCTGAGGCTGAATGGGTAGCCATTGCCCCTGAGGAACGCTTTCCTGCTCACCCGTACGTCCAGCCAATAGCCACATAAACACACCAAGCGCCACAATCAGCGACACGACAATGTAGTGACGCCGACGCAGTCGAGATAGAAAGCGATGTCTAATCATTAAGTGCAATATCCCAGCTTTGTAATGTAGTACCCAGCGTCTCATCCAGTTCAGCCTGCGCATTAAGGTAGCTAATGAGCGCATTGAGACGGGCGTTTTCCGCGTTGCGTAAATCGTTCTCGAAGCTCAGAACCTGAAAGTTACTGGAACGCCCAACCGTGAGCTTTTCTCGCTCAATGTCCAGCTTACGGCGCGACAGATCTCGTGCACGTTGAGAAATCTCGAACTGCCGCCAGCGCGTCCCGATATCACGCACCGCATTGGCAACATCACGTTCAAGCTGCTGCCTAACTTCATCCAACTGGATGTGCCGATTACGCACATTGACCCGCGCTTGAACCTCAGCCTGACGAGTACTCAGATCGCCAATCGGGATCTCCACCTGAACACCAACATAATTTTCCCAGGTACGTGACGTGCTATTCTGTGCTGCACGGTCACGCACCTGACTCGCGCCGCCGACTAGCGAGACATCCCACAGGCGATCATTACGCGCAACCGCCAGACTGAGCGCAGCCTGCTCGTTAGCGATAATCTGTGCCAGATAAGCAGGTCGAGAGGCTTCGGCCTGTTTCAACGCCTGCGCAGCGTTGACATCAACGCGCTGTGCCTGCATGGATTCTGTTGCCACAATCAGCGTATTTAAATCCAACGCCAGAAGTTGCAGCAGCGCAAGCCGCGCGGTATCCAGTTGGTTTCTAGCTTCCTCATACGCCAATTCCTGCGTGGCAACTTCAGCTTCGGTTTGCACAATTTCAAACTCGGCCATACGCCCTGCGGCAATCATCGCACGGTTGACGTCAACCAGTTGGCGCGCACGCGCCAGAACATCACGAGCAATTTGCAGTTGCTCCTGTGAGCGCAGAAGTTCCCGATAGGCAGCGATAATCTGCGTAATAGTCTGCGAGACCGTAGATTTCAGCGTCAGACGATTGAGTTGTTCAGTCAGCCGCGCAATATTAACGGGCGCAGTAGTGACATCTTTACCTGCTCCACGAAGTAAAGGCTGAATCACCGTGATGTTGGCACCATCGTTACGCGATAACCCTGCGTTATCAGCCTGCGTGTGGCGGTAGGTCCAGCCTAGGCTGAAGCGGGTGCCATAAGGCGTGAGCAGTGTCGATGTTGGCGTCAGGTTGCCCTGTCGATAACGATCGCTTTGATTGCGATTGGAAAGATAGCTACCCGTCAGCGACAATTTGGGAGTAAAACGATCCTCCGCGACACGCAGATCAAATTTCTGCGAGATGCGATCCAGATAGGCGCTGCGGATCGCGCGATTGTCACGCAAACCAAGATAAATGGCATCGCTTAGCGTGAGATCAATAGTTTGCGCATTTAGCGATACGCTCACGGTCGCCAGCCCTTGCCGCGTCGCCTGAGAAGGATTCAAAGCAGTTTCCGCATACCCTTCATGAGCAGAAAATAAAACAAGTAAACATAGGAGAGATTTACGCATCGCGTAGCGCCTGCACAGGTTCAAGCCGAGCCGCCGTCATCGCTGGATTAAGTCCAAAAAACAGGCCAATCGCCAATGAACTGCCAATACCGAGGGGAAGTGACAGTACCGAGAGTGAAAAAGCTGACCAATCGGAAAAAAAGACAAACAGCCACGCGGCCGCGACACCACACACCGCCCCGATAAGAGCTCCACAAGCGGATAGCACAACGGCCTCCAATAGAAACAGCCCTGCAATATCGCGCGGTCGTGCACCTAACGCCATACGCACCCCGATTTCACGGCGCCGTTCAGACACATTCATGACCATGACGTTCATCACCCCGACCCCACCGACCAGCAGGGAAATCCCTCCCAGCCCTGCTAGCAACCATGAAAACATCCGTGATTGCTGCGCCATCCCCTCCAGCAACTGCTGTGGGATTTGTACATCGATATCAACCTTCGGCATCAGAGACACCAAATAATCCTTTAGCTGCGAGCCCGTTTGTACCAGCGTGTCGCTGCTGCTATTACGTGCAATCACGCTGATGATTTGTGGTGTTGGCATGACACGACGCATACCAGAGATCGGCATCAGGATAGAGTCGTCAACTGAGACGGGAACCAAAGGGTTGTTCCCCTGCGGTTGAAGGATTCCTACGATCTCAAATAAGTATCCGCCTACCTGCACGCGTTCACCCAAGGCGGCGATGCCTCCCTGCGATGCCCATTGCCCCGCAACATTCGCACCCAACACAATGTAAGTACTTTGTGCATCGAAATCGCTCAGGTAGCGACCCTGTGCAAGCTTTAATCCTAAGACTTCCGACAATTCAGCCCTGCCCCCCACAACCATGCCGGTAAACGAACGGCCGCGCAATCGCACCTCAGTAGCAGTAATAATGAGAGCCGTTGCTGCTTTAATATCAGGCAAATTTTGTCGCAAAACGGGGATATCTAGATCCGCAGGCACCAAACCAATAGCGTGACTCCCCACCCTATTCTGTACGGCCGCGACCAGCAGGTCGCTGCCCATGCCTTTGAATACCCCCATGGCTTCAGCTTCCGCGTTGTGCCCGATGTTAAGCAACGCAACAACAGAACCACACCCCACCGCAATCCCAAGCAGGGCCAGAACAGCACGCCGCCCTAGAAGAATGAGACTGTTCAATGGCTCAAGCAGACGCTGTTGCAGCGAAGGACCATAGTGGGATTGTCGGGTCTGGCACGCTTGCGTTCGTAAACGACGGTCAGGCATGCTTCACCTCATGGATTCGGCCGTCCTGCACATGAATGCACCGAGCCATACGACAAGCTATACCTTCATCATGTGTCACCATCACTAACGTCGTCCCCTGTTCGCGGTTCAATGCCAGTAACAGCGTGATGATGTCATCAGCTGTTTGGCTATCAAGGTTGCCGGTTGGTTCATCTGCGAGAAGAAGCTCCGGCTCACCAACCAGTGCGCGTGCAATCGCTACCCGCTGACGTTGACCACCGGATAAATCAGCAGGGCGATGATGGGTTCGCTCAGCCAAACCAACGCGCGCCAGCTGTACTTGCGCGGCTTGCCGAGCAGCTTGCCGAGACATTCCACGATAGATCAAGGGGAGTGCGACGTTATCCAACGCGTCCAGACGCGGCAGCAAATTAAAACTTTGGAAGACGAAACCAATAACCTGATTGCGCATGATGGCGCGTTCATCGGCACTTGCTTTGGTCATATCTTGCCCAGCAAGCAGCAAACGCCCAGAAACGGGCTGATCGAGTAAACCGATGATATTGAGCAAGGTGCTTTTTCCAGAACCCGATGCACCAACAATAGCGCAGCTTTGTCCGGCAGGAATGGATAGATAAATATCATGCAATACCGATTGAGAAGAAGCACCGGTACTGTAGGTGTGTGAAATAGCTTGTAAACAGATCAGATCCGTTATTCTTGCATCAGACATCCTTGCCTCTTTGCCGATCCCCTAGAGCACCACATGAATCGGATTATCCTACTGTTTATGCTTTAGGAAAAGCCTTCAACATCATCATTTAGCTACCTCTCCGATTACTCCGTATTGCCGAGATATTTATTCTATATGCCTAAAATAATTTACGTTTTGAATAAAACGTTAGCGTTTTGAACAACACAAAGCGTTGGAGATACACATCAGTGTGCCACATGACGTAGCCAACGCACCTGCAATTTGAGGTATTACGGGTATAAAACGGGCAGAGAGATCAATTACATCTCTTGGTTCGGCCAATTGATCTTTCTTAGAAAATGCTCTGGCTGCTGGCTTATATGTGTCTGAATTTTTAAATAAATGTCTGAAGACAAAGACCCCTTCGCTCGTTCATTATTATATATACGCGTTGTTTCCGCTAATACAGCCTGATCCCACTCGGAAAATTTAGCAGCAGACTCAGGTGTTACTTGCTCACCAGTATAAGAATTAAATACATCAGGATAATGTTCGATGGAAACTAACTCTCCTGAATGACGAGGTGTTGCGTACAGGTCTCGAATATAAGAATCAACTTCATTCTGATCGACACGACTACGCAATTCTTGGTATTTGTTGACGACCGAATCAGGTAATGTAGCCTGCTGTTGTGCCTGAGACGACAGCGACACCTTAGTGCTAGATTTCGATTCAGTTGATTGATTAATTTCATGTTCATTATCGATAAATGGCTGATTTCGCTTTTCAGTACCCATTGTGGAAAGGATGCCTGATGTTAACTCAATTTTTGATAACACTTTTATACCTCCCAAAATCACGCTATTTTTATAGCAGTCTATGTTACAGAGACATTCAACTCTAGCGAGAAAAAAATATGCAAACATTCTATCGTTTAGCAATAAATGCTTGCATATCATGTTAACTTACGACTGCTTTTTATTGATTATTTTGCCAATTTACAGTTACCTGCGTTGATCCTGAACCATAGATAGACCCGATGGTTGAACGACTATTCACACGATAATACAAAAAGAATGGTGTCGTTGCAGATTGATCTCGAAACACCTCAGTAGAACCTGAGTTCATGTTCGATATATCAAAACAAGTAGAAGTATTACCTTGACATAAATAAACGATTAGCGTCCCTTTGCTTCCGACCTGAAGCTGTCCTAGCGCATAATTCCAGTAAACGCGAGTTACCTTAGCATTTGATGGTGGAAGAAAGCTGGATGATATTGGAAAGTTAAATTGATTCCAAAAATTTGCAGAATGAACATCCATACTTGCCATAGGTGCAGAAGTATAAGCACCACTAATAGCATGTGCAGAATTTGATAAGAAAAAAGAAGATAATGAAAGTAAAGCAATAGCTGAAGCAGCCTTGAATGTTTTCATAGCATTCCCTTACAATGAAAAAGAAATTTATTTATATCACATAAAAATTCATTGTCAAAAAAAAACATCCGGATAGAAAAAAACAATATATAAACTAACATTTAACACTTATAAAAAAACTTACCTAAAGTCGTTAAGGGTTTATCAATTAAACATTCAATGTAGTGACTATAACCTAAATAATTCGAGTTTCAGGAAGGCGGCAAGAGAAGGAATCCCGATGAGCTTACTCAGGTAAGTGATTCGGGTAAGTGAACGCAGCCAACGCACATGCAACTTGAAGTATGACGGGTATATATTTGTAATCTGAAGCATTTTAGCTCCATCAACAAAAAACGAAATAAACCAAAGCAAGCTAATTATTTTAAAATAATTTATTGCAAAACCATCACAGACCTATAACAATATCAAGGATTATAATTGCATTCGATATAATTAAATATCATTGTTTTCACCTCTTCCCTGCAGGCAATGTGCTCGACGAGGAACGGTATTTTCACCATGCTTTCGCTTATAAATTCTAACGCTAAAAATAATGGTTTTCACATTGTATATCAGCAACTCATTAGCTAAACATGGTGCGCCATAATGGCGTTAGGTAAAGCGAACAACTGCTGCTGTTGTGTTCGCCATATATAACGCTGATAGTCATGAAGGCTGAATGTGCTGTTGGCTAAGATCAACTCTCCGTCATACGATCCAGAAATACTTGCAAATCCTTTACGCTCTGAGGTAAGCCACCGCTTTCCGAAGCTTGAATCTGAGACAATAGCTGCGCATCGTATCCTTTGGGCAATTGTGCTTCTTCAATTGCTGGTAAGGATTTGTAATGCTTCAGAATCTCTGACAATGTACCAGAAGAGACTTGTCCAGTACGGTTATACTCCTCATCCATTTTGGCGATCGCGGCACGCTTCCACTGCTGCTCTTGATCATAAGACTCCAACCAAGCCGCACGTCTTTCATTGACGGTGAAATCACCACTTTCATCGTAGGTGATCAACGCTAACTGCTCGCGGGACATTCCCCTGAACGGATTTGCACCATCACCATTCACGAAGCTGGTCGCTTGTTTGGCCCGAGCTAATAAATCGGGGTCTTCTGTTTTAGGCACTTCAGCATCATGAGCGACTTTATTCATATCATAGCTCGCGCCTAACAGCTTCTCAGTGACCGATCTGGCGATCTCCCCTAAACCATCACGATCGGTTCCTGCATCTCGGGCGGCAGCCCGAACAGCAGCGTCGCTTAACTGACGAGCGAGTGCGGATACCTGCGTGCTCTCATTGTTCGTCGCTGTTGCATTATTCTCTTGAACCGATGCTACAGCCTTTGCATCAACAGCGCTTTTTCCAACCGTATTGGCCGGTATATAGCGGCTGGATACAGCATCAAGTGAATTTATTTTTTCCATAATCTGCCCCTATTTAAAAGCAGCGATGCAATGACATTGAACATACCGCGGTGCTATACCAGCAAAGCTGAGCGAGTCAAAAAAGGGACGTCAATGATGCATGACGTCCCCATGACATACATAACAATAGCGCTAGCGATGCGTTTTATACAAAAACGCGACCTCTCGCCTATCAGCAAAAATACATCGCCTGCTGATTATTTCATTGTGAATTCAACATTCCACGCATATGTGGATAAACTCTGCGAAGTAATCGTTGCAGTACAGACAGCCCCACCGCTTCCCTCAGCTGATTTATTCCATTTTGGAGCCTTTTTAGGGCCGCCAGGATTAAAAAGGCCACCAGGAATGATGGTATTGACGAAGGTAGTACCGAATACGCACGTTTTACTGCCCATGGTATAACGAACAATTGCTGCATTAGCATCAGGGCTGATGACATTCTGAACCCGATAAATATCAGATTCCTTCGCAGGAACAGTCGTAGCGGGTTTGGGGCTGGCGCTGGCATTAGTACTGACTTCATTGTTAGTAATAACTTTGTATGTCGCGGTTTCGTTGCCCAAATTTTTGAAAGTCACAGTCACTGGAGGCCCAGCATAAGCCGCTCCAGCAGCAAACATAGAAGTCACAATACTAGCCAGAAGCACCTTTTTAAAAGTCATCGCACTTTTCTCCATGTGTTAATGTTTTTTTGCTTATCTGACGGAACATCCGCCCAGCTCAGATGCGGCACAGAACTTGAATCTGCGCCACAAATCCATTCCAGTGGCGACGTAATATTACTCCCCCCACCATAATTCCAGAGGATCGCTAAAAAAATAACGTTAACCTTTGTGAAATTTAACGGCAAAGGTGAAAAAAACTTTAATTTATTTCCATATAAACTCGTCGACATCACAAAGTCCTTGCGGGAATAAAAACCAACAACAAATAAAAAACCCACCAAGAAAAACAATGATCACAATAATAATTACCGTGATCATATTATTAACCAACAACGCCAACTCAAAAATCACAGTCGAATTAAAGACGTGTATGATACATGTTATGTAAAAATCGGAACCGTTATAGAAAAACAACATTCGACACACTTTAACGTTCATCGGTTAGATTTATTTTTTATAAACATTAAATTTTACTTTTCTTATTCCGTTAATAATGGATAGTGACTGAGGAATTCGTATAGGGCACCCAACCTCGCGGTAATACACTGGCTGGAAGGAAATCGTCATATAGGAACCGTTAACAAAGCACCGGATCTGCTGACACAATGGTTGGACGTTTATTGCCCCATAACAAGGCTGTCAAGAGACTGACATCCTGATATCGATAGCAAAAAATACCACCATGATGCCTGATGCAGAAAAGCGCTGTAATGCGTAAAAAAACGTAAGAATACCCAGGAGAAATCATGAAGAAGGAATTCGTTTCTTTGTCCCTACTAATTGCTGCTAGTGTAGCAGCGTTCCCTTTGATGGCCGCCACTGGCAGTATCAGTGAAACACCACTATCAGCACAAATAAGATTTGTTTATTCCGATGGCTCAAGTACCCCTGCGTTGAACCAGTTTTATGCGAGTGCAACAAAGTTTCCCTCTGGAACATTGAGCAAAACTAAGAAGCTGACCCAGGTAAATTATAGCGTAGCGTCCTACCCCACTGCATATACTGAAAGTGTCGACATATGTTATTATCAACCTTATCAGACATCACCGACAAAATGTATTATTGTCCCTAAAGGTACATCAGGAACAACCTCTCAATTCAATGAATTACGTTTTGACCACGGTGTACGCATTCAAATTCAGCACAAACTTACGGGAAAACCCGGAGAGAATCTACACCCATTACAAAAAGAGAGTATTACCTGGGAATATACTTATTAGCCTAATTAATTATTCACATCGTTCTAATTGACGGTGGCGATATATGTCTAGCTTCCTTTAAAAAACAGGCAAGGGGAAATTTCCATTATGATTATCAATACATCCACAGCAGCATACGCTCAGATGAAAAATATATCAGGCGACGACCAAAACACAGTTCGCCCCTTGTCTGCACAGGTAAATAGCACGCAGGATGAGATATTATCGACCAGGCAGGCCCAAATAAGTGGTAAAGGGCTGATGATGTCTCGCTTGTTTGGTGGTACAGATACTATCCCATCAGTGCAGACACAATTAACCGAAGCTACGATGCAGATGTCCTCTGTTAACTTTCTCACCAATGAGGACCGCAGTATGTTGTCCGAGTTGTACGCTCAGACTCAACAACAAGGAACAGACTTGGGGTATGTGGACGCTCTGGCAAGAGATCTGGGTGACTATCGTATGTTTGGGGGCGTAAGTGCCAACGTCAATAGCGGAGGAATGTATGATACCAGTGGGCGCATGCAGACCTTTAAATTTACCGAAACGGATACTGCAACAGCTGCACGCATACTAACCGGTGATGGAATCGCTAAAACATCACTGGATTCGGGATTTCTACGCTATGCACTCGATCCTGGCTTTTCGTTCGATCATCGAACAAATTTTGAATTCCTGGAAGAGGTTGTGAACACTTTCGGTCAAGGGACGGTAAATGAAGGTCAGCCTTTCTCCAGTAAATTCTCTGTCTATACACCGTCTGGAAATCAAAACTTCATTGTTGAAACCTCCAGCGAGATTACATTGCATTCTGAGGAACCAGATTTTCGAAATGTCGATGGGGTATTCTTCGTCACCGAAACCGGGTTAAAGAATGGATTTAGCCTTATCGATGGAAATCCAGTACAGGGACTTCCAATGATGCTGCTGGATCTTCTTAAGACAGGTAACACTCTCTGGAATAGTATGAAATAACTATATTCGATGCTAATTTCTGAACAACATGCCAAGAACTCAACTAAGCTAGCGTTAATCTGTGGCTACGCCGATGTTCTTAACCGTAGGAAAATCGGTGTGTGAAAGAGTCTTAGGGGTATCAATATTTAACAAGGATGAATAATCGGCGGTACAGAGATAAGAACCTAATATCAGTGCATTGGAAGGTATTGGAAGGTATTGGAAGGTATTGGAAGGTATTGGAAGGTATTGGAAGGTATTGGAAGGTATTGGAAGGTATTGGAAGGTATTGGAAGGTATTGGAAAAAACGATGAAAAAATTTGGAGCGGGAAACGAGACTCGAACTCGCGACCCCGACCTTGGCAAGGTCGTGCTCTACCAACTGAGCTATTCCCGCATAGAATCGGATTTACTATCTTCTGCTTTCAGCAAAATCTATCGAAATCAGAACGTATAAAATCCTGTCAAACTGTATGTAACCTAATGAATTTAATCATTATTTATTAAATCATCAGTTCAACGGCCAGCATTATGTACCAATCAACTTAACGTGGCAAGTCCTTTTCACTAAAAAACATCTCCGCGCGATTTCAGCCAGCAGTAAGCTGTGGAAGCTCTGAACCCGCTTCCACAGACCAACCACTCAGGCATCTGCGGTTTTTCATTACACCGTTTAACGCCTCGGGAACCTTATATTATTAATTATATTTGGTTATACCAGTTGCTATCCCAGTTCCGTTGGTGGATCGCCACAGCAGTACCATCACGAGGGGCGGAACGTGCGAGATGCCTTGTTAGGATATCAACCCCCATATCGATGGTTTCACCGTAATTATCTCGGCTAAGCGTTTTTTGGGTGTTGAAGCCCTTATGCGCATTAAACACCTCAATCTGAGCATCCGCCAAATCATTCGCCAAAGCGACTAATTCATCAGAGCCATTCAACGCTTTTTCCAAACGATCAATTTGTTCGCTATCCAAGCCTTCCGCCTGCGTCACAAAAAGCGTTCCATCTTTATTCACACTAAACCCGAAAAATGCCCCCTTCAAGTCAGGGTGATCTTCAGCAAGCTGATCCAAGAAAGACGCATAAGTTTGATCCATTTGCTTCGTTAGCGGAGAAAGGTTACTCCAAGCATCATCTATCTTCTTATGCTAATTACGTCTTCGGGTGTATGCGCAATGAGCCCCCAAACGATTATCCCCGTCATACTTCAAGTTGCATGTGCGTTGGCCGCGTTACTGAAACTCGAATTATTTAGGCTATATAAGAGCCATCGTGATTTCGGTTGGATTGATCCACCAGGCACCGAATATAGGCCTGAACTGCGATGTGTTATCTGGCTATTCGCTTATCCTGGGAGCAGCTAAAATAGGGGGATTTACCCCGACCGCAGAGTTAAGAACGGACTAAATTAGGGCGATATTATTCCGCCCTGCTATAGTCTTAACGGTTATTTTTCAGAATTCTTTACAATAGTTTTTATATGAAATTATTATTTTAAATATTAATTTATGGCGGTAATTAATTTAGTAATCAATACTCGCGACTAAAATCCACCTCTCCGCGCAGTACATCATCAGCATGAAAACGAGCAAGATTATCCAGAAATAATCGCCCCATCAGCCCCGGCACCATCGGCCCAGCAATATGTGCCGTCAATGTTATATTCGGCGTATTCCAGAACGGATGACTGTCCGGTAGCGGCTCTTGTCTGAATACATCCAGCACCGCACCTGCAATTTGCGCATCACGTAGCGCGGCCCGTAGGTCATCATCGACTACCGCACTACCGCGCCCGACATTAATAAACAGCGCAGAAGGCTTCATGGCGGCAAACAGACGGGCATCATAGATATCGGTGGTTGCCGACGTATCGGGAAGGAGGTTGATGACATAATCGGCCTCCGGTATCGCGACAGGTAGCTCTGCCAAATTCATGATCCGTTTAAAATCAGGCCGCTGTCTTGGCGTACTGACGATGCCATATAGCTCAACACCAAAAGGCCGTAGAAAACTTGCGACTTCACAGCCAATCTCTCCCGCACCAACGATCAGCACGTTTTTATCCGCCAGCGATCCCGGCAGGCGGTGATCCCATCGCCGCTCTTCCTGACTGATTTGCCGCTCCCCCAGACGAAGCTCATGCCTGAGCATATAGGCAATCACATATTCTGCTATCGGCTGCCCAAATACCCCAACGGCACGGCTTAAACGGTAATCACGCGGTAACCCATCGGCCAACAGCGGCTTGAATCCTGCCCAGGTAGACTGTAGCCATTTCGGTTTGGCTCCCTGAGCAAGCAATGCCGCTGCGGTGTCTGGTTCTCCCAACCAAATCGGACAGCTCGCGGCCTGCTCTGCCGTACCGTTTGACAGCATCAGCTCAAGTTCCGGTGCCCCATGATTTAAAACAGGGCCGATTTCATCAGCACGCGAGTCCAGCAGCAGAATAGCGGTCATCAATACGCTCCGTCATAGGGTGAGGCACATCTGTTCTCACCCAGCGTTATCATTATTACGTTTAGGATTCGGCCGAAGCCTGAATAAGCGACGTCAATAACGCGCCGCGCTTCGCTTCCGATTTTTTCACCAGTGCGGCGAGCTTCTTGGCATTGCCCCAGATGAGATACAAAATATGTTCTATCACCGCAGGTTCTCGCCTCCGCACTTCTTCGACCAACTGTTCAAACAAGGCATCATTTTCTAACGCAGGCAGCATGTTCAACTTGAGGCTTTCCGTCGCATGGCTCAGACAGGCGACCAGTGTCGCCACATTCTGTGTCGTCACGCTATGCTTATCGAAAAATGCACGGATGAAGCCATCGTGTACCGATTGGTGCTCGTCATCCACGCTTTCCATATAATCTTTTACGAGTGGGAAATATCCTGCATCGGTCAGCCCCAGCCCAAATACCGCATAGCTTCCCGGCATACTGCACTTCTCGCCTTCCGAATCGGCGTACCATTCAAATTTCTCAATCGCAGCACGAGCATAATCCTCAAGAAGCGGATAGGTCGATGCATACTGCAACGCGTTAGCAAAAAAGCGATGGGTATCCGATTTTGCCACGCCTTTGACGGGAAGGTACTGTCGCGTCGACGATTTCAGAACAATCTTGTAACTCTTTGGAAAACCAAGCGTCAGTAAACGCGTAATGAAAAGCAGCGCCTGTTCATACGCTTCGGCGCTTTCCTGACGAACATGCACCGTGATGGTAGAAAACACATCATTCGCTACACATTCCACCCATTCATTCTTCAGGTTGATCTGCTCTTGCTCAAACGTGCCGCTTCCCTCTTCCATCATGATAACCGCACGCAAGTAGCCCAATTGCTTTGCGATATCCAGATATTCCAGCGCCTGGGATTTACTGTAGGAAGGTTCATAACGCAGAATCATGACTGCCGCATAGAGCACTAACTCAACGGGGTGAAGCGTGTGTGAATCCTGTACCTCCAATGCGATACCTGACTTGAGGGTATAGATATCCGGTTCGAAAAAATATTCAGGCTGGGACACGTCGCAATAGCGCAACAAAAACTGCTGATCGACCCATTCTTTTAACGCACTGACGATTCTGCGCCGATGCTCCGACAATTCCGCGTGCCCTGTATTTCGTTGCTGAATACGCTCAAACTGAGTCATGATCCAGTGGATATCCTGCGAGGGAAAGAGCTGTACATCAAGCAGGTGGCGAGCCAGAAAGAAAGTTTCTAGCGTCTCAGTCGGCGTATTGCCATGGGTAAGATGCTGCTCGATATAGGTATGAATAGACTCAAGTAGCTGCTGTTTTTTCACCTCGTTGGTGAACGTAAATAGCGTAACCAGCAGGCGACCTTCGATTGCCGGGAGAACAGCACGGAAACAGAATCGGTAGTCAATCACCGCAGTATCTGCGAGTTTCTCAACCCGCAGGGCAATAGCCTGAGCCAGCGCAGGAACCACATCTTCCTCAATTTGCGCCACACTCAATTCCCCTTTTCGGCTACCGGGCGACAGCCCATCAGCATCACTTTTCGATTCAGAGGATATCGACGTCCGACCCGGCGCATAATCCAGTACCACATCGTTATAGATACCCGCTTGCAGCGTGGTTCGCGATACGATCTTATCAACACCGACCCTTTTCTCCAGCGCGTCAAACCATTCGCTGATGACCTGAAGCGATTCATCTCGCAAAGGCAGGTCGTGTTGTAGTGATGCTCCGGTTTCGTTTGAATTCTTATCCGTCATTTTTCTTTTTTCCTTTTTATCGCAGGTGAAACATAGCCAGAAAATAGTATTGATGCGTGTTTACCAACCACCAAAGGCAGCACGACGCATGCTATTTTTGCCTTCCTCGCTACGCCATAGCAGTGAAGTCTAGCGAAGAGAGCAGGAGGGCTAAACCAAGATAACCGTCTATTTAAAACGGCATTTTGGTTATGATAGCGGAGGAAAATCAACGTGTTGGTGTAACAATGGATAGTACCGCATCCGCACGTCTTTGGTGACAGGAAATGACGATGAGTTAGCTTTTCGGATGATGCAAAGAAGGCGCGAACGCCCACGCGGTGACAATCCCACGGCACCGAAAAACAGGTACGGTGGGACTCAGGCTAATCAGGCACTCAGCGTCGCATTATCAATGACGAAGCGGTATTTCACATCGCCTTTGAGCATCCGCTCGTAGGCCTCATTGATTTCATCAGCGCGGATCAGCTCAATATCTGACACAATCCCGTGTTCAGCGCAAAAATCCAACATCTCCTGCGTTTCAGGAATGCCACCAATCATCGATCCCGCCACCGTACGACGTTTCATGATCAGATTGAACACGTTAGGAGAAGGATGTGGTGACGCAGGCGCACCGACCAGCGTGAGCGCACCATCTCGCTTCAGCAGGACCAGAAACGCGTCCAAATCGTGCGGCGCGGCAACGGTGTTGAGAATTAAATCGAAGCTGCCTGCCTGCGCGGCCATTTCCTCAGCATTACGAGAAACCACAACCTCGTTTGCACCCAGCGCTTTTGCATCGTCGCGTTTAGATTCAGACGTAGTGAACGCAACAACATAGGCTCCCATTGCATGTGCCAGTTTGATCCCCATGTGACCAAGCCCGCCGATCCCCACAACGCCAACCTTCTTACCCGGCCCAGCATTCCAATGCCGCAGCGGTGAATAGGTGGTTATTCCTGCGCACAGCAGAGGGGCAACGGCAGCCAGCTCCGCCTCAGAATGACGAACACGTAGCACATAGCGCTCATGCACGACGATTTGCTGAGAGTAACCGCCAAGCGTCCATCCAGGTTCATCGGCTGTCGGGCCGTTATACGTGCCGACCATGCCATCACAGTAGTTCTCTAAACCCTCATCGCACTCTTCGCAGTGTCGACAACTGTCCACAATGCAGCCAATCCCGACCAGATCGCCAGCCTTAAAATCAGAAACATGCGCTCCTACCGCAGACACCCGCCCGACAATTTCATGGCCGGGAACGCAGGGAAACTGTGTTCCAGCCCATTCAGCACGCACCTGATGCAGGTCCGAATGGCAAATACCGCAGTACGCAATCTCAATTTGAACATCGTGAGCTCCTGGCGCACGTCGGACAATCTTCAACGGCTCAAGAGGTTTGTCGCCCGCATGGGCTCCATACGCGTGTACAAGCATGGCTATTTCCTTTTCTGTTGAGAAACCGATTATGTTGAGAAACAGACTATTTTCCTAAATCCTCTCAGCAAACAGGTATAGCATTCCGACTGTTTTCTTGCCTGATCCTCCATTTATTTATGTACAGGCTAGCGAATTCGAAGCGCCTCCCATCATTTCGTCAGCGCGGCCTCTAGAGGGCAATTTTAGTAAACGCCAGAGAAGCACCTAAAGCAATGAGGGCAATGCCGATCCCTTTATCGACCAGATGCTGACGCTCGAGTAACCGACGACGCATAGCCGGTGCGGCAAAAAACAGCGCAACAATACTGAACCAGACCCAGTGCGCCACTGACATGAATAACCCGTAGCCAAAATTATGGCTCATTGGGCTGCCGGGCTGCACGACTTGGGTATAGGTGGCGACAACAAACAGCATCGTTTTCGGGTTAAGGGCATTGGTGAGAAACCCCATACGGAACGCAGCCAGTGATGACGGTGCCTGACCGGATGACGCATCTAATGTTATTTTTGTCTTATTGATTAATGATTTATATCCCATATAAATCAGATATGACGCCCCCAAAATCTTCATCGCCATAAACATCATCGGGGAGTTAACAATGAATACGGCAATGCCAAAAACGGTATACATCACATGAATCTGGACGCCGCAGGCAATGCCAAACGCGCTGAGTAGCCCAGTACGTGAGCCAAACGCATAGCTGTTGCGAGTTACCATCGCAAAATCAGGCCCCGGGCTGATAACCGCCAAAATAGTGATCGTCGCGACGGCAATTAACTCATTCATTAACAGTTTCCTTGTTCAGCAAACCATCATTTTTACGATGATTTTGCACAGATAGAAGACAGGTGGATTAACAGAGAAATACAATGGTCAGTGATGTAGTACGGTTATTAACGATGCCATCCCTACAATATTTTCTCATTATTTAGGCTATTACACATATTTACGCTGGAGCGCAGTTTGATTATTCAGCGTTTGCATGTGCCAAAAAAGCGATTTATCTTGGTGTAAATCTGTCAAATTTCATCGTGTATATGAAACTTCCCTCGTTAGCTTCTTTTCGCTTCTTTGAAGCAGCAGCACAAACAGGTAGCTTTGTTAAAGCCGCCGAGTCTTTGCATGTCACACACGGTGCTGTCAGCAGACAAATTAGATTGCTGGAAGACGCGTTAGGCGTTGAACTGTTTGAACGACGTAACCGGGCGATCTTTTTAAACGCGGCAGGCCGCTCTTTGCACACGGTCACACAGTCTGTCTTCGAGCAGCTTGAAGGGGCGGTATATCGCCTACAGCAAGCTGCGCAGGATGAGGTATTAACGCTGTCATGCGAACCCACGATTGCCATGAAATGGCTGATTCCGCGACTGCCTGCTTTTAATCAGGCGCATCCCGATATCAAACTTCATTTGGTGGCTGCGGGTGGGCCGATCGATTTTGTACGTAGCGGCGTTGATCTCGCGTTGCGGCGTGACGATTTTCACTGGGAACCACAAACGCATGGGGTAAAGGTATGTGACGAATGGATGGGGCCAGTAAGCCGCAATAAAGCCGAGCGCCAAGACAGTCTGGAGGGAATGCGTTTGCTCTACACCGGAACGCGACCAAGAGCGTGGGCAACATGGCAGCGACAGGCACACGTCTCCTTCAAAGGCAGTACCAGAGCTGACTATGAACATTTTTATCTGTGTATTCAGGCTGCGGTTTCAGGGTTAGGTATGGCGATGGCGTCGTTCCTGATGGTGCAAGACGAGATTGGAAGCGGACAATTGCATGCACCGTATGGGTTTGCGCGGGATGGTTCTGCTTATTACTTGCTCTCGCCCGTCCCTCTTGAGCAAAATGAAAAATACGCGCGGTTTCATACCTGGCTCATGAAGGAAGTTTCTACCTGCCTTTCCGGGGTTGAAGAACCTTGTTAACCCCCACACTGGAAGCACAATGACAGCACACTCCCGTGAAGCTAATTTCACGACACTGAACATGATTATTGCCGCCTCCCTCGTGGGGCTCGTCACTGGATACACACTGCCGCTAATCAGTTTAAAACTGGCAGAGCACGGGCACAGCACGACGACGCTCGGTATTCTGGCTGCACTCCCGGCGGCAGGAATGATGCTCTCATCCTTTGTTACCCCGTGGCTCAGCCGCCACCTGCACGCCAGATATCTGTTATCCGGCAGCCTGATTATTCTGGCGGTATCAACCGTCGCCTCATTCCTGCTGTCGCACCCTGTTTCACTCATTTTACCCCGCCTGCTAACCGGGCTCGCTTCAGGGATACTTGTGGTACTGGGAGAAACCTGGGTCACCAGCCGAGCCTCAGACAAACACAAAGCAACACTGACGGGGCTGTATGCCTCCGTTTTCACGGGGTGTCAGCTAATAGGACCGCTGCTTATTGCCGCTGGCGAGACTATTCAAACCTATGCGCTATGGCTGATTGGCGGCATATGTGGCGCCTGTGCGCTTATGCTGAGGAATTGCGACAGCATGGTTCGTGCCGATGAGCAATCCTCGGCGTCTTATCGGGACTTTATCCCTTTTCTCCCCGCGATGGCTTCTGGCGTACTCTGCTTCTCCTTCTTTGACGCCAGCATATTGTCGCTCTTTCCGCTCTACAGCATGGCGCAGGGGCTGGACGAAAAATCCGCGATCTTGTTGGTCACACTCATCTTTCTGGGCGATGCCGTATTTCAAATGCCGATAGGCTGGCTGGCGGACAAATGCGGCATCATAAAAACCCACATCGGCTGCGGCGTCTTTTTCTGTGTGATGCTGATAAGTACCGCCTTCTCGTTTTCCTCTCCCTCACTGCTGGCACCGGCCTGCCTCGCGCTGGGTGCAGCGGCGGGCGGGCTTTACACGTTATCTCTGGTTCGAGCCGGTCAGCGATTTGCTGGTCAGCGGCTGATTGTGATGAATTCCCTTCTGGGGCTAGTGTGGTCTGCGGGTAGTATCACTGGGCCACTGTTCTCCGGTGCAGCGATGACGTTTTACGGCTACGACGGCCTCATCGCTATATTGCTACTCATCGGCGTGTTGTTTGTCGGCATACAGAGCGTATTAAGAAAAGAACACGTACCGCGTTCGCTGAGTGAAGAGTGAAGAGTGAAGAGTGAATGTTCGAAGCCTGTCTCCCAAACCCATTGCCGTTTGGGAGACAGAAAACCAGCTCGACGTTCTCTATGCGGCCATTTCGCGTTTGAATACTTCCAACGTGTGCGCTTTGACGCGAATAAACTCGGGATCGCTCATCGCCTCCGCCCCACGTGGACGCACCAAATCGAAAGGAACAATCTCCGACACCGTCGTTGGCCGACGCGTCAGCAACAGGATTTCGTCCGCCAGAAACACGGCATCCTCCAAATCGTGTGACACGATGACCATTGTCACGCCGGTTGCCAACTGAACCTCTTGCAGTTTGTCGCGGATGAACAGCGTCATTTCAAAATCCAGCGCCGAGAACGGTTCATCCAGAAACATGACTTCCGGCCCCGTCGCTAGCGCCCGCATAATACACACCGTCTGCTGCTGTCCGCCCGACAGTTCATACGGATAGCGCTGAAGGTCGAAACGAATATCAAACATCGCAATCAGTTCATCCATGCGCGTCTGAACATCCTGTTTGCGCATTCCACTGCGCACCAACGGGTAGGCAATATTTTTCCAGGCGCTCATCCAGGGGAAAAGCGCATCACGATAGTTTTGAAACACATACCCGATTCTGGTTTCCGCCAGCGTTTTACCGTCAAACAAAATATCGCCGCTATCAACAGGAATCAGCCCGGCAATCATGTTCATCAGCGTCGATTTACCACAGCCGTTCGGCCCGAAAATAGACACAATCTTGCCGCGCGGCAAATCCAAATTCAGATCGGTATAAAGCGGCTGACCCGCAAACGACTTGTTCAAGCCGCGAATGGTCACATGAGTGTTCGGTGCCGGATAAGGCGGAAAAGTGGTATCCAGTTTTTCCACTTGCGCTGTATGAGATGTCATCATGCTTTGCCACTCCAGTGAACAATTCGTTTTTCTGCGATTAAAAACAGCACGTTAAGCAGATATCCCAGTGCGCCAGTAATCAGGATAGAGGCATACATATCCCGAATATTGAACACCTGCTGAGCATCAATGATGCGGTGTCCCAGCCCCGTTTCGGAACCGATAAACATCTCCGCGACAATCACGATCACCAACGCCATCGACACACCGGTACGCAGCCCGACAAAAGTTTGCGCCAGACTTTCCAGCAGCATGATGTCCTTAAAAATATGCCAGCGAGAGATCCCCATAACCTGTGCCGCCATCAGACGGGTTTTCTTAGCATTCATCACGCCATAAGCGCTGTTGAACAGAATCACCAGCACGGCGGCAAAAGCTGAAATGGCAATTTTATTCGCATCGGTTATCCCGAAAATCAGCAAAAATAGCGGAATCAACGCAGACGACGGCGTAGAGCGGAAAAAGTCGATCAGAAATTCCAGGCTGCGATAAATCTTTTCATTGCTGCCTAGAATAACGCCCAGCGGCACGCCAATCAGTGCAGCAAAACCAAATGCGGCGAGCGTGCGGTATAGCGTCGCGCCGATATCTGTACGCATGCTGACATCCGCGAAGGACTGGAACATATAGCTCAACGTGTCGACTGGCGACGGTAATAAAATGGGGTTCAGCCATTTCGCGCTGACCGCCAACTGCCAAAAGAGAAACAGCAGAATCGGGCCGACAGCGGGTAGTAATTTAGACGTCCAATGCTCACGCATAATCGCACACCTCCCTTAAGGCTGATAAATCAGGCTGCTAACATCCACCGGCTGCCGAAAGATTTTTCTCTCGGTGAACACGTCATAAAACCTCTGGAACCATGCCAGATTGTCGCCTTTTAGCTCGTCGTACATGACAAATCCCGGCAACGGCACCTCTTTACTCAGTTCAACTTCAATACTGGTGTATCCGGTAATGTGTTCGCGCGCCGCTTCTGGATTCTGCTGAATAAACTGCACCGATTTGGCATAAGCTTGCGTGAAGGTCTTCGCCTCAGCAGCGCGGCTTTCGATAAAACCGCTATTTAGCGCCGCCGCACCGCCAAACCACGGCGCATCTGGGTTACCGAGCACATAGCGTGAGATCACTCCCGTTTCCAGCGTACGCGACAGCCCTTTCAGTCGCCCAACTGTCCCCGTAGGCTCCAGCGTATAAACACCGTCGATCTGACCAGCGGCCAGCGCCGCCACATGTTGCCCGACGGGTAATTCCGTCACACGCAGCTCATCCGCCGTAAAGCCATTTTTTTCCAGAATAATTTTGGTCATGACCACATTCTGAATACCCGGCCCACAGGCGATACGCTTGCCCTTCAGCTCCGAGATGCTTTTTACGTCGCTGTTTAGCGGCACCAGAAACTCATCCAATACCATCTGGTGGTTAGAAGGGTTTGAGCAAATGATCTTGAACAAGCCGGGTGAAGTAATTTCCCCTAACCCCAACGCGCCTGTAGCCGTACCGTTGGCGCAGCCGTGTATACGCCCCGTGATCATTCCCTCGACAATCTGCTGTGGGCTGGCGAATTTCACCGCACGAACACTCAATCCCACCTCTTTGAAAAAACCGCGTTCAACGCCCACATATAAAGGTAAGCCGCCCACAATCGGCCAGTAACCAATGCGGATCTCTTCACCTTCTGCGGCGAAAGCAATACCCGGCAGCATGCTGCTTAGCGTCAGCGCACCTGCGCTAACCGCTGACCACTTCATTAATTGCCTGCGTTTACGATCGATCTTGTCATTGTTATTTTTCATTGTGTTCCCCCTTCAACGGTGAGCTAACAACAGCTGATCATCACCAGCCTGAAAAAACCGATCAGGTCGATTGCCTGAGTCGCGCCATCTTGTACACAAGACGGTATATAAGACTAAGCACAGGCCGTGCCATGATTCCTGACTCCGTGAAAATGCAGTAAACGCGCCGTTCTGACAGGAACGCGCGCACCAAAAAAAGGCAAAACGTTACAAAAATGCATTACGAGTGATGCAACGTCATCGGCAGTCAGTGCGTCGATACCTTTAGGGGTAAAGCCATCCTGCATCATAAAAAATCATCGGCTGCCGTGTTTTTTCTACGTTACGTGGGGGATTGGTTGCCTCACCATTCGGTGGCGGATTGTGATGAATTCCCTTTCGGGAAGGCATCACCCGCGGGTAGTATCACTGGACGACGGTTTTCTGAAATCAGCATTCAAGGAATAGCCATGCCAATCATACACACGGATGTTTTATCTATAGACTTCCCCCCGAATTTCACTTCCGTTGAGCAAATCGGACAGGGCGCGCTCGGTCAGTATCCTACTGACGACAGTCTCGTCGTGCTGGATATTTATCCGGTTGATAGGGAATTACTACACAAAACAGAAACGGTACAAGCTGAGCAATACCGCGCTTTCTGCGGAAAAATCTATGGAAAGCTCACCTGGCTTGAAGAAAAAACGTTAGCCCTTGGAAACGACAGCGCATTGTTAATGACGGCTGAAGGGGTTTACGGCTTTGCTTACCTGTTCGCGTTTATCCGCTTAACCGACACGGTCTGCCTTTTCGCAGGGGGATACTGCCCGCTGGAGCAGCAACAAGAGCACTTCATCACAATGGAAGCCGCACTGCGCAGCCTGCGAATTGTCACTGCCACACCAGAAACGGCATATCACAGCCACCTGCAAGCGAAGGGAGCAAAAACGGCCACAACACAGGGCAACGATGCGAAAGCAAAGCAGAGAAGCATCGTAGAGACACCAATCTACCCTCCTGTAACGCGAGATCCTGCCCTGTTCCCGTTGCTGGCTGAACATTCTCCGCAGCGCCAGCATCTTATGAACACGTTACTCTCAGCTGATGCCATCACGCCTATCGCCTATGCCGTATCTGGCACTTTACGCAGTAGCATCGATTTCTATCATGGCGCAGAAGACGACCACTCAGGGCTGGGTAACCACCGACTCGGCGGCCTGCCAGATTTACCTGTCGATATTCCTTACCCTTGTGTCAGCGTCGCCAAGGACACCCTGCTTGAGTACGAAGAATGCTGGGAAGCAAGTGATGACGAAGAAGATGTCTGCATTTTCCCTTGGGACGACGTCACACAGACCTATCGTGTACCGTTGGAATTTATTGCACAGGTAGACTGCCGTGATTTGGCCCCATTGCAGAGCTATTTGCCACGCGAAGGCACGTTATTCTTCTTTCTGGAGTGTGGAAGTAGCCCTTTGACGACCAGAGGGAAAGTTATCTATGTGCAGGATACGGCGAGCCTGAGTAGTGGAACACGCTTTGCCGAACTGGCTTTCAATGACGAAAAGACCCTCGGGCAAAAGCCCGCCTTTAAACTGCATCCCAGAGCCAGCGTTACCGTACCCAGTTTTTACGCATTACGCCAAAATCCTCATATTGGTTCCATACTCTGCTCACGCATGAGTCTGGAACAGCAGGCAGCACTGGATGATGATGAATACGACGATGTGCTATCCCGTCTTGGCTTTGCACAATATTATGCCTGGAAGCTGCGGCAGTTGGGGGCATTCAATCTATTACCTGATAGTAAAGCGACTGAAGAACAGCTGGCCTGGATGACCGAAAACGACATGCTGCCATCGGACTTTCCGCCGGATGCGCCGTTGCCTGAATATCAGGGCATTGCCCGAGTCAACGGCTGTGGTTTCAGCCAGCATGAATTACCAGAGTTGCAGGCAGCACAGAAATTGGGTGGCGAAGCACAAGACTGGCTGGTGCTATTTCAGGTTTGTCTGGATGGGCAATTTCAGTGGGATGACGGCATACTGAATTTCATCATCCATCGCACCGACCTTGCCGCTCAACGCTTCGACCGAATATTCATGGTCTGCGACTATTGAGGACGTACATGTTGCTAAAGCGAACGCAGCAGTGTTGATAAGTCTGCTGAGCTCACGAGCCAGTGCGACGACAACCCACCGCGGATTAATCGCGGCGATTGTCGTTGATATTATGCGATACAGGATTAAGACTTGGCACTGAGCTGCGTGAAGACATCCCGTAGCGTTGCGGCCTCGTAGGTTGGCGTAATATCCGACTCGTTGGCGGCTCCGTTTGCATTGAACCAGCAGCTGTCTATGCCGTACAGGTTTGCTCCCAGAATATCGGCATCAAGCCTGTCTCCCACGATGATCGCCTTGGTTTTCTCAAATGCGCTGAATTTATTGGCTGAGAACTCAAAGAAGCGCGCGTCCGGCTTCGCAAATCCGCAAGCCTCAGAGGTAGCAACGAACGTGAGCCAGTCTGCCAGCCCCGAGTTCGCCACTCGCTTCGCCTGCACATACTCAATACCGTTGGTAATAATGCCAACTTCACCGATCTCAGCAAGCGCTTCGCATATCTGGACTGCGCCATCTACCAGCACCACAGTCTCAGGCAGGCATTCCAAATAGAGGCGGCTTGCCTTATCGGGATCGATGTCGATGCCATGCAGAGAGAACGTGCGGCGGAATCGTTCTACTTTCAGTAAATCTTTGGTGATTTCTCCCTTCTCGAATTCACTCCATAGTTGAGAGTTCTCACGCTGATAGTCTGCAAACAGAGTGGTATTTTCAATATCGACGCCAAGGTTTGTCAGCGTGCGGGCGAACGAAAGCCGCTCAGAGGCTTTGAAATCTAACAGCGTGTCGTCAAGGTCAAACAGGAAGTGGCGGTATTTCATAAATGTTGGTTACTCGAAATCAAGGAATCGTTTTTGGTGGAGACGGACTGCGCGGGCTTAGCCGCCGTCAGCGCGCGGTTAACACCCAGAATCACAACGAGGAATGATAGCGTCAATATCCCAATCATCACCCACGGAAATGCGCCCGGACCTGCGCTGCTGAGGAGTAATCCTCCAATAACGCCTCCAGCCGCGACAGCGGTGTTCCATGATGTAGTAGACATCGACTGTGCGACATCTACGGCATCAGACGAAAGATGGGTCATGGCCGTTTGCGTGACGACAGAGAACCCCCCGAAAGAGATTCCCCACATAAAGACGGCCAGAACCAAAATGACCTGTACATCGGACCAAAGACCCAGAAGTAGCGTCGCTGCGGCGAATAACATAACTTCGGCAGGGCCAAGACGCTTTAGATTTCCATCAACGATGATGCCAGACAGCACAAGGCCAAAAACCGCACCCGCTCCGAAAATGAATAGAACCCCGTTGAGCCAGTCACCCATGGCTGAAGCGACGAGGAAAGGTTCGATGTAAATATAGAGAATGTTGTGCGTGACAATATAAGTGAGGATCAATGCAAGCGTCGCTCCGACGCCGCGCTTGGAGGCGACCTGAGGTAGCGATAGCCGCTTATCAGCCGATTCGCCTGGGAAGTCAGGGGCAAAAATCGCGATCCAAACAACAAGAAGCACCGCGATAACCGACACTAACCCAAATGCGCCCTGCCAGCCGATCGCTAACCCGAGAAGGCCGCCAATCGGCACGCCGAGAACTAACGCGGCCGTAGAGCCTGCGCCGACAATAGCGATGGCACGCCCAAGTAACCAACGGGGAACCATACGAGATGCGTACCCGGCAAGCATCGACCAAACCACCCCGCCGAACAGACCTGCAACAAAGCGGGCAGCCAGTGATAAAACGTAGTTGTCCGAAACCGCAGTCACCGCATTAACGATGGCAAATCCGCTAATCGCTACAAGCAACAGAGGTTTGCGCCGCATTCCCCGCGTCAGCGCCGTAGCGGGGATCGCGGATAACAGCGCCCCCAGCGCAAATGCGGTAATGAACTGACCCGCCAGACTTTCGGACACGTCCAGACCCGTCGCGATCGAACTGAGGAGCCCTGCTGGCATGATCTCAGTCAGTAAGGTCAGAAACGCGGCTGTCGCAAGCGCGAGAAGCTTTAACACGGGAAGAGACGGGGATGGAATTCGATTTGCACTCAAAATGATTATTCACCTGTAACGCTGGCCTGTCGTGGCGCACTAATTTTCTGCCACCTGAATAGAGATGATACCATCACATCCATATACAAACAGGTAACATGATGATTCCTGAAAGTCACCATGTTGCGGATACGCATTCAGAGGCACAATACGTGGTTGGTCAACAATGTTAAAAACATCTTTCTTTAATCTATTTGCGATGTATTTAAAAGAATCGACCATTCGGTATCCCGGTATTTTTGGGCTTAAGGATTTTTCGCCGACAGAACTGATTTCTCAAGAGTATGAGTTAGTCGGCGAACCGGCTGATTTTCATTTTTATGAGAAGGATTATGTTGTTGGTTACCATAATAAAAAATTGGATATTGTTTTTAAACACTACTTTTACCTCGATGAAAATGCCGGAAGCGGTCTCTCTGTCGGGAAAGGAGTGAGCCTTATTTCCCTTTTGCAATACTATAAGGCCGCTGGTTTGGCGGATGGAACGATTGAACCAATATTTGATTTTTATTTTTCGGATGATAAGAAAGACGGTGCCGTTATATTAGAAAACGCGATCGTCGTTCGCTTCAGCCAATCAAGTAAAAGAGGGCAATATTCCGTTGTCACTATTGAAAGTGATTTTAGTGAGTCGGCACAGTTTCAGATGGTCTCAACCAATGCGGTTAAAAAAACCATGCTCGCCTATGACGCTACATTACCGCTCTCAAAATCAACGCTCAGGAAAAAATCCAGTGCGTTTTTCGGGCTGGCTAAATTTCTGTCAGTTTGAACGTTTTGTTGTGATTACAGGCTGTCAGAAGCAGAATATTTTTCTTTAGCCCTCGGTTTTTCCACACAGTTCTTCAGACAGCCACTGAATGTAATCCGCCAATGCCGTCTCATTTCTCTGACAGTACGTCCATTTCTGGTAGCGCTTTACCGTAATAAAACCCGCCTGTCGTAACAGATCGACATGCCGGCTGGCGGTTGGCTGAGCGATATGCAATGCATCGGCGATCAGCGTAATGCACACGCCAAATTCCTGCGGATCGGCCGACATTTGTCCGCTGAAATGTTGTTGCGGATGCTTAAGCAACCGGAGGATTTCCAACCGTGGCTCACTGGCTAATGCTTTGACTTGGGTTGATCTCTCACTCATCTTTCGTATTATATAGTCATATAGCTAATATTGAATATAATAATACATGCTTGAGCTGAAACATAACTTTATTTTCGAAGACCAGCCTGTTGCCTGGGGATGTATGGGGCAAGGCCCCGCGCTGGTGCTGATTCACGGTACCCCCTTTTCTTCCCAAGTATGGCGGCGCATCGCTCCCCTGCTTTCCTCACACTGGACCGTTTATTACTACGACATGGTGGGCTACGGGCGATCACATCAATCTGCCGGACAGCAGGTATCGCTTGGCGTGCAGGATCGGCTATTGGCCGCACTCCTGAAAGAATGGGAACTGACGCGACCCGACATACTTTGCCATGATTTCGGCGGCGCGACGGCGCTACGCGGCTATTTCCTGCAAGGTCTCCGCTATGCCTCGCTGACGTTATTTGATGCGGTCGCCATTTCCCCGTGGGGATCGCCCTTTGTTGCACATGTCAGAAAACATCAGGACGCCTTCACCGGCTTGCCGGAATACGTTCATGATGCGTTGCTCAAGGCATATTTGCAGGGCGCGGCTTATCAGCCGCTATCGGAAGGCACGCTGAACATTTATATGTCGCCGTGGCAAGGAGAAGTCGGGCAAGCCGCTTTTTATCGGCAAATAGCCCAGATGGATCAGTGCTATACCGACGACATTGAGTCATCGCTCACCAAACTTGATTGTCCGGTGAATATGTTATGGGGCGAGCAGGATGAGTGGATACCACTTGAGGTCGGCAAACGTCTGGCACATCGACTCGGCGATGCACCTTTACAGATCGTCAAAAACGCAGGGCATCTTGTTCAAGAAGATGCCCCCGAAGCCATCGTTCAATCGATGTATTCCTTGCTACTACAGCGGGCGGGAACATCATCCTCACGGTAAGGCGGCATTCATGAGCAGCAGTGACGGCATTCTCGAACGCTTACTCTTCACGATCCATAAGCGGCTAGTCTCGATCCCCATCACTCCGCAGTTATGTAAAGGCATCGCCCCAATCGCTAACAGCTGGCCTTCCGAACCAGAAAAAAACACGCGATTGAGTACCTCTTCGCCTCTGCCTGCGGTTGATTACCTTGAACGAGCGTTGAAAATTGGAGAAACATCAGGAGACAGAGAAATATGCTCGATGCTCAGGTTAGTAGCCCCAGAATTACGCTGGAACTTTGATTATACCCCGCATCCCGAGTTCCCATATCTGGATGAAAACGTCGCTTTTACACAATTTGTCGGGCCAGACGATCTCTGGGTATCTTCTCACTTAGCGATAGGGTTGACGCTTATTGCGCCAGAAACACACTATCCAGCGCATTACCACCCCGCGACGGAGATTTACCTTCCTCTGGCTGGCACAGGTTTATGGGCGATGGGGAATGGGGGTTACTTTCCGCGCCAGCCCGGTGAGTTAATTTTTCACCCTAGTGGGGCGACACACGCGACCCAGACACAAAAAGAACCCGTTCTCGCGCTATACATTTGGCACGGCGATATCCGTTCGCCTTCTGAATGGCAACATGAATAGCAGGCGGCTAAAGGCAATAAAACACAGAGACAACAAGAAATTATAAATTTTGGAAGTAATTAAAAAAGAAGAAAAAAAGATTGGAGCGGGAAACGAGACTCGAACTCGCGACCCCGACCTTGGCAAGGTCGTGCTCTACCAACTGAGCTATTCCCGCATATCGGACAGACGAAAACAGGCGTTACGTCTGATTACTGCACACGGCTTGTATGGTGACAAACAGTGATAAAACTTGGAGCGGGAAACGAGACTCGAACTCGCGACCCCGACCTTGGCAAGGTCGTGCTCTACCAACTGAGCTATTCCCGCCCGGGAAATCTGCATACGATGTTGAAGTTCTTTACTTGAAATTCTTCATCGGTATGGGGTGCGCATTATACGAGAAATCCGTTCAACCGCAAGCCCCAGAAAATGAAAAATCGTCTGACTGCTGATAAAAACGACATCATGGCGTAAATATCAGCAAATCGCGGCACATCTATACTCTACCGCCTCGCTTCACCTACAGTCGCAGAAAATTCTCACGGTAATAGGCCAGTTCCGCCAGCGATTCACGAATGTCGTCCATCGCCTGATGTGTGCCTTGCTTCTTAAAGCCCGCCATAATTTCCGGCTTCCAGCGTCGCGCCAACTCTTTTAGCGTGCTGACATCCAGATAACGGTAGTGGAAGTAGGCTTCCAACTCTGGCATATAACGGAACAGGAAACGGCGATCCTGACCAATACTGTTGCCACAGATCGGCGATTTACCCGCAGGCACCCATTTTTGTAAAAATGCCAGCGTTTCCCGCTCGGCAGCACGTTCGTCCGTGGTGCTGGCTTTAACGCGTTCAGTCAGTCCGCTGGTACCGTGCGTGCGCACATTCCAGTCATCCATCAGTGCCAGTTGGCTATCCGACTGGTGCACCGCCAGTACCGGTCCTTCGGCCAACACGTTCAAATTTGCATCCGTAACCAGCGTTGCGATCTCAATGATGCGATCGTGATCCGGGTTGAGGCCGGTCATCTCAAGATCGATCCAGATCAGGTTATTTTCATCTACCATCGTGGGAATTCCTGTTGCATTGTGCCCTGTCATCGATACAAGGATACCAGTATCAATCTCAATGCTGATACCGACAAAGTGGTATCAGTTAATTAAAATCAAATAGGGTGTATTATAGTCTGTTAAAACGCAGCGGGCGATAACGCACTGCCGCGAACGATAAATCGTCTTAAGTGAGGCTCAGTGAGCAAAAAGAAACTGTCGAAAGGTCAGCAGCGTCGGGTTAGCGCAAACCACCAGCGTCGCCTGAAAAAAACGGAAAGCAAAGTCGAATGGGAAGATAGCCAACTGGGCGATGCGCAGGAAGGCATTATCATCAGCCGATTTGGCATGCACGCCGATGTAGAATCCACTGATGGCGTCGTGCACCGCTGCAACATTCGTCGGACAATTTCATCGCTGGTCACAGGCGACCAGGTCGTCTGGCGTCCTGGCCATGAATCGCTCGCTGGCATCAGCGGGATCGTGGAAGCCGTTCATCCCCGTCATTCGGTCCTTACGCGCCCTGACTATTATGATGGCATTAAACCGATCGCCGCCAATATCGATCAGATCGTGATCGTTTCAGCGATCTTGCCCGAACTGTCGCTAAATATTATCGATCGCTATCTGGTCGCCTGCGAAACGCTGGAGATCGAACCGCTGATCGTACTGAACAAAATTGACCTGCTGGATGATAAATCCCGTCAATTTGTCGATGAACTGATGGATATTTACCGCGCGCTCAAGTACCGCGTGTTGATGGTTTCCAGCCATACCCAACAGGGTATTCCCGAACTGGAGCAAGCGCTCACCGACCGCATCAGCATTTTCGCTGGGCAATCAGGCGTTGGGAAATCCAGCCTGCTTAACGCGCTGCTTGCGTTGGGTGAAGAACGCATTCTGGTGAATGAGGTTTCCGACACATCAGGATTGGGGCAACACACCACCACCGCCTCCCGGCTTTACCACTTCCCGCATGGCGGCGACGTCATCGACTCACCGGGCGTACGTGAATTTGGTCTGTGGCATCTGGAGCCAGAACAGGTTACGCGTGGTTTCATTGAGCTACGCGAATACATCGGCTCGTGCAAGTTCCGCGATTGTAAACATGAAAACGATCCGGGCTGTGCGATTAACGCCGCACGTGAGCGCGGAGATATTGCTGTAGAGCGCTTTGATAACTACCACCGAATTCTCGAAAGCATGGCGCAAGTAAAAACGCGTAAAGGCTTTTCGGATACAGATAACTGACATTTATCATGACCGTCGTTACAATGCGCCCCCTTTGAGGGTAAGTGAATCCGCTTGCTCTCTTTCTGGGTTACCGCTGGCGGTACTAAGCGTGTTCCCCAGAAAGCTTGTTTTATGGCGCACTATTAACCCAAGAGGCTCACTGTGCTGGATAATATTAAAATCAAACTACAGTATTGGCTTCCCAAGATCTGGCTGACCCGCTTAGCGGGCTGGGGAGCAAATAAGCGTGCGGGAAAACTCACCAAGCTGGTGATCGATCTGTTTGTCCGTCAATACAACGTCAACATGCAGGAAGCTCAGCAGCCGGACACCGCTTCCTATCGCACGTTTAACGAATTTTTCGTTCGCCCTCTTCGCCCAGGCATTCGTCCTGTCGATCCCCATGCGCACCGTCTGGTGCAGCCGGCAGACGGCGTGCTATCGCAGTTTGGCCCGATTACCGACGGCAAGCTGATTCAGGCAAAACATCATGATTACACTCTAGAAGCGCTGCTGGCTGGCAACTATGTGATGGCCGAGCTGTTCCGCGATGGTCTGTTTGCCACCATTTATCTTTCGCCGCGTGACTATCACCGCCTCCACATGCCGTGTGACGGCGTATTGCGGGAAATGATTTACGTCCCAGGTGATCTGTTCTCCGTCAATCTGCTGACGGCAGATAACGTGCCGAATCTGTTTGCGCGTAACGAACGCGTCATTTGCCTGTTTGATACTGAGTTTGGCCCATTGGCACAAATTCTAGTCGGCGCAACCATTGTCGGCAGCATTGAAACCGTGTGGTCGGGTGTGGTGACGCCACCGCGTGAAGGTATCATCAAACGTTGGACTTACCCGCAGGCGGGCGAAGAAGGTGCCATCGTGCTGGCGAAAGGCGAAGAAATGGGTCGCTTCAAGCTGGGCTCAACGGTGATTAACCTGTTTGCCACAGGCAATAATCTCCAGTTTGCCGCACACCTGAATACCATGAGTGTGACCCGTATGGGTGAGCCATTTGCCGAAGTCCGTCAAGATGAGCCAGCATCCGTTGTCTTCCCGGAAGGCACCGAGCTGGAAGAAAACGGCACGCAGACAGGCCACAAGCCCGACGCACCGTAAATAACGTCCGACTTTAGTCGCTTGTAAAAGTGTTGTTTGTAGAAGGTAGCTAACGTGCGTTTGATTCTGACTTTTCTTCTGGGATGTTTATTATCAACCGCCGCGTTGGCTGCCACTGCGCCCAATGAGGCGCAATTACGCCAGCAGCTACAGCAGGCGGAAGCCAACAAAGGTGCAGCCGATCAGGCGAAAGTCGTTGAGGAATACCAGGCTGCGCTGAATACCTTGCAGGATCGCAAAGAAGCGCAAGAACGCGCCACGCAGTATCAGCGCGTCATTGATGATTTCCCCAAACTGGTTCAAGAGCTGCGTCGCCAGCTTAATGCCGAAGACGGCAAACCTTCATCCATTTCAGAAAGCCTTTCCAGTAACGATCTCGAACAACAGTTGCTACAAACGAGCAGCCAACTGTTGGAACAAGCCCGTCAGCTCCAGCAGGAGCAGGATCGACTGCGTGAAATCGGCGATTCACTGAGTCAGCTTCCACAACAACAAACTGAAGCCAGCCGCATGCAAAGCGAGGCGGAACGCCGAATTCAGTCTCTCGGAACACCCGCTACGCCGCTGGGGCAAGCACAGCTCATCGCACTTCAGGCCGAATCCGCCCTGCGCAAAAGTCGGGTGGACGAGCTGGAGCTGGCACAGCTTTCAGCCAGTAACCGTCAGGAGCTATCCCGGTTACGCGTCGAACTGTATAAAAAGCGCCACGATAGACTGGATCTGCTGCAACAAGATTTACGCAGCCGACTCAACAATCTGCGCCAGCGTGAAGCCGAGCAGGCATTAGAACGCACCGAGCTTCTCGCAGAACAAAGTGGTGATTTACCCGCCGTCATCAGCAAGCAGCTACAGGTTAACCGTGAGCTCTCCGTCGCGCTGAATCAACAGGCACAGCGGATGGATCTGATTGCTTCTCAGCAGCGTCAGGCAGCGACACACACGATTCAGGTTCGCCAGGCGCTAAGTACCATCCGCGAACAGGCCCAGTGGCTCGGCGTTTCACCGATACTGGGAGAAACGTTACGCGCACAAATCGCCCGCCTGCCGGAAATGCCCAAACCTCAGTTGCTGGATAGCGATATGGCGCAGCTCCGCGTACAGCGGCTGCACTTTGAAGACCTGATCAACAAACCGCAAGATTTTGATAACGCCAAACAGGATAACGGCGATCCGCTGACCAGCGCACAGCAGCGTATTCTGACCGATCAGATGCGTACCCAGCGCGACCTGCTGACGTCGCTGATCTCCGGCTGTGATTCACAGATATTGGAACTCACCAAACTCAAAGTCGCCAATAACCAGCTGGCGGATGCCTTGACTGAAACGCGCGAAGCAGCCCACCGCGATCTGTTTTGGGTCGCTGATGTTGAGCCTGTGACATTCGCCTACCCGCTCAAGCTGGTGCAGGATCTGACGCGGCTGCTGTCATTGGATACACTGACGCAGTTGGGTAGTGCACTGGTCATGATGGTGACCAGTCAGGAAACCGTGTTGCCGCTGCTGGGTGCACTGCTGCTGGTTGGCTTCAGCGTCAGTTCCCGCCGTCACTACCACGCGTTTATGGAGCGTGCGAGCAGCCGTGTCGGCAAGGTCACGCTCGATCACTTTATGCTGACGCTGCGTACTGTGTTCTGGTCCATCCTTACTGCCCTACCACTGCCGGTGCTCTGGGCTGCCTTGGGCTACGGGCTGCAAAACGCCTGGCCTTACCCGATTGCCGTAGCCATCGGCGACAGCGTCACCGCTACCGTACCGTTAATGTGGCTGGTGATGATCAGCGCCTCATTCGCACATCCACAAGGGCTGTTCATTGTCCACTTCCGCTGGTCGCCAGAGCGCGTAGCCAGAGCGATGCGCTATTACCGTCTCTCCATCGCCTTTATCGTGCCGTTAATTATGGCGCTGATTACGTTCGATAAGCTCAATGACCGCGAGTTCTCCAGCACGCTGGGGCGGCTCTGCTTCATCCTCCTCTGTATGGCATTGAGCTTAGTCACCACTGGGTTAAAACGTGCGGGTATCCCACTGTATCTGGATAAAGAGGGGTCGGGGGAAAACTCCGTTAACCGGGCGATGTGGAACATCCTGATCGGTGTGCCGCTCGTTGCCGCGCTGGCCTCCTGCATCGGCTATCTGGCGACCGCACAGGCGCTGTTGGCGCGACTGGAAACCTCCGTCTCGATCTGGTTCTTCCTGCTGGTGGTTTACCACATTATTCGTCGTTGGATGCTGATTCAGCGACGTCGCATTGCCTTCGATCGTGCCAAACAGCGGCGCTCGGAGATTCTGGCACAGCGTGCCAAAGGCGAAGAAGACACTCAGCCTACTTCGTCCCATGAAAGCAGCTCGGAAGCCGTCGAAGAGCCAGTGGTCGATCTGGATGCCATCAGCGCTAAATCCTTGCAGCTGGTGCGATCCATTCTGACGCTGATCGCACTGGTTTCCGTGATCGCACTGTGGTCAGAAATTCATTCGGCCTTCGCGTTTCTGGAGAACATCAGTCTATGGGATGTTTCCAGCACGGTTAAAGGCGTGGAGAGCGTGCAGGCCATTACGTTGGGGTCTGTGCTCATCGCGATTCTGATCTTCATTATTACCGCACAGTTAGTACGCAACCTGCCCGCCCTGCTGGAGTTGGCGATCCTCCAACACTTGGACCTGTCGCCAGGCAGCGGTTATGCGATTACTACCATCAGCAAATATATTCTAATGCTGATCGGCTGTCTGATGGGCTTCTCGCTGATCGGGATCGAATGGTCGAAACTGCAATGGCTGGTTGCTGCTCTGGGTGTGGGACTCGGGTTCGGCTTGCAGGAGATCTTCGCTAACTTTATCTCCGGCCTGATCATTCTGTTTGAGAAACCGATCCGTATCGGCGATACGGTCACGATCCGCGATCTTACGGGTAGCGTCATGCGGATTAATACCCGCGCCACTACCATTTCTGACTGGGATCGCAAAGAGATCATCGTGCCAAACAAGGCATTTATCACCGAGCAGTTTATCAACTGGTCACTGTCGGATTCAGTTACGCGTGTGGTGATGACGGTGCCCGCACCAGCGAACGCGAACAGCCAGGAAGTGACGGAATTACTCATGGATGCGGTGAAGCGTTGTTCTCTGATCCTCGATACGCCAGAACCTGAAGCCTTCCTCGTCGATCTACAACAAGGGATTCAGATTTTTGAACTGCGCGTTTTCGCCGCCGAAATGGGGCACCGTATGCCACTGCGCCACGAACTGCATCAGTTAATTCTGGAAAACTACCGCAAGCATAATCTGGAGCTTCCTTTCCCACCGTTCCAGGTGAAAATGGATAATCTGTCGCGCAGTGGGAAAACGCTGACGCCACGGCAGCGGACGCCGGGCAGCTTATAAGAAAGGAAAACGGGCGGCAGCCAGGTCTGGCGCCGCCCTGCTGCAAGTCTGCTATGCGCGCTCGACGGAGAACGCAATCACGTCACTCAGGCTCTCAGCCTTCAGTGCCAGCATGATCAAACGATCCACACCCAACGCCACACCGGAACACTCAGGCAAACCCTGTTTCAGCGCCGCCAGCAGGTTTTCATCGATCGGCTGCTGTGGCAAACCACGCGCGGCACGCTTGCGGTTATCCTGCTCGAAACGCTGACGTTGTTCATCGGCATCGGTTAATTCACGAAAGCCGTTCGCCAGCTCAATCCCTTTAAAATAGACTTCAAAACGCTCGGCGACGCGATGATCCTCCGAACTGATCTCTGCCAACGAGGCTTGCGTGGCTGGGAAATGGTAGACAAACGCCGGTTTGTCGCGACCAATATTCGGCTCTACCCCAAAGGTAAACAGCATCTGCACCAGCAAATCGCGATCGTCTTCGCGGCAGGCAATATCACCCAACCCGAGTTTTTCTGCGGCTTCGCGCAGTTGCGCTTTATCAACAGAGAGGGGGTCAATCTCCAGATGGCGTAAAAATGCCTGCTGATAAGAGAGCATTTCTGCACTTTCACAGTCCAGCACCTGCTGCAACAGATCATCGACCTCATTCATCAGGCGATACATATCATAATGAGGGCGATACCATTCCAACATGGTGAATTCAGGATTGTGGTGTCGGCCAGATTCTTCGTTGCGGAAACTGCGGCACAGTTGAAAGATCGGCCCGCTACCAGCAGCCAGCAGGCGTTTCATGTGATATTCCGGGCTGGTCATCAAATACAGCGTCATACCATCCGCAGCACCGGGGCCAACGAAACGGGTTTGGAACGGATATAAGAAAACATCCGTTACCGTAGCCTGGCTCATCGCTGGCGTTTCAACTTCGAGCACCCCACGATCGGTGAAGAAACGTCGGACCGCTGCAACTATCGACGCTCTTTTCAACAAATTAGCGACAGAAGCACTAGGTTGCCAACTTGTCGTCTCGCTCATGGTTCTTACTCCAAAGTCAAAATAGGGGATGCAGTCTACCCGCATCAGCCCAAATTTCCAGCAGAAAAAGTGCCTCCGCGGGGTTTTAGCAATGCTACTTCTTCTCTTCGGGAGGGCGCTGAAGGTGGCCGCTGTAAATTATATCCAGTGAATCATTTTTCTATATCCCCTTCAAAAGGGTTATTAAAGAAATATACTCGTCATACTTCAAGTTGCATGTGCGTTGGCTGCGTTCACTCACCCGAATCACTTACCTGAGTAAGCTCATCGGGACTCCCTCTCTTGCCGCCTTCCTGAAACTCGAATTATTTAGAGTATAAAAACATCATTTCCCCGTAAATAAGCCTTTCGATCACGTTTTTATCAATAAATACGGAACCCGCTGAAAAAACCACAAAATGCAGGATCACATCAAATTTCGTCTACCTATAATTCGGTATAATTATTCCCACACAAAAATTATAGGTTTATCTATTCTTTATAGGTCTATCACACAATTTTAAGCGGGTTTGATATTAAGCTCGGATATAAAGACAGAAATGAATAGATATTATTTTTTTATTTTAACTTAATTAACTTAAGTAACTGGAGGAATGCATTGCAAACCTTTAACGCTGATTTGGCCATTATCGGGGCCGGGGGTGCTGGCCTACGCGCAGCAATTGCTGCCGCAGAAGCCAATCCCCAACTGAAAATAGCGCTGATCTCAAAAGTCTACCCAATGCGTAGCCATACCGTGGCAGCAGAAGGTGGATCAGCCGCGGTGACTCAGGAACACGATAGTTTCGATTATCACTTCAACGACACCGTATCCGGTGGCGACTGGCTGTGTGAACAGGACGTTGTTGAGCACTTCGTCAAACACTGCCCGGAAGAGATGATTCAACTAGAACAGTGGGGGTGCCCCTGGAGCCGTAAACCGGATGGTTCTGTCAACGTTCGCCGCTTTGGCGGAATGAAGATTGAACGCACCTGGTTTGCCGCCGATAAAACCGGCTTCCACATGCTGCATACGCTGTTCCAAACCTCCCTTAAATATCCACAAATCCAACGTTTTGATGAGCACTTCGTCCTCGACGTTCTGGTCGATGATGGCCAGGCGCGCGGCCTCGTAGCCATCAACATGATGGAAGGTTCGCTGATTCAGATCCGCGCTAATGCTGTAGTACTGGCGACTGGCGGAGCAGGACGCGTGTACCGCTATAACACCAATGGCGGCATCGTCACCGGCGACGGCATGGGCATGGCATTCCGCCACGGCGTCCCGCTGCGTGATATGGAGTTTGTGCAGTATCACCCGACCGGTTTGCCCGGTTCCGGTATTCTGATGACCGAAGGCTGCCGTGGCGAAGGCGGTATCATGGTCAACAAAGACGGCTACCGTTATCTGCAAGACTACGGCATGGGCCCGGAAACACCGCTAGGACAACCGAAAAACAAATACATGGAGCTGGGCCCGCGCGATAAAGTATCGCAGGCATTCTGGCACGAATGGCGCGCAGGCCGCACCGTCTCAACCCCGCTGGGCGATGTGGTTTACCTCGATCTGCGCCACCTCGGCGAGAAAAAACTCAAGGAACGTCTGCCGTTCATCTGCGAACTGGCAAAAGCCTATGTTGGCGTCGATCCCGTGAAGGAACCGATTCCTATTCGTCCTACGGCGCACTACACAATGGGCGGCATTGAAACCGATCAGAACTGCGAGACACGCATCAAAGGGCTGTTTGCCGTCGGCGAATGCTCTTCTGTTGGTCTGCACGGGGCGAACCGTCTGGGTTCCAATTCACTGGCCGAACTGGTGGTCTTTGGTCGCGTCGCAGGTGAGCACGCTGTGCAACGCGCACAGGCAGCAGCACCCGCCAACGGTACAGTGCTGGACGCACAAACGCGCGACATCGAACAGCGCCTGCATGACCTGATGAATCAGGAAGGCACCGAAAGCTGGGCGAAAATTCGCGACGAAATGGGCATGTCGATGGAGGAAGGCTGTGGTATTTACCGCACCACCGACCTGATGCAAAAAACTGTCGATAAGATGGCGGAGCTGAAAGAACGCTTTAAACGCGTGAAAATCACCGACCGCTCCAGCGTGTTCAACACCGATCTGCTGTACACCGTTGAACTAAGCCACAGCCTGGATGTTGCGGAATGTATGGCGCACTCGGCAATCAACCGTAAAGAATCCCGTGGCGCGCACCAGCGTCTGGATGACGGATGTACCGAGCGTGATGACGTCAACTTCCTGAAGCATACGCTGGCGTTCTATAACCCAGAAGGCGCACCTCGTTTGGAGTACAGCGATGTGAAGATTACCAAACTGCCACCAGCTAAACGCGTCTATGGTGCAGAAGGTGATGCACAGGAAGGCAGCAAGAAGGAGCAGGCGAATGGCTGAGATGATCAAAACCCTGAAAATGGACGTCATGCGCTACAACCCGGAACAGGATCGCGAACCGTATTTTGAGACGTTCGATGTCCCGTATAACACACAAACGTCCCTGCTGGATGCGCTGGGTTATATCAAGGATAACCTGGCACCGGATTTCTCTTACCGCTGGTCCTGCCGTATGGCAATCTGCGGCTCCTGCGGCATGATGGTGAACAACGTCCCTAAATTAGCCTGTAAAACCTTCCTACGTGAATACACGAATGGTCTAAAGGTCGAAGCGCTGGGCAACTTCCCTATCGAGCGCGATCTGGTGGTCGACATGACCCACTTCATCGAGAGTCTGGAAGCCATCAAGCCGTATATCATCGGCAACGACCGTAAACCCGCTGACGGCCCGAATAAACAGACTCCAGCGCAGATGGCGAAGTATCACCAGTTCTCTGGCTGTATTAACTGCGGTCTGTGTTATGCGGCGTGCCCGCAGTTCGGTCTGAACCCTGAGTTCATCGGTCCGGCTGCAATTACGCTGGCGCACCGCTATAACCTGGACAACCGCGATCACGGCAAGAAAGAGCGCATGACGCAATTGAACGGTAATAACGGCGTCTGGTCCTGTACGTTTGTGGGCTACTGCTCAGAAGTGTGTCCGAAGCACGTCGATCCTGCTGCTGCTATCCAGCAAGGCAAAGTCGAAAGCGCGAAAGACTTCATGATTGCCATGCTGAAACCACAATAAGGGAGGGACAATGATGACAACTAAACGTAAAGCGTATGTTCGCGATATGTCGCCAACCTGGTGGAAAAAGCTGGGGTTCTACCGCTTTTATATGTTGCGTGAAGGGACTGCCGTCCCTGCTGTCTGGTTTAGCATCGTCCTGATGTGCGGCGTCTTCGCACTAAAAAACGGGCCAGAAGGCTGGGCAAACTTCGTCAGCTTCCTGCAAAACCCGCTGGTACTGCTGATCAATATCGTGGCTCTGCTGGCTGCGGCGCTGCATACCAAAACCTGGTTTGAGCTGGCACCTAAGGCCAGCATCATCGTCATTAAAGACGAAAAAATGGGGCCAGAGCCAATCATTAAAGGGCTTTGGGCTGTCACCGTGGTGGTAACCGTAGCCGTTCTGGCGATCGCCTTACTATTCTGAATAGGAGAAATAATGTGATTAACCCAACGCCAAAACGTTCTGACGAGCCTCCTTTCTGGGGTCTGTTCGGTGCTGGTGGGATGTGGAGCGCGTTCTTCGCTCCGGTAATCATCCTGCTGGTCGGTGTGATGCTGCCTCTGGGGTTGTTCCCAGACGCGCTAACTTACGAACGCATCGCCACATTCAGCCAGAGCTTTATCGGTCGCGTATTTTTACTGCTGATGATTGTGCTGCCGCTCTGGTGTGGCCTGCACCGCATCCACCACGCGATGCACGACCTGAAAATCCACGTTCCAGCCGGAAAATGGGTATTCTACGGTCTGGCGGCAATCCTGACCGTGGTTACCGTCATCGGCGTCGTCACGCTGTAGGTGTAACACTGCAAATGTAACACTGTACTTAACGGCCTGTGTAATGCAGGCCGTTTTTTTTCCCCGCCTGACTACGTCCATCGTCTACACTGGAACAAAGATTAAACCAATGAGACGTCAATATGGTGCGCTTTAACGCTATTCGCTTTAACACTATTCGCTTTAACACAACGTTCTTCAAATCTCTTATCTTCAAAATCAGACGATATGGGAAAACATGTGTTGCTGTGCTGGTAGCACTCTTCTCTGTCGCCTGTAGCGTAACACCGCCCGATAACGTCAGCGTGGTGGAAAAATTTGACGTCAATCGTTACCTCGGCACCTGGTATGAAATCGCCCGTCTCGACCACCGCTTTGAGCGCAATCTGGAGCGCGTAACGGCAACCTACAGCCCACGGGATGACGGCGGCATCAAGGTGATCAATCGCGGCTTTAACGTCGAAAAACAGGAATGGAAAGAAAGTATCGGAAAGGCGTATTTCACGGGATCGCCCCAGCGCGGAGCGCTAAAAGTATCGTTCTTCGGGCCGTTCTATGGCGGTTACAACATTATTGAACTGGATGACGACTACCGCTACGCCCTGATTTGCGGGCCGAACCGTGACTATCTGTGGATTCTCTCACGCACGCCAACGCTGGATGCCGTGACGCGCGACAAACTACTCGCCACGGCCAAACGCTACGGCTTCCCAACTGAGGCGCTCATTTGGGTCAATCAGTAACCTGATCGTATTGGCCGCAACACAGGGGTAACCGATAGCGTTATCCCATAATCTTATCGCGAAACATAAAGAAAACCGCGCCCAGCAGGCATAGCCCCGCCCAAATATAATCGGTGCGAAACGGTTCTTTTAAAATAAACATGGAGAAAGGGATAAATACAGAAAGGCTGATCACTTCCTGCAATATTTTCAATTGACCCGCAGAGGCGACCTGATAGCCAATTCTATTTGCAGGTACCTGTAAGAGGTATTCGAATAATGCGATACCCCAGCTGATCAACGCAGCAATTACCCAGGTTCGGCCGCTGAAATAGCGTAAATGCCCATACCAGGCGAACGTCATAAATATATTGCTCAGCGTCAGCATGCCGACAGTAATGAAAAGAGGCGACATTATTACTTCTCCGAGTGATCCACTTTCACATTATCTCGCCGCGGGGAAGAAAACACCATCACGGCATTTTCTTCCACTCGGAAAAGTTATTACGACTTATTTCCTGAAGCATACCTAGATAATTCGAGTTGCATGCAGGCGGCAACGCAGAGACAAATCGGTTAGAGACCGATTTGAACAGCGTTCGCGCTGGCCCGAAGGGTGGACCTCATTTATGAGGTCCATTAATCCCCAGGAGCTTACATCAGTAAGTGACTGGGGTGAGCGAGGAAAGCCAACACACATGCAGCTTGAAGTATGACGGTTATTGGGCGCTGCGCTGAATAGCCTTCCCACCCGCTTCCACATCTTGCCCAACGCCTCGAGTGGTATTACACCCCACCACTGCGGAAAGAATAACCAGAGAGAAAATGGCAACAAACGCTTTCTTCAACATACTCGATTCCTTCTTTATGAGAGTAGGATTTCAACGGTACGAAAGTGACTGCTTTCTAAGCGTAGACAATTTTGATGCTTGTGAAGGTTTTTTCGGATGAGGTGCAAAACAGAGGGAGACTCAAATGAGGAAAAATGAATTAAAAATGCCGCTCTCACAGAAGGCGGCATTTCCAGATACATTACTTAACGCGTGAAACGTACTCACCAGAACGCGTATCAACTCTGACAACTTCGCCGATCTGTACGAACAATGGCACTTTAACCACAGCACCGGTGCTCAGCGTCGCTGGCTTGCCACCTGTTCCGGCAGTATCACCTTTCAGACCCGGATCGGTATCGGTGATTTCAGCTTCGATGAAATTCGGCGGCTGAACGGCGATAGGACGACCATCCCACAGCGTAACGATACATTCGGCATTGTCCTGCAACCATTTTGCAGAATCACCAACGGTCTTCTCTTCAACCTGATGCTGTTCAAATGTCTCAGGGTGCATGAAGTGGTAGAACTCACCGTCGTTATACAGGTAGCTCATGTTGGTATCTACTACGTCTGCACCTTCTGCTGAGTCGGTAGACTTGAAGGTTTTTTCAACACGAGAGCCCGTCAACAGGCGACGCATTTTCACACGAGCAAAAGCCTGGCCTTTACCCGGCTTAACAAATTCACTGGATTCGATGGCATACGGCTCGCCTTCGAACATGATTTTAAGACCGGAACGGAAATCGTTGCTAAGATAAGTCGCCATAAAGGCCCTCTACAATTTAACACTGGTACGAAGCCAAAAAAATGGCACACATTGTAACCCTAAATATACCTTCCAGAGAAGATTGGTTGCAGCAACTTGCGGACGTAATCACCGATCCTGATGAATTGCTACAACTTTTGGCTCTGGCCGATCACGAAAAACTCCGGCAAGGGCATGATGCACGGCGGCTTTTTGCTCTTCGTGTACCGCGCGCATTCGCCGCGCGGATGCAAAAAGGCAATCCTGACGATCCGTTGCTACTACAGGTATTGACCGCACGTGAGGAGTTTGTTGTCACACCAGGCTTCACCCACGATCCGCTTGATGAGCAACACAGCGTCGTCCCTGGGCTACTGCATAAATATCATAACCGCGCGTTATTGCTGGTTAAAGGCGGCTGCGCGGTGAACTGTCGCTACTGCTTCCGCCGCCATTTCCCGTACCAGGATAATCAGGGCAATAAGGCAAACTGGCGTCAGGCGCTGGATTATATCCGCCAGCACGCTGAGCTAGATGAAATCATTTTTTCCGGCGGCGATCCGCTGATGGCCAAAGACCACGAGTTGGATTGGCTTATCACTGAACTGGAACACATCCCGCACGTGAAACGCCTGCGTATTCACAGCCGTTTGCCTGTGGTGATCCCCGCCCGTATTACCGATGCACTGTGCGATCGTCTAGCACGCAGTTCGCTTCAGGTATTGCTGGTGACGCATATTAACCATCCGCAGGAAATCGATCCTGATTTAACACAAAGTATGGCGCGTTTACGTCGTGCAGGCGTGACGCTGCTCAACCAAAGCGTGCTGCTGCGCGGAGTGAATGACAGCGCAGAGACACTCGCCCGGCTCAGTAATGCGCTATTTGACGCGGGAATTCTGCCTTATTACCTGCACGTGCTGGATAAGGTTCAGGGTGCCGCGCATTTTCTGGTAGATGACAACGAGGCGCGCGTCTTAGTCAAAGCGCTGCTGAAGAAGGTATCCGGCTATCTGGTGCCTCGTCTGGCACGGGAAATCGGTGGGGAAGCCAGCAAAACGCCGCTGGATTTAGGGATGAAGCAGCATCAGGACGACGCTGGGATAGTCGGTTGAGCAATACGTTAGGAAAGCGGTGAGAGCAAAATGCCACTCTCACCGGGTTTTTCTTTAGCTTAAGGACATTTGTAGACGCTGCCGCTCATCTTGCTGTCCAGCGGCGCAAAGCTTGACCAGAAGGTCTCACTCGGACTGGTTGCGCCATAGACCGTATTGCCCCCCATCGCCGCCGCTTTATTACGCAGATCGTTTGCCGCACCGCGCATAGAACTGCCGTCGCTATGGTTGCCTGCCAGCCAGTTAGACTGGCTACCGCTAGCCTGCCCCAACAGCTGACATTCGCTGCCTGGCTTGGTATCCGTGAACGTCACGGCCTGCCCAGCGGCGCTGAGTTGGCTGGTACTGCTGCACCCTGCCAGCAAGACTGCCGCTGATAGCCCCAACAACATACGAACCTGCATATCTTCCTCCTTGCGATTAAAAAACCAAAGGGCACAGGCCCGATTAGTTACGCCACGCCTTGAAGCGGTTGATCAACCCGTTGGTGGAGCTGTCATGACTGTCGATCGTATTATCATTTTCCAGCTCTGGCAGAATACGGTTCGCCAGTTGCTTACCTAATTCCACGCCCCACTGATCGAACGTGAAGATGTTCAGGATCGCGCCTTGCGTAAAGATCTTATGCTCATACAGTGCGATCAACGCACCCAGACTGTACGGGGTGATTTCACGCAGCAGGATCGAGTTGGTCGGGCGGTTACCTTCAAATACCTTGAATGGTGCCACGTGTTCTACGTCTTTTGCACTTTTACCCGCAGCCGCAAATTCCGCTTCCACTACCTCACGGCTCTTACCGAACGCCAGCGCTTCCGTCTGTGCAAAGAAGTTCGACAGTAGCTTGCTGTGGTGATCGCTCAATGGGTTATGGCTAACAGCCGGTGCGATAAAATCACACGGAACCAGTTTGGTACCCTGATGAATTAACTGGTAGAACGCATGTTGGCCGTTTGTGCCCGGCTCACCCCAGATAATCGGCCCAGTCTGGTAATCCACTGGGTTGCCGTTGCGATCGGCTGATTTCCCGTTAGATTCCATATTCCCCTGTTGGAAATAGGCGGCAAAGCGGTGCATGTATTGGTCATACGGCAGAATCGCCTCAGTTTCAGCACCGAAGAAATTGTTGTACCAAATGCCGATAAGCGCCAGCAACACAGGCAGGTTTTTCTCCGCAGGCGTGGAAGCAAAGTGCTTGTCCATCGCGTGCGCGCCGCTGAGCAGTTTTTCAAAGTTTTCAAAACCCAGAGAAAGGATGATCGACAGCCCAATCGCCGACCACAGAGAGTAGCGTCCGCCCACCCAGTCCCAGAATTCGAACATGTTGTCGGTATCGATACCAAATTCGCCGACGGCTTTCGCGTTGGTGGACAGCGCAGCAAAGTGCTTGGCAACGTGTTTCTCGTCCTGCGCCGTTTTCAGGAACCAGTCGCGAGCACTGTGCGCGTTGGTCATGGTTTCCTGCGTGGTGAAGGTTTTCGACGCGACGAGGAACAGCGTGGTTTCTGGGTTCAGCGGCTTCAACGTTTCAGCGATGTGCGTGCCGTCAACGTTAGAGACAAAGTGCATGTTGAGGTGATTTTTATAAGGCTTCAGCGCTTCCGTTACCATGAACGGGCCCAGATCGGAGCCGCCAATACCGATGTTAACCACATCGGTAATGGTTTTGCCGGTATAGCCTTTCCATTCACCGCCAATCACACGTTCGCTGAAATCTTTCATCTTCGCCAGCACCGCGTTGACTTCCGGCATCACATCTTTGCCATCCACCAGAATCGGCGTGTTGCTGCGGTTACGCAGGGCAACGTGCAGAACGGCGCGGTCTTCCGTGCGGTTGATTTTCTCGCCGGCAAACATGGACTGAATCGCCGCAGACAGGTCGGTTTCCCGCGCCAGCGCGTGCAGTTTTTCCATCGTTTCAGCCGTGATGCGGTTTTTGGAGTAATCCACCAGCATCTGATCGTCGAACGTCGCGGAAAAATGCGCGAAACGATCGCTATCCTGTGCAAACAGCTCGCTGATTTGCACGTCTTTCATCGCGTCAAAATGGTGTTGTAATGCCTGCCAGGCGGCAGTTTGGCTTGGATTAATATTTTTCATAATGCGACTTTCTCTCTAAGCATGAGTTCAAAGTGACTGAATCGATTGTATCCCTTAAAATCCAGATTGAGATCCCTTTTCTTGCTAAAAGCGGCTCATGCCGTTTTGTTTATTGACAGAAACCGCATAACCCGTTATTTGTAACACCGTACTTGCACACTCGGTGTGCAAGCCAGAAGAGGCGCGTCGCCCAGGTAAGGTATCGGAGGAACCGTAATCCGCTGATGATATCTGAGGGGGAGCGACGCCGAGATGAGGTGAAATACGGCTTTCACCCTATCGACTACAGAGGCTGAATCCTCTGGGTTGTCACCAGATTCGTCCTGATGGACGTTTAGCAAGGTGGAGCGCTTCTGGGTGTATCGTAGCGATTTTCTACGCCTGCCCCCTACTTACCGCTCTCCCCCTGTGCCAAGGCTGATTTAATGGAATGCTGTTTACTGAAAACAGCCTACCCCTGACACGAGGTTTTTTGACATGTCTGCAACTGAAGTATCCGCAAACGCGAACTCTACCGTTATTGCCAAATTTGGCGGCACCAGCGTGGCGGACTTTGACGCCATGAATCGCAGCGCCGATGTGGTGTTGTCTAATCCGAATGTTCGCGTTGTCGTGCTATCGGCATCGGCGGGTATCACCAATTTACTGGTCGCGCTCGCGGAAGGCCAGACGCCAGAAACGCGCGCCGAACATCTGGCGAAGATCCGCCAGATCCAATACGCCATTATCGACAAGCTGACCAATCAGAGCGTTATTCGTGATGAAATTGATCGCATGCTGGACAGCGTAACCACGCTTTCTGAAGCCGCAGCGCTCGCGACATCCAACGCACTGACCGATGAACTGGTCAGCCATGGCGAACTGATGTCTACCCTGTTGTTTGTTGAGATCCTTCGCCAGCGCGATGTAGTAGCTGAGTGGTTTGATGTGCGTAAAATCATGCGAACCGACGATCATTTTGGCCGCGCACAGCCAGATTGTGACGTACTGGGCGAACTGACGCGTAGCCAGTTGCAGCCACGTCTTGAACAAGGTTTGGTGATTACTCAGGGCTTTATCGGCAGCGAAGCAAAAGGCCGCACAACCACGTTGGGTCGCGGCGGTAGCGATTATACGGCAGCATTGCTGGGCGAAGCGCTCAACGTCAGCCGGATCGATATCTGGACCGATGTCCCCGGCATCTACACCACCGATCCACGCGTGGTGCCGACAGCAAAACGCATCGATCAAATCATGTTTGAAGAAGCCGCCGAAATGGCGACATTTGGCGCGAAAGTCCTGCACCCAGCCACGCTGTTGCCTGCGGTGCGTAGTGATATCCCCGTGTTCGTTGGTTCCAGCAAAGATCCAGCCGCAGGCGGTACGCTGGTGTGCAATAAAACAGAAAATCCGCCGCTGTTCCGCGCGCTGGCGCTACGCCGTAAGCAAACATTGCTCACACTGCACAGCCTCAACATGCTGCACACTCGCGGCTTTCTGGCAGAAGTGTTCAGTATTTTGGCGCGTCACAACATCTCCGTTGACCTGATCACCACGTCAGAAGTCAACGTGGCCCTGACACTTGATACCACCGGCTCTACCTCAACGGGCGACAGCCTGCTGTCCAGCGCCCTGCTGACCGAGCTGTCATCGTTGTGTCGAGTCGAGGTTGAAGAGAACCTGTCACTGGTCGCGCTGATCGGCAACAAGCTGTCTCAGGCCTGTGGCGTAGGGAAAGAAGTGTTTGGCGTGCTGGAACCTTTCCGCATTCGTCTAATCTGCTACGGTGCCAGCAGCAACAACCTGTGCTTCCTGGTACCGGGTGACGATGCAGAACGAGTGGTACAGACGCTGCACCACAGCCTGTTCGAGTAAATTCGCTCTCTCCGCGCTGTCTCTTAGTCACATTTTATGTGAGCGCGGATTTTGCCCTTATCCGGCGTAAAAAATTATGCTGAGGAGATAGCAGGCTTAGGATGAGCCGCAGGGACGCGGCGAAAGCTTGTGCCACGCCGGACAAAAACGTCAGAGACGTTTTTGAACAGCACTTGTGCTGGCCCGAAGGGCGAGTCCCATTTATGGGGCGAGTAACCGTGTCGCAAGCGGTCCGTGAAGCCTGATATCGACGAAGGAACCGCGTCAGCGGCATAATTTCCGCCGAAAGCCTAGGGGTCATGGGGCGAGCGGCGTTTGAGCCGCCCCATGTCGGGCGCGTGCTACGGAGTAGCATAAAAATGACGGTACTATCGCGCACGAAACCGTATCCTAGTCTGCATAAAAACGTCTGTCATTCCACAAAAGGATCACAACGTCAGCGGTGATTCTTCGCGCTCTTCATCCCCATCCTGTTGCACAATCAATACGTTATACGCCACTGCGCAGAACAGGGAGTTCAGCCGGTTCATATCGCCAAGTAAACTCAAATGAAGCGAACTGGTTTCCAGACTCTGTACGTTGTGCTGATGTAAGCGATCGACATGCGCATGGGCATAACGACGATTCATAATACGGAAACGGTGCTTGGCACGGCGCAGGCGTTTGGCGCTGGTGACATCTTCAGATAAGAAAACCGACAGCCCCAGACGCAAGTTCGCCAGCAGTTGGTCATGCAGGTGGTTCAACTCTTCCAAACCCTGCGCAGAAAACGCCATGCGTACACCGGATGAATGATTGCCAATGTCATCAGCCATGCGTTCGATAATATCGCCCGCCTGCTCCAGATTCAGCGCCACTTCGATGACTTCTGCCCAGCGCTGAGAATCCCGTTCATCCAACCCGTCTTTCTGAATCTGCGCCAGATAAAGCTTAATCGCGGTGTATAGTATATCGACATCATCATCAAGCCGACGAATCTCCCGCCGCTGCATAGGGTCGCCCTGCAATACTTCGCGGTATAAGCGCAGCATTTGTTCCAGTACATCGCCAATCCGCAGCGTTTCCCGTGCTGCATTAGCCAACGCCAATGCTGGCGTATCCAGCGAGCTGGTATCCAGATGACGAGGCTTCATCTGGAGATCAACCTGCGGCGAATCAGCAATCATCGCGCAGGACAGACGAGCCACCACACCAGTAAGCGGAATCAGCAGCAGGCAACGAATCAGGTTGTAGAACAGGTGGAAGTAGATCACCAACTCTTCAGCACTTAGCGGAATACGCGCCAGCCAACGCGAGAGCGGCTCGACCAGCGGTAGCATAACCAGACAACCGAACATCTTGAATAGCATGCTGCCGAGCGCCACGCGTCGCCCCGCCGCATTCTGCGTCGAGGTGCTCATCATCGTCAGTAACCCACTCCCCAGATTGGCACCGATGACCAGACACATCGCCACTTCCAGCGAGATCACACCGCTTGCCGTTAACGTTGCCGTCAGCAGCACCGCAGCCAGGCTGGAATAGGTAACCACCGCGAACAGCGCACCAGCCAATGCATCCAACATAACGTCGCCCGTCAGCGAAGAGAACAGCACCTTCACGCCCGACGCCTGCGTGATCGGCGCGGCGGCCAAGACGATCATTTCCAACGCCAGCAGAATCAGCCCAAGTCCAATCGCTACACGACCAATCTGGCCGCCCCTCGTCTGTTTACGGCTGAGGAAAAACACCACGCCAAGAAAAATCAGCAGCGGAGAAAGCCAGGATAGATCGAACGTCAGAATTCGCACCATCAGTGCCGTACCGACATCCGCCCCGAGAATAATCACCAGCGCAGGCGTTAAAGCCACCAGCCCCTGTGAGACAAAAGAGGTCGTTAGCAAGGCCGTCGCATTACTACTCTGCACCAGCGCAGTGACGCCAATGCCAGCCATAAAAGCCAATGGCTTTTTCTCAACGCTATCGCTGAGAACTCGCCGTAGCTGAGTGCCATAAACCCGCATGATACCCGTGCGGACAATGTGGGTGCCCCACACCAGTAATGCAATCGCAGAAAGGAGATTCAGCAATGTTAACAAAAAGTCCGCGCCTCCGGTCAAATAATGTGTCGATGAAATACAGTGTGTCGATGAAATACTGTGTGTCTATGAAATACGGTGTATCGATAGAAAACACGGTATTGATGAGGTAATGAGCAGCCATCTTACCAGATGTTGTCTGGCCGTGCTGCGAGGCAGTCCTCACCACAGGAAAATCGATTACATCAAAAAATGAAAAAAATTAATTAAATGACAATATTTAAAAAACAGAATCCAAATCAATAATCCTGCGGTTTCCTGTCATGCCTTGTCTGGTTAGCGCTATGCTCCTCTTATGTACCTAACCCTTATGGGTTATGCGCTTGCAAAACGTTAAGCAGGATTAATGTTTTGCAAATTGAGTACGTTAGCGTATGCCCTGCAATCCTTCTGGCTTTTTAGTAAGGAAAATGGATGAAGACAAAAACCTCGTATGGACTAAACTGGCTCCCGCTGATCGTGATTCTTGCTGTCGCCGCTTTTTTTTGGCAAATGGAACCCCCTACGGGCTTAAACCCAGCCGCCTGGCACTCCGCCGTCATTTTTGTAGCAACGATCGTTTGTATTGTCGCTAACGTCCTCCCGATTGGGGCTATCGGTATTATCAGTATCACCCTCTTTGCGCTGACGTACGCCGCGGGTGATAAAACAGCAAGCGGGGCAATACAAACCGCACTCAGCGATTTGAACAGCTCGCTGATCTGGCTGATTGTCGTTGCCTTCATGATCGCGCGTGGGTTTATCAAAACGGGATTGGGTCGCCGTATCGCCTTGCAGATGATCCGTATGCTAGGGAAGCGCACATTGGGGCTGGCTTACGGTCTGGCCTTTGCCGATCTGGTGCTTTCCCCCGCGATGCCAAGCAACACCGCACGCTGCGGCGGAATTATTTATCCAATTGCCGATTCGCTGTCACGCAGCTTCGACTCCAAGCCGGAAGATGCGTCGCGCAGTAAGATTGGTACGTTCCTGATCACCTGTATTGGTAACGTTAACGACGTGACAGCAGCCATGTTTATGACCGCCTACACCGGCAATCTGCTCGCGGTGAAACTCGCGGCCAACGCAGGCGTTACCATTACCTGGGGAAGTTGGTTCCTCGCCGCACTCGTCCCCTGTTTGATCTCTCTGGCGGTTGTCCCACTGCTCGTCTACTGGCTAACCAAGCCAGAAATTCGCCATACGCCGGATGCGCCAAAATTGGCCGTCGCAGAATTGGCAAAGATGGGCAATATGAGCCGCGGAGAGTGGCTGATGGCCTTCACCGTTATTCTGCTGCTGGTACTGTGGATTTTTGGCGACCGCTTAGGCGTAGATGCCACGACCGCTTCCTTCGTCGGGCTGTCCTTTCTGCTGTTAACCGGCGTACTGAGCTGGGAAGACGTGAAAAGCGAGAAAGGAGCCTGGGATACGCTGATTTGGTTCGCCGCCCTGCTGATGATGGCGAATCAGTTGAAAAAACTCGGCTTCACCAACTGGTTCGGCGATCTCATCGGCAGCAATATCGGCCATTTGATGCAGGGAACAAGCTGGGTCTTGGTGCTGTTGTTGTTGAATGCAGCCTATTTCTACACCCACTATTTCTTCGCCAGCGGCAATGCACAGATCGCCGCCCTTTTCGCGGTATTCCTCGGTGTCGGGATCAACCTGAACATTCCAGCAGTGCCGATGGCGTTCATGCTGGCGTTTACCAGTAGCCTGTACTGCTCACTCACGCAATATACCCACGCACGCGGCCCGATCCTGTTCGGTGCAGGCTACGTACCCACCGCCGTCTGGTGGCGCACTGGCTTTGTCGTCAGTTTGGTGAATCAGGCGATCTTCATGAGTGCAGGTCTATTGTGGTGGAAAGTGATTGGGCTGTATTAATATCGCAGTAAGTCGAATAGAAAAACGGGGCGGTGCATCTGCCCCGGATATTGACGTTAATCTTGAGAAACGGTGTATTTATATAAGTCACGCTGAGTCAGATAGGTTGAGGTCGCATTTTTATCAATAGATAAAATGATTTCGCCCGTAAACCCGTCATTAAAATCGCCTTCATTGACTTTATTGACCGTAAGGAGCGATTGCACACCATTCATCTTGGTAAAATAGTCATCTTTATCATTGGTGACTCGGGTAATATCCCTTGGGCTATAGGGCTCATTATTATAAACCACGCGACAAAGATCCTCTGGGAAATATAACTGTCCAACAAAAGCAAAGTGTTCTTTTTCCAGAGGATTTTTACTCGGTCGCCTTATTGCTACGTGAATATGTGTCGCTCTGCCGGCATAGAAGCCAGGAAATATTGTCGTGAACCTCACAACCCCATTCTGGTCTGTCGGCTGAATACCTCTAAAGAAGCGGGTATTGTCTGTCCGATTAACCGTTCCTACATCATCGGTTGATGCTTCTTTATCAGGGCTAATGAAACTCCACCCCGAATATTTACCCCGCGCATTGCAATGCCAGACATCAACCAAAATGTTATCCACGGGTTCACACGTCACACCATCGATCACTTTTATTTTCAGCAGCAGCGGAATTCCCGGTTGGGATTCGGTAATATCGCGTCGTAGTATTTTGTAGTCAACAAAGTAAGGCCCCACGATTTGCTCAGTTGTAAGAGGGCATGTCTTTATCCCGACGGCCTTTGGCTTATCCACGACGTCACTCGCCCTCACCGTGAAAGGGATATTCGCTAATGATAATAACCCGACGGTTCCTATCATTTTTTTCGCAGAGCTAATAAAGAAAAATCGTCTGTTTTTATTATTCAAGTCCATTGCTATGCCTCACATACATTATGTAAATAGAATTTAAAATAATAAGTATTGAAATTATTTTCATAGAAAAATACGAATTAAAAACCTCCAGACTAACTATTACATGAAGAATACATTATCTATGACCGATAGATATTACGTAAGAATCGCAAAAAAACATGCCAAAACAGTATTGTTTTTAGTCATTGAAATGTCCAGCCCATCTGAGATAAATACCACTTATTGCCAAAAATAAACGTAAAATTAATGACATAAATTACTCCTGAAAATATAAATATAGAAAATATAAATTCACTATCATGCATTTCATTCAATGAATCAGAACATTATTTAATGTGTTTGAGGAAAATAGCTGAAATAGGTAAGAAGTAGCAGAATATTATCTCTACTCACTAGCAGAAATGTGATGATTTAATGTCTTCAGATATGGTGAAAGTGTGGACGATCTATTGATGTAAATCCTCGTACAACCCATTGTCCTGCCCGTTAAGGCAGGACGGGGAAGATATCAGAACGAATAAGAAACGCTGCCGACCACGCTGCGCTCCGCACCAAAGTAACAGAACTCTAGCGAGTTACACGCTGCCACGTAGCGTTTATCGGTCAGGTTATTGACGTTAAGCTGTGCACTCAGCCCTTTCAGACCCACCTTCGAGAGATCGTATCCCACCGCCATATCCACCAACGTATAGGAGGGCAACGTGTGGGTATTGGCACGATCGGAAGTCACACCGTTCACATAACGCACGCCGGAACCAATCGTCAGGCCGTCCAGCGGACCGCTTTTTACATCATAGCTGGCCCAGACGCTAGCCTGATTGCGTGGGGCATACACCGCACGTTTTCCTTGCTCAGCCACGCTGCTTTTCTTATAGCGAATGTCCGTATAAGTGTAAGCCGCTTGCAAACGCAGATTATCGGTAATGTGGCTCACGGCCTCCAGTTCCACCCCTTCAGATTCAATTTCACCGACGGAACGGTAAGGATCATTAGGCTGAACTTTTGTCGCGACATTCTTCTGATTAATACGGAAGACCGACAGACTGTACTGATCCTGAGAGCCTTCTGGCTGATACTTCATCCCAGCTTCCCACTGTTTACCTTTCATCGGCTCCAGTACGTTACCGTTATCATCGGCGAAGCTAGTCGGCGTAAAGGCCGTAGAGTAGCTGACATACGGTGCAAAACCGTTATCAAACAAATAGAGCAAGGCCGCTCGTGAGCTAAAGTTGTTTTTATCAAGCTCACTATGTGTGCCGTTAGTATGGTTAACGTGAGTGACTTTCACCCGATCGTGGCGCCCCCCCAACGTCAAGCGCCAGCGTTCCCAGCTCATTTGATCCTGAACGTAGATCCCCGTCTGTTGCAGCTTGTGTTTTTCCAGCGTGCCAGACATACCTGTTGGCCCAGAGCCGTAAACGGGGTTAAACGCATCGATCGCCGGGAAAGAGCCAGAAGGCCAGTCCATGTTATTATTACGCTGCTGATAGTCGATCCCCACCAGCAGACGGTGATTTACGGCACCGGTATCCACGCTGCCATCGAGCTGATTATCTAACGTTAACGCAGACAGCGACTCACGGGAACCTGAGTAGTAGCGAGTCAGAGTATCAGCGCTCGGCTGCGTCCAGCCATAGGCGTACACCTGATCCAAATGCACTTTGGTACGCAGGTAACGCAGCTTTTGACGCACCGCCCAGCCGCTATCAAAACCATGTTCAAAGTTATACCCCACCATGTTTTGCTTGCGGTCGTATTTCTCATAGTTCTCTTCCCCTTCATAAAAGGTGTTCGAGATTTTCTGGCCGTTATGCGCCACCACGGTGCCTTCATATGGTAGTCCCGAATGGCTGCCACCTTCAGGATCGCGGTGCAGATAAGCCATCAATTCCAGCCGCGTCTTATCGGAAATTCGCCACAGTAAGCTGGGCGCAACCGCGTAACGTTCTTCTTTCAGCGGCCCAAATTGCGTATCCGCCTCACGCACCATCCCGCCCAGGCGGAAGGCAAAACGCTCATCGTCATCCAACGGGCCGGTAACGTCAAACGCCGCACCACGCTGCGCATTATTACCTGCAAACAGTTTAATCTGGCCGCTGCGATCAAAAGACGGTTGGCGGGAATTTAGCGCCACAATCCCACCCGGTGAAGAGCGCCCGTAGAGTACAGACGCCGGGCCTCTGACGACTTCAATGCTGTCGAGGAACCAGGGATCGATAACCAGCGAACTATGGGAATTGGTATCTCCCATCATCTTCAAACCATCGAGATAAACGTTATCAAGACTGCCGTCGGAAAAGCCGCGTAACACCATGTAGTCAAAGCGGTTAGAGGCACCAATCTGGTTGTTAAACACACCCGGCGTATAACCGACCGCCTGCCTAACGCTGGTCGCGCCTTGTTCCTGAATCTGATCGCGCGTAATGATAGAAACGGCCTGAGGAGTCTCAATATCCGGCGTTTCCAGCTTGGTGGCACCGCGTTGCGTTTGAGACGTAACGACTAACGTATCGCCAGAGGATAGCGTCTCCTGTGCGAATGCCGACACAGTAAATCCACTGGTGAAACAGCCAACCAGCAGCGCCAGCCGCGTTTTTCTGAACATGGGAATCTCCACAGACTTTATTATTGTAAATAAGAATTATTACCGTTATTGGTCTGCCGATAGCTATGCGCAGTGACGGTTTACGTATGCGCAATGACAAAATGGGAACTCTGCGGAAAGACGCTGGACAGGTAGCAAAGTGACAATACCTGGCGTAAGCAAGGAGCAATGCATCGATTAAGACAAGGAAGGGCTAGCTGGGTATGCGCGCATCGCTCGGCGCAATACCGTAACGTCGCCGGAAAGCCGTGGCGAAGTTAGTCGCGTGCTGGTAGCCCGACATCCAGGCGGCTTGCTGAACGCTGTATCCCTGCGCCAAATAGCGGCGGGACAGTTCTAATCGGCAGTCACGCAGGTAGTCAAAGACGGAATGACCATATGCTTGACGAAATTTGGTACGCAGGCTACTGCTGCTCATCGCGGCCAGCTGCGCCAGCTCATTGAGGGTGTACTCTTTTTCAGGCTGTTGCGCCAGACGTCGCCGCACATTATCCAATCGCTCCTGTTCGCCGGGCGGGGGCAACATACGCCGCTCTCCCCCACATTGTCCGAATGACAGACCATGTCCCAGCAGTTGCAGCATCACGCCTTCCAGCATGAGCTGGCGCGATAAACCCGGCAGGGTATTTTCCAGCGCATGCTGTAAACCAGACAACAAATAGCCAGGAACCTGCCATAAAAATGTCGGATTACCGCTCTGTTCCCATTCGTTCAACAACAAGCTCAACTGCGGCTCCAAAGCGGAAGTCGCGGGAAAAATCCCCAAAGACACGGTACGAAGATGATGGTCAGCAAGGTGGCTCGCGTTCATGACTAGCCGATCGCCCAGTTGGGTACTGAATGCCATGCCAGAGCGCACAACAAACTCTTTACCATTCAGGCGCAGCGCGACACATCCTTCCAGCACCACCAGCGTATAAAACGGACAGCAGTGCAAAGACGTCGATTCGTAAGGCTGCAACACGCGTACATTGGAGTTCGTCAGGCAAATACCGGAAGACAGCGTCATCTCTTCGACATCACCCTGCACCACGATGCGCTTTTCTTTCATGCGATCGCGGCAAGACGACAACTGCGGGAAGTGGTAATCAATCCCGTAGCGTTCACCGATATCAAAGAAATCCTCTATGGAAAAGAGTCGTTTTAGCATAAGCGGGAAGATACCCTCATCCTGTTTAACGCCCAGAATCAGGCCTGCGATTAACGGACATAGCGTGAGACGCAGCGACATATTCGCCGCAGAGACTGTTAATCACCTTATCATTGCGAGACAGACGCATCAATAAGACTGATAACTATTCTCATCATAATGAGTTTCATGTGATGACAGGTTTAGAAGCAGAAAACATCCACGAGCTAATCAGTTTTGTTTTTCAACTGGCGTTAAAAATTATACTGAGGCGTACGAGGACGCCGTGTGAGCAGCATGGACGCTGCGAAAGCTAGTGCCGCGCCGGGAGCGCGTCACTAGCGGCACGATTAGCGTTCTCGAATGCCGAAGGAACCGCGCAGCGGTATAATTTCGCCAGAAAGCCTGGGTTCTCAGGGCAGCGGCGATTGAGCGCCCTGAGCGGGCGTGGCGCTAGTGCCACAGAGAAATAATGTGGTCTATCACGCACGAAACGCCCCCTCACTGACATAGTTGAGATGACAACCTCTCCAAGGTTGATGTTGTCATACTCGACTTAGGTCGCAATTTAATCAGCATCATAGCCGAGATTTGGTGCCAGCCAGCGCTCAACGTCACTCACTTCCATACCTTTGCGTATCGCGTAATCCTCTACCTGATCGTGCTGGATTTGTGCGACCGCAAAGTATTTGCTGTCAGGATGGCTGAAATACCAGCCGGATACCGACGCACCTGGCCACATGGCATAGGATTCGGTGAGTTTCATGCCAGTATGTTTTTCCACATCCAGCAACTGCCAGATTTGTACTTTCTCCGTATGGTCTGGACAAGCAGGGTAGCCCGGCGCAGGGCGAATCCCCTGATAATTCTCACGGATCAGCAGCTCATTACTGAGGTTCTCATTCGGCGCATAGCCCCAGTAAACTTTACGCACGCGTTCGTGCAGGTATTCCGCAAAGGCTTCCGCCAGACGGTCAGAAATCGCCTTCACCATGATCTTGTTGTAATCATCATGCTGAGCTTCCCACAGATCGGCCAACGTATCCTCTTCCAGCCCACCAGTCACCGCAAAGGCACCGAGATAATCCGGCTTGCCGCTGGACTTCGGCGCCACAAAGTCGGACAAGCAGTAGTTCGGGAAGTCGGTTTTTTCCGTTTGTTGACGCAGATGATGGCTGACTGACAGCACCGTTTCGCGACGTTCATCGGTATAAATCACCACGTCATCGCCAACGCGGTTCGCCGGGAATAAACCCACCACACCACGAGGGTTCAGCGCACCGCGCGCAGACAAGTCGTCCAACATTGCGTTGGCATCGGTGAACAGGCGTTTGGCCTCTTCACCTACTACCTCATCTTCCAGAATACGAGGATATTTCCCCGCCAGCGACCAGGTCATAAAGAACGGCGTCCAGTCGATGTAATTGCGCAGCGTTTCAATGCTGGCTGTCACTTCCTGAACGCCCAGACGATGCACAACTGGCGGCGTATAATTTTCCCAATCCAGATCCGAGGCGTTAGCGCGCGCCGCTTCCAGCGTCACCGGCGGCGTTCTCGGTTTTTTACGCGCGTGCTGAATACGCACGGTTTCGTACTCTTTGCGGGTACGCGCAACAAAGTCATCGTACTGTGTACTGGACAGCAAAGCCGATACCACGCCGACAGAGCGTGAGGCATTCTGCACGTAGACGGTCGGGCCACTGTAGTTCTGCTCAATCTTCACGGCAGTATGCGCTTTAGAGGTCGTCGCACCGCCAATCAACAGCGGCAGCGTAAAGCCCTGACGCTCCATCTCTTTCGCCACGTTAACCATTTCATCCAGCGACGGCGTAATCAGCCCGGATAGCCCAATGATATCGACATTCTCTTCGCGTGCGGTTTTCAGGATTTTATCCGTCGGAACCATCACGCCCAGATCGATAATCTCGTAATTGTTACATTGCAGCACCACGCCGACGATATTCTTACCGATGTCGTGAACGTCGCCTTTTACCGTCGCCAGCAGGATTTTCCCTGCGGACGAGCCTTTGTCTTTACTGGCTTCAATATAAGGTTCGAGGTAGGCCACAGCCTGCTTCATCACACGCGCAGATTTCACCACCTGCGGCAAAAACATTTTACCTGCACCGAATAGGTCGCCGACCACGTTCATACCGTCCATCAACGGACCTTCGATCACTTCAATCGGTCGTGACGCCTGCTGACGCGCTTCTTCCGTATCCAGTTCGATAAACTCGGTAATGCCTTTAACCAGCGAATACTCCAGACGTTTCTTCACGTCCCAGCCACGCCACTCCGCCTGTGTTTTACTGCCTTCATCTTCTGTTTTGCTACCGCGGTATTTTTCCGCCAGTTCGAGCATGCGCTCGGTGGCATCGCTGCGGCGGTTGAGGATCACGTCCTCTACCGCATCGCGCAACTCAATAGGAAGATCGTCATAGATCGCCAACTGACTGGCGTTCACGATCCCCATGTCCATACCATTGCGGATCGCGTAATACAGGAAGACGGCGTGGATCGCCTCACGTACCAGATCGTTACCGCGAAATGAGAACGACACATTGGACACGCCGCCAGAGATCATCGCGTGCGGCAGCTGCGCCTTGATATCGGCGCAGGCTTCGATGAAATCCACCGCGTAGTTGTTGTGTTCGTCGATCCCCGTTGCCACCGCGAAAATATTCGGGTCAAAAATGATGTCTTCCGGCGGGAAGCCGACTTCTTCCGTCAGGATGCGATAAGCTCGGCTACAAATTTCAATTTTACGTGCGCGGGTATCTGCCTGTCCGACTTCATCAAAAGCCATCACCACCACGGCAGCGCCATAGCGCCGCACCAGCTTAGCGTGGTGAATAAAGGTCTCCACACCTTCCTTCATGGAGATCGAGTTAACAATCCCTTTTCCCTGAATGCATTTAAGCCCTTTCTCAACCACATCCCACTTTGAGGAGTCGATCATAATCGGCACTCGGGCAATATCAGGTTCACCGGCAATCAGATTCAGGAAGCGGATCATCGCCGCCTCTGCATCCAGCATGCCCTCATCCATGTTGATATCGATGATCTGCGCACCGCTTTCCACCTGCTGACGGGCAACATCCAGCGCTTCGTTGTATTTTTCTTCTTTGATCAGACGTTTAAAGCGCGCAGAGCCGGTAACGTTCGTCCGTTCCCCCACGTTAACAAACAGGGTATTAGCATCGATAATCAGCGGTTCAAGACCGGATAAACGGCAAGCTACCGGGATCTCCGGCAGCGTGCGCGGCGGCACACCTTCCACCACTTTCGCCATCGCAGCAATGTGTGCAGGCGTCGATCCACAGCAGCCACCGACGATATTCAGAAAACCCGATCGCGCCCATTCACCGATATGTTTCGCCATATCTGCTGGATCGAGATCGTATTCCCCGAAGGCGTTAGGTAGCCCCGCATTCGGGTGTGCGCTCACATAGCATTCTGAAATACGCGATAGCTCGGCGACATACTGACGCAGCTCATCCGGCCCCAATGCACAGTTCAGACCGAAGGAAAGTGGGCGGGAATGACGCAGAGAGTTGTAAAAGGCTTCCGTGGTTTGGCCGGACAACGTACGTCCTGACGCATCTGTGATCGTACCGGAGATCATCACCGGCAAAACAATCCCTAACGCCTCAAATTCACTTTCGACTGCGAAACTCGCCGCTTTAGCATTCAACGTGTCGAAAATGGTTTCGATCATGATCAGATCGACGCCACCCGCGATCAGTGCGCGAGTCGATTCGCGGTACGCCTCTACCAGTTGATCAAAACTGACGTTACGAAAAGCCGGATCGTTAACATCGGGGGAGATCGACGCAGTGCGGTTCGTCGGACCGAGAACGCCAGCAACATAGCGAGGCTTATCTGGTGTTAATGCTGTCCATTTATCCGCGCTGGCACGCGCCAACCGGGCGGCGACGGTATTAATTTCCGCCGACAGCGATTCCATATCATAGTCCGCCATCGCAATCGTGGTGGCGTTGAAGGTGTTGGTTTCGAGAATATCAGCACCGGCTTCCAGATAGGCGTCGTGAATTTCACTAATCACCTGCGGTTTGGTCAGCACCAGCAGATCGTTATTTCCCTTCACATCGCTCGGCCAGTCGGCAAAGCGCTCGCCGCGATAATCTGCTTCCTGCAGGCGATAACCCTGAATCATAGTACCCATACCACCATCCAGCACCATGATGCGTTGCGCCAACTGACGCTGCAATTCGTCTACCCGATTACTCACGCGAACCCCATTCCCGGCCAATAAATACGATATATATTGCGTCTATCCTAGCATAAGTTATGAGCAGGCTAACGCGGTGTAGCGTGAGACTTTTTCAGGTAATTTGCCGATAAAAAACACAGCGAAAGAAGAGTTGCATTCTGCGGTAAAAAAACGAAAATCAATTCCATTACTACAAAAAGGAATCGACGCCATGACGCCACCAGAGCCAGCTAAACGCGGGAAAAAACCCAGAGCCAGCGCGGGAAACGCTGCACAGCCAACCGGGCAGGTTCAGTCACTGACCCGTGGCCTGACGCTGCTTGAGTATATCGCCAAAGCCAACGGCAGCGTGGCGCTAACCGATCTCGCTCAACAGGCCGGTTTACCGAATTCCACCACCCACCGCCTGCTCACCACTATGCAGCAGCAGGGCTTTGTGCGTCAGGTTGGCGATCTGGGGCTATGGACGATCGCATCGCACGCCTTTATCGTCGGCAGTAGCTTTCTGCAAAGCCGCAACCTGTTAGCGATTGTGCATCCGATATTACGCAAATTAATGGAAGATTCAGGCGAGACGGTCAATCTGGCCGTTCTCGATCAGACGGATAGTCAGGCGATCATCATCGATCAGGTTCAATGTACAGCGCTGATGCGTATGTCCGCCCCCATCGGCGGTAAATTACCGATGCATGCTTCGGGTGCCGGAAAAGCATTTCTGGCGCATTTACCCGATGCTCAAGTTACCCAACTACTGCACAAGAAAGGGCTGCATGGCTACACGCCACACACGTTCAGTTCGCCACAAGCGCTGAAAGAAAATCTCTTGTTGATTCGCAAGCAGGGGTATTCGTTCGATGACGAAGAGCATGCGCTGGGGCTACGCTGTATCGCGGCCTGTATTCTGGATGAACATCAGGAAGCCTTCGCCGCCATTTCCATCTCTGGCCCCGTATCTCGCATCACGGACGACCGCGTCACAGAACTCGGCGCGCTGGTGATCAAAGCCGCCAAACAAGTCATGCAGGAATACAGTGGGCTATGAATAAAGGGTATTTCTCGTCAGGCCTTTCAGGTGCATGTTTATGCAGACTCTGGGAGGTTTCGTGCGCGATGATGTCGTTATTTTCATGCTACCTCGTAGCACGCGCCCGACACAGGGCGCTTGTATCTTTCTCATGTAGTGATTAGCTATCACTACATGAAACAGAGTGAGCTTCCGCAGGGCGCTAAGGCTATCAACCTTGCGATTGAGTTTAAGCCCTCTGTTTCACCTTTCACGCCAGCATTAACATTGAACGGTTACCTAGAGCACTGACTCTGAATGTACAAGCGGAACGGGCGTGACGGCTTCAGTGAAAGGGGGACATTATGTATTACATCGGCATTGATATCAGTAAACGTTTTATCGATGTGTGCTTATTGGTTGATGGCATTAAAGGTAAACGGAAGACGAAAGTTTTACCCAATGACCCCAACTCAGCACAGGCTTTGGCTCGATGGTTAATCCTGCAAAAATGTGACCCGAGTCAGGCTCATATCATCATGGAAGCCACTGGGATTTATCACGAACACCTGGCCTATGGTCTCCATCAGGCTGGTATTCTGGTGTCCGTGATAAACCCGCATCGGGTGCGTGAATTCGCCAAAGGAATGGGGATATTGACTAAAACGGATAAGGTTGATGCTTATGTGCTTGCCTGTTATGGCTGCCTGAAACAACCAGAAAACTGGCTCCCGCCTTCTCAAGAAATAAGGAAACTCAAAGTCTTGTTACAGCACAGGGATAGTCTGCTGAATGATAAACAACGCATAGAAAATCGACTGAGCACGTTAAAATCCACCACGGCCCCAGAAGAAGTCCTGACCTCGCTGGAGTCGATTGAGCGAAATTTGAAGAATGAGCTGGCAAGGATTGAACGCCTGATAGCGGAGCATATAGATAAGCATCCTGGGCTAAAAAATGACCTGAAACTTCTGCAATCGATTGATGGAGTTGGAGAGCAAATCGGGTGGAATATGTTAGCCATCATCCGGGGCAATAACTTCAGGAGCGCGGAACAGGTGGCGGCGTACCTGGGAGTTATCCCGGTTGAACATCGTTCAGGCACCTCGGTGTGTGGCAGGGCCAGACTGTCGAAAATAGGTCCGCCGGGTATCCGGGCAAAACTATATATGGGAGCCATAGCGGCTATCAGTTGGAACAGTCATGTGAAAGCCCTCTATGAAAGACTGCGGCTAAAAGGAAAAGCGAAGATGGTGGCGATAGGGGCGGCGATGAGGAAACTGGTTCATCTGTGTTATGGCGTGCTGCATACGCAGCGGCCATATGACAAAAATTATGCGATGACGCCCCATTAAAATGCTTGACCGGCAACACGGTTACTCAATCGCCGCCGCCCTGTGTACCCAGGCTTTCCGGCTAAATTATGCCGGATTACGACAAAAGCCAGAATCATTCTCAGCAGTTGTGTATCGCGGATCAGCACGCTGGCTAAAACGCTTGCGGCGTCGGTAGGCGTAAACATCCTCGATATGACCTTCCCTGATGCGCTGCTGTAATGCGCGCCAGTAATCCGCACAAAACAGATCGCCGTGCATTTCCTCAAACAGCGTACGAATGTGACGATCACTGCACAGGAAATGCGGAAACTCTTCAGGAAACACATCATTCGGTGCAACGCTGTACCACGGCTCAGCGGCCAACTCGTCCTCCGGGTAACGCGGCGGCGGAATCTTGCGAAAATTTACCTCAGTCATGTAGCAGATCTCATCGTAGTCATAAAACACGACCCGCCCATGGCGCGTGACGCCGAAGTTCTTAAACAACATATCACCGGGGAAAATATTCGCCGCTGCCAGTTGTTTGATAGCATTGCCATACTCTTCAATCACATCGTGCAACTGCTGTGCGTTTGCCTGTTCCAGATAGAGGTTCAGTGGCGTCATCCGGCGTTCCATGTACAGATGACGGATCACCAGCCGATCGCCCAGATCCTCCAGCTTATCAGGTACCTCACGCCAAAGTTCATCCAGTAGTTCCGAGCTGATTCGGTGCTTATCGATGACGAAATTTTCATATTCCTGCGTATCCGCCATGCGCCCAACGCGATCGTGCTCTTTCACCAGTTGATAGCACGCCATGACCCGCTCCGCACTCACCTCTTTCTGCGGCGCAAAACGATCTTTGATGACCTTAAATACGCGATCGAAAAAAGGTAGCGTAAATACCAGCATCACCATGCCTTTCACGCCGGGAGCGATAATGAACTGCTCTTCTGATTCGGCAATGTAGTGCAAATATTCACGGTAATACTCGGTTTTACTGTGTTTCTGACAGCCAATAGCCAGATAAAGCTCCGCCGTCGTTTTCCCCGGCAAAATGTCGCGCAGCCAGGCCACCAGCGCGGACGGCAACGGGGCATAGACCATGAAGTAAGAGCGGGCGAAACCGAACACGATGCTGGCGTCTGATTGACTGGTTAAGCAGGTATCAATAAATAGCGCACCGCGTTCATTGTGATGAATCGGTAGCAGGAACGGAAAAAAACCGTCAGGCAGCGACAGTTTCCCCACCAACCAGGCTGCTTTGTTGCGATAAAACAGCTCATTCGCTACCTGTAACGTAGACTGAGCAAGCTGCTCCGCCGAGAAAGTACGCTGTAAATACGCAATGATATAGGCAATATCACGCGGCAAATCTTCCCACGGTAAACGCAGCGGCACGTCACCCAACAACTTTTCCAACATGCTTTGCCAGCCATCCGTGGGCACAAACGTCTTGGCAATCGGACGGGGAATCTCATGAAAGCGCTGCTCTGGTTGAGAACTGAAAACAAACAGTTTATCGGGCGTCAGCTCCCGATGATTAAATAGCCGACAATAGACGGAGTTAAAGAAACTCTCAGCAATCTCGAAACGTGGATAATCCGGCAGTAAGCGGGTGTAGATATGCTTCACCCGTGCCAGAAAATCCGCATCATCACAACGGATACCGGTAATACAGCGCAACTGTGCGACCACCAGCCCAACATGGTGATCGTATAGATGAATACGCTGTTTCATTGCCTGCTGTACGGCAGACCAGTCAGCCTGTTCAAAACGCTGCTGCGCGCCAGCCGTTACTTCGAGAAAACGTCCATATTGCGCATCAAACCCTTGCAGGATCGTCTGCGCCACCAGCTTTTCAAGGTCACGCGTCATCATGATCTCCAGATGAAACCCGGCCAGTTGAACGCTGACCGGGCAGGATCAGAACTGCTGTTCTTCCGTCGATCCCGTCAGCGCCGTCACTGAAGACTCGCCTCCCTGAATGATGTTCGTCACCTTATCAAAATAGCCCGTCCCCACCTCCTGCTGATGTGATGAGAAGGTATAGCCGTCTTTAATCGCCTCAAATTCAGGCTGCTGCACTTTTTCTACGTAGTGCCGCATCCCTTCGCCCTGTGCATAAGCATGCGCCAGGTCAAACATGTTGAACCACATGCTGTGGATGCCAGCCAGCGTAATGAATTGATACTTGTAGCCCATTGCCGACAGCTCATCCTGAAAACGCGCAATCGTGCTGTCATCCAGATTCTTCTTCCAGTTAAAGGAGGGCGAACAGTTGTACGCCAGCAGTTTGCCGGGAAACTTCGCGTGGATGGCTTCGGCAAAACGACGCGCCAGCGATAAATCTGGCGTCGACGTTTCGCACCACACTAAATCCGCATAAGGTGCGTAGGCTAGCCCACGGCTGATCGCCTGTTCAATCCCGGCGCGCGTACGATAGAAGCCTTCCACCGTACGTTCTCCAGTGATGAAATCACGGTCATATTCATCGCAGTCAGACGTCAGTAAATCCGCTGCATCCGCATCGGTTCGCGCAACCAGTAAGGTCGGCACGCCCATGACATCCGCCGCCAGCCGCGCCGCGACCAGCTTCTGAACGGCTTCCTGCGTGGGAACCAGCACCTTGCCACCCATGTGTCCACATTTCTTCGCCGATGCCAGTTGATCCTCAAAGTGAACTGCCGCCGCCCCCACTTCAATCATCGATTTCATTAGCTCAAATGCGTTAAGCACGCCGCCGAATCCCGCCTCTGCATCCGCCACAATCGGCAGGAAGTAGTCGGTATGGCGCTTGTCGCCCGGCTCAATATGATTCGCCCACTGAATCTGATCGGCACGCCGAAACGTGTTATTGATGCGTTCGATCACCGCAGGCACCGAGTTTGCCGGGTAGAGCGACTGATCGGGATACATGCTGGACGCCAAATTGGCATCCGCAGCCACCTGCCAGCCGGAAAGGTAAATCGCTTCAATGCCGGCTTTAGCCTGCTGTAAAGCTTGTCCGCCCGTCAGCGCCCCCAGACAGTTAACATAGCCTTTACGGGCCTCGCCGTGCAGCAGGCGCCATAACCTCGCCGCGCCGAGCTGCGCGAGCGTACATTCCGGGTTCACCGATCCACGTAGGTTAATCACATCTTCTGCGCTGTAGGGGCGCGTAATACCTTCCCAGCGGGCGGTTTTCCACTCTTTTTCGATATGCTGGACTTGTTGGGTACGAGAGGTCGTCATAGCAGAGGTTCCTTTTTATTATCAATCAGGATTAATCAAGCAATGCGTAGCCGGGTAATGTCAGGAAATCGATCAGTTCATCTTGCGTAGTAATTTGCTCCATCAGCCGGGCAGCTTCACCAAAACGCCCTCCGCTAAAACGGGCATCACCTAATTCTTCCTGAATCACAAACATCTCTTCGGCCAACATCTGGCGGAATAGCGCTTTGGTGATCACACGACCATCGCTCAACGTCTTACCATGACGAATCCACTGCCAGATTGAGGTACGGGAAATTTCTGCCGTCGCCGCGTCCTCCATCAGCCCATAAATCGGGACGCAGCCATTGCCAGATATCCACGCTTCGATGTACTGCACGGCAACGCGGATATTCGCGCGCATACCGATTTCCGTACGCTCTCCCGGACAGGGTTCCAGCAGTTCCTCTGCGCGAATGGATGCATCCTGTTCACGGCGAATATCGAGCTGGTTTTTGCGCTCACCTAACGCCCGGTCGAACACGTCCATCACCGCATCCGCTAACCCTGGATGCGCCACCCAGGTGCCATCATGACCATTGTGAGCCTCCAGCTCTTTATCTTTACGTACCTTATCCAGCACCCAGTTATTGCGTTCCGCATCCTTACTCGGAATGAACGCTGCCATTCCGCCCATGGCGAATGCCCCCCGCCGATGACAGGTTTCGATTAACAAACGCGAGTAAGCACTGAGGAAGGGTTTTTCCATCGTCACCGACTGGCGATCGGGCAGAACACGATCGCTGTGGTTCTTTAATGTTTTGATATAACTGAAAATATAATCCCAACGACCACAGTTCAACCCGACGATATGATCGCGTAAGTGGTAGAGGATTTCGTCCATCTGGAAAACGGCAGGCAGTGTTTCAATCAATACCGTTGCTTTGATCGTCCCACGCGGAAGGTCAAAACGATCTTCCGTATAGCAGAAGACATCGTTCCACCAGGCCGCTTCCTGCCATGACTGTGTCTTTGGCAAATAGAAATAGGGGCCGCTACCTTTCTTGAGCAATTCCTGATAGTTGTGGAAAAAATACAGCGCGAAATCAAACAGGCTACCGGGAATGGCTTCCCCCTGCCAGGACACGTGTTTTTCAGGCAAATGCAGCCCGCGTACCCGACAAATCAATACAGCAGGGTTGGGTTTCAGTTGGTAGATTTTTCCTGTTTCATTGATATAGGAAATCGTACCGCGTACGGCATCGCGTAAGTTGATTTGCCCATCAATCACCTTTTCCCATCCCGGTGATAGCGAATCCTCAAAGTCCGCCATGAAAACTTTCACATTGGCATTCAATGCGTTGATCACCATCTTCCGCTCAACCGGGCCAGTAATTTCAACGCGGCGATCCTGAAGGTCATCGGGAATACCGCGTATCGTCCATGCTTTATTTCGAATGGAAGCCGTTTCTGAAATAAAATCTGGCAGCTTTCCCTGATCGATATTGCGCTGCTGCACCTGCCGTTCAGCAAGTAATTGATTACGTGCTGGCGTAAAATGTGCGACCAACTCCGCTAAGAAATTAACCGCCTCTTCAGTAAGAATGTGCTTCTCACCTTCGCCAAAACGCTGACTAAATGCCAATTCTCTGTTTATCGTCTGCTGCATCATTCGTGGTTCCTTTTCAGATTCCGCTTCATTCATCAACAACCGCTAGGTCGGCAAAAAACAGCATGTACATTTCTTAGCCGACAGAATTAAGCGTAATGCAATAAAAACAAAAATCAAAAACAATTTCCATTTTTATGGAAAAACAAATTTAAGCACATGATAAAATTGAAGATTAAGATTAAAAAGGAAAAGAAATAACTTTCACTAACTAACGGGAATGGAATGCTTCAGTACGAAAAAGAAAGGCACCTTTAACGGTGCCTCAGAGAAAAAGATCAAGATGGGAGCTAGTCGAGTGTAGGGTTCATTTTGCGCAAATCGTAAGGCGTAATCTGGTAAACATAATAATTTAGCCAGTTAACAAAAAGCAGATGTCCGTGGCTACGCCAGCTCGCTTTCGGTGCCAATTCAGGATTGTCATCCGGAAAATAGTTAACCGGAACCGCTGGATCTAATCCGGCATCGCTATCACGGAAAAACTCTCCTGCCAGCGTCAGAACGTCATACTCAGGATGTCCGGTAACGAACGCCAGACGTTTATCTTTACTGGCAAACAGGTAAGCGCCGGCCTGCTCCGACTCAACCAGAATATCCAAATCCGTGTGCTGCCGAATCACATCAGCCGGAAAATCTGCATAACGCGAATGTGGGGCCAGGAACGTTTCGTCAAAGCCGCGGGTCAGCAAAGCATGGGGTTGTAACGTCTGATGCAAGTAAACGCCAGACAGCTTTTCCTTTCGGGTCATCTTCGGAATGCCGTAGAGGATATTGAGAGCCGCCTGTACAGCCCAGCACACGAATAATGTGGATGTGACATGTTCTTTTGCCCACTCGATGACACGTGCGATCTGCGGCCAATACACAACATCGCAGAAATCGACGAGCCCCAGCGGGGCACCGGTAACAATCAAACCATCAAAATTTTCGTCCTGAATATCGTCAAAATTGCAGTAGAAATTATTCAAATGCTCAGTTGGCGTATTCTTTGACTCTCGGCTATCGATGCGCAGCAGTTGGATATCGATCTGTAGGGGAGAATTGGATAACAGGCGTAGAAACTGGTTTTCAGTCTCGATCTTCTTAGGCATCAGGTTCAGAACCAGCACTTTGAGTGGACGAATCTCCTGCGTTTTAGCACGCGAGGACGTCATGACAAAGACGTTCTCATTACGCAGAAAATTAACGGCTGGTAACTCATCAGGAACCCGAATTGGCATAACCTTATATCCTCAAAGCATACGTTTAAACGTTTAGACATCCAGATGCCCGAAGATAGCGAGTTTTTGTACTAATGTCGAGTGCTCAACGCATAAGGTGAAAATGTTTCACTGTGCCTAAAAAAACGTTATGCGCTTTATCTATTTTTCCTTGCTTGTTCAATAACTTCCGCATCGGCCAATACTCGATCATTTTCGATCATAACTAGCCGAGCTCTTGGTGAAGTGGAAACCGTTATTTCCTGAAGAATACGTTGCTCAACCTGAGACAGCCCACCGTCATTCATTTCAAGCGCATGAATGACAAGTACATCCTGACCAAATTTAAACCAGTTACGTTTTATTAATTTTCGGGCTAAATCTTTAAGCACCTTCTCTGCACGAAAAAAATCAGCGACCAGTAGACGTGTATTACTGAAAACCTGACTGGAATCGCCTAGCTCTTGGTGTGTTTCAGGATTACGCACAACCATTTTGTTCTTACGAATCTGGATATATAAGATCGTCATTTATTTCCCTATATTTCTTATTCCTAGTGATCTCTATGTGCAAACAGTGAGGAAATCGATTGCAGATAAAACCATAGCAAAAAGCCCCTGTCTTTCGACAGGGGCTTTCCACTTATTTGATGCCTGGCAGTTCCCTACTCTCACATGGGGAAGCCCCACACTACCATCGGCGCTACGGCGTTTCACTTCTGAGTTCGGCATGGGGTCAGGTGGGACCACCGCGCTATCGCCGCCAGGCAAATTCTGTTTCATTCCAACCGTTATGCTCTACTTTCTTTGTATCGCACAACCATCAGAACCAATCTTCGAACAAGCTGAATATCGTTCTCTATGAGTCTTTCATCACCCACAAAACACCTTCGGTGTTGTAAGGTTAAGCCTCTCGGGTCATTAGTACTGGTTAGCTCAACGTATCGCTACGCTTACACACCCAGCCTATCTACGTCGTCGTCTTCAACGGCCCTTCAGGGACATCAAGTGTCCAGGGAAGACTCATCTCGAGGCAAGTTTCCCGCTTAGATGCTTTCAGCGGTTATCTCTTCCGCACTTAGCTACCGGGCAATGCAATTGGCATCACAACCCGTACACCAGTGGTGCGTTCACTCCGGTCCTCTCGTACTAGGAGCAACCCCTCTCAATCTTCCAACGCCCACGGCAGATAGGGACCGAACTGTCTCACGACGTTCTAAACCCAGCTCGCGTACCACTTTAAATGGCGAACAGCCATACCCTTGGGACCTACTTCAGCCCCAGGATGTGATGAGCCGACATCGAGGTGCCAAACACCGCCGTCGATATGAACTCTTGGGCGGTATCAGCCTGTTATCCCCGGAGTACCTTTTATCCGTTGAGCGATGGCCCTTCCATTCAGAACCACCGGATCACTAAGACCTGCTTTCGCACCTGCTCGAGCTGTCACTCTCGCAGTCAAGCTAGCTTATGCCTTTGCACTAACCTCCTGATGTCCGACCAGGATTAGCTAACCTTCGTGCTCCTCCGTTACGCTTTGGGAGGAGACCGCCCCAGTCAAACTACCCACCAGACACTGTCCGCAACCCGGATTACGGGCCTACGTTAGAACATCAAACATTAAAGGGTGGTATTTCAAGGTTGGCTCCACGCAGACTGGCGTCCACACTTCAAAGCCTCCCACCTATCCTACACATCAAGGCTCAAGGTTCAGTGTCAAGCTATAGTAAAGGTTCACGGGGTCTTTCCGTCTTGCCGCGGGTACACTGCATCTTCACAGCGAGTTCAATTTCACTGAGTCTCGGGTGGAGACAGCCTGGCCATCATTACGCCATTCGTGCAGGTCGGAACTTACCCGACAAGGAATTTCGCTACCTTAGGACCGTTATAGTTACGGCCGCCGTTTACCGGGGCTTCGATCAAGAGCTTCGCCTTGCGGCTGACCCCATCAATTAACCTTCCGGCACCGGGCAGGCGTCACACCGTATACGTCCACTTTCGTGTTTGCACAGTGCTGTGTTTTTATTAAACAGTTGCAGCCAGCTGGTATCTGCGACTGGCTTCAGCTCCATCCGCAAGGGACTTCACCTACGCGCCAGCGTGCCTTCTCCGAAGTTACGGCACCATTTTGCCTAGTTCCTTCACCCGAGTTCTCTCAAGCGCCTGAGTATTCTCTACCTGACCACCTGTGTCGGTTTGGGGTACGATTTGATGTTACCTGGAGCTTAGAGGCTTTTCCTGGAAGCGTAGCATTGGTTACTTCATCACCGTAGTGACTCGTCATCACGCCTCAGTGTTAACGATGACCCGGATTTACCTAAGTCACCCACCTTCACGCTTAAACCGGGACAACCGTCGCCCGGATAACCTAGCTTTCTCCGTCCCCCCTTCGCAGTAACACCGAGTACAGGAATATTAACCTGTTTCCCATCGACTACGCTTTTCAGCCTCGCCTTAGGGTCGACTCACCCTGCCCCGATTAACGTTGGACAGGAACCCTTGGTCTTCCGGCGTGCGGGTTTTCACCCGCATTATCGTTACTTATGTCAGCATTCGCACTTCTGATACCTCCAGCAACCCTCACAGGCCACCTTCAACGGCTTACAGAACGCTCCCCTACCCAACAACGCCTAAGCGTCGCTGCCGCAGCTTCGGTGCATGGTTTAGCCCGTTACATCTTCCGCGCAGGCCGACTCGACCAGTGAGCTATTACGCTTTCTTTAAATGATGGCTGCTTCTAAGCCAACATCCTGGCTGTCTATGCCTTCCCACATCGTTTCCCACTTAACCATGACTTTGGGACCTTAGCTGGCGGTCTGGGTTGTTTCCCTCTTCACGACGAACGTTAGCACCCGCCGTGTGTCTCCCGTGATAACATTCTTCGGTATTCGTAGTTTGCATCGGGTTGGTAAGTCGGGATGACCCCTAGCCGAAACAGTGCTCTACCCCGAAGATGAATTCACGAGGCGCTACCTAAATAGCTTTCGGGAGAACCAGCTATCTCCCGGTTTGATTGGCCTTTCACCCCAGCCACAAGTCATCCGCTAATTTTTCAACATTAGTCGGTTCGGTCCTCCAGTTAGTGTTACCCAACCTTCAACCTGCCCATGGCTGATCACCGGGTTTCGGGTCTATACCCTGCAACTTAACGCCCAGTTAAGACTCGGTTTCCCTGCGGCTCCCCTATTCGGTTAACCTTGCTACAGAATATAAGTCGCTGACCCATTATACAAAAGGTACGCAGTCACCTAACAAGTAGGCTCCCACTGCTTGTACGTACACGGTTTCAGGTTCTATTTCACTCCCCTCGCCGGGGTTCTTTTCGCCTTTCCCTCACGGTACTGGTTCACTATCGGTCAGTCAGGAGTATTTAGCCTTGGAGGATGGTCCCCATATTCAGACAGGATGTCACGTGTCCCGCCCTACTCATCGAACTCACAACTTGTGCATTTTGTGTACGGGACTATCACCCTTTACTGTGCGACTTTCCAGACGCTTCCACTAACACACAAACTGATTCAGGTTCTGGGCTCCTCCCCGTTCGCTCGCCGCTACTAGGGGAATCTCGGTTGATTTCTTTTCCTCGGGGTACTGAGATGTTTCAGTTCCCCCGGTTCGCCTCATTACGCTATGTATTCACATAATGATAGTGTGTCGAAACACACTGGGTTTCCCCATTCGGGTATCGTCGGGTATAACGCTTCATATCAGCTTACCGACGCTTATCGCAGATTAGCACGCCCTTCATCGCCTCTGACTGCCTAGGCATCCACCGTGTACGCTTAGTCGCTTAACCTCACAACCCGAAGATGTCTCTTTCGATTCATCATCGCGCTGCGATTATTTGAGAGACTCATTGACAGACTGATTCACCACGACACACCCGAAGGCCGTCATGCATGTTCAGCTGTCATGTTTCAATTTTCAGCTTGTTCCAGATTGTTAAAGAGCAAAACATCGCAGTGCACCCAAACAGGTACACTCTGATGTTTTTTTATCATAACGAGTAGTTATGGTGGAGCTATGCGGGATCGAACCGCAGACCTCCTGCGTGCAAGGCAGGCGCTCTCCCAGCTGAGCTATAACCCCATCGCTACTTACAGTTACCTTAGATACCACTCATGGAAGAGTTGGTAGGCCTGAGTGGACTTGAACCACCGACCTCACCCTTATCAGGGTGCGCTCTAACCACCTGAGCTACAAGCCTATTAAGGTATTTCTGCTCGTTATTTTCATCAGACAATCTGTGTGAGCACTTCACTTAACGCACATCTTCTTGGTAAGGAGGTGATCCAACCGCAGGTTCCCCTACGGTTACCTTGTTACGACTTCACCCCAGTCATGAATCACAAAGTGGTAAGCGCCCTCCCGAAGGTTAAGCTACCTACTTCTTTTGCAACCCACTCCCATGGTGTGACGGGCGGTGTGTACAAGGCCCGGGAACGTATTCACCGTAGCATTCTGATCTACGATTACTAGCGATTCCGACTTCATGGAGTCGAGTTGCAGACTCAATCCGGACTACGACGTACTTTATGAGGTCCGCTTGCTCTCGCGAGGTCGCTTCTCTTTGTATACGCCATTGTAGCACGTGTGTAGCCCTACTCGTAAGGGCCATGATGACTTGACGTCATCCCCACCTTCCTCCGGTTTATCACCGGCAGTCTCCTTTGAGTTCCCGACATTACTCGCTGGCAACAAAGGATAAGGGTTGCGCTCGTTGCGGGACTTAACCCAACATTTCACAACACGAGCTGACGACAGCCATGCAGCACCTGTCTCAGAGTTCCCGAAGGCACTAAGCTATCTCTAGCAAATTCTCTGGATGTCAAGAGTAGGTAAGGTTCTTCGCGTTGCATCGAATTAAACCACATGCTCCACCGCTTGTGCGGGCCCCCGTCAATTCATTTGAGTTTTAACCTTGCGGCCGTACTCCCCAGGCGGTCGATTTAACGCGTTAGCTCCGGAAGCCACGCCTCAAGGGCACAACCTCCAAATCGACATCGTTTACAGCGTGGACTACCAGGGTATCTAATCCTGTTTGCTCCCCACGCTTTCGCACCTGAGCGTCAGTCTTTGTCCAGGGGGCCGCCTTCGCCACCGGTATTCCTCCAGATCTCTACGCATTTCACCGCTACACCTGGAATTCTACCCCCCTCTACAAGACTCTAGCCTGTCAGTTTTGAATGCAGTTCCCAGGTTAAGCCCGGGGATTTCACATCCAACTTAACAGACCGCCTGCGTGCGCTTTACGCCCAGTCATTCCGATTAACGCTTGCACCCTCCGTATTACCGCGGCTGCTGGCACGGAGTTAGCCGGTGCTTCTTCTGCGGGTAACGTCAATCGATGAGAGTATTAATCTCACCGCCTTCCTCCCCGCTGAAAGTGCTTTACAACCCGAAGGCCTTCTTCACACACGCGGCATGGCTGCATCAGGCTTGCGCCCATTGTGCAATATTCCCCACTGCTGCCTCCCGTAGGAGTCTGGACCGTGTCTCAGTTCCAGTGTGGCTGGTCATCCTCTCAGACCAGCTAGGGATCGTCGCCTAGGTGAGCCATTACCTCACCTACTAGCTAATCCCATCTGGGCACATCCGATGGCAAGAGGCCCGAAGGTCCCCCTCTTTGGTCCGAAGACGTTATGCGGTATTAGCTACCGTTTCCAGTAGTTATCCCCCTCCATCAGGCAGTTTCCCAGACATTACTCACCCGTCCGCCGCTCGTCACCCAGGGAGCAAGCTCCCCTGTGCTACCGCTCGACTTGCATGTGTTAGGCCTGCCGCCAGCGTTCAATCTGAGCCATGATCAAACTCTTCAATTTAAGATTTGTTTGATTTGCTGAACTCGTCAGCGATGCTCAAAGAATTAAAACTGTTTATTCGTAATGAATTTACTGTTGTTCACTCTTCAAGACTTTTTTATATCGTTAAGATACGGTCTTGTGAGTGCCCACACAGATTGTCTGATTATATTGTTAAAGAGCAGTGCGTTGCGGTCTTAACCGCTTCGCGAGGTGGCGTATGTTACGCTTTCCACCTTCAGAGTCAACGTTTATTTTAAAGCGTTTTCTCTTTCTTTATCGACCCGGTTGTGTGTTCACAGCGCCGTGTCGATGGAGGCGCATTATAGGGATCTGTTTTCGTTGCACAACAACTTTCTTGATCTTTTTTTCTGTTCGCGCGTTTTTCGACCCTTTCGATGAGATCTTACGCGATCTGCGTTATTTTTCAGTTGCCGCCGCGGCATATCTGTCGATATTTTGTCTGTTAATGCGAATAATCAGCGTGTGGCAACTAAATAACTGCGAGGTTATCGATGAGTGCAAAAACATTCCGTCGTTATAACGGTATTTCTCCTATTTTAGGTGAAAGAGTCATGGTCGATCATTCTAGCGTGGTGATTGGCAAGGTAACACTAGGCGATGACGTCGGTATTTGGCCTCTTGTCGCCATACGCGGTGATGTTAACTACATCACGATTGGTGCAAGGAGTAATATTCAGGACGGAGCAGTGCTTCATATCACCCACTGCTCAGAGAAAAAACCGGAAGGTAATCCACTTATTATTGGCGAAGACGTTACTGTAGGCCATAAAGCGATGCTGCACGGTTGCCAAATAGGAAATAGGGTTTTGGTGGGAATGGGTTCAATACTTCTGGATGGTGCCATTATTGAGGATGATGTCATGATCGGTGCGGGTAGCTTGGTCCCTCCTGGAAAACGTCTAGAGAAAGGACATCTATACCTTGGCAGCCCAGTTAAAAAGATTCGGCCACTGACACAAGAAGAAATAGAGGGGCTGGTTTACTCAGCAAATAACTATGTTCGTTGGAAAGATGAATACCTTGCTCAGGATAATGAGTAACACCCCTCATCATCCCATTCTTCAGCAACAATCATTTTTTCAAATTCGTCTTCAAGATCCCATCTATATTCCCTGAACAGTGCCAGCCACTGTTCAGGGCTATCTCCCCCGTAACGGTGCTGAAGACATTCAGCACTTATCAGGCATTCCTGCTGAAAGCCATTCACTAAAACAGGGAAACGGATCGCCATTATCTTATCATCCCAACTTTCACGATCTGGGAACTGGATCGCTTGGTTCACTTCGCGAGCTCCTGCTTCAGTAAAGCAATCACGGGCTCCACGTCCGGCATCACACCATGCCAAAGTTTGAACGCATGTGCCGCTTGTCCCACTAGCATTCCCAAACCATCGGCATAATGGGTAGCGCCATGCTGTACGCACCATGACAAAAAGGGTGTCAGTTGCGGCAGGTAAAACATGTCATAGCAACACGTTTTTGGAGAAATGAGTTCTGGCGGTAAGTTAGGAATACTATCGTACATACCAGAAGAGGTTGCGTTAATGACTAGATCGAAAAACTGACCATGTAAATCGTCGAGAGCAACCGCTTGAATATCGCCAATATCACAGAAGGCCTTAGCTAAAGCATCAGCTTTAGAGAATGTCCTATTCGTCAGCACAACTGTGCAGCCATAAGCCAGTAAGGGTTGGATAACCCCCCGCGCTGCACCGCCCGCCCCCACTAGCAAAACACGATCCAGCGGCTTCACCAGCGCCAGCCGTTGCAGATCGCTGAGCAAACCGATGCCATCTGTATTATCACCAAATAGGCGTCCGTCACTCAGCCTCTTCAATGTATTCACCGCACCTGCGCGCGCCGCAGATTCGCTACGCTCATCAGCTTCGGCAAAAGCCCTCTCTTTAAAGGGCGCAGTGACATTTGCACCACCAGCACCATCGCGAAAATACTGACGCAGCTGCGGCTCAAAATGATCCAGAGGCACTAACACACGTTGATATGTCAGCGTTATCCCCGTCTGTGCAGCAAATAACTCATGTATGCGAGGCGATTTACTATGCGCAATCGGATTACCAAAAACTGCAAAAGACGTTACTTCAGACACGTTCCCCTCCAACTTACCGTTAGCCCTGACGAATGAGCTCGCCTGTTAGTACATCCCTGATTTCTGATGGATTCATTCTTCCGCCGACGTTCCCACACAGCACAGGAAAACTGTCGCCAAACTGCTGCAATACGTCCTGAGCAGTGCGACAAGGGAGTTGCCCACTTAAATTGGCACTGGTTGACACTAACGGTTTACCGTAACGCTGGCACAGCTCCTTGACTAATGGATGGTCACTAACGCGTACTGCAAGCGAAGAAAATTGCCCCGTTAACCACTTCGGCGTCGTCTGTTTTGCAGGTAATACCCACGTAACTGGACCTGGCCATGTAGAAAACATCACGCCCTTCTGCTCGTCAGATAACACGCTGTCATCAATATAAGGCGCTAGTTGACTAAAATCTGCTGCAATCAGGATCAGACCTTTTTGCCAAGGGCGTTGTTTTAACGCCAGCAAGCGGTTAACCGCTACTTCACTATCAGGGTCACATCCCAACCCAAATACGGCTTCAGTCGGGTACGCAATCACCTGCTCATTATGTAATTCCCGCAAAACAGGAATCATTAGTTCATCAGAGACATCACTCATTCTTATCAACTTCTGTCGCTATTGGTTTTCCGCATAATTTACTGGCACAAAATAGCTTGGTGCCTTGTGCCGTCTTCTTCTCAAACAATAAAGCATAATGGCAAGAGGGGCATTCACCCGCTATCGGTTTATGGTTTAACGCAAACTGGCAATCGGGATAACGATCGCAAGAATGAAACACCTTACCGTAGCGAGACTTACGCTGTAGCAGCGTGCCTTCATTACACTGTGGACATCGAATCGCCGTTTCATCAGGGCGATCGATAGTCTCGGTATGATTGCACTCAGGATAATTACCGCAGCCGATGAACATCCCATAACGGCCTTGCCGTAGCACCAATGTCGACTGACAAAGCGGGCATTGCTGTCCATCCAACACTTTGACAATATGTCCATCAGCCTGCGCTTTAAGCGGGCGAATGAAACCACATTCCGGATACGTAGAACAGCCAAGGAATGGGCCGTGCCGACCAGAACGGATAACCAGCACTGACCCACAGTCTGGGCATATTTCCTGTTTTTTTTCAGTAAACAATTCAGGTTTAGCCATTCGAACCGTTATTCCTCTGGCTATTGCACATAACCGTCATTGACCTCAAAAAGTAATTCTTCCATTTGCTGATAGGCATTCTCACAACCGGGAACATTGAAAAGCACCATGAGAATAACCCACTTCAGATCTTCCAGATCAAATTCCTGCGTTTCCAGCGCCATCACACGTTCGATGATCATCTCGCGCGTTTCAAGATTCAGAACCTGGATTTGCTCAAGGAACAATAAAAATCCACGACAGTCCGCATCCAGACGCAGCTCCTCATCCTGCGTATAGATTCGCATAGCCAGAGCATCGTTCGCCAAATAAAGCGGCGCAGTTTGTCCTTCCTGAATATCGGCCAATTTTTCCAGCCAACTCAACGCGCTATAGATATCATTACGATGGAATCCAGCGCGAGTGAGGTCATCAGTTAACGTATCCTGATCGACACGCATTTCAGTTTCATTGTGGATGTAGCTCTCAAACAAGTACATGAGTACGTCGAACATGGCTTGCCCTCCTTAATCGGACATAGCCGCCGGGTACTGCTGCGATCCATCCTGCTAACTCCAGTTCTAATAGCTTAGTGACTACTTCTGGCACAGGTTGGCCGGCACGTTCAGCGACAACGTCAACAGGTGTAACCTCATCTCCTACGTTAGCCAACACGTCGGCAAATGGCAATTCGCCATTCTCTTCTTCGTTAGAAATAGTTTGCCCACTTTCCATCGGTAGCCACTGTAATTCACTCACCAACTGTTCAAGAATATCCTTCGGATGCGTAACCAGGCTGGCCCCTTGCTGGATCAGCCAATGTGTACCCTCAGTCATGGGGTTACCGATAGCTCCCGGCAAGGCAAAAATGTCCCGCCCTTGCTCTAAAGCATAACGCGCAGTGACCAGCGACCCACTACGGATAGACGCTTCGATAACTAGGACGCCCAGCCCTAACCCACTAATGATGCGATTTCTTCTGGGGAAGTTGGTTGGAAAAGGCGGCATAGCGAGGGGGAATTCAGAAACCAGTGTGCCGCCATCGTCACAAATACGTTCAGCAAGCTTGGCGTGACGCTTGGGATAAATATTCTCCAGCCCGCTCCCCAGCACGGCTATCGTTTTCCCCCCTGCATCCAAGGCAGCCCGATGAGCGATACCGTCAATACCAATCGCTAACCCACTGGTCACCGTCAGTTCATTTGCCGCAAATTCCTGTGCAAAAAAACATCCCCAGCGTTCGCCGTAAGCGCTATTACCTCGGCTACCCACGATCGATATTTGTGGCGATGCCAATAATTCAGGAGAACCAGAAACAAAAAGCAACAGCGGAAAATCACGAATATTGCTCAACAGAAAGGGATACAGTACATCTTCGCACGTCACAATATGGTGATTAGGAGACGACAGCCAGTTGAGAGTCTCCTCCAACACATTAGGATCATAAGCCCAGAACTGAGATATTTGAGCAGGGGACAGGCCTAATACGCTCAACATATTGTTATCTAAATCGTTTAGATCAATAAGCTTTCTGGCAATAGCTCGACTACGCCTGATTCCCAGATGCCGTACGCCCGTCATACGTAGCCAAATTTCCGTTGATAGCATCAGCGTCCCTTATTCTGCTATGTTCAGATAAGTCGTGCAATTCGGTGCTGATGCTGTCAATCGAGGCCGGAAATGTCTAGAATGTACGCTAAGACTCTTTCACTATTCAGATACAGATCTAAACATATATGTCAGTTTTGCAGGTATTACATTTCCCAGACGAGCGGCTGCGCATTACTGCGCAACCCGTAAAAGAAGTCAATGCAGATATTCAACGTATCGTGGATGATATGTTCGATACCATGTACGAAGAAGAAGGTATTGGACTAGCCGCAACACAAGTGGATATTCACCAGCGTATTATTGTGATTGACGTCTCTGAAGAACGAGACCAACGGTTAGTGCTGATCAATCCAGAGCTGATTGAAAAGAGCGGTGATACGGGTATCGAAGAGGGTTGCTTGTCGATCCCTGAAACACGTGCACTGGTTCCTCGTGCAGAGCATGTAAAAGTGCGAGCATTGGATCGTGAAGGTAACGTGTTCGAACTTGAAGCAAGCGAGCTACTTGCCATTTGCATTCAGCATGAAATGGATCACTTAGTTGGGAAATTGTTTATCGATTACCTTTCCCCGCTTAAACGCCAGCGCATTCGTCAAAAACTGGAAAAGCTGGCTAAACAGAATAGCCGAGCCCAATAATTTTCACCCTGACAGGAAGCACCGTGTCTGATTCTTTACGCATCATCTTTGCCGGAACCCCTGACTTTGCAGCGCGTCACCTTGACGCGCTTTTATCATCAGGGCACGAGATCGTGGGCGTTTTCACTCAGCCTGACCGCCCGTCCGGTAGAGGCAACAAGCTCACGCCAAGCCCGGTAAAAGTACTGGCAGAACAACATAGCATCCCCGTTTTCCAGCCGAAATCCCTGCGACCGGTAGAAAATCAGGCAATGGTTGAGACGTTAGGCGCCGATATTATGGTCGTTGTCGCCTATGGATTAATTCTGCCACAGCCGGTGTTATCTATGCCGCGCCTCGGTTGCATTAATGTACACGGTTCTCTGTTACCTCTTTGGCGCGGTGCTGCGCCTATCCAACGTGCATTATGGGCTGGGGATAGTGAAACCGGCGTGACGATCATGCAAATGGACGTTGGGCTCGATACTGGCGCAATGCTGCACAAAATTTCGTGCCCCATCCTGCCACAAGATACCAGCGCGACGTTGTACGATAAACTTGCTGAGTTGGGGCCACGTGGCTTATTGGAAACGTTGGAACAACTTGCAACCAGCAACATTGTCGCTGAAGCGCAAAATGACGCCCTTGCAACCTATGCAGAAAAGCTTAGCAAAGAAGAAGCTCGCTTAAACTGGCAGTTATCCGCCGAGCAACTCGAGCGCTGTATTCGAGCTTTTAATCCTTGGCCAGTAAGCTATTTCAGCGTAGATGAACAACCGATAAAAGTCTGGAAAGCTGAGGTTATAGCCAAAGCACATGACTCACAGCCTGGCACAATCATACAGGCAGACAAGCAGGGTATTCAGGTGGCAACAGCCGCAGGTATCTTGAATATCCAAGAGTTGCAGCCTGCGGGTAAAAAAGTGATGAGTACGCAGGATCTGCTGAACTCACGTCGTGAGTGGTTCATTCCCGGTAATATACTGAACTAATCTATTTTTCATACCGGCGTCATGCCGGTATATCCTCTCTCTTTTACGTATACGTCATCGTTAACACATGAAAAGCTCATACAATCTACGCAGTATTGCCGCAAAAGTGGTGGGACAAGTTCTGGATCAGGGGCAATCACTCAGTGCCCTATTACCGGTTCATCAACGTGAAGTCTCCGATAAAGATCGTGCACTTTTACAAGAGCTTTGCTTCGGCGTATTACGTGTTTTACCGCAGTTGGAATGGTGTATTCAACAACTGATGGCTAAGCCCCTGACGGGGAAACAACGCACACTACATTACCTCATCATGGTAGGCATCTATCAATTACACTACACTCGCATCCCCCCCCATGCTGCTCTGGCAGAAACAGTAGAAGGTGCAGTCGCATTAAAGAGACCACAGCTCAAGGGGTTGATTAATGGCGTATTACGCCAATTCCAACGTCAGCAAGAAGAACTCATTCAGCGTGAGTCAACGCATTCATCTCACTATCTGCATCCAAGCTGGCTACTGGCGCGCATTGAACACGCCTACCCAAATCACTGGCAAAGCGTTGTTGATGCGAATAATCAACGCCCTCCGATGTGGCTGCGCGTGAATCGATTACACCATACACGAGAAGCGTACTTAGACTTGTTGGCGCAAGAAGGAATCGAAGCGTTTGCTCATCCTGAATACGCCGATGCAATACGACTTGCTTCTCCGTGTGCCGTCGATCTATTACCGGGCTTTTCACAAGGGTGGGCAACAATACAGGATGCTTCGGCTCAAGGCTGTGTCTATTGGCTCGATCCACAAAATGGCGAGCAGATCCTCGATCTCTGCGCTGCGCCCGGTGGAAAAACGACGCACATTTTAGAAGCTGCACCAAAATCTCATGTGCTCGCTGTCGATATTGATGAAACACGTTTAGGTCGAGTAAAAGAAAATTTACTCCGATTACAAATGCATGCAGAAGTGAAACAGGGTGATGGTCGCTACCCCGATTCATGGTGTGAAGGGCGTATGTTTGATCGCATTCTGTTGGATGCCCCGTGCTCCGCTACTGGCGTGATTCGTCGTCATCCGGATATCAAATGGTTACGCCGAGACAGAGATATAGAGGAATTGGTTGCACTGCAAAAAGAAATTATTGATGCCATCTGGCCCCATCTAAAACCAGGCGGCACGATGGTCTACGCGACCTGTTCCATTCTACCGCAAGAAAATACTCAGCAAGTTACGGATTTACTGTCTCGCCATGCTGATGCCAAATTGGCTGGTACAGGTACAAGTGAAATACCGGGCATACAGATACTTCCCCATGCTGATGGTGGCGATGGCTTCTTTTATGCGAAGCTGGTAAAAAACTGATATTGAACCCAGTATTGTCTGCAACAGGCAGCAATCAATAAACGGCATGGCTTATTATGAAAATTATCATTCTTGGCGCGGGTCAGGTCGGCGGAACACTGGCGGAAAATCTAGCGGGTGAAAACAATGACATCACTGTCGTTGACACTGATGCAAATCGGTTGCGCCAGCTTCAGGATAAATTTGATCTGCGCGTCGTTACAGGCTACGCCTCTCACCCGCGTGTTCTGCGTGAAGCGGGAGCGGAAGATGCAGATATGCTGGTCGCCGTGACCAATTCAGATGAAACGAATATGGTAGCATGCCAGATTGCCTACTCTCTTTTCAAAACACCAAACCGTATTGCGCGTATTCGTGCTGCCGAATACATTCGTGAATCAGAGCTGCTGTTTTTACCAGAAGCCGTCCCGATTGATCATTTGATCTCTCCAGAGCAGCTAGTGATCGATAACATTTATAAACTGATCGAATATCCTGGAGCACTCCAGGTCGTCAACTTCGCTGAAGGTAAAGTAAGCCTTGCGGCCGTCAACGCTTACTATGGTGGCCCACTGGTCGGCAATGCCCTAACTTCTCTCCGCGAGCATATTCCTCATGTGGAGACCCGCGTTGCGGCAATCTTTCGCCATGATCGTCCGATTCGCCCTCAAGGTTCCACCATCATCGAAGCTGGAGATGAAGTATTTTTTGTCGCAGCTTCTCAACACATTCGTGCAGTAATGAGTGAGTTACAGCGTCTTGAAAAACCGTATAAAAGGATCATGATCGTTGGTGGAGGTAACGTCGGCGCAGGATTAGCACAGCGGCTAGAAAAAGACTACAGCATTAAGTTGATAGAACGAAATGCAGAGCGGGCGATAGAGCTAGCGGAAATTCTGCAAAATACAGTTGTGTTTCATGGCGATGCCTCAGATCAAGAGTTACTCGCCGAAGAACACATTGAGCAGATAGATGTATTCATCGCTATTACCAATGATGACGAAGCAAATATTATGTCAGCTATGCTGGCTAAACGGATGGGCGCAAAAAAAGTAATGGTGCTCATCCAGCGTCGAGCTTATGTCGATCTGGTTCAGGGTAGCGTCATTGACGTCGCGATTTCCCCACAGCAGGCGACAATCTCCGCACTACTCAGCCACGTCCGTAAGGCAGATATTGTTAGCGTGTCTTCGTTACGCCGAGGAGTCGCCGAAGCAATTGAAGCCATCGCCCATGGTGACGAGGGAACATCGAAAGTTGTCGGCAGAATGATCGAAGACATTAAGCTTCCACCAGGTACTACTATCGGTGCAATTGTTCGCGGTGATCACGTCATCATTGCCAATGCAAATAGCAAAATTGAGCAAGGTGATCATGTCATCATGTTCTTGGCTGACAAGAAATTTGTGCCTGATGTTGAACGCCTATTTCAACCAAGCCCTTTCTTTTTGTAATGCGGGAACAAATTTATTACTAACCGATAATCTGGCAAAGATGTGGCTATTGGTTAGAATTAATTTATATTTTTGGCAAGGAGAACAGCTATGAGTATCATCAAAGAATTCAGAGAGTTTGCCATGCGTGGCAACGTTGTCGATTTGGCGGTAGGTGTCATTATTGGTGCCGCTTTCGGTAAAATTGTCTCCTCTCTGGTATCGGACATTATTATGCCACCGCTAGGGCTTTTGATTGGTGGTGTTGATTTTAAACAATTCAGTCTCATTCTTCGTGATGCCCAGGGCGAAATTCCTGCCGTTGTCATGAACTACGGCGCTTTCATCCAGAATATTTTCGACTTTGTCATCGTCGCTTTTGCGATTTTTATAGCTATCAAGCTTATGAATAAAATGCGCCGTAAACAGGAAGATACGCCTGCCGCCCCACCGAAACCGAGTGCAGAAGAGAAGTTACTAGCTGAAATCCGCGATTTGCTTAAAGAACAGCAACCCAAACAATAAAAATCGAGTTTTGTCCAATCTCTACTTCGTTATTACGCAGAAAGTAGAAAGGCCAGAGGTAAATAATCATTTGATTGCTTACCACTGGCCTCCCAACTACCTTTCTTCACATGCTTATCTTTCCTACGATAACTTCCTTTCCCTTTTTCATTAACTTCAATTCGTTGGCGAAACAGCGGATCATGCAGCAACGCCTCAATCGCGTTATCCTGAATTTTCCCACGCTTATGACGGTATGTAGTCATCATCACTCCTAAGAAAGTCGGTTTGGTATGAACATAAAGAAAACGTGCAGAGTATATAGCCGAAATGGATGGATGAGAACAGAGAGGTATGTGTTTTTCAGCTGATTTAGACATCGCCAGCCTTGTGCCATGCCTATCCATGCAAAAGAATATTTATTTCAGATATAAAAAAACCGGGTCGCCCCGGTTTTTTTACGCTCTTACAGATTACTCTGCAGTAGCTACTTCTTCTGTCTGAGAGACTGAGCGATCAACGAGCTCGATGTATGCCATCGGCGCATTGTCACCAGCACGGAAGCCACACTTCAGAATACGAGTGTAACCACCGGCACGGCTCGCGAAACGCGGGCCCAGTTCATTAAACAGTTTTGCCACGATCTCGTTATCACGAGTACGGGCGAATGCCAGACGACGATTAGCAACGCTGTCGGTCTTGGCAAGAGTAATCAGCGGTTCAACAACGCGACGCAGCTCTTTCGCTTTCGGCAGGGTCGTCTTGATGATTTCATGACGAACCAAAGAACTAGCCATGTTACGGAACATAGCCTGGCGATGGCTGCTGTTACGGTTCAGTTGACGACCACTCTTACGATGGCGCATGACCTTATCCTTCTCAGTAAAACCTTAACCTGTGATCTGGTTACTCATCAGCAATACTTGCAGGTGGCCAGTTTTCCAGGCGCATGCCTAGAGACAAACCACGGGAAGCCAGTACGTCTTTAATCTCAGTAAGAGATTTTTTACCCAGGTTAGGCGTTTTGAGCAGCTCAACCTCGGTACGCTGTACCAGATCACCGATGTAGTGGATAGCTTCTGCCTTAAGACAGTTAGCAGAGCGGACAGTCAATTCCAGATCGTCAACAGGGCGCAGCAGGATCGGATCGAATTCTGGTTTCTCTTCTTTAACTTCTGGCTGACGAACATCACGTAAGTCAACAAAAGCTTCAAGTTGTTCAGCCAGAATGGTGGCCGCACGGCGGATCGCCTCTTCAGGATCGATCGTACCATTGGTTTCCATTTCGATGACTAGCTTGTCCAAGTCAGTACGCTGTTCTACGCGAGCTGCTTCAACATTGTAGGCAATACGCTCTACAGGGCTGTAGCAAGCATCAACTAACAGACGACCAATCGGGCGCTCATCTTCTTCCGTATGAATACGGGCAGATGCCGGCACATAACCACGGCCACGTTGAACTTTGATACGCATACTAATAGATGCGTTTTCATCGGTCAGATGGCAAATTAAGTGCTGCGGCTTGACGATTTCGACATCACCATCATGGATGATGTCGGCTGCAGTCACAGGGCCAATGCCAGATTTATTCAGGGTAAGAATAACTTCATCTTTGCCTTGAACTCTCACCGCCAGCCCTTTCAGGTTGAGCAGGATTTCCAGGATATCTTCCTGTACGCCTTCTTTGGTGCTGTACTCATGCAGTACACCATCAATCTCAACCTCGGTCACCGCGCAACCTGGCATGGATGAAAGCAGAATACGGCGCAGTGCGTTGCCAAGAGTATGGCCGAAGCCTCGCTCTAATGGCTCAAGGGTCACCTTGGCGTGCGTCGAACTCACTTGCTCGATATCAACCAGGCGCGGTTTTAGAAACTCTGTCACAGAACCCTGCATTGTGTCCTCTCTTTGGTACTAAGCCTTACTTGGAGTAAAGCTCGACGATCAGGTGTTCATTAATGTCCGCAGACAGATCGGTACGTTCAGGAATACGTTTGAACACACCTTCCATCTTGGCAGCATCAACTTCCAGCCAAGTTGGCTTTTCACGCTGTTCAGCCAGCTCCAGAGCGGCTTTCACGCGAGATTGCTTTTTCGCTTTCTCACGGATGCTGACTACGTCATTCGGGGATACCTGATAAGAAGCGATGCTAACAACGCGACCGTTTACCATGATAGCTTTGTGGCTTACCATCTGACGTGCTTCAGCACGAGTGGCACCAAAACCCATACGATAAACAACGTTATCCAGACGACCTTCCAGCAGTTGCAGCAGGTTTGCACCTGTGTTGCCTTTCAGACGTGCAGCTTCTTTATAATAGTTACGGAACTGACGCTCCAGAACACCGTAGATACGGCGAACTTTTTGCTTTTCACGCAACTGCACACCATAGTCAGACAGACGCGGTTTACGCGCACCGTGCTGGCCAGGAGCTTGTTCAATTTTACACTTGGAATCGATCGCACGAACACCAGACTTCAGGAACAGGTCGGTGCCTTCACGACGGCTCAGCTTGAGCTTAGGACCCAAATATCTTGCCATTTTCTTTCTCCAACAATCCTAAAAGCGGCGTTATACGCGGCGCTTTTTCGGCGGACGACAACCGTTATGAGGGATCGGAGTCACATCAGTAATATTAGTGATGCGGAAACCAGCCGCGTTCAATGCGCGGATAGTAGACTCACGGCCCGGACCAGGTCCTTTAACCATAACTTCCAGGTTCTTAATACCGTATTCTTTCACGGCCTCTGCGCAACGTTCTGCAGCTACTTGAGCAGCGAACGGCGTAGATTTACGAGAACCACGGAAGCCGGAACCACCGGCAGTTGCCCAACCCAGCGCATTACCCTGACGATCAGTAATGGTTACGATGGTGTTGTTGAAAGAAGCATGGATATGAGCCACACCGTCAGAGACTTGCTTTCTTACACGCTTACGTGCACGAATAGGTGCCTTTGCCATTATTCAATCACCCCGATTATTTCTTGATCGGTTTGCGCGGACCCTTACGGGTACGGGCGTTAGTCTTGGTACGCTGACCGCGAACCGGCAGACCACGACGATGACGCAAACCACGATAAGTACCAAGGTCCATAAGACGCTTGATGCTCAGGGTAACTTCACGACGCAGATCACCTTCTACAACAAACTTGGCAACTTCGTCACGCAGCTTATCGATTTGCTCTTCAGACAGCTCACTGATCTTAACATTCTCGGCAATCCCTGTAGCAGCGCAAATAGCCTGCGACCGAGTTTTACCGATACCGAAAATTGACGTTAACGCAATAACGGTATGTTTATGATCAGGAATGTTAATGCCTGCTATACGGGCCACTATGCACTCCTACAATTTTATACAGCAACACCATTCTGAAAAGCCCGTTTTCAGGATACTCAAATAATGTTGCAGCTACATACAAAAGATTGGCTGGCTAATCTAGCCAGCTCAACCCAACTTTGCAAGAAAAATATGCGAGATAATCAGCCTTGACGCTGTTTATGCTTCGGTTCGGCACTGCAGATCACACGAACGACACCGTTACGCTTAACAATCTTACAGTTACGACATAATTTCTTGACGGAAGCACGAACTTTCATTTTTACTCTCCGTAACTTCTCAAGCTCACCTAATTAACGGTTATAGCCTTTCAGGTTTGCTTTCTTCAATGCAGACTCATATTGACTCGACATCATCAGAGTTTGCACTTGAGCCATAAAGTCCATGATGACGACAACAACGATCAATAAAGATGTACCACCGAAATAGAAAGGTACTTTCATTGCGTCACGCATAAACTCCGGGATCAGGCAGATAAAAGTAATATACATCGCACCAATCAGAGTCAGACGAGTCATTACTTTATCGATATATTTCGCCGTTTGCTCTCCCGGACGAATTCCTGGCACGAATGCACCGGACTTCTTCAGGTTATCTGCTGTTTCACGCGGGTTGAAAACCAACGCAGTGTAGAAGAAACAGAAGAAGATGATTGCAGACGCATAGAGTAACACATAAAGCGGTTGTCCGGGCTGCAAATACAGCGAAATAGTTGTCAGCCAGTTCCAACCGGTACCGCCCCCAAACCAAGATGCAATCGTGGCAGGGAACAGAATAATACTGGAGGCGAAGATCGCTGGAATAACACCAGCCATATTCACTTTCAGTGGTAAATGCGTACTCTGTGCTGCATAAACCCGACGACCTTGTTGACGTTTTGCATAATTAACGACGATACGCCGTTGACCACGCTCAATGAAAACAACGAAGAAGGTTACTGCAAACACTAAAACTGCAACCAACAGCAACAGGAGGAAGTGCAGGTCGCCTTGCCGAGCTTGCTCGATGGTATGGCCAATGGCCGGCGGGAGACCCGCAACAATACCAGCAAAGATTATGATCGAGATACCGTTACCGATACCACGTTCCGTAATCTGTTCTCCCAGCCACATTAGGAACATCGTCCCAGTAACCAGGCTCACAACAGCGGTAAAGTAGAATGCAAAACCTGGGTTTATCACCAAATCTTGCATTCCAGGCATATTCGGCAAACCGGTAGCAATACCGATAGATTGGAATATAGCCAATACCAAGGTACCGTAGCGGGTATACTGGCTAATCTTACGACGGCCAGCTTCCCCTTCTTTCTTTATTTCAGCCAAGGCAGGATGAACCACCGTCAGCAACTGGATAATAATCGATGCCGAAATATACGGCATAATACCCAGAGCAAAGATAGAAGCACGGCTGAGTGCACCACCAGAGAACATGTTAAACATTTCAATGATGGTGCCTCGCTGCTGTTCAAGCAATTTGGCAAGCACAGTGGCATCAATACCAGGAATCGGGATAAAAGAGCCAATACGGAAAACAATTAGCGCACCGATAACAAACAAAAGTCTGCGCTTCAGTTCACCAACTCCGCCTTTAGCACTCTGAAAATCTAATCCTGGTTGCTTAGCCATCTGCTACTTATTCCTCAATTTTACCGCCAGCAGCTTCGATAGCAGCACGAGCACCTTTAGTGACACGCAGACCACGAATCGTTACCGGACGAGCAACTTCACCAGACAGAATCACTTTCGCGAATTCAATCTGAATGCCAATAACATTAGCGGCTTTCAGCGTATTCAGGTCAACTACGTCGCCTTCTACTTTAGCAAGATCAGACAAACGAACTTCTGACGTGATCATCGCTTTGCGAGAAGTAAAACCGAATTTCGGCAGACGACGATATAAAGGCATCTGACCACCTTCAAAACCGCGACGTACGCCACCGCCAGAACGAGACTTCTGACCTTTGTGACCACGACCGCCAGTTTTGCCCAGGCCAGAACCAATACCACGACCTAAACGCTTCGGTGCGTGTTTAGCACCTTCGGCCGGAGACAGAGTATTTAAACGCATCTGTTACTCCTCTACTTTAACCATGTAGGAAACCGCGTTGACCATACCACGAACCGCAGGAGTATCCTCACGTTCAACAGTATGACCAATACGACGCAGACCCAGGCCAAGCAGTGTCGCCTTATGTTTCGGCAGACGACCGATTGCACTACGGGTTTGAGTGATTTTAATAGTCTTTGCCACGGTCAATTACCCCAGAATTTCTTCAACGGATTTACCACGCTTGGCAGCGACCATTTCCGGGGACTTCATGTTGGCTAAACCATCAATCGTTGCACGAACCACGTTAATCGGGTTAGTGGAACCATAGGCTTTAGCCAATACGTTGTGAACCCCTGCAACTTCCAAAACGGCGCGCATTGCACCACCGGCAATAATACCGGTACCTTCGGAAGCTGGCTGCATGAACACACGAGACCCCGTGTGAGCACCTTTAACTGGGTGCTGCAGGGTGCCGTTGTTCAGCGCGACATTCATCATATTGCGACGGGCTTTTTCCATCGCTTTCTGGATCGCTGCTGGAACTTCGCGAGCTTTACCGTAACCAAAACCAACGCGGCCGTTGCCATCACCCACTACAGTCAGTGCGGTGAAGCTGAAAATACGACCACCTTTAACGGTTTTAGATACGCGATTTACCGCGATCAGCTTTTCCTGCAGTTCGCCAGCTTGTTTCTCGATGTGAGCCATCTTACACCTCTACCTTAGAACTGAAGGCCAGCTTCACGGGCAGCATCTGCCAGTGCTTGGACTCGACCATGATATTGGAAACCGGAACGGTCGAAAGAGACATCCTTGATGCCTTTTTCTAACGCACGTTCTGCAATAGCTTTACCTATTGCGGTTGCCGCGTCTTTGTTACCGGTAGACTTCAGTTGTTCAGCGATAGCTTTTTCTACAGTAGAAGCGGCTACCAGGACTTCAGAACCGTTCGGTGCAATGACCTGCGCATAAATATGGCGTGGAGTACGATGTACCACCAGACGCGTCGCACCCAGTTCCTGGAGCTTGCGGCGTGCGCGGGTCGCACGACGGATACGAGCTGCTTTCTTATCCATAGTGTTACCTTACTTCTTCTTAGCCTCTTTGGTACGCACGACTTCGTCGGCGTAACGGACACCCTTGCCTTTATAAGGCTCAGGACGACGGTAGGCGCGTAATTCCGCAGCAACCTGACCAATAACCTGCTTATCAGCACCTTTCAGTACGATTTCAGTTTGGCTTGGGCATTCTGCAGTAATACCTGCCGGCAGTGCATGCTCTACTGGGTGAGAAAACCCGAGAGACAGGTTAACCACATTGCCTTTAACAGCAGCACGGTAACCAACACCAACCAGTTGCAGCTTCTTAGTGAAGCCTTCGGTAACACCGATAACCATTGCGTTCAACAGAGCACGAGTGGTACCCGCTTGGGCCCATCCGTCAACAAAACCTTCGCGCGGAGCGAAAGTAAGAGCGTTGTCAGCTTGTTTCACTTCAACAGCATCATGGATCTTACGACTCAGCTCGCCGTTTTTACCCTTAATCGAAACATCCTGACCGTTGAGTTTTACCTCTACGCCGGCAGGAATGACGACGGGTGCTTTTGCAACACGAGACATTTTTCCTCCCGATTAAGCTACGTAGCAGATAATCTCGCCACCAAGACCAGCCTGGCGAGCTGCACGATCAGTCATAACACCTTTAGAGGTAGAAACAACTGCGATACCCAAACCGGCCATAACTTTTGGCAGCTCATCTTTTCTTTTATAGATGCGCAGACCTGGACGGCTTACTCGCTGAATGCTTTCTACCACTGCCTTGCCCTGGAAATATTTAAGTTCTAATTCCAGAACTGGCTTGGTGTCGCCTTCGATTTTGAAATCTTCAATGTAACCTTCTTCCTTCAGCACGTTGGCAATTGCCACTTTCAGCTTGGAGGAAGGCATGGTGACCGCAACTTTGTTCGCGGCTTGACCGTTACGGATACGGGTCAGCATATCCGCGATCGGATCTTGCATGCTCATCTGTCTTTACTCCCGTGATTCAATTGGTGACAATTACCAGCTAGCCTTTTTCAGACCCGGAATTTCACCGCGCATAGCGGCTTCACGGACCTTGATACGGCTCAACCCGAACTTCCGCAGGAAAGCGTGCGGACGACCAGTTTGGCGGCAGCGATTACGCTGACGAGACGGGCTGGAATCACGCGGCAGAGTCTGCAGCTTAAGAACTGCATCCCAACGATCTTCGTCGGATGAGTTCACACCAGAGATGATAGCTTTCAATTCCTCGCGTTTAGCGCGGTATTTTTCAGCCAGTTTCACACGAACAACTTCGCGTGCTTTCATGGATTGCTTAGCCATTAGTAACCCTACCTTACTTGCGGAATGGGAAGTTAAAGGCGGCCAACAGCGCACGGCCTTCATCATCGGATTTCGCAGTGGTGGTAATGGTAATGTCCAAACCACGAACGCGATCGACTTTATCGTAGTCGATTTCCGGGAAGATGATCTGCTCACGCACACCCATGCTGTAGTTACCACGACCATCGAATGACTTGGCAGACAAGCCACGGAAGTCACGGATACGCGGTACAGCAATGGAAATCAGTCGCTCAAGGAACTCCCACATGCGTTCGCCACGCAGAGTTACTTTACAGCCGATCGGATAGCCCTGACGGATTTTGAAGCCTGCAACAGATTTGCGTGCTTTGGTGATCAACGGTTTTTGACCGGAGATTGCTGCCAGATCAGCTGCTGCGTTATCCAGCAGTTTCTTGTCAGCGATCGCTTCACCAACACCCATATTCAGGGTGATCTTCTCGACCCGAGGGACTTGCATGACAGAATTGTAGTTAAACTCAGTCATGAGTTTTTTAACTACTTCGTCTTTGTAGTAATCATGCAGTTTCGCCATCGTACTACTCCAAATTACTTGATAGTTTCGCTATTAGATTTAAAGAAACGGACTTTTTTTCCGTCTTCAAATCTAAAGCCTACACGGTCAGCCTTACCAGTTGCCGCATTGAAGATTGCAAGGTTAGAAACTTGAATTGCAGCTTCTTTTTCAACGATGCCACCTGGTTGGTTCAGGGCCGGAACCGGCTTCTGATGTTTTTTAACCAGGTTAATACCTTCAACAATGACCTTACTAGCAGACAGGACATTTTTTACTTTACCGCGCTTACCTTTATCTTTGCCGGTTAGCACGATAACTTCGTCATCACGACGGATTTTCGCTGCCATGATTCGCTCCTTAAAGTACTTCTGGTGCCAGAGAGATAATTTTCATGAACTTCTCATTACGCAGTTCACGAGTTACCGGCCCAAAAATACGCGTACCGATAGGCTGTTCGCTGTTATTGTTTAAAATAACGCAAGCATTTCCATCGAAGCGAATGACAGAACCGTCCGGGCGACGAACACCCTTCTTGGTGCGCACCACTACCGCCTTCAGAACATCGCCTTTTTTCACCTTACCGCGAGGAATTGCTTCCTTGATGGTAATTTTGATGATATCGCCGACGCCTGCGTAGCGACGGTGCGAGCCACCTAGAACCTTGATACACATTACGCGACGTGCACCGGAATTATCGGCCACGTTCAGCATAGTCTGTTCTTGGATCATTTTAGTGCTCCGCTAATGTCAACTACTACTTTAGGACCCTTTCGGGCCATTAAATACCCCATAATTGAGGGCGCAGCATTATAACACCGCTTCCTTGGTATGGGTAGAAAAAATAAACGGCCCTTTGCAGAGCCGTTTATCATAAGAGAAGAGCGCTACTTTATTACAGAATCGCTTTCTCTACAACGCGAACAAGTGTCCAAGACTTAGTTTTGGACAGTGGACGGCATTCGTGGATTTCAACCACGTCACCGATACCACATTCATTGTTCTCGTCATGTACGTGCAGCTTAGTCGTACGCTTAATGAATTTACCGTAAAGCGGGTGTTTCACGAAACGTTCGATAGCAACAACAATGGATTTCTCCATTTTGTCGCTTACAACACGACCTTGCAAAGTACGGATTTTATCGGTCATTACGCACCCGCCTTCTCAGTCAGTAAAGTCTTAACACGTGCAATATTGTGACGCACTTGTTTTACCAGGTGAGTCTGTTGCAACTGACCACTGGCAGCCTGCATACGCAGGTTAAATTGCTCGCGCAGCAGGCCGAGCAGCTCAGTTTTCAGCTCTTCAACGCTCTTTTCACGCAGCTCATTTGCTTTCATTACATCACCGTCTTAGTTACAAAGGTGGTTTTGATAGGCAGTTTCGCTGCTGCCAGTTGGAATGCCTCACGGGCTAACTCTTCCGGCACACCGTCCATTTCGTACAGGACTTTACCTGGCTGAATCAAGGCAACCCAATATTCCACGTTACCTTTACCTTTACCCATACGAACTTCAAGCGGTTTTTCGGTGATCGGTTTGTCCGGGAATACACGGATCCAGATCTTACCTTGACGCTTAACAGCACGAGTCATGGCACGACGTGCAGCTTCGATTTGACGAGCAGTCAGGCGACCGCGGCCAACAGCTTTCAGACCGAAAGTGCCGAAGCTAACATCCGTACCCTGCGCCAGACCACGGTTGCGGCCCTTGTGCACCTTACGGAATTTTGTACGCTTTGGTTGTAACATCAGCGACTCTCCTTACTTGCGGCCTTTACGCTGCTGCTTTTTAGGTTGAGCAGCCGGTTTTTCCGGTTGTTCAACGGCAGCCATACCACCCAGGATCTCACCTTTGAAGATCCACACTTTCACACCGATAACACCATAAGTGGTGTGCGCTTCGGAAGTGTTGTAATCGATATCCGCACGCAGTGTATGCAACGGAACACGACCCTCACGGTACCATTCGGTACGCGCGATTTCAGCGCCGCCAAGACGGCCACTTACTTCAACTTTAATACCTTTAGCGCCCAGACGCATGGCGTTCTGTACCGCACGCTTCATAGCACGACGGAACATCACACGACGTTCCAGCTGAGAAGTGATGCTGTCAGCAACCAGTTTTGCGTCCAGTTCAGGTTTACGAACTTCTGCGATATTGATCTGTGCAGGTACGCCAGCGATATCCGCTACGACTTTGCGCAGTTTTTCAACATCTTCACCTTTTTTACCGATAACGATGCCTGGGCGAGCAGTGTGAATAGTCACACGGATGCTTTTTGCAGGACGTTCGATAACGATACGAGAAACGGAAGCCTTCTCCAGTTCCTTCGTCAGGTATTTACGAACTTTAAAATCGCTGTCCAGGTTGTCAGCGAATTCTTTGGTATTCGCATACCAGGTAGAGTTCCAAGGTTTGACAATACCCAGGCGAATACCATTAGGATGTACTTTCTGACCCATTGCTAGTCTCCAGAGTCTCAGCGATCGGACACAACCACAGTAATGTGGCTGGTACGCTTCAGGATGCGATCCGCACGGCCTTTAGCACGCGGCATAATGCGCTTCATGCTTGGGCCTTCGTCAACGAAAATTTTCGCGACTTTCAGATCATCAATGTCAGCGCCATCGTTGTGTTCTGCGTTAGCAATAGCAGACTCCAGCACTTTTTTAACCAGACCAGCAGCTTTCTTGTTGGTGTAGGTCAGAACTTCCAGAGCTTGCGACACTTTCTTACCGCGAATCAGGTCTGCCACCAGGCGAACCTTTTGAGCAGAAGAACGAGCGTGGCAATGTTTAGCGATAGTTTCCATCTCTTCCTCCTACCTTAGCGCTTCTTGGCCTTTTTGTCGGCCGCATGGCCGCGATAAGTACGAGTCGGCGCGAATTCACCCAGCTTGTGACCGACCATTTCATCGGAAACAAACACCGGAACGTGCTGACGACCATTATGGACAGCGATGGTCAAACCGATCATATTTGGAAAGATCGTTGAACGACGGGACCAAGTGCGCAAAGGCTTCTTGTCTCCGCTTTCCACCGCTTTCTCTACCTTCTTCAGCAAGTGCAGGTCAATAAATGGACCTTTCTTGAGAGAACGTGGCATGGTTTATCCTCTAAGATTATTTAGTACGGCGACGTACGATAAATTTATCAGTACGCTTGTTGCTGCGGGTCTTTTTACCTTTGGTCTGAAGGCCCCACGGACTCACCGGGTGCTTACCAAAGTTACGACCTTCACCACCACCGTGTGGGTGGTCGACTGGGTTCATTGCCGTACCGCGAACGGTAGGACGAACACCACGCCAGCGTGCAGCACCAGCTTTACCCAGAACGCGCAGCATGTGCTCAGCGTTGCCAACTTCGCCTAGCGTAGCGCGGCAGTCGGATTCGACTTTACGCATTTCGCCAGAACGCAGACGCAGGGTAACGTAAGAACCATCACGAGCAACGATCTGAACGTAAGTACCAGCAGAACGAGCCAACTGGCCGCCTTTACCTGGTTTCATTTCTACGTTGTGAACCGTTGAACCGACTGGGATGTTACGCATTGGCAGGGTGTTACCTGCTTTAATCGCAGCATCAACGCCAGATTGAATCTGGTCGCCGGCTTTCAGGCCTTTCGGCGCCAGAATGTAACGACGCTCGCCGTCTTTATACAGAACCAGCGCGATATTCGCGGAACGGTTCGGATCATACTCCAGACGCTCAACAACCGCAGGAATACCATCTTTGTTGCGTTTAAAGTCAACAATACGGTAAGCCTGTTTGTGACCACCACCGATGTGACGGGTAGTGATGCGGCCATTGTTGTTACGGCCACCGGATTTGCTGTTCTTTTCCAGCAACGGGGCATAAGGTTTGCCCTTGTGCAGCTCAGGGTTAACCACTTTAACAACGTGGCGACGACCCGGAGATGTCGGTTTACATTTAACAACTGCCATTGTCTTTCTCCTCCGACTTACTCAGCGCCGCCGATGAAGTCCAGATTCTGGCCTTCTTTCAGGGTGACGTAAGCTTTTTTCCAGTCGCTGCGACGACCAATACGCTGTCCGTGACGCTTAACTTTACCCTTAACTACCAGGGTGTTTACGTCTTTAACTTCTACTTCGAACAGTTTCTCTACAGCAGCAACGATCTCTGCTTTAGTCGCGTCTTTGGCAACTTTGAGAACGATGGTGTTAGTTTTTTCCATCGCGGTAGATGCTTTTTCAGATACGTGCGGCGCGCGCAGTACTTTCAGCAGACGTTCTTCACGGATCATGCCAGCATCTCCTCAACTTGCTTAACTGCATCAGCAGTCATAACGACTTTGTCGAAGGCGATCAGGCTAACTGGGTCGATTGCTGCTGCATCACGCACATCAACCTTGTACAGGTTACGCGCTGCCAGGAACAGATTTTCATCCAGTTCACCGGTGATGATCAACACGTCTTCCAGTGCCATTTCTTTCAGTTTCTGAGCCAGCAACTTAGTTTTAGGTGCTTCAACAGAAAACGTCTCGACAACGATCAGACGATCTTGACGTACCAGTTCGGACAGAATGCTTTTCAGCGCGCCGCGGTACATCTTTTTGTTAACTTTCTGACTGTGGTCCTGAGGCTTAGCAGCGAAGGTCACACCACCGGAACGCCAGATCGGGCTCTTAACAGAACCTGAACGCGCACGGCCAGTACCTTTCTGACGCCAAGGTTTTTTACCGGAACCAGTTACTTCAGCACGGGTCTTCTGGGCGCGAGTACCTTGACGGGCGCCTGCTGCATAAGCAACAACAACCTGATGTACCAGCGCTTCGTTGAAATCACGACCGAAGGTAGTTTCGGAAACAGTCAGCGCGCTTTGCGCGTCTTTCAATACTAATTCCATTGCTATCTCCTCACGCCTTCACAGCTGGTTTAACGATCAGGTCGCTACCGGTAGCTCCCGGAACAGCACCTTTAACCAGCAGCAGGTTGCGCTCAGCGTCAACACGCACTACGTCCAGGCTCTGAACGGTTACACGTTCGTTACCCAGCTGGCCTGCCATTTTCTTGCCTTTGAACACTTTGCCCGGAGTCTGGTTCTGACCGATAGAACCCGGAACGCGGTGAGACAAGGAGTTACCGTGGGTAGCATCCTGAGTACGGAAATTCCAGCGCTTAACTGTGCCAGCAAAACCTTTACCTTTAGATGTACCAGTAACGTCTACTTTTTTAACGTCAGCGAAAATTTCAACACTGATGCTCTGACCAATAGTGAACTCTTCGCCTTCAGACAGACGGAATTCACGCAGGGTACGGCCAGCTTCTACACCAGCTTTAGCAAAGTGACCTGCTTCTGGCTTGGTAACTCGGTTTGCTTTTTTAGCACCAGTAGTTACTTGCACAGCGCGGTAACCGTCGTTAGCCAGGTCTTTAACCTGAGTTACGCGGTTTGCTTCAATTTCGATAACAGTTACGGGGATAGATACGCCATCTTCAGTGAAGATACGGGTCATGCCCACTTTTTTACCGACTAAACCAATCATTGTTTCAACCTCTCAATCGCTCAATGACCTGATTAACCCAGGCTGATCTGCACGTCTACACCAGCAGCCAGATCCAGACGCATCAGAGCATCAACGGTTTTCTCGGTTGGCTCAACGATGTCAACCAGACGCTTGTGAGTGCGAATTTCGTACTGATCGCGCGCATCTTTATTGACGTGCGGAGAAATCAGAACGGTAAAGCGCTCTTTGCGGGTCGGCAGCGGGATCGGACCACGTACTTGCGCACCAGTGCGCTTAGCAGTCTCGACGATTTCCGCAGTTGATTGATCAATCAGACGATGATCAAACGCTTTCAGGCGGATACGGATTCTTTGGTTCTGCATGAGACCAGAGCTCCAATTATTTATAAACGTAAATGATTACTCCTCACACCCATTTCGATTGATGGGGGAGTGTAATCGTCAGCACATAACCCCCATATCGGGAGTATTGTTTTAGGTGCAATAATGAATATTCACCCTCTGATTCGGATTGAATCAGGCTTACCTTGTTTCAGTAAGCTCGCGCATTATACGCAAATTGGCCGGGGAAGCAACAAGCAGGATGAAATGATTTTAAACGCGGCCGGAACAATGTGAGCTAATCCGGCCGGAGTGGGCATAAAGCACATAATAGCGTATACCTATCCTGCTACTCAGCTTTTAGCTGAGCTTGAAGATAATTTTGTATACCAAGACGTGAAATCAAATCTAATTCAGTTTCCAGCCAGTCGATGTGCCCTTCTTCATCGGCAAGAATTTCTATCATTAAATCCCTGCTGACATAGTCATGTACAGAGTCAGCATAGGAAATTGCCTCACGCAAATTCTTTGCGCCATCCAGTTCAAGTTGAAGGTCTGAACGTAAGATCTCTTCGACATCCTCGCCAATATTTAATTTGCCCAAATCCTGCAGATTCGGGATGCCTTCAAGAAACAGGATTCGTTCGATGTAGCGATCAGCGTGCTTCATTTCGTCAATAGACTCATGATATTCGTGATCGTTTAGACGGGTTAAGCCCCAGTTTTTAAACATGCGGGCATGAAGAAAATATTGGTTAATGGCTACCAGCTCGTTGCCCAATAACTTATTCAGGTGTGTGATAACTTTTTTATCGCCTTTCATGACATGCTCCTCGCTCCAGTTCTTAAAGTGTAGAACTGGTCAGCAGAGAGTCAAAAAAACGACCCTACATTTTATGCTACTTCATACATGTCAGGAATTTTAGCTTGTTCTTCCTCAAAAATAACACGCGCCTGACGAACACACTTACCGCAATCCGTCCCGATAGGAACGAGCTTACGTAATTGTTGCATAGATTGAGGCTGGTGCTGGCGAACAGCATTACGAATGACTTTGTCAGAAATTGCGTTGCACAAACAAACATACATACCAGAATGACTCATCGTTATCGCGAGTGTCTTTTACGCTACCTTTAAGGACACTACAGACGGCATTTGAAACCGCTCCTAGCGATTTTTTAACCAACCTCAGCATTGTAAATAAGAATTATTTTTATTTCAATTTCGATTTAATCATTTAGACGTAAAAAAAGGCACCGAAGTGCCTTTTTCATGCATTGAGTTTATCAGCGATTAAGCGATAACTTTAGCAACAACGCCCGCGCCTACAGTACGGCCGCCTTCACGGATGGCGAAACGCAAACCGTCGTCCATCGCAATTGGGTGGATCAGGGTAACAACCATTTTGATGTTGTCGCCCGGCATTACCATCTCTACGCCTTCTGGCAGTTCGATGGTACCCGTTACGTCAGTGGTACGGAAGTAGAACTGAGGACGGTAGCCTTTGAAGAACGGAGTATGACGGCCGCCTTCATCTTTGCTCAGGATATACACTTCTGATTCGAACTGGGTGTGTGGCTTGATTGAACCCGGCTTAGCCAGTACCTGGCCACGCTCGATTTCTTCACGCTTGATACCACGCAGCAGAACACCAACGTTCTCACCTGCACGACCTTCGTCCAGCAGTTTGCGGAACATTTCTACGCCAGTACAGGTAGATTTCGCCGTATCTTTGATACCAACGATTTCAACTTCTTCACCGACTTTAACGATACCGCGCTCTACACGACCGGTAACAACGGTACCACGACCGGAGATGGAGAATACGTCTTCGATTGGCAGCAGGAACGGCTTGTCAATGGCACGCTCTGGCTCTGGGATGTAAGAATCCAAGTGCTCTGCCAGTTCGATGATTTTTGCTTCCCACTCAGCTTCGCCTTCCAGCGCTTTCAGCGCAGAACCACGAACCACTGGGGTGTCGTCGCCTGGGAAGTCGTACTGAGACAGCAGCTCACGCACTTCCATCTCAACCAGTTCCAGCAGCTCTTCGTCATCAACCATGTCACATTTGTTCAGGAACACGATGATGAAAGGAACGCCAACCTGACGACCCAGCAGGATGTGCTCACGGGTCTGAGGCATTGGGCCGTCAGTCGCAGCAACAACCAGGATCGCGCCGTCCATCTGGGCAGCACCGGTGATCATGTTTTTCACATAGTCGGCGTGTCCTGGGCAGTCAACGTGCGCGTAGTGGCGAGACGGGGTATCGTATTCAACGTGAGACGTGTTGATGGTGATACCACGTGCTTTTTCTTCTGGTGCGTTATCGATCTGGTCGAATGCACGTGCGTTACCACCGTAGGTTTTAGCCAGAACGGTAGTGATTGCAGCAGTCAGAGTCGTTTTACCATGGTCAACGTGGCCGATAGTACCGACGTTAACGTGGGGTTTTGTACGTTCAAATTTTTCTTTAGACACGGCGATATTCCTTACTCAAATGCTCTCCCCCTATGGAGAGAGCACGGGATTTTGTTTTAACCCTGAGGCTTATTTACCACGGGCTTCAATTACGGCCTGAGCAACGTTGTTAGGCGCATCATCGTACTTCAGGAACTCCATGGAGTAAGAAGCACGGCCTTTGGTCAGAGAACGCAGTTGAGTTGCGTATCCGAACATTTCAGACAGCGGAACTTCAGCATGAATCACAACGCCAGTAACGTTAGATTCCTGACCACGCAGCATACCACGACGACGGCTAAGGTCACCGATGACGTCACCAGTGTTCTCTTCCGGCGTTTCAACTTCAACCTTCATGATCGGCTCAAGCAGAACAGGTTTTGCTTTCTTAAAGCCGTCTTTAAAGGCGATAGAAGCAGCCAGTTTAAACGCCAATTCAGAGGAGTCAACGTCATGGAAAGAACCGAAGTGCAGACGCACACCGAGATCAACCACTGGGTAACCAGCCAGAGGACCCGCTTTCAGCTGTTCCTGAATGCCTTTATCAACGGCAGGGATGTATTCGCCAGGAATTACACCACCTTTAATGTCGTTAACGAACTCGTAACCTTTCGGATTTGAGCCCGGCTCCAGTGGGTACATGTCGATAACAACATGGCCATACTGACCACGACCACCAGACTGCTTGGCGTGTTTACCTTCGATATCGGTAACTTTCGCACGAATCGCTTCACGGTAAGCAACCTGTGGTTTACCCACGTTCGCTTCAACGTTGAATTCACGTTTCATACGGTCAACGATGATATCGAGGTGCAATTCACCCATACCAGCGATGATAGTCTGGTTAGATTCTTCGTCAGTCCAAACGCGGAAAGACGGGTCTTCTTTAGCCAGACGGCCCAATGCCAGACCCATTTTTTCTTGGTCAGCTTTGGTTTTCGGTTCTACCGCGATGGAGATTACCGGCTCTGGGAATTCCATACGTTCCAAAATGATGACGTTATCTGGATCACACAGCGTGTCACCCGTCGTTACATCTTTCAGACCGATAGCAGCAGCGATATCGCCCGCACGAACTTCTTTGATCTCTTCACGCTTGTTAGCGTGCATCTGAACGATACGACCAAAACGCTCACGTGCTGATTTAACTGGGTTCAGTACGGTGTCACCGGAGTTAACTACACCAGAGTACACACGGAAGAACGTCAGGTTACCAACAAACGGATCGGTAGCGATTTTGAATGCCAGCGCAGCAAACGGCTCGTCATCACTTGCGTGACGCTCAGCCGGCGTGTCTTTACCGTCATCCAAAAGACCGTTGATCGCAGGTACGTCAACTGGGGATGGCAGGTAGTCAACTACCGCATCCAGCATCGCCTGAACACCTTTGTTCTTAAATGCAGAACCACAGGTTACCAGGATGATTTCGTTGTTCAGAACGCGCTGACGCAGAGCTTTTTTGATCTCTTCTTCAGTCAGTTCTTCACCACCCAGGTATTTCTCCATCAGCTCTTCAGAAGCTTCTGCTGCGGATTCGATCAGGTTTTGGTGCCATTCTTCAGCCAGTTCCTGCATATCAGTTGGGATCTCTTCGTATTCGAAGGTCACGCCCTGATCGGCATCGTTCCAGTTGATGGCTTTCATTTTCACCAGGTCAACAACACCGGTGAAACCTTCTTCAGCACCAATTGCCAACTGCAGCGGAACAGGGTTCGCGCCCAGACGGGATTTGATCTGACCAACAACTTTCAGGAAATTCGCACCCATGCGGTCCATTTTGTTAACGAACGCAATGCGTGGAACTTTATATTTGTTTGCCTGACGCCATACGGTTTCAGACTGCGGCTGAACACCACCAACTGCGCAGTAAACCATTACCGCACCATCCAGTACACGCATGGAACGTTCTACTTCGATAGTGAAGTCAACGTGTCCCGGGGTATCGATGATGTTTACGCGATGCGGTTCATACTGCTTAGCCATACCAGACCAGAATGCAGTAGTCGCAGCGGAAGTGATAGTAATACCACGCTCCTGCTCCTGCTCCATCCAGTCCATGGTAGCTGCGCCGTCATGAACTTCACCGATTTTATGGTTTACACCAGTGTAGAACAGAATACGTTCGGTAGTAGTGGTTTTACCGGCGTCGATGTGCGCACTGATACCGATGTTACGGTAGCGTGCGATGGGTGTTGTACGAGCCATTTGTATCCTCTATTTACTAGGGCGTTCAATTTAGTTAACCCAAGCGGGTTGGCTATTTTTAGCGCCCGCTTGGTTAGCATGACTACAGCGAAGGGATTACCAACGGTAGTGAGCGAACGCCTTGTTAGCTTCGGCCATACGGTGAACGTCTTCACGTTTCTTAACAGCAGTACCTTTGTTTTCTGCTGCATCAGAAAGTTCGTTCGCCAGGCGCAGAGCCATAGATTTATCACCGCGTTTACGAGCAGCTTCTACGATCCAACGCATTGCCAACGCATTACGACGAACCGGACGGACTTCTACTGGTACCTGATAAGTAGAACCACCAACGCGGCGCGACTTAACTTCGACAGTCGGGCGAACGTTGTCCAGAGCTACTTCAAAAGCTTCCAGATGATCTTTACCAGAACGCTGAGCCAGGGTCTCCAGCGCGGTATAGACGATTGCTTCAGCAGTAGATTTTTTACCATCTACCATCAGGATATTTACAAATTTGGCCAGCAGTTCTGATCCGAACTTAGGATCCGGCAGAATTTTACGTTGACCAATGACGCGACGACGTGGCATGGAAATACTCCGTTGTTAATTCAGGATTGTCCAAAACTCTACGAGTTTAGTTTGACATTTAAGTTAAAACGTTTGGCCTTACTTAACGGAGAACCATTAAGCCTTTGGCTTCTTCACGCCGTATTTGGAACGGGATTGCTTACGGTCTTTAACACCTGAGCAGTCCAGCGCGCCACGAACGGTGTGGTAACGCACACCTGGCAGGTCTTTAACACGACCGCCACGGATCAGGATCACGGAGTGCTCCTGCAGGTTATGACCTTCACCGCCAATATAGGAGGTAACTTCAAAACCGTTAGTTAAACGAACACGACATACTTTACGCAGTGCGGAGTTCGGTTTTTTAGGGGTGGTAGTATATACACGGGTACATACGCCACGTTTCTGCGGGCATGCTTCCAGCGCCGGAACGTTGCTTTTAGCAGCCTTCAGGGAGCGTGGTTTGCGTACCAGCTGGTTAATCGTTGCCATTCAAAAAGCTCCTGGGTTTTGCTTCGTAAACACGTAATAAATCGCCTCATGTTTGCGCAAGGCAAAGTATGAGGACGCAGAATTTTAGGGCTGGCAGTGGAAGGAGTCAAGAAATATACAAAAATTCGGCGTTACCACGCGAGTTGCTGCGGGTGTTCCACTGTCAGTTGAACAAATTCATTATAGTCAATGAGGACCACGCTGTTTGAAATTTGTTCAGTTATTCCTCTTGCCTCAGCATCAGGCTGAAGTGCATAGAGAAGAACGACTGAATCAAGAAGATGATGAATAATATCTCCACCAGCTACGGCACCGATAACACCATCTTGCAATAAGACCAAAGCATCACCCTGCTCCAAGCTGCGCAAAAGTGCGTCAAGGTCAGTGTGATAAGGAGAAGTTGAGAGCGTGTGTAACATAAAATGAAGAAATCCGTCGCTAGAATGAAAGAATGGAATGGTAACCGGCCAACTTGCTGCGCCATGCTTTCGGCGCTAACAGTTCCACATCCAAAACCCAGTCTGTATCTATATTCAACCCACGCTGACGTACGGAAGTCTCGCACAGATAGCAGCGTTCGATGTCGTATAACGGCAGCACCCCAAACGTAGCGATGTAATTGCGCATCAGAATCTTTTCCGGCTGTTGATGCGGCAGTAGCTGAAACACGCCATCACCAACAAAAAACACGCCAATCTCTTCTGTCAGTGCCGACATCGCCAACAGCGCATCCAGCCCTTCACGCCCAGATGCACTCCCATGCGGAGAATGCGTAAAAACAAATGCGACTCGCTTCATAACGCTACCTTAAAACTGAATCACCCGATCGCAGGTCAGTACCGACTGCGCCAGTTCACCCAACCCACTGAGAACAAAGCCGGATTGCAGATTCGCTCCCGCAAGGTTGAGCTGGGCAGCTTGCTGCGCATCGGCCACCCCTCGGCGCAGCGCGGCGGCAACGCAAACATTCAGCGCCACCTGATGCGTTTCACCCAACTGCTGCCAGGCATGTACAAGGTCAAACTCATCATTAGCGGGTGACGTTAGCTGGTTGGCATTTAGCACGCCTTCCCGGTAGAAGAACACGCTTTTCAACTTGTGCCCCTCAGCCAACAACGCCTGCGCAAACTGTAACGCGCTGCTCGCTTGCTGCGTGCCGTAAGCAGGGCCAGTCACCAGCAAGCAGTAACTCAGCATCAACGTTCATGCCCGCTGAAGTCGCCGCTTTTGAATTGACGAATATAAAGATAAACCGTGTGCTTGGAGATATTCAGACGTTCGGCGACCTGGTTGATAGCATCTTTAATATCAAAGATGCCTTTCTCGTACAGGCTCAGGACGATTTGGCGGTTTTTCGCATTATTGGAGACATTGCGATCCGCATTAACTTCCTCAATGGAAAACTCCAGCGTTTGTGCAACCAGGTCATCAACAGATGATGCAAAGTTAACAGAAGATGCAACGTCATGCGTTTCAGGTGGAATAAAGGTCTGCACAATCTGGGAGAAAGGTACATCCAGATTCATGTTGATACACAGCAGCCCAATCACGCGCTGATCGCGATTACGGATTGCGATCGTCACTGACTTCATCAACACGCCGCTTTTTGCGCGGGTAAAATAGGCTTTCGACACGCTGCTATCTTCACCTGCCATGTCGTGCAACATACGCAATGCAAGATCCGTAATCGGCGAGCCAATCTTTCTGCCGGTATGTTCCCCATTCGCAATACGCACGGCAGAACATTTAAGATCCTCAAGCGAGTGCAACACTATCTCACAGTGCTCACCAATCAACATGGCCAAGCCATCAACCACCGCTTCATACGATTTCAGGATCTCGTAGTCCGTTTGGCTGAACGGCCGTTCATCGAGTAAATCAAGCTCATAAGATTCGCCAGATACAAGCGAATTAGACATGGCAGACACCACCCTCAGCATCATTATCCCCTAAATAATTCGAGCTGCGTGATAAAACGTTAGCGTTTTAAACAACGCCCCGCGTTGGCCCTTTAGGGCAAGGCTCATTTATGAGCCTTGCCCTAAAGGGCCAACGCGGCAACCGCGCAAATCCCCAGGAGCTTACTCAGGTAAGTGACTGGGGTGAGTAAAGGCGGCCAACGCACAAGCAGCTTGAAGTATGACGGGTATCTTTATTTTGTATTGACAAGGGACATAGTCTAGCAAATGTCCACTCTCGCGTCCCCGAATTTAACGGACTACCTCTTAAGGTTGTATTAATTTAATCCCGCTAGAGTCTGCGTCTTCTTTCCTCTCCATCATGGAAATCACGAGAGACGCATATGAAAAATCCAATACCGATGGGCAGACCACACCTGAACAGCATCATGTTCGTGTTGGTATTTTCTGCCTTTATTACTCTGGTCCAGAACATCGCCTACTACCGTCAGGCGCTACAACTGCTGGATATGACAGACTGGACTAACATCCCTTTTTTTCTCAGCATGCCGGTGGTGATTTTCGCGGTGCTGAATATCATTTTCACGCTGCTGGCCGTCCCTTATCTGCGTAAGGCCGTCATCGTTTTTTTCTTACTGTCCGGTGCCGCCGCACAATATTTTATGCTGAACTACGGCATTATCATTGACCGCACGATGGTCCAGAATATTCTGGAGACGACGGCCAGCGAGTCCTTCTCACTGCTTACGCCACAGCTTGTCGCCTGGGTATTCTTTATTGGCGTCATTCCTGCCGCGCTCGCTATCTGGATAAAAATAAAGCCCGCCAAACCGACAACCCTCTATATCGGCATGCGTTTTCTTAGCGTTATTATTTCGTTATTCGCCATTTTATCTGTCGCGGCATTCTTTTATAAAGATTACGCCTCGTTCATGCGTAATAACAAAGAGTTGGTAAAAGCGATTACGCCCAGCAATATTGTGGCAGCCAGCCTGTCCTACCATAAGCATAGCGCGCTGGCTAATTTACCCCTGGAGCAAATCGGCCTGGACGCTCACAAAGTGTCGCCAGCGTCCCCGACAGCAAAAAAGAACCTGGTTATTCTGGTCGTGGGAGAAACATCCCGGGCGCAAAACTTTTCGCTGGGCGGCTACGGGAAAGAGACGAACCCACTGCTGGCAAAAGACAATGTGGTTTATTTTGAAAACACGTCATCGTGCGGCACATCAACAGGTGTTTCCGTTCCCTGCATGTTTTCCAACATGCCGCGACAAAGCTTTAACGGTGACGTAGCCAGCCATCAGGAAGGGCTGTTAGATATATTACAACGCGCCAAAGTTAACGTACTCTGGCAAGAAAATGACGGCGGCTGCAAAGATGCCTGTACACGTGTGCCAACGGTTGATGTGACATCGCTGAAGCTACCAGGTCTCTGCACCAACGGCGAATGCCAGGATGAAGCGTTATTCCACGGCGTCGAAGACTATATCAATAAGCTCGATAACGACGGGATTATCGTATTACATACCATAGGCAGCCACGGCCCGAGTTATTACCAGCGCTACCCTGACGCCTTTAAGAAATTTACCCCAACCTGTGATACCAATCAGATTCAAACCTGTACGCAAGAAGCACTGACCAACACGTATGACAACACGATTCTGTATGTCGATTTTGTTCTGGATAAAACGATCAACCTACTGAAACAGCATCAGGATAAATTTAATACCTCACTGGTTTACCTGTCTGACCACGGCGAATCGTTAGGCGAGAACGGCATCTACCTACACAGCATGCCCTACTCTATTGCGCCAAAGCAGCAAACGCATGTGCCGATGTTGATGTGGTTATCCTCGGGTTATCAGCAGCAACAGGCGATTCAGGACACCTGTCTGCGCCAGAACGCGAAGCAGCAGGATTACTCGCAAGATAATCTTTTCCATACCATACTGGGGATGTTTAGTATCGCCACAAAAGAATATCAGCCTCAGCTCGATATCCTTCAGCCGTGCAGGGACAAGGCAACATGAAATTATTGATTGTTGAAGACGATAAGCTGTTGCAGGAAGGATTATTATTGGCGTTGAGTCATGAAGGTTATGCCTGCGATTGCGCTGGCACAGCCAAAGAAGCGGACGCGCTCATCAGTAGCGCGCACTACAGCCTGGTGATTCTCGATCTTGGCTTACCGGACGACGACGGCCTCGCTCTGCTATCCCGCTGGCGTAAGAATAATTATCAGCATCCCGTGCTCATCTTAACGGCGCGGGATAAGGTCAACGATCGCGTCAGCGGACTGGATGTGGGCGCAGACGATTATCTTGCCAAGCCTTTCGCGTTAACTGAATTACAGGCGCGCGTACGCGCGCTGATTCGCCGCAATCAGGGTTCAAGCAACAGCAAGATACAGGTCGACAACATCACATTGGATTTAAACAATCAGCAAGTGTGGCTGGACGAAAAACCGATAGTGCTGACGCCGAAAGAGTTTGCGATACTTTCCCGCCTGGTGTTGAAAGCCGGTTCTCAGGTGCACCGTGAGCTTCTTCATCAGGACATTTATGCCTGGAACGACGACCCCTCCTCCAATTCACTGGAAGTCCATATCCATAATCTGCGTCACAAGATAGGGAAAGAGCGCATCCGAACCCTGCGAGGCTTTGGCTATCTGTTGACCAAAGGGGAACAACCATGAAGGGTGACACCGACGCCGTCACCAGCATGCGTCGCCGTTTGGTGCTGGCACTGGGCGGCATTCTCCTCGTCTGCCAGATGATCAGCGTATTCTGGCTCTGGCACGAGAGTGAAGAACAGATCGGCCTGCTGGTTGATAAATCCCTGAGTGCAACCGCTCAAAATATGCAGATCGATCAAGAAATTAATGAGGCGATCGCTTCTCTCAGCATCCCCAGCCTGGTGATGGTCATCCTGACATTGCTCATGTGCTTTCAGGCGGTCAGTTGGATCACCCGCCCGCTTTCTCGGCTACAGGAAGAATTGCAGGATCGTACTGCTGAAAATCTGGAACCGCTGCCACAGCAGAGTGACATTAAAGAAGTTGCTGCCGTCACACACACCATCAACCAGCTTTTTCAACGTCTGGACGAAACGTTGAAACGCGACAGACAATTTACTGCCGATGTCGCCCATGAGTTACGAACGCCGCTAGCCGGTATTCGGCTGCATCTGGAATTACACCAGCAACAACATCAGATTGATTGCAGCTCACTCATCAAACGTATCGATAAAATGGTCAAAACGGTGGAACAACTCTTACTGCTGGCACGTGTCGGACAGGATTTCTCGGCAGGCCACCACGAAAATGTCGCATTCCTGCAAGATGTCATCTTTCCCATGCAGGATGAACTGGCCGAGATGCTGCAAAAACGTCAACAACGGCTGAAATGGGTATTACCGCGAGAAGATATCACTCTGCGCGGTGATGCGACGTTACTCCAGTTACTGTTACGTAATTTGGTAGAGAATGCCTATCGCTATAGTCCTGAAGAAAGTCAGATTACAGTGAGCCTTAACACCCAACAACATTTTGAATTACAGATCGAAGATGAAGGGCCGGGTATCGATGAAAGCAAAGTCGGTGAATTGAGTAAGGCGTTTGTACGAATGGACAGCCGCTATGGTGGTATCGGCCTCGGGCTGAGTATCGTGACGCGCATTGCCCAATTGCACGATGGGAAATTTTTTCTCAGTAATCGACTGCAAGGTCCTGGCGCACTCGCGCGGGTAGTACTAACCACACCTGACGACTACCCCGATTCCGCTTGAAGAACACCAATAGAAGATCCACGTCAAAATAGCACCGCGACGGCACATCCCTGTGCAGAAGCCTTATCCCCTATTGATACACAGGGTAGCGGCGGCACAGTGCGACCACCTGCTCACGAACACGATCGCGTATCGCCGTTAATTCTTCATTTCCGGCACCCAGTCCATCCAGTACATCACATAGCCATCCCGCCAATTCCTCGCATTCTGCCACACCGAAACCACGCGTTGTGACGGCTGGCGTACCAATACGCAGTCCAGAGGTCACAAAAGGTGAACGCGGGTCGTTAGGCACCGAATTCTTATTTGTCGTGATATAAGCCTCGCTCAGTGCAGCGTCAGCATCCTTACCGGTATAAGGCTTAGCGGACAGGTCAATCAGCAGTAAATGGTTGTCGGTGCCGTCGGAGACAATCTTGTAGCCACGCAGTTGGAGGACGCGCGCCATAGCACGGGCGTTGGTCACCACCTGACGCTGATAAACTGTGAATTCAGGGCGCAACGCTTCCTTGAAAGCTATCGCTTTGGCCGCGATAACGTGCATCAGCGGGCCGCCCTGAATACCGGGGAACACGGCGGCGTTGAGCTTTTTGTAAAAATCCTCACTCTGCCCCTTGGCCAAAATAATTCCACCGCGCGGGCCGCGCAGGGTCTTATGCGTTGTACTCGTCACAACATGCGCGTGAGGGAGCGGAGTCGGGTACTCACCTGCTGCCACTAAACCAGCAACATGAGCCATATCCACCCAGAAGATAGCACCCACCTTGTCAGCAATAGTGCGCATGCGTGCCCAGTCTTTGTGACGTGAATAGGCGGAGAACCCGCCTATTAACATCTTTGGCCGGGTTTCCAAGGCAATACGCTCCATTTCGTCGTAGTCGATAAGCCCTGTTTCAGGGTCAAGGCCATAAGGTACGATCTTGTAGTGGCGACCAGAGAAATTGGAGGAATTACCGTGAGTCAAATGCCCGCCCTGAGCCAAATTCATCCCCATCACGGTGTCGCCGGGGTTAGTCAGTGCGAGAAATACGGCCGCATTAGCCTGAGCACCAGCATGGGGCTGGACATTAGCGTAATCGCAGTCAAACAGCGCTTTTGCCCGTCCGATAGCCAGGCGTTCGGCTACGTCAACATACTCACAGCCGCTGTAATAGCGCTTGCCGGGGTAACCCTCTGCATATTTGTTGGTGAACACAGAGTTCTGGATCGCCATCACCAGCGGGCTGGCATAGTTCTCTGAAGCGATAAGTTCAACGTGAGTTTCCTGACGGTGTTCTTCATGCAGGATGGCGTCGGCCAGTTCCGGGTCGAAGTCAGTAAGGGTAAGAGAAGCGTCATACATGGGCATCGTCCTATGGTTTTTAACAATGTGATGCGGTAATGGAACTATCAGGCCAGTAGTAGCTATCCGGCAGAGGACGCGCGCCAAAGATTGCCTGCCCGACGCGTACCACGGTGGCACCTTCCTCAATCGCTATTTCAAAATCACCGGACATGCCCATGGATAATTCATCCAGCGCAATGCCGACCGGAAGGTTTTGCTGCAACCGATCGCGCAGATTACGCAGCCGTATAAAACACTGGCGCACGCGTTCAGCCTCGCTGGAGAACAGCGCCAGCGTCATGAGTCCACGCACACGTAGCGCAGAGAATGTGGGAAGCGCCTGAATAAAAGCAGGAACGTCTTCAGGAGGCAGGCCGTACTTACTGGCCTCGCCGGAGGTGTTAACCTGCACGAAGACATCCAGTGAGCGTCCTTCAACGTGCAAGCGGCGATCCAACGCTTCAGCCAGTCGCAGGCTATCCAATGCCTGAAATTCGCTAGCGAAGCGTGCCACCAGCTTAGCCTTGTTGGTTTGCAGGTGACCAATAACCGACCACTGTAAGTCGGCTAAGTCCTGCATCGCTTCCCATTTGCGGTACGCCTCCTGCACCTTGTTCTCACCCAATAGCCGACAACCTGCCATATGGGCCATACGCAGGCGATTTTCTGGCTTGGTCTTGCTAACTGGCAGCAGGCGCACGGTGGCAGGATCGCGCCCAACGCGGTGACAGGCCGCCGCGATGCGCATCTGTACTGCCGCCAGATTACGTTGGAAATCCTCAACCGTGGCGGCTTCAGGATAGCGACCATGGCTGTCGTGGCGAGTGGGTGTATCGGAAGATATCGGCATCAGCCTAACTCCTGATGAAGAGGATGAATGGATTGTGAAACGTATTTATAGATTTAAAATAGCCGGATGTCCCCCACCATTTTCTTTATAAGAAGCAGACCAATTGTTCAAACATGCCCAGCTTGAATCGGTCAAAGCCTGGATTGGCGATCCCGCGCATGGCGCTTTGCCGCTGCACGCTCGTATCCAGCGGGCGATTCGCCAGCTCATCCTTGATGGCATTCTCGATGTGGGAAAACCCTTACCCGCCTCGCGCGCGCTGGCTACATCACTGGAGGTATCGCGTGATACGGTCGAGTCGGCTTACAGCCAGCTGCATGCAGAGGGGTTCATTGAGCGTCGCGTTGGCAGCGGCAGTTTCGTGTCCGAGCGGGCAAAACGCCTGTCAGGACGGGGCAAAGCCCGTAAAACGGGAGAGAGCAAAACAGAGCTGCGCCTCAGTCAACGCGGCAGCGCCATGTTCCAGAATGGCGGTGTACGAGATTTCATCATACCGCGCGCGTTCGCGCCCGGCGTGCCGGAAACACGCAGCTTTCCCCTCCAGACGTGGGAACGACTAGAGCGGCAGGTGCTAAAAGAATATGGCACTAAAGCGCTGTTACACAGCCCGCCGCAGGGTATGGAAACGTTGAGACGAGCCATCGCAGATTATGTCAATCTCGAACGAGGAGCCCGCGCCACGCCCGATCGCGTGTTAGTGTTGACCAGCTCCCAGCAAGCGCTAACCCTGTGCGCGAATGTGCTGATGGATGTTGGCGACAGGATCTTCCTTGAAGATCCTGTGTACCACGGCGCACGCAAGGCATTCGAGGCCGCCGGGCTCGCGTGCGTGCCGATCCCGTTAGATGTTGATGGGTTGCAGGTCGATCGCCTACTTGAAGCAAGCAGCGAACACAATGCGCCTGCGAAAGCCGTATTCCTGACGCCCTCACACCAGTTTCCAACCGGCGCGACGCTGGCATTGGACCGAAGGCTGGCCGTTATCGAATGGGCCTGGCAGCATCAGAGCTGGATTATTGAAGACGATTACGACAGCGAGTTTCACTACGCGGGTAAACCCACCGCCTGTGTGCAGGGACTCGACCCGCACGATCGCACGATCTATATCGGCACCTTCACCAAATCGCTGTTTCCAGGCCTGCGCATCGGCTACATGGTTCTGCCGCCACAGTTGGTCGTACCGATGACCGTGGGCCGCACCCTGATGGATGGACACAGCGCACCGATTCCACAGCTCACGCTGGCACGCTTCATCGAAGGTGGTCACTTCGGTGCTCATGTACGCACGATGCGCGCCATTTACGCGGAACGCCGCGATGTGCTGGCACAACTGGTGCGCCAGCATCTGGCTGATTTCGTGGAGCCACGAGTGCCGACCGGAGGCATGCAGATGCCCTGTATCTTCATCCGAGATATCCCTGAACACGATGCCGTGGAGTCTGCACGTCGGGCCGGTATCGATCTACTGGGGCTGACAGCGCTGCATGCGTCGAGCCAGCATAAAGCAGGTTTCCTCATGGGATTTGCGGCTCACGCTCCGCATGAACTTGAAATTGCCGTCAAGACGTTGGCAAAAGTGCTACGTGCGCTGTGCCGCCAATAGGTGATAGCAGTGGATAACAGGTATGAGCCGTCACGGTCAGTTGGAAAATAGCAGTCAGACCGAAGATGAGCGTCATTGAGAGACAACAAGCTGAAAAAGGGATTCGATTGCAGGAACGTGATTGTGAAACACAAAAAAAACCGCAGGCCAGGCCTGCGGTCATATCGCCATAATAGCGATGCTTATTTAGCGGTTTTCTCTGCGGCGGCTGGTTTTTCAGCTTTCGCATCATCCGCTGCTTTCAGGTCAGCTTCAGATTTAATGTCCAACAGCTCAACGTCAAACACCAGCGTGGAGTTAGCCGGAATGCCCGGTACGCCGTTTTCGCCATAGGCCAGCGCTGGTGGGATAGCCAGCTTGATTTTGCCGCCTTTCTTAACGTGTTTCAGACCTTCAGTCCAGCCTGGGATCACGCCGTCCAGACGGAAAGAAAGCGGCTCACCGCGTTTGTAGGAGTTGTCGAACTCGCTACCATCAACCAGCGTACCTTTGTAGTTAACCACTACGGTGTCGCTGTCTTTCGGCGCGTTACCGCTGCCTTCTTTCTCAACCTGATACAGAAGGCCAGATTCAGTTTTCTTCACGCCTTTTTCTTTGGCGAAAGTTTCAAGATACTTGGTGCCTTTATCAGCGTTATCTTTCGCATCTTGCTTCATTTTGGCTTCAGCCGCTGCTTTCACTTTGCCTTCAAAGCCTTGCAGCGTTTTCTCGATTTCTTCGTCAGTCAGCTTGCTCTTGTCAGCAAAGGCATCTTGCACACCAGCAATCAGCTGTTCTTTATCCAGCTTGATGCCTAATTTCTCTTGCTCTTTCAGAGAGTTATCCATGTAACGCCCTAAAGAAGCGCCTAGCGCATAAGCCGCTGCCTGCTCATCGCTTTTGAATTTGGCTGCCGCAGTGGTGTCAGATGCCTGCGCTTTGTCTGCCGCCAGAGCCTGGCCTGCGTTCAGAGCCAGAGCCATCGTTGTTGCTAACAGCGTTACTTTAAACAGTGATTTCATCCATTTCTCCAGCATCTGGAGCGACGTGCTCCAGCCATCATTAAAATAAATTCGCGCCTACTATAACTGTGCGGACGAAGACAACACAACGACACACGCGACAATCCTTTGATAAAAAACGTCAGGAAGCTTTTCCGACATCATTTGTATCGTCCTAAGGCCATCCGGCAACGATATGCCCCATTTCGGATACTGCATTGCGCCCTACTGCGACCATTTTTACTACCAGAAGTTTCCGCTTTCTGACAAACTCGCAGGTAACAAGAAGTAAGGGGAATACCGATGTCACCATCAGCACTCGAAGAACGGCTTGAACAGTTGGAAAGCCGACAGGCCTTTCAGGAATTAACCATAGAAGAGCTTAACCAAACGGTTATTCAACACGAGCGAGAAATTAGCCGCCTGCGTGAACACGTCCGTCTACTCACCGACAGGCTGCGCAACCAGCAAACGTCGCTCGTCGCTCCTCAGTCGGAAGAAACGCCACCGCCGCATTACTGAACCTGACATACTCAGGTTCACTACCGGCCAGATATAAAAAAACCTCAGGTGATGTTCATCAACCTGAGGTTTTTTTTATGACAGCATTCGGCCGTTGTATGCGCTACGACCGATTAGTGGCAACCGCATCCACCGTGGCCGCCGCAGCCGCCTTTACCGTGTTGGTGATCATGGTCATGATCGTGGTCATGGCCGTGACCGCCGCAGCAACCGTCACCATGTTCATGATCGTGTTCACCATGAACGTGGCCGTGCGCCAATTCTTCTTCCGTCGCTTCACGAATGGCAATCACTTCAACATGGAAGCTCAGGTTTTGGCCTGCCAGCATGTGGTTGCCGTCGACAACAACGTGGTCATCTTCAACTTCGGTGATTTCAACTGGAACTGGACCCTGATCGGTTTCAGCCAGAAAACGCATACCCACTTGCAGCTCGTCAACGCCCATAAAAACATCTTTCGGTACGCGTTGAACCAGATTCTCGTCATAGTTGCCGTAAGCGTCGCTGGAACCAATGTTCACATCAAACGTTTCGCCAGCTTCACGGCCTTCCAACGCGGTTTCCAGACCTGAAATCAGGGAACCGTGACCATGCAGATAGTCCAACGGCGCGCTCACCGGAGACTCATCAACCAACACACCGTCTTCTGTACGTACCTGATAGGCCAGACTGACCACCAGATCTTTTGCTACTTTCATGATATCTCCTACCGTTGGAAATCAAACTGGCGCAAATTGTAGCTGAAAAATGTCCCTATGTACCGTCTGGAATCAAAAAACGTCAACGGTTGATGACAATGCCATCATGACACCCGTCTCTTATTCTGGCCGAAAGATCCCGATAATATCGCTAGCCTGCGGGTCGGGTGTGGTCGCAGGTTCATCTGCCTGACTCTTGCGATATCCGCACTTTACGCACACCACAACCTCGACGTCATCTTCTCGTCCAACTGCCAGCGTGTCCTGAGCCTGACACGCCGGGCACACCGCCCCTGCAATAAAACGTTTACGCATGATAACTCCCATTCATCTCCGTTCCAGAATCTCTATTCTACTAGGCGCTGTCGGCACTTATTCGTCGTCCTCATCCCACACGCTAGGTCGACGACGCTCGCGCAGCATTTCGCGCTGGAAAATATCCTCCAGCTCACGACGCGCCTCTTTTACACGAGAAATCTGCGCAACATCCCCTGTCAGCTGCGGCATCAATTCACGCAGCATGCGCATATCAAGACGCCGGAAATGCTGCTGTGCGCGCATCGCCTGATGGGGATGCATGCCGAGTGTTACCAGCGTTTTCCGCCCCAGTTCCAACGCGCTGGAAAAGGTTTCACGCGAGAAATGCCTTACGCCCGTCTGCAACAGTTCATGGGCTTCAACACGCCCACGCGCCCGCGCCAGAATCTCCAGATTCGGAAAATGCTGTTGGCACAGGTGTACAATTTCCATCGTATCTTCCGGCGTATTACAGGTAATCACAATCGATCGTGCTTTGTCCGCGCCCGCCGAACGCAGCAGTTCCAGCTCCGTGGCATCGCCATAATAAACCTTATAGCCATAACTGCGCATCAGGCTGACGGCGCTGATATCCCGCTCAAGAACCGTAATCCGCATTTTGTTCGCCATTAATAAACGACTGATCACCTGTCCGAAACGTCCGAAACCCACCACAATCACCTGCGGTTCATCATCCTCGACATAGGGTTTCTCATCCGGTACATCCTGCACGTTATAGCGACGCGCCAGAATGCGGTCGATCGCCTGCATCAGCAGCGGTGTCGTCATCATCGATAGCGTCACCGTCACCAGCAACAGCGGCAGTTGCTCACCTTTCAATACGTTGAATGAGGCCGCTGCGGAAAACAGTACGAAAGCAAACTCGCCGCCTTGACTCAGCACGCCGGCAAACTGCAAGCGCTCGGAGCGGCGCATTCGGTTAACCCGCGCGAGGAAATAAAGTACAGCCGCTTTCACCGCCACCAGCACCAACACCGCAACCATAATTTTCACGATGTGGGTGTAGAGAATCCCGAGATTCAGCGCCATTCCTACTGAGATAAAGAACAGGCCTAACAACAAACCTTTGAACGGTTCAATCGCGATTTCCAACTCATGCCGATATTCACTTTCCGCCAGCAGAATCCCGGCGATAAAGGTGCCTAACGCCATAGAAAGCCCTAATGCTTCCATAAACAGCGCAGAGCCGAGTACCAGCAACAACGCAGCGGCGGTGAACACTTCGCGCACGCCAGACGCCGCAATAAAACGGAACAATGGACGTACCAGATAGCGGCCGCCGATTAACATGCCGAGAAACGCGGCGACCTTCAGGCCAATCCGCTCCCAATCGCCGAAATCACCCTGCACACCAGCCAGAATAGGGATCAGTGCCAGCGCGGGAATCACCGCCAAATCCTGAAACAGCAGGACAGAAAAACCAAGTTGGCCGGACTCGCTGCGATTCATGCCTTTCTCGCGCATCAGTTGCAACGCCATGGCCGTTGACGACATCGCAAGCCCCACGCCACCAATCAACGCAGACTGCCATGAAAAGTCCGTCAGATATAATGCCCCACCGAGAATCAGCGCACTCAGGCCAACCTGAGCAGCTCCAACGCCGAAGATGGAACGACGCAGCGTCCAAAGCTTGGACGGATTCAGCTCCAACCCGATGATGAACATCAGGAAAACCACACCCAGTTCCGAGAAGTGCAGGATGGCCTCCACATCACGAATAAAGCCAAGCCCCCAAGGGCCAATGGCGATCCCGGCGATCAAATAGCCCAATACGGCACCAATTCCTAATCGGGCAGCGATCGGTACAGCTACTACCGCCACAAACAAAAACAAGACTCCGGCAGTCAGTAGCGCGGAACTCTCCATACTAGCGTTCCTCTTCAGATAAAGGGGAGGATAGCCATTCGCCGTAGGCTCTGGCGTGGCTCGATAACACGTCGGGCTGTAAACGACGCGCCCAGTAAACAATCATCGGGCGCATCCAATGCATACGACACATGCCGGCTGTCAGCTCAAACGGACGTAACAAATCATCCATGGAGTAACGGTTGTTGCCATCAGCATGGTAAGCATCTTCCGGTTCACCGGTCGTAATCACTGAACGCCAGTATTTCCCCGCCAGCGCATTGCCGCCAATCCCATTGGCAAAACCACGGGATAACACCCTATCGAGCCACTCTTTCAGCAACGCCGGGCAGCTATAGGTATAAAACGGATGTTGGAAAACAATGATCTGATGCTCACGCAGCAACTGTTGTTCGTGATGGATATCGATAAAAAAATCAGGATAGTGTGCGTAAAGATCGTGCACGGTTACATTCGCCAACTGCTGCGCCGGTTGCAATAAGACCCGGTTCGCGACCGAGTCCTGTGGTTCCGGATGGGCATACAGCAGCAAAATCTTCGGTGGCTGCGACATCATTCCCCTCCAAAGCGTCGTCATGATAATCGTTTTCCGTTACCATGCAGCGCAACGACTAAAAACAGGACACCGCGTGTCCTGATATGTCCATAATTTAACATACTCTGAACATACGGCGCTTTATGATTGTTTTCTCTTCGCTGCAAATTCGACGTGGTGTACGCGTTCTAATCGACAACGCGACAGCAACGGTTAATCCTGGCCAGAAAGTTGGTCTGGTTGGCAAGAACGGCTGTGGTAAATCTACGCTGCTGTCATTACTGAAAGGTGAAATCAGCGCCGACGGCGGTAGCGCGACATTTCCGCAAAACTGGTCACTGGCCTGGGTCAATCAGGAAACACCGGCATTGGACAAGCCCGCGCTGGACTACGTGATTGACGGTGACCGTGAATATCGCCAGTTGGAAGCCGCGTTGCAGACCGCCAACGAAGAGAACGACGGCAACGCGATTGCCACGCTGCACGGCAAGCTGGATGCGATTCAGGCCTGGACGATCCAGGCCAGAGCGTCAAGCCTGCTCAGTGGATTAGGGTTTTCTCAGCCACAGTTGCAACAGCCTGTCAGCGCCTTTTCCGGTGGCTGGCGGATGCGCTTGAATCTGGCGCAGGCGCTGATTTGCCGTTCAGACCTGTTACTGCTAGATGAACCAACCAACCACCTCGATCTGGATGCCGTCATCTGGCTGGAAAAGTGGTTAAAAAATTATGCTGGTACGCTGGTTCTGATCTCGCACGACCGCGATTTCCTCGATCCGGTGGTGACCAAGATTCTGCACATCGAACAGCAGTCGCTTAACGAGTACACCGGTAACTATTCCTCGTTTGAACGCCAACGCGCCACCCGCCTTGCACAGCAGCAATCGCTTTATGAGCACCAGCAGGAGCGCGTCGCGCATCTGCAACACTATATTGACCGATTCCGTGCGCAAGCGACCAAAGCCAAGCAGGCGCAAAGCCGGATAAAAATGCTGGAACGCATGGAGATGATTGCGCCAGCGCATGTCGATAACCCTTTCCGCTTTAGCTTTCGCGCCCCGGAATCGCTGCCTAATCCACTCATGAAGATGGAAAAGATCAGCGCAGGCTACAACGACAAGCTGATTCTCGAATCCATCAAACTCAATTTAGTGCCGGGTTCGCGCATCGGGCTGCTCGGCCATAACGGCGCAGGTAAATCTACGCTGATCAAGCTGCTTGCTGGCACGCTTGCCCCATTGAAAGGAGAAATCGGGCTGGCAAAAGGCGTTAAGCTCGGTTATTTCGCCCAGCATCAGTTGGAGTTCCTACGTGCAGACGAGTCACCATTGCAACATTTGGTGCGCCTGGCTGAGCGGGAAACGGAACAGCAGCTACGCGACTACCTCGGTGGCTTCGGTTTTCAGGGCGACAAAGTCACCGAGATCACCGAGCGCTTCTCCGGCGGTGAAAAAGCGCGTCTGGTGCTGGCACTGATCGTCTGGCAGCGTCCAAATCTCCTGTTGCTCGACGAACCGACCAACCACCTCGATCTGGACATGCGTCAGGCGCTAACCGAAGCGTTAATCGATTTTGAAGGCGCGCTGGTTGTCGTCTCGCACGATCGACACCTGATCCGTTCTACCACCGACGATCTCTATCTGGTACACGACCAGAAAGTAGAGCCATTCGACGGCGATTTGGAAGATTACCAACAGTGGCTGGTTGGCCTGCAACGTCAGGAAAATACGGCCGATGAAACGCCAAAAGAAAATGCTGCCAACAGCGCACAGGGCAGAAAAGATCAGAAACGCCGTGAAGCCGAGTTGAGAACACAAACTCAGCCACTGCGTAAGCAGATCACCAAGCTTGAACAGCAGATGGAGAAGCTGGGGGAAGCGCTCGCAGCACTGGAAGCTCGGCTGGCGGACAGTGCAATCTACGACATCAGCCGCAAGGCCGAGCTCACCGATTGCTTGCAACAACAAACCAAAGTCAAAATCGAGCTAGAAGAAACGGAGCTGTCCTGGCTGGACGCACAGGAACAGTTAGAACAGATGATGCAGAGCGAATAAATCTGATGTCCCTCTCCTGATAACGTCGCGAGCGATAAACCGCTCACGACGTTATCAAACCAGCATGAATGCCAAATCAACGTTAATGCCAAATCAACAACACGCAGGCAGCGGTTAGCAGCCCCATTGATACGTTGAAGATGATCCACGCTTTCTTACTGCGTAGCAGTCGCCCAATCACCGTACCAAAACCCAGCCAGATGACACCGGAAACCAGATTCACCAGCACAATGCCGATGCTTATCGCGATCACCGAATGGTTATAGCCTTCACCCGCCAGACTAAAGCTGGCCACCGCGCCCAACGCCATGAGCCACGCTTTCGGGTTTAAGAATTGCAACAACCACCCTTGATAAAGCCGGATCGGCTGAGGCGGCGCAACGGATGTCTCCAACCGTTCGTAAGCCGCCGTGGCGATTTTCCACGCCAGCCAAAGCAGATAGGCGCTACCGAGGACTTTCAGAATAAAGTGCAACGAAGGATAAATCAGAATCAAACCGCCGACGCCGAATGCGACCAGCAGCAAAATGCTCTGCATCCCCAACATGATGCCAACCATCAGCCACAGTGAGCGCATAAAGCCAAAATTCGCGCCCGAAGTGGTCAACAACATATTATTCGGCCCCGGTGTGATAGCCGCTACCCACAAAAAACCTAACATCGAAAGAAATAAACTCAGTTCCATTATTTGTGGGCGCTCCTGACCCAAATGTCGTACCAACTGGCAGCATTGAAGCTAACAGTGTGATATTGATCGTACAAGAGCCGACAACAAGATTTTCATATCCTTTATGCATGACCATTTTCATCCGCTAAGCGGTGCGCATAATCCGCATCTGCAAACGCTATTACCGCGCCTGATTCGCCGTCACGCGCAGTTCTCACCAGTCTGGCAAGCGCTCGAATTACCCGACGGCGATTTCGTCGATCTGGCATGGAGCGAAGCGCCCGCGCAGGCACGGCACAAACCACGCGTGGTGCTGTTCCACGGGCTGGAAGGCAGCTTTCACAGCCCATACGCCCACGGCCTGCTACATGCTTGTAAACAGCGCGGCTGGCTGGCCGTCATCATGCATTTTCGCGGGTGCAGCGGTAAGCCCAACCGGATGAAACGCATTTATCATTCTGGCGAAACCAGCGATGCCAGCTATTTTTTGCACTGGATGCAAGAAACGCTGGGCGCGGCGCCTACCGCTGCCATCGGTGTTTCTCTCGGCGGAAACATGCTGGCCTACCTGCTCGGTCAGCAGGGTGAAGGCTGTTCCCTGTCCGCCGCCGTCATCGTTTCCGCGCCGTTGATGCTCGAACCTTGCAGCCGTCGGATGGAACAAGGATTCTCCCGCGTCTATCAGCACTACCTGCTGCGCCTGTTGAAACAAAACGCCAGCCGCAAGCTGGCAGCTTACCCGGACACGCTGCCGATCCAGTTGCCGCAGTTGAAGCGAATCCGCCAGTTGCGCGAGTTTGATGACGTCATTACCTCCCGTATCCACGGCTTTCACGATGCCACTGACTACTATCGACGCTGTAGCGCGCTGCCGCTGTTACCTCAAATACGCAAACCACTGCTGATCATCCACGCAAAAGACGATCCTTTTATGACGTCAGAGGTCATTCCCGATCTGTCGCAGTTACCGTCTAATATTGAGTATCAACTAACGGAACACGGCGGGCATGTTGGCTTCGTGAGTGGTACGTTATTGAAACCGGAAATGTGGCTGGAACAGCGCATTCCCAACTGGCTTAGCCCATTCTTGGACCACGCCGCCGATCCTTCTTCAGGAACCACTTTTACTCAGGAACCCTAGCGTGATTATTCCCTGGCAACAGCTCGATCCAGAAACGCTGGATAACATCATCGAATCTTTCGTGCTGCGTGAAGGCACCGATTATGGCGAGCAGGAACGTTCGCTGGCGCAGAAAGTAGAAGATATCCGTAGTCAGCTCCAATCTGGCGAGGTCGTTTTGGTGTGGTCTGAGTTGCATGAGACGCTAAATATTATGCCACGCGGGCAGCTCAATGCAGGTGGACATGCTCCTTATTGAGCATGGTGAAAGACGTGAAAGAACGCGCCAAACATGCTAACAATGGGAACCATTACGTCATTTTTGAGAATGTGCGCAGGCTTTCAGCCTATGCGCGCATCGCGATCACGGAGTCACGCGCCTTATGTCACATCAGCATCCGATTATTGCGGTTACTGGTTCCAGCGGAGCGGGAACCACGACAACCAGCTTGGCCTTTCGTAAGATTTTCCAGCAGTTCGATCTACGTGCAGCCCAGTTAGAAGGCGATAGCTTTCACCGCTATACCCGCCCGGAAATGGACATGGCGATCCGCAAAGCGCGTGATTTAGGGCGCCACATCAGCTATTTCGGCCCAGAAGCGAATGATTTCAGCCTGCTAGAACAATCGTTTATCGAATATGGTCGACATGGTCGCGGCCAGACGCGTAAATACCTCCACACCTACGATGAAGCGATTCCCTATAATCAGGTTCCCGGGACATTCACACCGTGGGAACCCATGCCGGAACCTACCGATATCCTGTTCTACGAAGGGCTGCATGGTGGTGTGGTCACCGAACAAAATGATGTGGCACAGCATGTCGATTTGCTCGTCGGCGTAGTACCGATCGTCAACCTGGAGTGGATTCAAAAGCTGATTCGTGACGTCAATGAACGCGGTCATTCGCGTGAAGCGGTGATGGATTCTGTCGTCCGCTCCATGGAAGACTACATCACCTATATCACGCCGCAGTTTTCTCGTACGCACATCAACTTCCAGCGCGTACCCACCGTGGACACCTCTAACCCGTTTGCCGCCAAGTCAATTCCTTCACTGGACGAAAGCTTCGTCGTCATTCACTTTCAGGGGTTGGATAATATTGATTATCCCTATCTGCTCGCCATGTTGCAGGGGTCGTTTATCTCCCACATCAATACGTTAGTCGTTCCCGGCGGGAAAATGGGGCTAGCGATGGAGCTCATCATGGCACCGCTGGTACAGCGGTTAATCGAAGGGAAAACGATAGAATAAGCATCAAGATACACGGGGAGACCACAGGGATGAGGCCTCCCTACGGGAACCTCCCCCTATGTTTCCCCTAATAACAGGCTTAAGTGACCAGAATGAGTACCCAGAGAAAGGGATTATTCCAGCACTCTAATTTCGTGACTGTGCGTCACCTCGACGGCTTTGCCCAGCATCAATGCCACAGAGCAGTATTTTTCCGCTGACAGGGCAACAGCTCGCTCGACGGCTTTATCGGTCAGCCCTTTTCCCGTCACGGTAAAATGTAGATTGATATGGGTAAATAAGCGCGGCGCTTCAGAGCGGCGCTCCGAGGTTAATTTCACCTCACAATCCGCCACGTCATTGCGACCTTTTTGCAGAATCGACACCACATCAATCGCGCTGCATCCCCCTACGGACATCAACACCATTTCCATCGGACTGGGCGCTTTATCGCCGGAATTACCGTCCATCAATACCTGATGCCCTGATGCGGATTCGCCCAAAAACGTTAAGCCTTCAACCCATTTTACCCGAGCCTGCATGATGCCTCTCCACTAAAAATTTTTTGAAAATTTATACCGTTACTGTACAAAAACCAGCGTTAATCAGAGCTTTGTCATGCTGAAGCGAGACAACACAAGACACATCCTTAAAGCTGTGTTAAAACGAAAATAGAATAGACCTTTTCTGGACAAAGCCAGAAACGAAGAAGATGATGATGACGTAGCCAGACATACCCAGCCACGTTTACGGTGCGGCAAGGCAGCAACCGGAAAATCAAGGGTACAGTGGTTCCAGTATATTCCCTGACGTCATTCTGACTAGACTGAATTTTATTTTTTTAGCAGTTAAACACGCCGTACAGGGAACTCTGACCCCTGTAATTTGCGCAGTGAATTACAACAGAGGATGATAGCGAATGGTTCTCGGCAAACCGCAGACAGACCCAACTCTCGAATGGTTCCTTTCCCATTGTCATATCCACAAGTATCCATCGAAGAGCACGCTGATTCACCAAGGTGAAAAAGCAGAAACGCTTTACTACATCGTGAAAGGCTCTGTCGCAGTGCTAATCAAAGATGAAGAAGGCAAGGAAATGATTCTTTCCTACCTCAATCAGGGCGATTTTATTGGTGAGCTCGGCCTGTTTGAAGAAGGTCAGGAACGCAGCGCCTGGGTTCGGGCAAAAACCGCCTGTGAAGTGGCTGAAATTTCCTATAAAAAATTCCGCCAGCTCATCCAGGTTAACCCGGATATCCTCATGCGCTTGTCTGCGCAAATGGCAAGCAGACTTCAGGTTACCTCTGAGAAAGTCGGCAACCTCGCCTTCCTTGATGTGACCGGCCGTATCGCCCAAACATTACTCAACCTGGCCAAACAACCTGATGCCATGACGCATCCAGATGGCATGCAAATTAAAATTACCCGTCAGGAAATTGGGCAAATCGTTGGCTGCTCGCGTGAAACCGTGGGCCGCATTCTGAAAATGTTAGAAGACCAGAACCTGATCTCTGCGCACGGTAAAACGATTGTCGTTTACGGCACTCGCTAAATCCCTGTCGCTGTACCCTACCAACAAAAAAGCGTGAAGCCTCTGCTTCACGCTTTTTTTATGGCGAGCTTCCTGCTCACCACCCTACGGGTCGTTGCTAACGCAACGCTGAAAAACGTTCCCTACGTTTTTTTATGGCGTAATCAGTTTGCTGCGTTAACGACCTGCGCGACGGCTTTAGCGAATTTCGCCATTCCCTGCACAATATCGTCTTCATCAATAATCAACGATGGCACAAAGCGGATCACGTTCGGCCCTGCCATCAAAACCATCAGTCCCTGCGCCGTTGCAGCAGCCAGGAACTCTCCCGCGCGGCCATGCCACTGCGGTTTCAACTCGGCACCCAACAGCAGCCCCATCCCGCGGATTTGCTCGAATACGCCGTACTGCTGGTTAATTTTCTCCAGTTCACTGACAAAGCGCTCGTGACGAGCCGCTACGCCCGACAGTACTTCCGGCGTGTTGATAATATCCAGCGCTGCTTCCGCCACCGCACAGGCCAGAGGGTTACCGCCATAAGTGGTACCGTGCACCCCAACCGTCATGGCTGATGCGATCTCTTCTGTCGTCAACATCGCGCTAATCGGGAACCCACCGCCCAACGCTTTAGCCGTTGTCAGGATATCCGGCGTAATACCATAGTGCATATAGCTGAATAATTTACCAGTACGCCCCATCCCGCTCTGCACTTCATCAAACACCAGCAACGCTTTATGTTGATCGCACAAGTCACGAACGCCCTGCAAAAATTCAGGCGTAGCGGGGGTAATTCCGCCTTCACCCTGAATCGGTTCCAGCACGACCGCACAGGTGTGATCGTCCATCACCGCTTTAACCGCAGCGAGATCGTTGAACGGAACATGCACAATATCGGCAGGCTTAGGCCCGAAACCATCGGCATATTTAGGTTGTCCACCAACTGAAACGGTGAACAGCGTGCGACCATGGAATGCATTGTAGAAGGCGATGATCTTGGTTTTATACGGACTATGGCGTTTAACCGCATAGTGACGCGCCAGCTTAAATGCGGCTTCGTTAGCCTCTGCACCAGAGTTAACAAAGAACACGCGATCGGCAAAAGTGGCATCGATCAGTTTGCTGGCAAGGCGTAGCGCAGGTTCATTCGTGAAAATATTGCTGGTATGCCACAGTTTTTCGCCCTGCTGCTGTAAGGCGTTAACCAGCGCCGGATGGCAGTGACCGAGCGCCGTGACCGCGATACCACCGGAGAAATCGATATATTCTCGGCCATCCTGATCCCAGACGCGGCTCCCCTTACCTTTCACTGGTACAAACTTCGCGGGTGCATAAACCGGCAAAATAACCTTATCGTGGGTATCCCGTGTCACTGCTTTCTGCTCTGCTGCCATTTGCTGCCTCACTCTGCTGTCCATTACGTCAGAAATGAAAATATAGTCAATAAATATGCATAAAAAATCAATCGCAGGCAATATTAAATCAGCCGATGAAGAAAATAACTTTCTATACGATTAAATTTTAAGGAAATTATCCAAAAGCTGATGCCCTTGCTGGCTGAGAATGCTCTCAGGATGAAACTGCACGCCTTCCAGCGGCAATGAGCGATGACGGACTCCCATAATCTCGTCACGCTTCCCTTCATATTCGCTCCAGGCGGTAACCTCAAAGCAAACGGGTAGCGAAGCGGGATCAATGATGAGCGAATGATAGCGGGTAACCGTCAAAGGCTGGGCCAACCCGGTGAAAACACCCGTATTGTTGTGCACAATTGCTGAAGTTTTGCCATGCATCACTTGCCGCGCCCGCACCACCCGCGCGCCGAACGCCTGCCCCATCGCCTGATGGCCAAGACACACACCCAAAATAGGCAACTTATCAGCAAAGTGACGAATAGCCGCCAGTGAAATGCCCGCCTCGTCTGGCGTACAAGGGCCAGGAGAAATCACCAACCGCTCGGGCGCAAGCCGTTCAATCTCGCGCAGCGTCAGTTCATCATTACGCTTCACCACGACTTGTGCGCCAAGCTCACAAAAGTATTGATAAAGGTTGTAGGTAAAGGAGTCGTAGTTATCGATAATTAGCAGCATATTGACTTAATGTTATGATAAATATTAGTTATTTAAATTAATCCTACTCTTGATATCCACAATAATACCCGAAAATTATGCCAATGAATTTTTCATAGACGCATGCAACACTGATTATTGTATCTGCGTATAGCTAGAAGCATGGCGAGAGGTCGATCTTAGTTGCATCCAGAGGCGTGTTAGAGGGCAGGAAGCAGAGATTCCGAGTTAAATGTGCAGAATCCCTACTTTAGCTAGATATTGATTAGATTAACGAGCGCGAGCTATTAACGATAGCTAAGCATCATCCAAGATAAAAGTTATAGGTACCCGATAAAAACCATCAACAAAATCAGGTCGTAGTTCAGCAACTGAGGTATCTGGCTTTGCCCCATATAGCTCGATTGCTTTATCTGTCAGGGTAGTCGTTGTTACCGCTTCTTTCGCATTCGACTGGAATACACCGATCGATGATAAATAATCCAAGGGAAAATTAAACCGATAGACACCAAATTTATTTCCCTCCCTAATGATAATATCCATAGGATTCATCACCTTCTTTCCTTTTAAAGACAATTTAGGGATGTAGGTAATGAACTCGACAGGTGCTTCATCTCTAATTTCGGCCCACGTTAAGTTGCAGCTCTCAGTCGCAGAAGCAAGCTTTCCTTTAGATTTGAAAGCATCAGAAAGGCATAAACCCACTTTGCTCCCGGTTAAAGGCTCCATCGTAGACTTACGGATAACGTTGATAATAACTTTTACAGCACTCTGTTGTGTTGATTTAACAGAATTGCATTGACCTTTTTTAAATACAAACTTATCCAAGCGTTCATTAATATCATTTACGTTATTAATTAACACTGCATTTATTACTGTAAGTCGCTCGCCAGTTTCACTATTTACTCTATATGCCAAGCTACAAAGGCTGAATGCAACACCGGATAAAATAAAATCCCTTCTGCTAACCATTATTCAACCCTCTTATTCAACCAAGTCAGCTTCAGCATGAGACATTATTGTCATATCTGATGTAGGATATGTTGTACAAGATAATATAAATGTTCCTCTCTGAGTTCCATCAAGGAAAGATTGATCGCTATCATCATAACTTCCAAAGATCACCCTACATGCACATGTAGAACACGCTCCAGCCCGGCAACTGTAGGGAAGATCTATTCCAGCTTCTTCAGCAGCATCAAGTATATATTTATCATCAGGACACATTATTTCTTGGGTGCCGCCGCTGCAACTCAAAATCCGTATCTTGTATGAAGCCATAACTCATACCATCCTTTTAAATTTACTAATTGAATTTTTCCAATAAACACATTAAAAAAATTATGAAAATGAATATAAAAAATTAACAAGATTATTTTTTAAAATACAGTGAAAAAAATAATTTTAAAATTAGAAATCACACATCGCAACGCCACCTTTACATTGTGCAAGACAACTCTGAAAGTTCGTACTTCCATAATCACCAGGCATATCTAATAGGTATGAACATTCGGCTATACATCTATCGGTCAGGGATAGTGAATATTTTTCGTCGATAATCATTTCATTCGATTTTTTACTTTTAACAATACACATCTTTTGATTTTGTGTTTGTATAAAACTGACTTTCCCATTAATAAGGTCAATAGGAAGGGGTTTATCATCTGAACTGATCGCTTTACCTGAAAATAAAACAAACGACAAAATCAATGGGAATAATACCAACAAGGGAGGGGATTTTAACATAACTCAATCCTTTAAAAGTATGCTAATTAATGTTTCTAATACTTGGTTTTTTATCTTCCAATAACCAAAATAATTTAGGCAAAAAATACATGCATTTATCGCAAAAATCCAATCAATACTAAAATAATTAGTAAAGAAATCAAGATCTTTTTCTTTTATCTATCACGTGCCATTTAAAAAATGGCACAAAACAATAACAAAAAAAGGAAAGGAAATAACAAAAAAATCACACATCCGCATCTTTATTTACATAAACTGTAAAGCCATCTGGTTTTAAATCTGGATGATCAATTGAAATATCATTTATAACCTTACCCGTTAACGTATAAATTAAGTGCCCGGCAACATGCCGACACTTTTCATACTCCTCCTGAGGCAAAGAGCTTTTCAGCACAACTAACTCTGCTTTGATTTGCTCGATAAGAACAATTGATTTTTCAATTAAACTTTCTGCGATCTTTTTATCTGAGATGAACATTTTACGATCCTAGTAGCGTGTCTGAAAATGGCTTTCATGCATCCTAATAATGCTACCTTTCGTAAAATTAAGGGTCAATAAAAAAATAATTTGTCAACAAAAAAATATGTACGAAAAATATTTACACAGATAAACGCTAACAGCCTGTCAGCCACTTCCTTATGTTTAGTTTTTTTATCGCTTCACAGCAGAAGCAGAAATATTCAGAGGGACAGCGTCTCTACAAATAGAGGAAAACCAACCAGGTGTGTCTGCACTGAGCCAAAGTATAAAGGTAGCACGATCATAATTACAAAGATAACAAATGATTTATTTCTGTAATAAATATCTTCATTAATAGGTAATATTTATTATTACCCCCTACAGAAAACGATTTCTTTGAAACTATTGTTAACAAAATAAATAATAACCAAAAAACCCTCATGAATTAATTACGTTTTTTTAAGCTGGCAAGTTACCCCACGAAATTTATCTTTCTAATCAATATTTAATTTTAACTTTTGACGGCGATCACAATTGCTATCAAGTGAATAAAATCTAGATATGAAACAAGTAAAAATAAAGAAAAAAATTAAAATAAAAACACAACTAATTGATTTAAATGAATTTAAATAGAAATCAGTTTCTATCTAAAAGTAGTAAAAGAAAATCAAGTCAACGTTCCCCTGTTATTTAATTAATATATTTAACGCCCCATCTTGTATTGTTTATTTTTTCTGTTAACACTTAGCTCGGCTTTATAGACAAACCTTAATTTCATTTTTGTTGAAACAGCCTTTTTTATTACACAGGGTGTGTAGTGATAAATACCCAGAAAAATTCTATGTCAAGGAGAGTACACAATGAAATACCTACTGCCTTCTGCAGCCGCTGGGCTGTTACTGCTTGCAGCCCAACCAACAATGGCAGCAAATACGGGAGGTTATGCCACCACTGACGGCGGCGACGTTTCCGGTGCTGTGAAAAAAACCGCACGCTCTCTGCAAGAGATCGTCGATATCATTGAGGCAGCGAAAAAAGACTCAAACGGTAAAGCAGTCAAGGGGGGAGCCTATCCGCTCGTGATTACCTATAACGGTAATGAAGATGCACTGATCAAAGCCGCTGAAGCCAATATCTGTGGCCAATGGAGCAAAGATCCGCGCGGTGTAGAAATCAAAGAGTTCACCAAAGGGATCACCATCCTCGGTACCAATGGGTCTTCTGCCAACTTCGGCATCTGGGTGGTTAACTCTTCCAATGTTGTCGTACGTAATATGCGCTTCGGTTATATGCCTGGTGGCGCAAAAGATGGCGACGCTATCCGTATTGATAACTCACCGAACGTTTGGATCGATCACAACGAGATCTTTGCGAAGAACTTTGAATGTGCCGGTACACCAGATAACGACACCACTTTTGAATCGGCTGTCGATATCAAGAAAGCATCAACCAACGTCACGGTGTCGTACAACTATATCCATGGCGTGAAAAAGGTGGGTTTGAGCGGTTCAAGCAACACGGATACAGGTCGTAATCTGACTTACCATCACAATATTTACAGCGATGTTAACTCACGTCTGCCGCTGCAACGTGGTGGTCAGGTACATGCTTATAATAACCTGTATGACGGTATCAAAAGTTCAGGCTTTAACGTCCGTCAGAAAGGGATTGCACTGATCGAAAGCAACTGGTTCGAAAATGCACTCAACCCAGTAACTGCACGTAATGACGATTCCAACTTCGGTACTTGGGAGTTGCGTAACAACAACATTACCAGCCCGTCTGATTTTGCTAAATACAAAATTACCTGGGGCAAACCATCCACACCGCACATCAATGCGGATGACTGGAAAAGCACTGGCAAATTCCCTGCCGTCCCGTATAGCTATTCCCCTGTTTCCGCACAGTGCGTGAAGGATAAACTGGCGAACTATGCTGGCGTAGGTAAAAACCAGGCCGTACTGACAGCAGCCAACTGTAAATAAACGCGTTAAGCTCGGCGTATTCACTCTGCGCCGGGTTCTTCATGAGCGAGCGCAACGTGCTCGCTCATTTTTCACAACACATAGTAGTTAATAATAATTATTTCTTAGCAAATTAAAATTCAATATAAAATCCATTCATGACAAAAACAAAACTGAATATCCCTGTGATATTATATTCTGACTTAAGATAAATTATTACGTTAATCGCAGCGATCGTCACAAAAAAAGTCGCGGCTTAAATCACATAGATAAAGAAACCAAGACACATTATCTATCCATTAAAAAAATAACTCACTGATTTAAAATTATTTTAATGGAATGTTGTTTCCTATAAATCAAAAACCATTCAATCATCAATATTACAAAATGTTTCCACCGTAATACATTTAACATTTCACCCTTGAAGTGTTGTTATTTTTTGACCACACTCCCCTTGGTTTTTCATCAAAATTGATATTCCTTTTTGTTGAAAAATATGTACCTGCTACATCGGGCATATGGAGCAATAAATGCCCATGAAAATTCTATTCTAAGGAGACAGTTATAATGAAATACCTATTGCCTACGGCAGCCGCCGGATTGTTATTACTTGCTGCTCAGCCAGCGATGGCCGCCAATACGGGTGGCTATGCCACCACCGATGGTGGAGATGTTTCCGGCGCCGTGAAAAAAACTGCACGTTCTCTGCAAGAGATTGTAGATATTATTGAAGCCGCGAAAGTGGATTCAAAAGGCAAGAAAGTTAAAGGCGGAGCTTACCCGCTCATTATCACTTATAACGGTAATGAAGATTCATTAATCAAAGCGGCTGAAAAGAATATTTGCGGCCAGTGGAGTAAGGACGCGCGCGGCGTACAAGTCAAAGAGTTTACCAAAGGGATCACCATCCAGGGCACCAATGGCTCATCTGCCAACTTCGGTATCTGGATTATTAATTCATCCAACGTTGTCGTACGTAATATGCGCTTTGGCTATATGCCAGGCGGCGCGCAAGACGGCGATGCCATTCGTATTGATAACTCGCCAAACGTCTGGATTGACCATAATGAGATCTTTGCCAAAAACTTTGAGTGTAAAGGCACACCAGATAATGACACCACTTTTGAATCGGCCGTCGATATCAAGAAAGGGTCAACTAACGTCACGGTGTCATACAACTACATCCATGGCATTAAAAAAGTGGGTCTGAGCGGTGCAAGCAATTCGGATACGGGTCGTAACCTGACTTATCATCACAATATCTATCGCGATGTTAACTCACGTCTGCCGCTACAGCGTGGTGGCCTGGTTCATGCTTACAACAACCTGTATGACGGCATCACTGGCTCTGGCTTTAACGTTCGCCAGAAAGGGATCGCGCTGATCGAAAGTAACTGGTTCGAAAATGCACTGAACCCGGTGACGGCACGTAACGACAGCTCCAACTTTGGTACTTGGGAGTTGCGTAACAACAACATCACCAAACCAGCAGACTTCTCCAAGTACAACATTACCTGGGGTCGCCCTTCCACGCCTCACGTTAATGCTGATGATTGGAAAAGTACCGGCAAATTCCCTTCCATTTCTTACAAATACACGCCAGTTTCGGCGCAGTGTGTGAAGGATAAACTGGCAAACTATGCTGGCGTAGGTAAAAACCTGGCAGTACTGACAGCAGCTAACTGTAAATAAACGCTATCCCCTTGAGCGAGCTCTTAGAGCTCGCTTATTTTTTATGGAAATCCATGCAGGAACATAGGTTAACCTCCCAAATAGACAATCAACATATTAACTACCATGCTAATTATTTTAAATTAAAGTCAGCTGAATGATTAACTAACAAAAACCATATTTAAATTAAGGATTAATCGAAAAATAAAATAATGACGTACCAACATGAGATAAATTAATAATTTGATCGGCATCAATTATTTTTAACACTCCCCTTTTAATGAGGGAATTTTACTTATTTCTTGATGGTGCTCACAGTTATCACGCCTTTCAAATCATCCCTATCAAAAAACAACAAACCAAAAAAATAATTTTATTTTTAATAAAAAACAAAGATGTATTGATTTTAGAAAAAATGAAAAAAATATTACCATTTAAAATAGGGACTTATTAATCATCGATATTTACCCATGTTATTCGTCTGATGTATTTAATATCTAAATATTGAATTATTTTATTTTTATGATAACACTTAAACGGGATTTCAATAAACCTTGATTTCACTTTTATTGAAACAACCTAATAATATAATCTGGGCTATGTGGATCATAAATGCCCAAAAAAATTCAATTCCAAGGAGAGTACCTGAATGAAATACCTACTGCCTTCTACAGCCGCTGGGCTGTTATTACTTGCAGCCCAGCCAACAATGGCGGCAAATACGGGGGGTTATGCTACCACTGACGGTGGTAACGTGGCTGGTGCCGTGAACAAAACTGCGCGTTCCATGCAGGATATCATTGATATTATCGAAGCGGCGAAGCTGGATTCCAAGGGTAAGAAAGTCAAAGGTGGGGCTTACCCGCTCGTCATTACCTATAACGGTAATGAAGATGCGCTGATCAAAGCTGCTGAGAACGATATTTGCGCTCAGTGGAAGAAAGATGCGCGCGGCGTGGAAATCAAAGAGTTTACCAAAGGCATTACCATCATCGGCACCAACGGTTCTTCCGCTAACTTCGGGATCTGGCTGACGAAATCATCCGATGTTGTCATCCGTAACATGCGTTTTGGTTACATGCCAGGTGGCGCGCAGGACGGTGATGCGATTCGCATCGATAACACGCCAAACGTTTGGATTGACCACAACGAAATCTTCGCGAAAAACTTTGAATGTGCAGGTACAAAAGACGGTGATACCACATTTGAATCGGCGATTGATATCAAGAAAGCGTCTACCAACGTGACCATTTCGTACAACTACATTCACGGCATCAAAAAAGTGGGGCTGAGCGGCTTCAGCAGCAGCGATACGGGCCGCGACCTGACTTACCATCACAATATTTACGACGATGTTAACGCTCGCCTCCCACTGCAACGTGGTGGTCAGGTTCACGCTTATAATAACCTCTATACTGGTATCACCAGCTCCGGCCTGAACGTGCGCCAGAAAGGGATTGCGTTAATCGAACGCAACTGGTTCGAAAATGCGAAAAACCCTGTGACTTCACGCTACGACGGTTCCAACTTCGGTACCTGGGAATTGCGTAACAATAACGTCATGAGCCCAGCCGACTTCGCGAAATACAACATCACTTGGGACAAAGACACAAAACCCTACGTGAATGCTGAAGACTGGAAAAGCACTGGCACGTTCGCTTCTGTTCCTTACAGCTACTCCCCGGTTTCAGCGCAGTGCGTGAAGGACAAGCTGGCAAATTATGCTGGCGTGAACAAAAACCTTGCCGTACTGACAGCAGCAAATTGCAACTAGTCGAGAAGAGTAAATAAGCGGACTTCAGGCTCCTACCCTCATTGTCCTGTGCTAACAGGAGCCGGCAAGCAAGCTTAATGCCCGTCGATCTATCGTTCGGGCCGTACTTGAGCGAGCCCTAAAGGCTCGCTCATTTTTGTCGTTAATATTCAAGGAAATGAAATGAAACGTTCTCTTCTGTTCGCCGCACTGTTCAGCACCAGTACAGTATTCAGTGTTGGCATACCGATGGCTAGCGCCGCCACACCAGCAGCACCAGAGTTGAAAGGATTCGGAACGGATACCGTGGCAGGCAGTGGTGGACGCGTTATTCGCGTTACAACGCTGGCTTCTTCCGGGACCGGCTCACTCAGGGAAGCACTAGCCGCCAAAGGGCCGCGCATTATCGTTTTCGAGGTTGGCGGTATTATCGACTTGAACAAAAGCGACCTTCGGCTAACCGAACCGTTTGTCACCATTGCGGGTCAAACGGCCCCTTCTCCCGGCATCACGATTATTCGTGGCGGAATGGGAATTAGCACCCATGATGTGCTCATGCAGCATATTCGTTTTCGCATCGGCGATGCCGGTACGGGTAAGAAAAGCGGCTTTGAGCGCGATGTTTCAATCAACGGCGCAAATGCTTACAACGTTGTCATCGATCACTCAAGTTTCGCGTGGGGGACAGACGAAAATCTGTCTATTTCCGGCCCACGCTACGACGGACCACAGGGCACCGCGCACCGTATCACGCTCTCGAATAATATCGTTGCTGAAGGCCTATACGACTCAGCCCACACCAAAGGCATTCACTCGATGGGCACGCTGGTTCACGATAACGTGACTGATGTGTCAATCATTGGCAACCTGTATGCGCACAACAACGAGCGCAACGCCTGGTTCAAGGCGGGTTCAACGGGCGTCATGGTCAATAATCTGATCTACAACCCCGGCATTTGGGGCGTGCGCGTTGGCGGAGTCAAAGGAGAATGGGAAGGGAAAACTATGCCCGCCAGCCCACGCGTTTCCGTTGCGGGTAACGTGATGCACTATGGCGCAAATACCAAAGCAGGTTTAGGCCTGGTAGGAAGCAACAGCTCTGGCGATGTCTGGATGTCAGATAACCTCGCGTATGATGCCAAGGGAAAAACCGCGCCACAAACGTCAGGCAGCGGGATTACTTTACTCAAGGTGTCCCCTATTTGGCCTGCGGGCTTAACGGCATCACCGGCCAGCGCAATCACCAATCAGGTACTGCAAAGTGCGGGCGCACGCCCCAAAGATCGTGATGCCGTCGATAAACGTATCGTAGAGAATTTCAAACAGCGGACAGGTGGCTTCGTGAACAGTCAGGAAGAGGTTGGCGGCTATCCCGTGGCAACCACGACCTACCGTCAGTTGAACGTGCCGAGCACTGGCGTGGATGCCTGGCTACAGCAGATGGCAAAAGCGCTGGAATAATGCGCGAATTGAAGCGTTAAGATCGCAAAAGGCCACTGACGTGGCCTTTTGTATTCTCGGTTCTTTGCTTATCTATCTTGCCAATCAGGGCAGCACTTTCGCGGACTGAATCACGATAGGTGCAGTCGGCACATTCTGGTAAGGTCCAACGTTTTTCGTTGGTACCTGAGAAATCTTATCCACGACGTCCATACCCTTCACCACTTTACCAAATACGGCATAGCCAAAATCACGCTGGCCATGATCGAGGAAAGCGTTGTCCGCTACGTTGATAAAAAACTGGCTGGTCGCGCTATCTTTGTCAGCGGTTCGCGCCATCGCGATAGTGCCACGCTGGTTACGCAGGCCGTTGTCAGCTTCATTCTTGATCGGCGCATTTGGCGCTTTCTGGTTCATTTCGCCAGAAAAACCGCCGCCCTGCACCATAAAACCGGGGATCACACGATGAAATGTCGTCCCGTTATAAAAGCCATTGTTAACGTACTCGACGAAATTTTTTACCGAAACCGGCGCTTTTTGATTATCTAAAGACAGTTCGATATTGCCTGCGGATGTCGTCAACAGCACATGAGTGGTGCCAGAGGCCGCAAAGGCTGGAGAAAATGCCGTCAGTGAAATAAGGGCTGCTGCCGCAACCAGAGTACGTTTGAACATGAGAATTCCTTTTTGAAGAGGCCGACTACAGAAAGCGTAATGATTGTAAGTATCCGCACTCTTCAGCGCTACCCATTTACCTTTTTTTACGTATAAAAGTCTGTTCGTAACCAACTGTGAACGAAAACCTGCTTACAAGACAAAAAAAGGGCCGATGACTCGGCCCTCATGATGATGATCGTCGCACTGTATGCCTAGCCCATACGCTCCGAACGCACCGCCAGATCGCGGCTGTACTGACGGCTGGCGTCCACCAGCATCGAAGTATAGGCATCCTTCGGCACATCGCTGGTCAGATCGTCGGTCTCCAGCGTTTCCAGTATCTTGCCGTATTGCATCACCGCCACTTTATGACACAAGTGAGAAATCACGCCTAAATCGTGCGTCACCATCAGGTAAGTCAGCTTTTCCTGCTGGTGCAACTCCGTCAGCAGATTGAGGATCTCCGCCTGCACCGACACGTCCAGCGCCGAGGTTGGTTCATCGAGCAGCAGCACTCTCGGCTCCAGAATCAGCGCACGGGCAATCGCCACGCGCTGGCGCTGCCCGCCCGACAGCTGATGCGGATAGCGGCGACGAAAGTTCGTTCCCAGCCCGACTTTCTCCAGCAAGGTATCGATGCGATCGTCACGATCGTCAAAACGGTGGATCGACAGAGGCTCTTCCAGAATCGCCTCTACCGTATGACGGGGGTGCAGCGATCCGTACGGGTCCTGAAACACCATCTGCACGCGGCGACAGCGCGCCCGATCGATCCGATGTGCCAGCTTCTTCCCGTCAATGTGCAGCGTGCCTTCCCAATGATTAAACAATCCGGCCAGACACTTCAACACGGTGGTTTTTCCTGACCCCGATTCCCCCACCAGACCAAAGATATCGCCATCGTTGACCGTGAGGTTCACGTCGTACAACACCTGATTCGCCGTGCTGCCCTGACCGAAAGAGAGATTCAGGTTATTCACTTCGATCATCGGCTGACGCTGATGTATTGCTTCAGTTGCCATGATTATCCCCTTTATCCGTTGATCCAGGCAGGATCGCGATTCATCACCGGCAAACGCGGGCGTCGGTGGTCGATATCCGGCAGCGAATTCAGCAGCCCGCGTGTGTACGGGTGCTGTGCGTTATCCAGATCGGCGGCAGCAATCGACTCCACAACGCGCCCGGCATACATCACCAGCACCCGATCGCAGAAGCTGCGCACCAGATTGATGTCGTGGCTGATGAAAATCAGCCCCAGACCACGCTCACTCACCAGATCGTCCAACATCGCTAACACCTGCAAACGCACGGAGACATCCAGCGCTGAGGTCGGCTCATCGGCAATCACGATTTCGGGTTCGGTAATTAACATCATCGCAATCATGATGCGCTGCCCTTGCCCGCCTGAGATCTCATGGGGATACAGATTGTAGACACGCTCTGGCTGACGAATACGCACCACGTCCAGCATTGCCATCACCTTTTCCTTCGCCTCGCGGTGCGACACCTTATGGTGCGCCAGATAGGCTTCGGCAATCTGATCGCCGACGCAAACCACTGGGTTCAGCGAGTATTTGGGGTCCTGCATAATCATGGAGATGCGCTTGCCGCGAATCTGACGCATCCGCGCCTCATCCGCTTTCAGCAAATCGGTATCACCGAAGCGCAGTTTATCTGCCGTAATTCGCGCGCTGTGCGGGTGCAGTTGCAACAGCGCACGGCCAACTGTCGATTTACCGGAGCCGGATTCGCCAACAATCGCCAGCTTTTCACAGCCAAGCTGGAAGGAAACGCCGCGCACGGCATCAGTCACAACACCACGGTTCACGAAGCCTACCCGCAGATTTTCCACTTCCATCAGGGGCGAGCTTCCCGGCACTCGTTGAGAAGACTTATTCAGTTCTGGGATCGAGGATGTCACGTAGGCCGTCTCCAAGGAAGTTGAACGCCAGGCTGTTAATTAAAATCGCCAGCCCCGGAATAGTTACTAACCACCAGCACTCCATCATGTAACGACGACCCGCAGAGATCATCGCGCCCCATTCAGGATCGGGCGGCTGTGCCCCCAATCCCAGAAAGCCCAGACCCGCCGCCGTCAGAATAATGCCCGCCATATTCATAGTGATACGAATAATCACCGATGGCAGGCACAGCGGTACAATGTGATGCAGCAGGATGCGGATAGACGATGCCCCTTGCAGCTTCACAGCAGAAACGAAGTCCGCGTGACGCAGCGACAGCGTTTCCGCCCTTGCCAGACGAGCAATCGGCGGCCAGGCCGTCAGCGTAATCGCGATCACTACATGTTCCAGACCAGGACCGAGCGCCGCCACGAACGCCAGCGCCAATACCAGGCTGGGGAACGAGATAAAGATATCGGTGATGCGCATCAGGATAGTGTCAACGATGCCACCGTAATACCCTGCCACCACGCCCAACGCCAGCCCGATCGGCCCAACGGTGACCGACACCAGCGCAACGATATACAACGTGATGCGTGAACCATAGACCAGACGACTAAACACATCGCGCCCAAACTCATCGGTACCAAAGTAATGCGCCGCGCTCGGTGCCTGTAGCGCGTTTGCCAAATCCTGTACCAGCGGGTCGTGCGTGGCGATCCACGGCGCGAAGATGGCGACCAGCATCAACATCAGCACAATCGCAGAGCCAATCGCGGTAAGTGGATTGCGCATCATCGTCAAGAGAAACCCGCCGATTCGCGCTCCGCGTAGCCGGAGGCGGCTCACGCGTTTTTCGGGCGGTGTCCGCATTACCGACTCACGAGTGACTGACGGCTCAGAGGAAATATTCATGCGTTCGTCCTCGGATCAAAGATTTGATACAACATGTCCGACAGCAGGTTAAGCGTCACGAAGATTAACCCCACCAGCAGCACACACCCCATCACCGCGTTCATATCCCCCAGCAGTAGACTACCGGTCAGATAGGAACCAAATCCTGGCCATGAGAAGACCGTTTCGATCAACACCGCCCCTTCCAGCAGCGAGCCATACGCCAGCGCTACCACCGTCAGAAGCTGAACCAGAATATTGCGAAACGCATGCGCCCAGACAACACGGAACTCAGACAGCCCTTTCACTCGCGCAGTAATGATGTATTCCTGCGAAAGCTGCGCCAGCATGAAGCTGCGCGTCATACGGCTGATATAGGCCAGCGAATGGAAACCGAGAATCGTCGCGGGCAATACCAGATGGTTCAACGCGCTGCGGAACACATCCCACTCGCCTGCCAGTAGTGAATCCACCAACAGCAGACCGGTACGGTTTTCCACCAGACCATCGTAGGCCATATCAACCCGTCCAGCGCCACCGACCCAATTCAGCCAGGCATAGAACACCAGCAGCCCCATCATCCCGACCCAAAATATAGGCGTCGAATAACCGGCCAGACTGATAAAACGCACCACATAATCCGCCCACTTACCGCGTCGCGCCGCAGCCAGCACGCCTAGCGGTACACCCAAACCCGCACCCACGATAATCGCCATGGTGGCAAGCTCGATGGTGGCAGGGAAAACCCGGATAATGTCATCCATGACCGGTCGTCCGGTCAGGAGTGCATTGCCCAAATCCCCATGCATCAGTGAATTGAAGTAAATAAAGAACTGGACATATAGCGGCTTATCCAACCCCAGTTGTTGGTAAACCTGTTGATAGGTACTTTGGTCAGCATCCTGCCCGACAATAGCCAGGACTGGATCGATTGGCATCACGCGGCCGATCACGAAGGTCAGGATTAATAACCCGAACAGCGTGACGACGACCTGAAACAGACGTTTTGCCAAACGACGCAGTACTCCACCCGGCTTGATCCAATCAGAGAAAACCATGTTCTTTCTCCTGATATCCCGGTTAGCGGCGACAGCAAATCACCACTCACGCGGTCATCTCTTTTTAGCGTATCTGATCGGGATGATTAGCTGGGAACGTGTAGCTAATCATCCGATTTAACGTGTGGACACTAGCGCTGCTTATAGACCTCGCGCAGATGCGTCGTAGAAGACGGATGCGGCACATAGCCTTTCACGTCTTTACGCAACACCACAGAATCGATCATCTGCGACACCGGAATAATGGCCGGGAACAGTTCTTCATAGCGATTCTGTACGTTGATATACATCTGCTTCTGTTTCTGAGGATCTTTCTCCAACAACGCCTGATCGATCATGTCGTTCAAGGGTTTGTCGTAGAAAGACGTGCGCCAGCCCTGGAAGTTGGTCAGTTTGGCTTCGTCGCTGTTATCCGGGTTATAGACAACAGAACGCAGGCTGGAGTGAGGGTGCGGATCGACGCCACCACCGCCGCGGCCGACCAGCATATCGAAGTTACGATCGCGCATCGCGCCGTAAACCTGATTGCCAGTACCGGAGATGATTTTGGCTTTGATACCCGCCTGTGCCAGCGTGGACTGTACCGACGTCGCCAGATTCAGGAACGGCTGATCGGAAAGAACACGTAGCGTGGTTTCAAACCCATTCGGGTAGCCAGCTTCAGCCAGCAGCGCTTTGGCGCGTGGCACGTCCAGCTTATAGCCAGGGTCCGGCAACGTCGCATCCATCCCTTTTTGGATGGGGCGCTGATGATAGAAGCCGTAGCCAGGCATCACTGTCTTATTGACGCCATCGTAATCAATCAGGTAGCGAACCGCTTCGCGCACTTTCGGCTTAGCGAAGTATTCGTTTTTCAGGCTCATTGCAACGTAGTACAGCGTGCCTTTTTTCACCTCATCAACCACAACGTCTTTATCTTGTTTCAACGCATTGATATCCGGCACCGACATCCCAGAGGCCACGTCAATGTCGCCTTTTTCAATCATCAGACGCAGCGCCTGTGATTCAGTCATGTGGCGGAAAATCACGCGCCGCATTTTCGCGTCGCCCTGCCAGTTGTTCTCAACCTTACTGATGCGCAGCACGTCTTTCGCCTGCCACACATCCAGCTTGAACGGACCAGAACCGGCTTCGTTCGTGGTCAGCCAGCCGTTACCCCAGTCACCGTTTTTCTCGTGCTTCATGACCGTTTTACTGTCCAGCACCGAGCCGCTACCTAACGTTGCCAGCGAATAGATCACCAGCTTGGGGTCGTTCGGCTTAGGCAGCTCAATTTCAACGGTATGATCGTCTTTGGCACGGATCATTTTCTCCACGTTTTCCGCGGTGAAGCCGTAGGATTTCCACGTCGTGGCCTGGGCCATGTTGAGGCTAAGCAGACGCTTCATCGACCAAGCGAAATCTTGTGCCGTCACGGGGTTACCGGAATGGAATTTGGCGTTATCGACCAGATTGAAGGTGATGACGTTGCCCGCATCATTGACGCTCCAGCTTTTCGCCAGAGAAGGCAGGATGTTACTCAGGTTGGCCGGATCGAGCACCACCAGCGAGTCATAGAGGTTGACGATAATGCCCACCACTTCGTTACCCGTCATGGCGGCCGGATCGAGTGAGAGCATGTTGTTCATGTTCATCCCCACGATCAGCTGATCGTCAGGGGTTTTTGCCGATAGAATGGCCGGCGTAGCGGCCATGCAGAGTGAACCTAACAGCAGGGTACGGAGTATTGCTCGTGCTTTCATCATTATTCTCCAGGTGTGGGAGCATGGAAGACGACAACTTTTTATTTTTTAGGTAAGGCTATCTTTCAGATCGAACAAACAACTATTCATGCAGAAAAACTATTCTTTGCTTAGGGTATGCTCCTCAATCCAGTCAAAATTAATATCTTCTCCCAGCCCTGGACGTTGCGGCAGATGCACAAAGCCCTCGTCATCCATCGGGTCGACAATCGAATTCAGGTAAGCAGCAGGTTCGTCGTAATCGAGGAAAGGATGCAGCAGCCCGCGTTCATACCAACGGCAGTTTTTGATCGCACCTACAACGTTAAGGTTTGGCGCACCGTTACCGTGAATTTCGCAGTCCATACCGAAAGATTCAGCCAGGCTGGCAACCTTCAGACACGGCCAGAGACCGCCGACGCCTTGCACGCCCGCGCGCAAAATGTCGCATGCGCCTTCTTTAACCCAGTCAGCACGGCTGAAATATTTACCTGACAGGCTTTCCGGCCCGATGACATCGATATCCAGGCTCTTGGTCAGCCAACTGTAGGACGCCATGCTCTGTTCTTCCATTGGCTCTTCAAACCAGGTGAAATCGAGCTTTTGCAGTTCACGGCCGATGTATAGCGCATCGCTGCGGCTGTACCAGTGGTAGCCATCCAGCATCAGGCAGATATCCGGGCCGACCGCTTCACGCACTGCCGCACAGGCTTTCACATCAATTTTCGGGCTAGGCGCGAACGAGACAGGCGGCATCCAGGTATGCAACTTGATGGCCTTATAGCCGCGCTGCACCAGCTTTTCGGCGAACTGGCCGTATTCCTCTGGCGTAGATAAACCGCCTTCCAGCTCATCACCACACATGGTGCTGCCGTAAGCAGGGACTTTTTCACGATAGCCGCCGAGCAGCTTATGCACCGGCATGTTCAGCACGCGACCTTGCAGATCCCACAGTGCGGATTCCACAATCGACAGCGCGCGGTCAGTCAGTTGGTTGGCGCTGCCGCGTTGCCAGTGCACCAGATCCTGCCAGAGGCGTTCACGATCGAACGGATTCTGCCCAATCAGCACTTTACGGAAGAACGCATTAACGATATGGGGACGAATCACTTCCGGCGGAGCGAAAGCGTAACCTTTTTGGCCGTCATCTGCCGTGATGGTCAACAGCGCCATCTTGGCCTGATTCTCGGCTCCCGGGTGTGAATGGCCCGCACTATCGGAAACCCGACGTGTGGGATAAGTGAAGACGGTGACATCAATTGATTCTATTTTCACGTTGTTACCTGCTTTGATGTTTAACACAACTCATGTATACGATTGCGAATGTGAGCCACATAAATAGTAAAGAATCACTTCACTGCCTGTGCTGGGACTAGTAGATAAAAAACGCATAACGCTTTCTGGTACGACCTTATAAGTCGATCGGCGTCACAAAAAGAAATCACGTGTTAATTAAAAAAAAATAGCGTTTTATTTTTAATTATTAAGGTTGTTACGCCGTTAGTCATTAGGCAATTTCTTTCATATGAAGAAATTATGTCGCGGATAACTGTGCATTTGCACATAAAGCTGTGAGCACTATCACCAGAAAATTTCATATCCTTACTAAATGAATGGATAATCCCTTAGTTTTATTTTTACGCCTTCAGGAACGTGAATGATTGATGAGAGGGACGATTACCCTGATAGCGGATTGGCCGCTAATCAGTCGGCTTCTGACCAAAAGCGTGCTATAGATCTCATTTTTGCCAATCCCGAAAACTCCAATGAAAACCAACACTTAATAAAAATTAAGTAAAATCATCAAGATACCCACAAAGAAGTATATAAAAGACAACTTGATGTACATCAATAAGCGGCCTTTGTAGCGCGATAAGGTAACCTCAGAAGAAGCAATTTTGAGGCAAAAATGAACAAAGTCAGACTCGCTGTTATCGGTAACGGGATGGTTGGCCACCGTTTTATCGAAGAGTTGCTGGATAAGGCCCCAACGTCCACCTACGAGATTACCGTTTTTTGTGAAGAACCCCGCGTTGCCTACGATCGTGTCCACCTCTCTTCTTACTTCGCTCACCATACGGTAGAAGAACTTTCTTTAGTACGCGAAGGTTATTACGAAAAGAATGGCGTTAACGTCCTGCTCGGTGAACGCGCCATCACCATCAACCGCAGTGAAAAAGCCATTCACTCCAATTCCGGCCGTACCGTGTATTACGATAAGCTCATCATGGCAACCGGCTCCTACCCCTGGATTCCTTCAATCAAAGGATCAAACGGGCAAGACTGTTTCGTCTACCGCACCATTGAAGATCTGAACGCCATCGAAAACTGCGCACGCCGTAGCAAGCGCGGCGCGGTGATCGGCGGGGGGCTATTAGGTCTAGAAGCGGCTGGCGCGCTGAAACACCTTGGCGTGGAAACACACGTCATTGAGTTCGCCCCCGTGCTCATGGCCGAACAGTTAGATGCACAGGGCGGCACCCTGCTGCAACGCAAGATTGAAAACATGGGTGTGCGTGTGCATACCAGCAAGAATACGCAGGCGATCCAACATTCTGGTCTGGAAAGCCGCAAGACGATGGTGTTTGCCGATGGCAGCACGCTGGAAGTCGACTTCATCGTGTTCTCTACCGGTATCCGCGCACAAGACAAATTGGCACGTCAGTGTGCGCTGGAAATTGGCCCACGCGGCGGTATCGCGATTAACGACTGGTGTCAAACTTCCGACCCTGACGTCTACGCCATCGGCGAATGTGCCGCCTGGCAAGGCAGGCCATTTGGTCTGGTTGCGCCCGGCTACAAAATGGCACAGGTTACCGTCGACCACCTGTTAGGGCATGAAAACCGATTCCAGGGTGCCGATATGAGCGCCAAGCTCAAGTTGATGGGCGTTGATGTCGGCGGGATTGGCGACGCACACGGCCATACGCCAGGCTCTCGCAGCTACATGTGGCTGGATGAAAATAAAGAAACCTACAAACGACTGATCGTCAGCGCCGACAATAAAACGCTGCTCGGCGCTGTGCTGGTCGGCGACACGCGGGATTACGGTAACCTGCTGCAATTCATGCTGAACAAAATCCCGCTGCCGGATTCTCCTGAAGCGCTGATTCTTCCTGCGTCCGCTGGCAGTGCGAAACCGACGCTGGGTGTCGATGCACTGCCAGAAAGTGCGCAAATCTGCTCCTGCTTCGACGTGTCCAAAGGCGACATCATCAAAGCGATTAACGGCGGCTGCCATACCGTCGCGGCGCTTAAGGAAACCACTAAAGCCGGTACGGGCTGCGGCGGCTGTATCCCGCTGCTTACGCAGGTGTTGAACGCGGAACTCAGCAAACAGGGGATCGAAGTCAATAATCACCTGTGTGAACACTTCGCCTATTCGCGTCAGGAGCTGTACCACCTGATCCAAATCGAAAAAATCAAAACGTTCGATCAACTGCTGGAGAAACACGGTTCAGGCTACGGCTGTGAGGTCTGTAAACCGACCGTCGCGTCCCTGCTGGCTTCCTGTTGGAACGAGTACGTGCTCAAACCGCAGCACACGCCGTTGCAGGATTCTAACGACAACTTCCTCGGCAATATCCAGAAAGACGGCACCTACTCCGTGATCCCCCGCTCCGCAGGCGGGGAAATCACGCCGGATGGCCTGATCGCCATTGGTCGCATCGCGAAGCAATACAACCTGTACACCAAAATGACGGGTTCTCAGCGCATGGCGCTATTCGGCGTACAGAAAGACGACCTGCCTGACGTATGGGCTCAGCTCATCGAAGCCGGGTTTGAAACCGGCCACGCTTACGCCAAGGCATTACGGATGGCAAAAACCTGCGTCGGCAGCACCTGGTGCCGTTTTGGCGTCGGTGACAGCGTAGGGTTCGGCGTTGAGCTGGAAAACCGCTACAAAGGTATCCGCACGCCGCACAAAATGAAATTTGGCGTTTCCGGCTGTACGCGGGAATGTGCGGAAGCACAGGGTAAAGACGTGGGGATCATCGCTACCGAAAAAGGCTGGAACCTCTATGTATGCGGCAACGGCGGGATGAAACCGCGCCACGCTGACCTGCTGGAAGCCGATCTGGATCGCGAGACCTTAGTCCGCTATTTGGATCGCTTCATGATGTTCTACATCCGCACGGCCGATAAGCTCCAACGTACGTCCGTCTGGCTGGATAACCTCGAAGGCGGTATCGACTACCTGCGCAATGTAATTGTGAAAGACAAACTGGGCATTAACGACCAACTTGAATCCGATATCGCACGCCTGCGGGAAGGCTACGTCTGCGAATGGCAGGCGACGCTGGAAGATGCGGAAGCACAGAAACGCTTTGCCCACTTTATTAACAGCCCGGTACGTGACCCGAACGTGCAAATGGTGAGTGAACGTCAACAACACCGTCCGGCACGCCCTGCCGAGCGTATTCCGGTGAAACAGATTGAACTAGCGGAGGAAAACGCATGAGCCAATGGACGACCGTATGTAAGTTAGACGACATCCTGCCCGGCACTGGCGTGTGTGCACTCGTCGAGCAGCAACAGATTGCCGTGTTCCGCCCACGTAACGATGAGCAGGTTTACGCCATCAGCAATATCGATCCGTTCGCACAGGCGAGTGTATTAAGTCGCGGGATAGTGGGAGAGCATCAAGACGATCTTTGGGTCGCAAGCCCATTGAAAAAACAGCATTTCCGCCTTTATGATGGCTTCTGTCTGGAGGATGGAGCCTATTCTGTTGCAGCTTATGATACTCAGGTAACAAACGGTAATGTGCAAATATCCATCGCAGACCGTGACATCGCGGTTGATAATAGCCAACCATTACCCTAATAACCTGAGCTTTTAAGAGGCGTTACATGGATTACCTGCCAATATTCTGTCAGTTGCACGATAAACCTTGTCTATTGGTAGGAGGGGGGGAAATAGCCGAGCGTAAAGCCCGGCTATTGCTGGATGCTGGCGCAGTGATTACTGTCAATGCGCTCGATTTTAACGATCAATTTCGGGCGTGGGAGCAGGATGCTCAATTAACGCTGGTACACGGCACCTTCGATCCGACGTTACTGGACGCGGTGTGGCTGGTGATTGCCGCTACCGACGATCAGGACGTCAATAACCATGTCTATGCCAGCGCCAGCGAGCGCCGGATTTTCTGTAACGTGGTGGATTCACCAGAACGTGCCAGCTTCATTATGCCGTCGATCATTGACCGTTCACCGCTGATGGTCGCGGTGTCTTCTGGCGGCGCGGCGCCGGTATTGGCTCGGCTACTGCGGGAAAAACTGGAAAGTATTCTGCCGCAAAATCTCGGTAAGCTGGCGACATACGCAGGTGAATTGCGCAGTCGGGTCAAAAGCCGATTCCGCAATATGAGCGCACGCCGCCGCTTCTGGGAAAAGCTCTTTGTACACGATCGGCTGGCGCAAGCGCTGGCAAATGAAAATAGCCAGAGCGTTCAACAACTGACGGAACTGCTTTTCTCCGCGCCGCTCGATGACCGAGGTGAAGTCACGTTGGTTGGCGCGGGACCGGGTGATGCCGGGTTACTGACGTTGAAAGGTCTACAGCATCTACAGCAGGCTGACATCGTCGTTTACGATCGTCTGGTCTCGAAAGAGATTCTCAATCTGTCACGCCGCGACGCCGAGCGAATTTTCGTCGGCAAAGCCTCTGGCTACCACAGCGTTCCTCAGGATCAAATCAATCAGTTGCTGGAAGAAAAGGCACGCGCCGGTCATCGGGTCGTCAGGCTGAAAGGCGGCGATCCCTTTATCTTCGGCCGTGGAGCCGAAGAGCTGGAGCACCTGCAACAGGCGGGCGTACCGTTCTCTGTTGTTCCCGGTATTACTGCTGCGTCAGGCTGCTCAGCCTACAGCGGTATCCCTCTCACCCATCGCGATCACTCGCAGGGCGTCAGATTGATTACCGGGCACGTCAAGCACGACACCGATCTGGACTGGTCCAGCCTCGCAGCGGAAAAACAAACGCTGGTGTTTTACATGGGGCTTCAGCAGGCTGAGCACATTCAAAGTAAGCTCATCGAACAGCGGTTACCGGAAACCGTGCCTGTCGCCATTATCGAAAACGGCACCTCAACCAAACAGCGCGTTCTGAGTGGGCAGCTCTCCCAATTGAGCGAGTTAGCCCAACAAGCCAGCAGCCCGAGTTTGATCATCATCGGTAACGTTGTCGGGCTACGGGAAAAATTGAGCTGGTTTTCAGACCGGACAGCATAATCCTCTTCTCATTTACCGACTCACCCGCTATCCGTCCTGCCGGATAGCGGTTATTGCACCATCATAATGCAACGCCCCACCAAATAGCATAATAATGCACTATTTTGAACATACTCCCTTACAAAATGTCACTTTAATGCTTTACCACAGGCCACATCTGTCTTATTTTGACTAAAACAAAACTCATTAATAAGCAGGCTATGTGAATAAATAATCAATTATCATTTGCGTGGAAACGTGGCCCAAGTATTGCTTAGCTTTCTGATAGATTCGCGGCACGACTTCTGAATCGTTCTTATCGAGCCGATTTCATCGTCAAACCATCGTGTTTCATCGAATTCGTACTCCATAGAATGAGTACATCATCGAGTTAATACCATTACGCATTACTGCTCTTGTTCCTGAACAGAGTGTGTAGCCCTCTCACCACAAACACAGTTCTGTGTAACGGAGCACTCTTTTACTACCAACAAAACGTGCTAAGAACACTATTTGCTAAGAATGAAATTTGCCAAAAACAGGCAGTTTGGAGTCACTTGTGGAAGACATTACTTTCTGGCAACTCATCAGTTTTGGTGAACACGGCTGGGGAAAATTATTACTGATTGGGGCAGGAATGACGCTCGCACTGGCGATCTGCGGCTTCCTGCTGGGAGCGGTGATCGGTACGATCGGCGCCTGGTCCAAAATTTGCGGCAATCGCCCCGTGCGCTATCTGGCCGATGGCTACACGACGCTTATCCGTGGCGTCCCCGATCTACTCATCATCTACCTGCTGTATTTCGGCGGCAGCTCTGCGCTAACCCTGCTCGCCAAACTGTTTGGCAGCAATGAGTTCTTCGGTTTTCCTGGCTTCCTCGCTGGCGTCTTCGCCGTCGGCATTTCCTCTGGTGCGCAGCAAACGGAAGTCTACCGCGGTGCCTTCTACGCCGTGTCCAAAGGGGAAATTGAGGCCGCCAAAGCCTGTGGTATGCCAACGCTATTACGCCTGCGCCGCATCATCATACCGCTCCTGCTGCGCCACGCGATCCCCCCACTCGGCAACGTGTGGCAGTTGGTGCTGAAAACCTCTGCGCTGGTTTCCGTTACCGGCGTCGCAGAGCTGATGACGCAGTCGCAAACTGGCGCCGGTTCTACCGGTAAACCGTTTGATTTCTTCATGGCAGCCGCGCTGCTGTACCTGCTTATCTCAATCTGTTCCGGCTGGATTATGCGCCGTGCTGAATCTCATTATTCCCGGGGTGTGAAACGCTGATGGATTTTCCTTTTCTGTACGACACGTTTCTGGAGATTATTCCCGGTATTCCGTTGACCCTACAGCTGGCGGTCAGCTCGGTTTTTCTGGGCTTCTTTCTGGCGCTGGGCTTAGCACTGATGCAGTTATCATCCTTTGCCGTGCTGCGCTCCATTGCACGAACCTATGTGCTGTTTTTCCGCGGCACACCGCTGCTGGTTCAGCTGTTCCTGATTTACTACGGGCTGGGGCAATTCCCCTGGGTGAGAGAAAGCATGCTTTGGCCGTTCCTGCGGGAGCCACACTGGTGCGCCCTGCTGTCGCTCAGCCTGTGTACCGGAGCCTATGCCAGTGAAATTATCCGTGGTGGATTGCAGTCCGTTCCCACAGGCCAGATCGAATCGGCACGCGCCTGCGGCATGCCGTCGTTCATGATTTTCAAGCGTATCGTTTTCCCGCTGGCAATCCGTCAGGCACTCCCGGCTTACGGCAATGAGCTGATTTCGATGGTCAAATCGACCTCATTGGCTTCCATCATCACACTAATGGAAATCACCGGTATCGCCGCACGCCTTATTGCGGAAACCTACCGAGCGCTCGAAGTCTTCTTGGTCGCCGGCGCTATTTATCTATCTATTAACCTTATTCTGACACGTTTACTGATGTGGACAGAATTTACGCTTACCCCTCATCTCCGTGCGCCGGGCGCGCAACCGGCAGCGAAAAAAATTAAGAAATTGGGAGATCTGCAATGACGACACCCGCCATTAGCCTGCGCAACATTCATAAAAGCTTCGGTTCTCTGGACGTCCTGAAAGGGATTTCGATTGAAGCCAATCAGGGAGAAGTCATCTCAATTCTGGGATCGTCCGGTTCAGGTAAATCGACACTGCTGCGCTGTAGCAACCTGCTTGAGCTTCCCGATCAGGGTGAGATTATCGTCGGCGGAGAAGCGATTGAAATGAAGCCGAACCGCAAAGGGCAGAACCGCCCGTCGAACCTCAAGCAGATCGACAGAATTCGTACTCAGTTGGGCATGGTATTCCAGAATTTTAACCTCTGGTCACACAAGACCGTGTTGGAAAACATCATCGAAGCGCCCGTACACGTCTTAAAGCGTCCACAGGCAGAGTGCGTGGAACACGCCGAGCAATTATTAGAGAAAGTCGGTCTGGCGGATAAGCGTCACTACTATCCTGCGCATTTGTCCGGTGGACAGCAGCAGCGTGCGGCGATTGCCCGTGCGCTCGCGATGGAACCAAAAGTGATGCTATTCGATGAGCCAACCTCCGCACTCGATCCCGAGCTGGTTGGCGAAGTGCTGCGCGTCATGCGCACGCTGGCGGACGAAGGGATGACCATGCTGGTCGTGACTCACGAAATGGATTTTGCCCGCGAAGTTTCTAACCGTATCGTCTTCCTCCATCAGGGGGAAATTGAAGAACAGGGAACGCCGGAGCAGGTTTTCACCGCCAGCCAGTCGGCTCGCTTCCGGCAATTTATTGCCAGTTGGTAAACACAGCCCACCACTATCGTTACAGTGGTGGGAAATAAACAAAATATAACGATATAGAACGCCGGGAGAACACCAATGATCAAATCAAAACTCACTCTGTTCGCCTGCTCGCTGTGTATGGCAGGCACGCTGGCTGCTTCATTCACCGCCTCCGCAGAAGAGAAAAAATGGACAACCGTCCGCATCGCGACCGAAGGCGCTTACCACCCGTATAACTTCACCAAGCCAGACGGGACGCTGGATGGCATGGAGATCGAACTGTATAAAGTGCTGTGCAACAACATGCAGGTAAAATGCGAGATCATGGTTCAGCCCTTCGCCAGCGCCATTCCTGCGCTAAACGCAGGTAAATATGACGCGATCATTGCAGGTATGTCCGCTACGGCGAAACGCCGTGAAGTGATCGATTTCAGCCAGCCGTACACGCAGTCAGGGCAAACTTTCGCCGTACTGAAATCCAGCTCACTCGCCAAAGATTTCCCAGATGCAGGCGTGCGTTTCTCCATTGAACCCGCCGATGAAGCTACAGCATTGGCAGAAGTCGAGAAACTGAAACCGCTGCTGGAAGGCAAAACTATTGGCGTACAGTCTGCTTCTATCGCCAGCGCCTTTTTAGATAAATATATGAAAGGCTTTATGAAAGTACGCGAGTATAAAACCACGCAGGAACACGATCTGGATCTGAAAGCTGGCCGTGTCGATCTGGTCATTGCTTCCGCACCTTATCTGAAAAGCACGACGGACAAACCAGGCAATGAGAACATCGTGATGCCAGGGCCACAGTTCATCGGCGGCATTCTGGGTAGCGGCTCCTCTGTTGGCCTGCGCAAAAGCGATCCTGAGCTGAAAGCCATGTTCGACAAAGCGATCGATCAGGCCAAGCAAGATGGCACCATCAGAAAACTGAGTGAAAAATGGTTCGGTATGGACACCACGCCACTCTAAGTATGACCCTCTAGTTGAATCGCGTGTCATAGCAAACGGGTTGTGACACGCTCCTCGCAAATGCATCAGAGCAATCAAACGAGCACACCACGCATGAATGCAACACACAATGAAGGAACGCTGCCTGCCGTCAATCATCAGACCGTGGAAGCGATCTGCGGCCTGATTGCGGCCAAGCGGCAGCAATTCTGTACGCTGAGTGACGGCATCTGGGATACGCCAGAACTAAACTACGAAGAGCATCGTTCAGCCGCACAGCATGAAGCCGTCCTGAAAGCAGAAGGCTTCCGTCTGACGAAAGGCATTGCCAACATGCCGACTGCACTACTGGGGGAATTCGGCGAAGGTCTGCCGATTATCGCCATCCTGGGTGAATACGATGCGCTGCCGGGCCTAAGCCAGCAGGCGAATATCGCTGAGCCAAAGCCGTTGGAAAACGGTGGCAACGGCCACGGCTGCGGGCATAACCTGCTCGGCACCGCGGCACTACAGGCTGCGACGGCAGTGAAGGATTATCTGCAAAAACACGCACTGGCCGGAACCATACGCTTTTACGGCTGCCCTGCGGAAGAAGGCGGATCGTCCAAAGGTTTTATGGTCAAGGAAGGCGTGTTTGATGACGTCGATATTGCCCTCTGCTGGCACCCTGCGACCTTCACCGGCGTCAACAGCCCGGTCTCGCTGGCCTGTAACGAGCTGAATTTTTACTTCAAAGGCCGCGCCGCTCATGCTGCCAGCAGCCCACACTTGGGGCGCAGCGCGCTGGATGCCGTTGAATTAATGAATGTTGGCGTGAACTATATGCGCGAGCATATGCCGTCCTCCGCGCGCGTTCACTACGCGATTACCGACAGCGGCGGTCAGGCACCAAACGTCGTACAGGCTAACGCGACCGTGCGTTACCTCGTACGAGCACGTCAGTTGCCAGAACTGCATCAGTTGGTCAAACGCGTGAAGAAAATTGCCGAAGGCGCGGCGCTAATGACAGAAACCGAAGTCCGCAGCGAGGTGATTAGCGGTGATGCCAACCTGCTGGCAAACCCGCCGCTGGAAGCACGTATGCATGAACATCTGCTGGCACTCGGTCCAATACCGTTTGATGACGAAGATCGTAAGGTCGCGGCAATGTTCCAGACGGCGTTGAGCGCCGAAGACATCGCCGAATCCTACGCACGTTTCGGCGTCAAACCTCAGCCGGGTTTAACGCTACATGATGGGATTTATCCGCTGTATAGCCCGAATGACGCCTTCATCGGTTCCACCGATGTGGGAACAGTGAGTTGGGTTGTGCCGACCGTGCAGATTCGCAGCGCCACCTACGCCATTGGTACACCGGCGCATTCGTGGCAGTTGGTTGCACAGGGGAAAACTGGCGCAGCGCATAAAGGCATGGAATATGCGGCAAAGGCGATGGCATCACTGGCTATCGATCTGCTGGTCACGCCTGAACTGATTGCACAGGCAAAAGCCGACCACCAGGAAAGATTGCAGCACACACCGTTTGAGAACCCGATTCCAGACGACGTGTTTGCGCCTATCCCGCAGGAATAAATAAGACGTATCAGGAAACCGTCAGGAGAGAACCTCCTGACGGTGATGAAAACTTACGGGCGGGACACAAAACCGACAGCGTCGTAGACTTTCTTCAGCGTTTCCTGTGCACGAGCGCTGGCTTTTTCAGCGCCTTCACGCATCACCTGTTGCAGGAAAGCCTCATCGTTGCGGAAACGGTGATAACGTTCTTGCAGTTCTGACAGCATACCAGACACGGCCTCCGCCACCGCGCCTTTCAGATGACCATACATCTGGCCATCAAATTCCTGCTCCAGCTCTGGGATGCTTTTTCCCGTCACGCCAGACAGAATATCTAACAGGTTCGATACCCCGGCTTTATTCTTCACATCATAGCGAATGACTGGCGGCTCATCGGAATCTGTCATCGCGCGTTTGATCTTCTTCACCACCGCTTTCGGATCTTCCAGCAACCCGATAACGTTGTTGCGGTTATCGTCGGACTTGGACATCTTCTTGGTAGGTTCCAACAGAGACATCACGCGCGCGCCCGATTTCGGAATAAATGGCTCCGGCGCTTTAAAAATGTCGCCATACAGGCTATTGAAGCGCTGACCAACATCGCGGCTCAGTTCCAGATGCTGCTTCTGATCTTCGCCTACCGGTACCTGATTCGTTTGATACAGCAGGATATCCGCCGCCATCAGCACCGGATAATCAAACAGGCCAGCGTTGATATTCTCTTCATAACGCGCGGATTTATCCTTGAACTGCGTCATGCGGCTCAGCTCGCCGAAATAGGCGTAACAGTTCAGTATCCAGCTCAGTTGGCTATGTTCAGGAACATGAGACTGAACAAAAATGGTGCTCTTTTTCGGGTCGATGCCACAAGCCAAATACAGCGCCAGTGTGTCCAACGTCGCTTTTCTCAGCGCCTGCGGGTCCTGACGTACCGTGATGGCATGCAAATCCACAATGCAGTAGATGCAGTCATAATCGTCCTGCATGTTGACCCACTGACGTAACGCCCCCATGTAGTTACCAATGGTCAATTCACCAGACGGTTGCGCACCGCTAAATACAATGGGCTTGCTCATACTAAGGGTTCCTGATTGTGTGAAGAAGACTGCCCGATTAGAGGCAAAATATCGGCAAAGCGATCCAAAACGATATCCGGCTGACTCAGCTCGATCGCTTCACCATAGTTATAACCATACGTCATACCGACACTGCGGCAACCCGCCGCCTGCGCGGCCTGAATATCATTGCGGGAATCACCGATGAACAAGAGTTCGCTAGCGCGTAATCCCAGTTTACCCAGCACCAGATAGAGCGGCGCGGGGTGTGGTTTTTTTACGATGACATCATCGCCACCGATAATCAGTGAAAAATAGTCACCGATCCCTAATCCTGACAGCAGTGGCGCAACAAACGGCGTGGGCTTATTAGTCACCACCGCCATCGGAACCCCTTGCTGTGCCAACTGCGCCAGCGTCTCTTTTACCTGTGGGAACAGCGTGCTGCCGCTATCCACCGTCTGTGCATAATAGCTATCAAACCGCTCACGCGTTTCCTGCAAGCGCGCGCCCGTCGGCTCAACACCCGCCCAACGTAGCGCACGTTCAACCATAACGTCAGCGCCGTTGCCGATCCAGGTTGCAACACGGGCTTCACCCGCAGCAGGCAATGACTGTGCCACTAATGCCCGATCGATAGCCGCCGCAAGACCCGGTGCGCTGTGAATCAGCGTACCGTCCAAATCAAAAGCCAACCCGCGAATCGCCGTTAATTCAGTCATGTTTCGTCCTTGAAATTTCATTACGCATTTGATCAATCACGGTACGGTAATCCGGATGACCAAAAATAGCCGATCCCGCTACAAACATATCCGCGCCAGCTTCCGCAATCGCGCCGATATTCTCCACTTTTACCCCGCCATCAACTTCCAGTCGAATGTCGTAACCGCTGTCGTCGATCAAGCGACGAACCTGACGAAGCTTATCCAACGTACCAGGAATAAAAGATTGGCCGCCGAATCCAGGGTTAACCGACATCAGCAGAATAATATCCAATTTGTCCATGACATAATCGAGATAACTTAGCGGGGTTGCAGGGTTAAACACCAGCCCGGCTTTACAGCCGTGATCCTTGATCAGTTGGAGTGAACGATCGAGATGATCGGTAGCTTCAGGATGAAAAGTAATGAAACTGGCTCCCGCATTGGCAAAATCGGGAATGATACGATCGACCGGTTTCACCATCAGGTGAACGTCAATCGGCGCGGTAATGCCGTAATCGCGCAGGGATTTCAGTACCAGCGGGCCAATCGTCAAATTTGGCACATAGTGGTTATCCATGACATCAAAATGGACCACATCAGCCCCGGCGGCTAATACATTAGCGGTATCTTCACCAAGACGGGCAAAATCAGCCGACAAAATAGACGGCGCGATTAAAAACGGTTTCATTCATTTCTCCAAACGGTAAAGTCTGAATGCCTGCGGGTAACCTCACTCTCGGCTAATGACGCCTCTCAGACGGCATTAACCAATTCACCGCGCTCTGTTTGCCCAAGCGGTATTACCGATATAGGGCTAATAACTCGTTTACTTTACTACGCCCTAAAATATTACGGCTAATTGTTCTGCGCGCTTTAACCACATAAAGCACGGCTTCCTGATACCACTCGCGAGTCAGCAAGGTGTCATGATTGGAAATCAGCACGGGAATCTGGCTTTCTACTGACAAACGCCGAGCCAATTGCGCCAAACTTTGCTGATCGGCACGACTGAAATTATTAGTGTGGTAGGCCGTAAAATTCGCGGTAGCAGACAGCGGTGCATAGGGCGGATCGCAATAAATAACCGATCCCTTCTCTGCTTTTTCCAGCGTGTCCTGATAATGCTCACAAACGAAGGTGGCATTTTGCGATTTCAGGGCAAACCAGCGAATCTCTTCTTCAGGAAAATAGGGCTTCTTATAACGCCCAAAAGGAACATTGAATTCACCGCGCATATTGTAACGGCACAGGCCGTTATAGCAGTGGCGATTCAAATAGAGAAATAACAGGGCACGCCGATAAGCATCACTGCAAAGGTTAAATTCGTCACGCAGCAGATAAAACGCCTCAGACGTGTTCACTTCATCCGTAAACAGTTTACGGGCGTCGAGAACAAACTCCTCGGCATTCGCTTTGACGATATTGTACAGGTTGATCAGATCGCTATTAATATCAGCCAGTATATAGCGCTCATATTCCGTATTCAGAAACACGGAACCCGCGCCAACAAAAGGCTCAATAAGACAGTCTCCTGCGGGTAAATAGCGACGAATTTCTTCTACCAGCGGATATTTACCACCAGCCCATTTTAAAAAAGCGCGGTTCTTCTTCATGCCGTCGTTAGTTACTCATACGTTTCAGAGCCGCGGATTGTACTCTGTGTCAGACAGCACATCAGGGCTAAAATTGGTGTTACTTATTCAAGTCCTGCTTCACCTGACGGATCGGCTTAACCCATGGTTTTTTCGCTTGTACTTCTGCGGGTAGCGCGGCAATCGCCTGTTTCGCCTCCGCAGAAGAAGCATAGACTCCGGTCACTAACACATACCAGGATTTTCCGTCTCGTTTCGTTTCATACACCCATGACTGGGCGAGATTGTGTTGTTTCGCGTAGGCTTTCAGCGTGTCCGAGCGTGAAGCGCTGCTCAATTGCAAAGTAAAGTGGCTGGCTGGCGCATTCTGTACGGAAACGTTTTGCCCGACAGTCGCCGGAGCCGCTTTTGCATTAGTAGCAGGTTTACTCGCTACTGGCGTTTTTGGCGCGCTGTTCACGGCAGGCTTAGCATTGCTGGCGTGTGTAGACGTCGTGCTGTGCGTATTTTTAGCTGAGGACGCCGCTGGCGTTTTCCCCGTTGGGGCTACCGTTGCAGGCGCCGTCGGCAGCGTCGAATGTCCTGATGCACCCTGAGAGAATTCGCTCACGCGCCCTTGCTGTTGCGACAATGCATCGGTGATATTTCCCGGCAATTCAATACGCTGCTGTCCAGCCACTGGTGGTTGAACTTTCGCATCTGTCGGCGTACCAGCAATCGGTGGGGCACTTAATGTTTGGGGTGACATCGGCGCTTGGGAAGATGCCTGCGCGGATGTTTGCCCATGACCAACATCGCCGGGAACCGCCGTAGGGTTCTCACCCTGTGAAGAAAGCTGCGAGTTCTGTGTCATCGATGACGATGAAGAGAGATCGATATTCCGCTCTCCCCCCGCTTGGTTTTGTGTCTGTGGCGTTTGTGGCTGGGAAGGAGCCTGCAATGCAGAGCCGATACCCACAATCAATAGCACCAGCACGACAATCCCGATACCAATCATCAGGTGCTGTCTGGAAAGCGCGACTTTAGGTACCGCGAAATTGCTGCTTTTTTGCTGACGAGTAGGTCGACGGTCACTGGTATCAGGCTTCAGCTCATCTTCCGGCTTGAACTCATCCATTTAACATCTCCCCACTAAAAAACTCGAATCCGCCATACGATCGTCAAGGCGAATCATTGAATCGTAACGCATTGTATTTTATTAACCATAACCCATCAGGGCGTGTCTGTCGTTAATACTTATCTTTCATAACTGCCAGTCTTTCATAACTGGCTAGCATTAGGCGTCAGGCTTGGCAATCCGCGATTGAGGCCAACACCATGTCATGCGCAACGCCACCACGGACTTCTGATTGGCCAATCGCTGTTGGCAACACCAGGCGTAGCTCACCTGCCAGCACTTTCTTGTCACGCATCATGTGAGGAAGATAGGCTTCAGGCGTCATTTGCGTCGGACCGTTCACTGGAAGGCCAGCACGAACCAACAGAGACTTGATGCGCTCGACGTCCGCAGAGGAGAACTGCCCGAGGCGACGTGCAGTATGCGCAGCCATCACCATGCCTGCCGCAACCGCTTCGCCATGAAGCCAATTACCGTAGCCCATTTCAGCTTCAATAGCATGCCCGTAAGTATGGCCCAAATTGAGCAATGCGCGCATGCCACTTTCACGTTCATCAGCGGCGACCACTGCCGCTTTGATTTCACAGCAGCGTCGAATGCAATAAGCCAGCGCGTCATGCTGTAGCGCACGCACCGCCTCAATATTTTCTTCAAGCCAAAGGAAGAAATCGCGATCCAGAATAATGCCGTACTTAATGACCTCCGCCAGCCCGGATGACAACTCCCGCGCGGGTAAGGATTTCAGGCAGTCCAGATCGATCACAACCGATACGGGCTGATAAAACGCCCCGATCATGTTTTTACCCAATGGGTGATTGACGGCGGTTTTACCACCGACGGAAGAATCTACCTGTGATAACAGCGTTGTCGGCACCTGAATGAACCGGACGCCGCGCTGATAACTGGCTGCGGCAAAACCGGCTAAATCGCCGATGACACCGCCCCCCAAAGCGACAATCGTCGTATCACGACCATGTGGCTTTGCCAGTAGCGCGGTAAAAACCTGATCCAGTACGGCCAACGATTTGTACTGCTCGCCATCAGGTAAGATCACCTGATCGACATGCACGCCATTGTTTTCCAGCACACCACGAACGCGGTCAAGATACAGAGGGGCCAACGTCTGGTTAGTCACCAGCATGGCCTGTTCCCCCGCTTTCAACGGCATAAAAGATGCCGAATCATCAAATAATCCGGCGGCTATCGTAATGGGATAACTACGTTCCCCTAGTGTTACGGTAATTCTTTCCATGCTCGTTAAACAACCCGTTCAGGGTCCGCTCAATGCGGATAAGGTATGCGCTTAGTTGCTTTCCAGCATATTGATAATCTGGTTAGCAACAACCTTGGCACTTTGCTCGTCAGTCCGAATGGTAACATCGGCGATTTCTTCATAAAGCGGGTTCCGCTCTTTCGCCAATGCTTCCAATACTTCACGTGGAGGGGTTTCAACCTGAAGTAACGGACGTTTCTTATCACGCTGCGTGCGGGCCAGTTGCTTCTCGATTGTCGTTTCCAAATAAACGACAACGCCGCGCGCAGAAAGACGATTACGCGTCTCACGTGATTTGACTGAGCCACCGCCTGTCGCCAGTACGATGCCTTGCTTTTCCGTCAATTCATTAATGACTTTCTCTTCACGATCGCGGAAGCCTTCTTCGCCTTCCACATCGAATACCCAGCCCACATCAGCCCCAGTGCGTCGCTCAATTTCTTGATCGGAGTCGAAAAACTCCATATTGAGTTGCTGAGCTAACTGACGGCCAATAGTGCTTTTGCCGGCACCCATAGGCCCAACCAGAAAGATATTGCGTTTCTCTGCCATGTTTTTTGGTATTACTAAGACAATTCGTTAATGATAACCCGCCCCGCCAATCAACCCAGCGGCGGGACCTAAACTGAAACCTCATGAGCGATAGTGCGAGAATCAGACAAAAAATTATCTCAAGACTCAGGGTAGTTTGGCAACCGAATAAAATGTCACACCGACCACAGAGGGCCAATGCAGTATGTTTTATCGACATTTTCGGTGGAACAACACTTCAGTGCTCAATTCGCTAACCCTTGTAAGCTAAATCCGCCGCAGCGTCAAACTCATAAGCATTGAACGTGACAAAAATATTGCTCCTTATCCGAAAAAAATCACCGAATAACATCAGAGCGAGCCTGGGTTTGCTCACGATGAGGCGGGTATCAACGTCGGCGTGATGAAAATAACCAATTCTCGTCGCGTATGCTGCTGAGTATGGTTTCTGAACAGATGACCAAATACAGGAACCTCACCTAATAGTGGCACCTGTCTGTCACTGTTCTTTTTTTGTTGCTGGAAAATGCCACCTAATACGATGGTTTCTCCGTCGGTGACGGTCACCTGCGTTTGAATTTCTTGTTTATCGATCGCTAACGCTTCACCATTATCGCCCTGCTTAATCGTCTGTCCCGGCATGTTTTGACTAATTTTCAGATTCAGCGTAATCCGTCCGGCGCGCAGAATGTCGGGCGTCACTTCCATACCGAGTACCGCTTCTTTGAACTCGATAGACGTCGATCCGCTAGCACCGCTGGAGACCTGATACGGAATTTCCGTTCCCTGTTTAATACTGGCGGTCTGCTGGTGTGCCGTGAACAGGCGGGGACTAGCGATAATTTCGACCTGGCTTTCCTGCTCCAGCGCCATTAATTCCAGATCCAACAGACGACCATTCAGTCGCGCCAAATGGAACCCCGCATTGACCGCTGGCGTATCTACTGGCAAGCCAACATTAAAATTGTTCAACCTGAGTGCCTTGTTCGTTGCATCACCTTCCCCCAACCCCCAGTTAACGCCCAACGCTTGCAAGTGTTCACTGCTAATGGTGACAATGTGCGCCGCCAGTTGCACCTGCGCTAACGGCAAATCGAGCTCTTTTACCCACGGTTCGAGCTGTGCCAACGCGTCTTCCGTATCGCGAATCAATAAGGTATTCGTTCGTTTATCCATGGTTACGCTACCACGTGTAGAAAGCAGGGCTCCACGCTGGGCCTGAACGCTGGCTGCGACCTCATCCACATCGGCATACTGCAAGGCGATAGAAAGATTATGTAGCGGCAGTTTCTGCGCCAACTCCGCCATGCGTTCATCCTTTTCCTTCTGCTGGGACGCAAGATGCTCGGCAGGGAAAACCAGTAGCACGTTACCGTTGCGCTCTACGCTGAGTTTCCCCATACGCAAAACAATCTCCAGCGCTTGCTGCCAGGGTACTTCTGCCAACCTCAGGCTAAGGTTTCCCGTCACCCCCGGTGCAATCACCACATTGAGCTGCTGGTGATCGGCTAGCGCCTGCAACACCCGGGATATTGGCGAATCCTCAAAAGCCATCGATACCGAAGGTTCTGCATTGACCTGATACGGCATTACGAGGAGCAGTAACCAACTCAACGTCGCCACGCGACATAACATTCTGATGTTCATAACCGTCCTTGTTATCGAGATAAGCGGTTGTTAAAAAATACGAGCCGATAGGCAAGCTTCACCTATTCCTTTGACTTATTAATAAATGGCGAAGCCAGCAACAGGCTCTCCTGCTGACCGTCACAACCTGCCCCCCTCACTGTCGGAACCAGTTTGGCTCCTGATTTATCCAGTTGGCTGACCGACCAATTTCCCGGAGGAATGACCTCGCCATTTGTTAGCCGAACCCACCCTACTTCTGGCTGGGCTAGCCAGCCAATCCAGCGGTCACCAGAACCAACCACGCCCTTTAGCCTCCACGCAGGCGAGGTCGCTGAAGGCAGGCAACGTGCAGCGATCGACGGATGAAAAGGGTCGATACGTGCTGCGGTTTTTTCTGCCTGCACGCTATGCAGCACGAATAACAGCATCCATGCGATACGACCGATTATCTGACTCATGGCACCACCTCTGGTTCGATCAGTGATAATTCAACCCGTAGCCGTGGCGCTTCAGAGGATAGATTGGTTAACCCGGCATCTGGCTTTACCGTCAACTGCGCAATTCGCAATACATAAGGCAGCTTCGTCAACTCACGAAGCACCTGCAATATCCCCGTGTAATCCGCACTAAATACCAGTTGCCAGCGTTCCTGATGAGGAGCTTCTACGCTACGGGAAGCGCGTTGCCACGACAGCAGCGAAGCCCCCGCTTGCGACAGAGGCTCGACGAGAAGTTGTGCCAACACATCAGGCTGAAAGGGAGCGGATCGCGTGGTTTTTCCCGCTAGCTGCGTGTGCAAAACTGACAATAACGGCATCGCGTCTAGTTTTTGTTGCGTCTCCTGTATATTCAGCCGCACCTGAACGATCTGCGCCTCCGTGCCAATAACGGTTATCCGTACGTCACCGATGAAGAACCAGCCTGATAGCAGCCCAACTGCGGCAACAAACGCCCATTGAAGGGCAAGTTGCTGCCAGAGCGGTTTATTAATTAGTCCTGGTCGGTTCAACACAGCATTAAGCATAATTTTTTGATTAATCATGGTCATCCCCCAACAGGAAATCCGTTGCGCCGCGCCAGTCAACCTGCAAGGAAAAACGTAGCCCGTCCCCCATGTCGCGCTCTCGGGACGTACGCAGCAGTTGTATGCGTTCGACTGAAACATGGCGCAATAACGCGTGCTGTAGCGTAATGATGTCGTGATAGTTTTCGCTCACACCTGTAAGTAGCAAATGCGACCCACGGTCAGCGATTTCCGTCAGCCACAGACGCGCGGGCATCATGCCAGCAAGCTGCTCTAACAAATGAAGGTTGCGACGATTGTCATGCAGGATTACTGCCTCTGTGCGTTCTTGCGCCTGAAAGCGACGCAGCGTTTCCCGCGCGAGGTGAGTTTGCTGATACAACGTGGACAACTGCTGCTGCTGCGTCAGAACCGTATCGAGACCATCCTGCGCACGTTGTTGACGGTGCTGGAAAAGCAGATAACTTGCCGCAATAAGGCATAGCATCAACCCCGTCTGTAGCCATAATAGCCCTAACCAACGGCGTGCCCGCTGACGCATCTGAGTCGTACGCCAGGGTAAAAGATTAATCAGCAGCATGGTCAGACATCCTCAGGACGCAATGCCAAGCCACTCGCGACCGCAAAAGCCGAGGGGAAACTCGGCAACGGTGGCTGTAGGTGGCTAAACACCGTTAACGGCGACCACGGCAGTAATACGTTGGTACTCTGTCTGGGTAAATCGGACGAGACGCTGGAATAATAGGCTACGCTATCGACATCATGCTGATAGCGAGTGCTTACAACCGATACGATATCGGCTTCGTCATTCAGCTCATCAAGGTGTATCACGCCCGAGTAAAACGCGTGGTTCAACGGGGATGCCCACAGCCAACCATCCAACAGGCGATGCAGGAACAGACGGTTAGCTTCAAGTCCAGCCAACTGTGCCATCGTTCGAAGCGCACACGTTGAAACATCAAGGACATCAGGATGCAGCCCCGCGTTCTTCAGACATGTCAGCCATTTGTCGATTTCCTGTCGGCGTGCGGCCGTCACCAGCAGTGAACCCTGCTCCTGCGGATCTTCCCGATAGTCTATCGCCAGCGATTCGCGGCTAATCGGCAGCTTGCGATCCGCCATAGTTTCAATATAAAGGCTACGTTCTGGCTCCTGTAAACGCGGGTCAGGCAGCGGTAAACGCTGCTGCAAAATCGACTGAGCAGGAAACCCCACCCGCAATGAAATAGGTTCAGGCAGTAAACGACGCCATGTTTGTAAGGTCTCACAAAGCACCTCAGTATGGTGTAGACTACCCGAGCGCAACGTATCGTCTGGTAGTGGATATTGCCACCAGTGACGAAGCTGCCAACCGTAGCGGCGACGCTGAACCGCCAGAGCGCGCATGAAGCCGTTCTGTATATCTAACCCAACCCGCCAGATGTGATAAGCCATGTTTAACCCGATTTCCTTATCCAATAAACGTATCCACAGTGCTGGGTTATCTTTATACTAGCGCCCGATTGTTTATAAACTGTCCAAACGCTACTGAATGGAAAATCCCAGGTGAAGTTCGTAAAGTATCTATTCATCCTTGCAGTCTCTTGCATTCTGCTGGGAGCTGCCTCGATATATGGTTTGTACCGCTATATCGAACCCCAACTGCCCGATGTCGCCACGCTGAAAGACGTTCGGCTACAAACGCCAATGCAGGTCTACAGCGCCGATGGCGAACTGATCGCTCAATTTGGTGAGAAACGGCGTATCCCGCTCAAGCTGGACCAGATTCCCCCTGAGCTGGTACATGCTTTTATCGCGACCGAAGACAGCCGCTTCTATGATCACCACGGTGTCGATCCCGTCGGGATTATCCGCGCCGCATCTATCGCGCTCACCTCTGGTCACGCCTCTCAAGGGGCGAGTACCATTACGCAACAGCTCGCCAGGAACTTCTTCCTGAGCCCGGAACGCACCCTGACTCGTAAGATAAAGGAAGTGTTTCTGGCTATTCGTATTGAGCAATTGCTGACTAAGGATGAAATCCTTGAGCTCTACCTGAACAAGATTTACCTCGGCTATCGCGCCTATGGTGTTGGTGCGGCGGCACAGGTTTACTTCGGTCGCCCTGTTGACCAGTTGACGCTGAGCGAAATGGCGATGATCGCCGGCTTGCCGAAGGCCCCATCGACGTTCAACCCGCTCTATTCCTATGACCGCGCCGTTGCCCGCCGCAACGTGGTACTGGCGCGCATGAAGGATGAAAACTACATCACGCCGTCGCAATACGATGCGGCACGCAGCGAAAAGCTGGTCGCGAATTATCACGCGCCTGAAATTTCGTTCTCCGCACCGTATGTCGCGGAAATGGCACGGCAGGAGATGGTCAAACGCTACGGTGAAGATGCGTATAACGACGGTTATAAGGTCTACACGACGGTTACCAAGAAATTGCAAACTGCCGCGCAGGATGCATTGCGTAATAACATTCTCGCCTATGACATGCGCCACGGTTATCGCGGCCCAAGTAAAGTGTTGTGGAAAGTGGGTGAAGGCGTTTGGGATCAGGCGAAGATGATTACGGCATTGAAAGCGTTGCCGGTCTACGGCCCGCTCTATCCGGCCATCGTCACCAGCACGACGTCAGATAATGCGATTGCGATCCTGTCTGACGGCAACAATATTGCCTTACCGATGGCGGGCATGCGCTGGGCGCGCGCCTATCGTTCCGATACGCAACAAGGGCCAACGCCGAAACGCGTCACGGATGTAGTGCAGGCAGGCCAACAGATTTGGGTGCGTAAAGTGAACGATGACTGGTGGCTGGCACAGGTGCCGGACGTCAACTCTGCTATCGTCTCGCTCAACCCGAAAAATGGCGCGATAGAAGCGCTGGTTGGCGGTTTTGACTTTAACCAAAGTAAATTCAACCGTGCGACACAGGCACTGCGTCAGATTGGTTCCAACATCAAACCATTCCTGTACACCGCAGCGATGGACAAAGGCTTAACGCTGGCAACGATTCTGAACGACGTACCGATCACCCGTTGGGATGCGGGCGCAGGATCTGACTGGCGGCCGAAAAACTCCCCAGCAACTTATGACGGCCCAATCCGTTTGCGTCAGGGACTAGGTCAATCCAAAAACGTGGTCATGGTACGCGCCATGCGTGCGATGGGCGTCGACTATGCCGCGGATTACCTGCAACGCTTCGGCTTCCCGGCACAGAATATCGTTCATACCGAATCGCTGGCGCTGGGTGCGGCCTCGTTTACGCCGCTACAGGTTGTACGTGGTTATGCCGTCATGGCAAACGGTGGCTATCTGGTCGATCCCTATCTGATTAGTAAGATAGAGAGCGAAGCGGGTGGTACGGTGTTTACCGCGACACCTAAGGTGGTCTGTGATACCTGCAATCTACCGCTGGTTTACGGTGAAACGCCACGTTCTCCGGTATTAGCAACCACTAACGTTGAAGATGTCGCCACGTCAAACGAAGCACCACCGCTAGGCCTGCCGCAGCCAGAACTGGAGCCTGTTACGCCAGAGGCCGCACAGCAAAGCGCAGCGCAACCTTATGCACCGCACGTGATCAACACGCCGCTGTCTTTCCTGATTAAAGACGCGCTGAACAGTAACGTCTTTGGTGAACCAGGTTGGATGGGAACGGGCTGGCGTGCAGGTCGTGATTTGAAACGTCGTGATATCGGCGGAAAAACCGGTACCACGAACAGTTCCAAAGATGCCTGGTTCTCCGGCTATGGCCCGAATCTGGTGACCTCAGTCTGGATAGGTTTCGACGATCACCGCCGCGATCTCGGGGCAAGCAGCGCATCAGGCGTCATCAAAGACCAGATTTCCGGTTATGAAGGCGGTGCGAAATCAGCGCAGCCTGCATGGGATGATTTCATGAAAGCCGCGCTGGATGGCGTACCTGAGCAACCGCTGACGCCGCCGCCTGGCATCGTCAGCGTGGTCATTGACCGCAGCAGCGGTAAGCTGTCTAACGGGGGTGGGAACAGCCGTTCCGAATACTTCATTGACGGTACACAGCCGAAAGAATATGAAGTGCATGAAGTCGGCACCACACTGATGGATAACGGGCAAAGCGAAGAATTGTTCTAGCCAACGTTCGATAGCGTTACACTTACAAAGAAGGCACCGAAACGGTGCCTTCTTTTTTTGGCGATGATAAGTCAGGAAATTAGCGGGGCGTACGGCGCAACCAGTCGTGAGCCAGAAATAGCGCACTAACATTACGTGCTTCGCGGAAATCGGGCTCTTGCAGCAGCGACATCATATTGTCCATCGGCCAGCGGACTTGCGGCAGAGGCTCCGGCTCATCGCCTTCCAAACTCTGCGGGTACAACCCGCGCGCTACCACGATATTCATCTGACTGGAAAAATAGGAGGGTGCCATGGTTAACGTCGCTAGCAGTTCCATCTTTTCCGCACCGAAACCGACTTCCTCCATCAGTTCGCGATTAGCCGCTTCAAAAACCGTTTCACCGGGATCGATCAGCCCCTTAGGGAAGCCCAGCTCGTACTCCTCAATGCCGACTGCGTATTCGCGGATCAACAACAGTTCATCATCAATGATCGGGACAACCATTACCGCCTGCCGACCGCTTGATCGCATCCGTTCATAAACCCGGCGTACCCCGTTGCTAAATTCAAGATCGACGGATTCCACATTGAACAAGCGCGAACGCGCTACCGTTTCCACCTTGAGGATTTTAGGTTTTTTCAGGTTATGACTCATTGATGCCCCCAGAGAGTTACGACCAGAACGGCGCCTTCGCCCAACGCACATGAGGGACTGCGTTTATCGCAACCTGAACACGACATGCTGTTGAATAAGAAGAGATCGTAAATATTCTTTTTTGATTCTGTTCACATTGTGCGTTAACAGTCACCTTCGCTGCAACTATCGTGACGATGAATTTACGTGTGAGCAACATGCAGGACACATCCTGTATGAGAAACGGCCGCCAAAAGTCAATAACTTAAAAAAAATAGGATTATCCTCATTCAATAGGCATTTTTTGCTTGTTACTATCATCACCTTATGCGATTAATTCTATTCACAATTACGTCATTAATCTAAGAAAACAATGCCATACGGGTTATCATCGATTGTATAATTTTGTTAAACTCCGACAGGAACAAGGAGCATCGCGTTTTGGAATGGAGATGACATGAGCACAATATTTACCCTATTGGCGATATTGCTTGCCTGTCTGATCGTTATCGGAGGTCTTGTCGGCTACCGTATGCGACGCCGTTTTCTGTCCGCTCCGCCCTTACCTGTTGCGCAATCGCTTCCCCGTCGGTTAACTGAAGATGAACGGATCGCTATTGAGCGTTATCTGGCTCAGGAAAACAGTCAACAAACCACACCGCTTGATACCCCCAATGCGCAGCCAAAACTGCCACGATCTCTGCAAAGTAATCGGGTGTACCCTATCACCCATACCATTACACGCTACGGCCTGAGCACCGATGCTCAGAATAAATGGCGCTACTATATTGATACCCAAGAGATTCATCTGCCACCCAGTTGGGAGCAGTTCATTACCGAAAACAATACCGTTGAACTGATTAAGACACGCTCGATCCCGCTGGTCATCTCCCTAAACGGTCATTCGCTAACAGAATGCCTCGACGATCGTCCATTAGCCCCGTTACCGGCTGAAGTTCCCGTGCCAAATGCCTCTATCCGCCAGGAGGGCAGTGAACATGCGGAGCTGGTCACCATCCGCAAAGAAACACGTGAAGAACACGTCATACACCACTCCAGAGGGCTGAAAGAAACGGCCGTGCTCTGTCTGTCTTTTTTTCTCCTGTTCATCAGCCTGAATAGCCCTATCGCCCTACTCCCCTGGCTGACTGGCATTGCGACATTGCTGGCAAGCTGGAGCTTATGGCAGCTTTTTCGGTCACCGTCCTCTCAGGAATTGCGGGACGTGCATTGCCTTCACGGCACGCCACAAGGCCTGGGTCTGTTTGGCGAATCTAATCAGGGATCACTCGGCAATATCTCACTCGGTAACATCGATCTGATCTACCCTCCTCACTGGCAGCCTTATATCACACAGGATCTGGGGCGGAAAACGGACGTAGATATCTATCTCAACCGACAAGTCATCCGTCAAGGCGAGCATCTTTCGCTGCACGATGAAGTGAAATATTTCCCGCTACAGCGCTGGGGCAGGAATCTGCTGCTAGCTGCGGGTTCACTGCTCAGCCTGATGTTGCTCGTCACCAACGTGCAGCTCGAACTACCGTTAAAACTCAGTCTGGCCTGGCTTCAAGGCGCACAGCGCATTGAGGTAACGCAAGTCAGCGATCTGGAAAAAGCGCAGCTCCGCATTGGCGATACGCTGGCGGTTCGCGGTAACGGTATGTGTTATGTACCCGCAGGCATTCACCCCGTCTCTGCACCATCACCCTATGCTTTCAGCCCTTTCGACTGTTCCGCTATTTACTGGAACAAAGCTGCGCCGCTACCGCTGCCGGAGTCCGAGACCATTGAAAAAACGTCCGCCTTGCTTAAATCCGTCAACAGCCAGCTCCATCCGCAAGCGGATAAAGACGGTCAGGCCAATTCTCAATTAGCGTCCACGATCCAGAAATCAGGGCTGATTCTGATGAAGAACTTCGCTGATGTCGTCCTAAGAACGCAGGATTTATGTAAACAGGAAAATGACTGTTCCCGCTTGAAAAATGCACTGGTGAATTTAAGCGACGTTAAAAACTGGAATACGTTGGTAAAAGATGCCGATTCCGGCAAGTTGAAAGGCATGAATGTGGTGTTGCCCGCTGTCAGTGCAGAAACACTGGAATCATTGGTCAACAGTTCCACCGATCAATTCTTCTATCAGGAAATCAATAATGCAGCAGAGTCGCTGAACAGCCCACCGCCCGGAGGATTCCTGATCCGTAGCGATGAAGGCCGGCAGTTCGTTAACCACCCGCTCCCTCCGATGCCGCTCAATGAATATCGACCATCGGATCAGTGGCAGGAACTCCAGCGGCTTTCGGCGATGCTGCTGCATACGCCGTTTAATGCCACCGGCGTCATCACGCAGCTCAATACTGATGCCAACGGGACACAGCACATCAGCCTGCACAGTGAACCCGACGTCATTACCGTCTGGCGCTATCTCGGCAGTTGCCTGCTGCTGCTGCTCTTTTCCACGATGTTCATCATTAATGCGATTCTGACCGGCATTAAAATGCGTAAAAGCCAGAAGCGTGTCACCGATATCCAGCGCTATTACGCCTCACGCTTCAATATGATGGCGAGTTCATCCTCGGATAATCACCCTCGGCTTCCCCACTAACGGCATCGTGCCCTCCTTGTGATTATGCTAACCTAATGGACTAGGTTTCCCCTCACTCTTGTCACAATTGCATTGCGCGTCTCCTGTTTCATCACCCCAATGGTACGACGCGACATCTGGAGTCGTTATGAACCCCCACGTTAACTGGCATAACATCGACACCGTGATACTGGATATGGATGGCACGCTGCTCGATCTGGCGTTTGACAGCTATTTCTGGCTTCAACTGGTGCCGCAATCGCTCAGTGAAAAACGTCAGATCAGCCTTGAACAGGCGCATCAGCTTATCGAACAGGAGTACCGGGCCGTTCAACACACGCTGAATTGGTATTGCTTCGATTACTGGTCAGAACGTCTCGATCTGGATATCTACCAAATGACGACAGATATCGGCACGCGAGCCCGATTGCGCGACGACACCACGCCGTTTTTAGCGGCGCTGCGCGAGTGCGGCAAAGAGACAATTCTGCTGACCAACGCTCATCCGCACAGTCTGGCGGTAAAAATCGAGCATACTGGGCTGGATCGGCACCTTGATTTATTGCTTTCCACCCATACTTATGGGTATCCGAAAGAGAATCAGCGCTTGTGGCAGGCCGTACAGCAGCAAACCGGTTTCAATCCTGCCAGAACTCTGTTCGTGGATGACAGCGAACCGATTCTGGATGCCGCGAAAACCTTCGGCATCCATTATTGTCTGGGCGTACGTAATCCAGATTCTGGTCAGCAGGAGAAGGCATTCCTGCAACATCCGTCAATGAACGACTATCTTGCGCTGCTACCAGCCCTGCGTCACTCCGTTAACGCAGGGTAATCAGGAGGGTTTATGGTGAAAGCTACCGAGCATGCCGACGACGCCGTTCGTCTGGACAAATGGCTCTGGGCCGCCCGTTTCTATAAAACACGGGCAATAGCCCGCGAGATGATCGACGGCGGCAAAGTGCACTATAACGGTCAACGCGGTAAGCCGAGCAAGCAGGTCGAGCTGAATGCCGAGATTAAACTGCGTCAGGGAAATGATGAACGCACCGTGATCGTTTCAGCCGTCAGCGGCCAGCGCAGAAGTGCGACAGAGGCGCAGTCGCTGTATCAGGAAACAGCAGCAAGCATTGAGAAACGAGAAAAGGTAGCGCAGGCGCGGAAAATGAATGCGCTGACGATGCCACATCCCGATCGCCGCCCTGATAAAAAAGAGCGACGCGATCTGATTAAATTTAAATATAGCGATCAGGAATAACGCTCCGCTCTTCATTTTTTGGTCATCAAACTGCTGACAATAGAGAGAAGACCCAGCGATTGCCGTACCACTCATCGCGCACTACTCATCTCCGTACAACGACGAGAAAACATCATGGCTCACGACCAACTACATCGCTATCTGTTTGAAAATTATGCCGTCCGTGGCGAATTAGTGACCGTTAACGAAACGTATCAACGTATTTTGACTAACCACGACTACCCGTCCGCGGTACAAACACTGCTGGGTGAAATGCTGGTTGCCACCAGTCTGCTGACGGCAACACTGAAATTCAGCGGTGATATTACCGTTCAGCTTCAGGGCGATGGCCCGCTGAAACTGGCGGTGATTAACGGTAACCACCAACAGCAGATGCGCGGCGTTGCCCGTCTGCAAGGGGATATCGCACCGGGGAGCTCGCTGAAAGAGATGGTCGGCAATGGCTATCTGGTCATTACGATTACACCAACCGACGGAGAGCGTTATCAAGGCGTTGTTGGTTTAGAAGGTGAAACCGTTGCCGAATGTCTGGAAAGCTATTTCCAGCAGTCCGAACAGTTGCCAACACGGCTGTTTATCCGTACCGGACAGCACGAGGGCAATCAGGCCGCCGCAGGCATGTTGCTACAGGTACTGCCTGCGCAGGACGCCGATCGCAATGATTTTGATCATCTGGCACAGCTCACCACAACGGTCAAAGCCGAAGAACTGTTTACCCTGCCTGCCAACGAGGTGCTGTACCGCCTTTACCATCAGGAAGAGGTTACCGTGTATGAACCGCAGGATGTCGAATTCCGCTGTCACTGCTCGCGCGATCGTTGCGCAGATGCATTAATGACGCTGTCCGATCAGGAAGTGAATGAGATGATCGAACAGGACGGTGAAATCGATATGAACTGTGATTATTGCGGTACGCACTACCTGTTTAATTCTCTGGATATCCGCGCGATCCGGCAGGATTCATCAGGAAATCTGTTGCATTAATCTTTTTGACGGGTACAAAAGTACCCGTTTTATTTTGCTTATTTTCCCACCTGCAAACCGCTATGGTTATTTTTCAAACACCCTAAATAAGCAAAGTTATTAATGAATTTATTTAATTTTATGATTGCTATCGCGGTTAAAATAAGCTCACTCCCTACAATGTTTAGTAGTACGACTATAACTTGAGGAGTAGCAACATGCAGATCAACGGTATTACCCCGCAAGCTCTGGCTGCTTATGGAATCCATGATGTCCGCGATATTGTCTACAATCCCAGCTATGAACTCCTTTTTAAAGAAGAACGCTCTCCAACCCTACAAGGCTATGAACGCGGCATCGAAACTCAACTCGGTGCGGTAGCCGTCGATACTGGCATCTTTACCGGCCGTTCCCCGAAAGACAAATACATCGTGCGCGATGACGTGACCCGCGACACCGTGTGGTGGTCCGATCAAGGCAAAGGCAAGAACGATAACCACCCGTTGAGCCAGGAAACCTGGACTCATCTGAAACAGCTGGTCACCACGCAACTGTCCGGCAAGCGGTTGTTCATCATCGATGCTTTCTGCGGCGCCAATCCAGACAGTCGCCTCAGTGTGCGTTTCGTAACCGAAGTGGCCTGGCAGGCACATTTCGTCAAAAACATGTTTATCCGTCCGAGCGATGAAGAATTAGCAGGTTTTGAACCAGACTTCATCGTGATGAACGGCGCAAAATGCACCAACCCAAACTGGCAGGAACAGGGGCTGAACTCTGAGAACTTCGTCGCGTTCAACCTGACAGAGCGCATCCAGCTGATTGGCGGCACCTGGTACGGTGGCGAAATGAAGAAAGGGATGTTCTCCATCATGAACTACCTACTGCCGCTGAAAGGCATCGCTTCCATGCACTGCTCGGCGAACGTCGGTGAAAAAGGCGATGTCGCAGTCTTCTTCGGCCTGTCCGGTACGGGAAAAACCACGTTGTCCACCGACCCGAAACGCCAGTTGATTGGTGATGACGAGCACGGCTGGGACGACGACGGCGTCTTTAACTTTGAAGGCGGCTGCTACGCCAAAACCATTAAGCTGTCCAAAGAAGCGGAGCCGGATATCTACGGTGCCATCAAACGCGATGCGCTGCTGGAAAACGTTACGGTGCTGGCAGACGGCACCGTGGACTTCAACGACGGTTCCAAAACCGAGAACACCCGCGTCTCTTACCCGATCTACCACATTCAGAATATCGTTAAACCGGTCTCGAAAGCGGGCCACGCGACCAAAGTGATCTTCCTGACGGCGGACGCCTTCGGCGTGCTGCCACCGGTTTCTCGCCTGACGTCCGATCAAACGCAGTATCATTTCCTGTCCGGCTTTACGGCTAAACTGGCGGGAACCGAGCGCGGCGTGACGGAACCGACACCAACCTTCTCTGCCTGCTTTGGCGCAGCCTTCCTGATGCTGCACCCAACGCAGTACGCGGAAGTGCTGGTGAAACGGATGAAGGCGGCAGGGGCGCAGGCCTATCTGGTGAACACGGGCTGGAACGGCAGCGGCAAGCGTATCTCCATCAAGGATACGCGTGGGATTATTGACGCCATTCTGAACGGCAGTATTGATGATGCTGAAATGCAGACGCTGCCAGTGTTCGACTTGGCGATTCCGACCTCGCTGCCCGGCGTCAATCCTGACATTCTCGACCCGCGTGATACCTACGCGAGCGTCGAACAATGGCAGGAAAAAGCGGACGATCTGGCACAGCGCTTTATCACCAACTTCGATAAATACACCGATGCGCCAGCAGGTGCCGCGCTGGTGAAAGCAGGGCCGAAGCGGTAAGCGTTAGCAAGAAACACACAGAGAAAAGGCGCGGAATCCGCGCCTTTTGCTATTGTAGAACTTAAAAAGAGGCTTATGACTAACGCTGGTAGCCTAAGCCTCATTTTAGGAGAAACACGGGGATGAGGTTCCCGCAGGGATACCTCGCCCCGTGGTAGCTCCGTGTATCTCGGTTCTTAAACGATCGGCATTAGGCTTATGACTCTTTTGCGGCACCGTTATCCACTACAGAGGCTTCCGATAACAACGGCAGATACGCGCGGACGCAGAGTCCGCCGCGTTCGCTCGTGCCGACATCCAGCACGCCATTGTGCGCATCGATAATACGTTGCACGATCGCCAAGCCCAACCCTGTTCCACTGGTGGTTCGTGCGCTGTCACCGCGAACAAATGGTTGGAACAAGTGCTGTAATTGATCGGCCGCGATGCCTTCCCCATCATCTTCTACCTGAAACCACACGCGCTGTAGTTCACGTCCGGTACTGACTTTGATCCAACCGTTACCGTAACGCGCCGCATTCACCACTAGATTCAGCGCCGCACGTTTTATCGAAAGCGAGCTAATGCGTACCAACAGTTCACCGGTAACAAACTCACTGTCAATCTGGCGTTCATAGCCGCTCTCCGATGCTACCACCTCGCCCATAATCGCGTTCAGGTCGGCCACTTCCGTCTGCATTTCCTGACCAGTGCGCAGGTAGTCGAGGAACTGCTCAATAATCGCGTTACACTCCTCAATGTCCTTATTGATCGACTCCGCCAGATAGTCATCTTCCTTGCCCATCATTTCGGTCGCCAGACGAATGCGCGTCAGCGGCGTACGCAGGTCATGACTGACGCCCGCCATCAGCAGCGTGCGATCGTCGGCCAGCAGTTTCACGCCGGAGGCCATCTGGTTAAAAGCGCGCGTCACGGAACGCACTTCAGAAGCGCCGTACTCACGTAGCGGCGGTGGAATAATGCCTTTACCGACCTGCAAAGCCGCATGTTCCAGCTCAACCAGAGGCCGGTTTTGCACCCGAATAAAGAGCCATGCGCCACCAATCACCAGCAGCATAATCGCCAGCGTGTAGCGGAAAAGCGGCGAGAAATCGCCCTGATGAATTTCAGTGAGAGGAACACGCACCCAGATATCGGGTGACAGCCAGGTTTTCAGCCACACCACTGGCGTATTTTTGCTGACCTCGACCCGTACATCTGTCGGACCGCCCAACTGTTGCGCCATCTGATCGCTCAGAAACTTATAGTGCTGAGCCCAACGCAGGCCGCTTTCCTCCGCCGCCGCATTGGTGTACAGCGATATACCCAATTCGCGATAAATCTCACGTCGGAACGCAGGCGGCACCTCAAGCGTGGAGCCATCTTCCAGTTGCAGACTGTCCGTCATCAGCATTCTTACTTCGTATGCCAGCACTTTATTGAACTGCTGCAAACTCGGCAAAATGGCAAAGTTGAGCACCACCAGATAGGTGGTGACCAAACTGACAAACAACAACGTGACAATCAGTAGCAACGTCCGTGCAAATGAGCTGCGCGGAGAAAAACGCCATTGCATCATGCCTTACTGCCGTCCGGGACGAATACGTAGCCAAGACCCCACACGGTCTGGATATAACGCGGGTGCGCCGGATCTTCTTCCACCATGCGGCGCAGACGAGAAATTTGTACGTCGATGGAACGCTCCATCGCACTGTATTCACGGCCACGAGCCAGATTCATCAGCTTATCGCGAGACAGCGGCTCACGCGGGTGGCTTACCAGCGCTTTAAGCACGGCAAATTCACCGCTGGTTAACGGCATCGGTTCGTCATCACGGAACATTTCGCGCGTGCCCAGATTCAGCTTGAATTTGCCAAACGCGATAATCGCTTCTTCCTGCGACGGCGCGCCCGGCAGTTCATTTGCCTGACGGCGCAGCACCGCACGGATGCGAGCCAGCAGTTCACGCGGATTAAAAGGTTTAGGAATATAATCGTCCGCGCCGATTTCTAGCCCGACGATACGATCCACTTCTTCCCCCTTCGCCGTCACCATAATGATCGGCATCGGGTTGCTCTGGCTGCGTAAACGACGGCAGATGGACAACCCATCTTCGCCCGGCAGCATCAGATCCAGCACCATGAGGTGGAAGGATTCTCGAGTCAGTAAACGGTCCATCTGTTCAGCATTGGCTACGCTACGTACCTGAAAACCCTGTTCGGTCAAATAACGTTCTAACAGCGCACGCAACCGCATGTCGTCATCTACAACCAGAATTTTATAGTTTTCTTGCATTCTCTTTCTCCAAAGGCGTAATAGCGCCGACGCTGCTATTGTTCAGAAACACACGAATTACTGACAGTCGTTTCTGGTATACATTCTAGGCAAAATTGTTACAAAGCATATTAAAATTCGTGTAATCAATCATTTCCTGTGCTGTCAGTCATAAAATCATCGGCGATTTACGCAGGTTGTGGTTAGCGAAGATTGTCGTTTACGAAGATTATAGTAACGCCGTAGCCAATAAAAAGGCACTGTGGCGGCAAAAGCTGGAGAAAAGAAAGGCGAGAAGGCGTTACTGCCCGGATTCAGGGCGGCGGCGTAGCGGTTAACACCTAACCGTGATTAGCGCATCAGCTCATCCAGTACAACACGCACTGACGGCAGCGCAGGCTGGAAAAGGTGACGCGTGGTTTTATAGGGAAATAGGCTCTTTTCCGTCACAACCGTCTGCATAATCAGATTTTTGCAAAAAGGCTGGCCGGTTTTCCAATGGTAAACAGCCACGCGAGGATCGTCATAATCGAGCAGCGCACAGGGGATATGCTTTAACCCCAATTCGGTGGCCGCACGCAGCCGATGATTGCCGTCCATGATAATCCCCGTCTCTTTCTCTATCGGCACAGGCGTCGTCCAGCAACCACAGCGGCAAATATCCTCCATCAGACATTCCACGTTCGACATATCGACATTTTCCGAGGGCAACAAGAACTGCACGGGCGTAAGGGCAATGTGGTAGGTCATACTGTCAAACATTCTCCACCTCCTGACATAACGGTTACGTGCAGCGCCGACGTAACGCCGGAGCTGACTCTCATTTACGGCGTAAGACTGACGAAATAGCCCGACTGGTAGTCAACCGGTAAAAACTGCTCATGAAGCTGGCGGAAGGTGTCGTCTGCATTGAGATCGCGGAATAAATCTGGGTGAAACCACTCTGCCAGTTGCTGAATCGCAATGAAATCATAGGGGCCGTTGTAAAACTGGTGCCAGATGGCATGGAACGCGCGCTTCTGTTTAGCAATGCTGTTGGTATAGGCCGGACGCCCCAGGAACCATTCAAGCCGCTTGCGCCCTTCCGTCATATCCTGTCCCGGCCCTAACCCAATCCAGCGCCCGCCGGGAACGAAGGCTTCAAAGTTGCCGCTGGTGATCACCACGACTTCCGGGTTTTCCACAATCACCTGTTCAGAATGCATCTGCATGAAGGTATTCGGCGCATTTTTCGCTGCCACATTGTCGCCGCCCGCCAACTGCACAAATTTACCAAAATTATCCCGACCAAACGTCAGGCAGCACTCATCGGTGTACCCCCCCAGTCGCTCAATAAACACGCGCGGGGAACGCGGTTTTTTCGCCGCTAGCACATCGGAAACGCGTTTTAGCTGCGCCTCACGGAATGCGAGAAACGCGTCGGCACGCGCTTCCTGATGGAACAGCTTGCCGAACAGGCGCAAGGTCGGCGCCGTGTTTTCCAGCGGGTGATAGCGGAAGTCGACATACACAATAGGAATGCCAACGCTGTCCAATATCCGATCGTAGCCCGCATCGACAATCGCCCGCTGCGCCTCAATGTTCATAATGATCACGTCTGGCTTGAGCGATACCGCCTGTTCCACATCAAACGTGCCCTTTTCCGTGCCGTCAAACGTCGGTATTTTTGCCAGTTGAGGGAAGCGGTCACGATACTGGTGCCACGTTGCCGGATCGGACTGAATCAGATCGCGCCGCCAGGCGACAATTCTTTTTGCCGGATCTTCCCTGTCGAGCATCGCGACCAGATAAAGCTGACGCCCCTCGCCCAACATCACGCGCTGCACCGGTGTGTTGACTCTCACCTCACGCCCCAACACATCCTTGATGACAGTTGAGGTTTGCGCAGTTTGCTCAGCCTGCCCCACCAGCGGCGACAGACCGACCATCAACAGCGCACTCAGCAATAACCGACGGCAATGTTGCCGCATCCAACAATTACACATTTTCGATATTTCCCTTCGTCGAGAGAGAGTCATGTTTTTCCACCTGTATCCGCAGGCGTCGTAGCAGCATCAGCGAGACGAGAAAAGTCACCAGATACGCGGCACCAACGCAGAAGAACAGTGAACGTAATCCGGGGGAATAGAGAACCAATCCGCCCAAAGCAATGCCCAGAATCGAGGCAAACTGGCTGACGCTTTGCGCCACGCCGAGTATGTAACCCTGCTGCCCGGCACCAGCCGCGCGGGAAATCAACGCCATCAGAACGGGCGTCGTTGCCCCCAACAGCACGCCCCACAGGAAATAAAGCGGGATGAAAATCGCAATATTCAGGATCGTAGCGGCCGTCAATGTCACGATAGCGCAGGCCAGCATGACCACGCACAGACGGCTCAGCGTCTGCGACAGCGAGAGATTTTCAAAATAGCGCGCCCACAGCGACGCGGAGACAATCACGCCGGTCGCCTGCAAGCCATAACACAGCCCGATAACCCACTTATCCACCTGAAAGAAGCCGTCCATGTAGAGGGAAAACGGCGTTTGCGGAATCATGCGGCTAGCCAGCAGCAGGCCAGAAATCAGCAACAGGCCGGGGATCGGCGACAGCGCCCAGAGCCGCCTGCGGGGAATGGTTTTCGCCTGCACGTCCGCAGGCGGTGTCGTTGGCACCGCCGGGGCGACATGCGGTAGGAACAGCGCCACAGTGATGCCACACAGCGCGCAGAGGATCGCGGCACTCAGGTTGATCCAGAAGAAGTTCAGATAATCGAGAATCAGCCCACCAACAATCGCTCCCACTAGCGATCCCACGTTGGTGGAGACCTGAAGCCAGGCAAACAGCCGCGTGCGCTGTAACGGACTGACCACCGCAACGCCGTACGCCTGCGCGGGTGCAATATAACCCGCACAGGCACCCTGAATAAAACGCAGCGCGACGATCGTCCAGATATCATTGGCCCACGCCAGCCCAAGTTGGGTCAACGCCAGCCCGAACAGCGCGCGGATCATCATGGCTTTGTTGCCCAGCCGATCGCCCATCCGTCCCCAGAAAGCGCTGGTCAGCATAATGCCCAGCATCGGCCCGACGTATACGGCAATCCCCGCGAGACTCAGTTCCGCACCGGACGACATGCTTTCCAGATGCAGCGGCCAAAACGGCCCGCTCATCTCCATCGCTCCCATTGCCACTAGCTGTACGACAAACATAAAGTGGATGATGAACGCGACCTGCCCGCTCAAGCGCATACGTCAGCTCCTTCTGCTTTCACAGCGTCACCCCGTCTCATTTCAGCCACTGTAGCGGGAAATAGTCGGGACGATCCTGCGTCAATGTTCCCATGTAATCGCTGCACCACCGGTAGACTTCCTCAATGTACGGCACGCTAACGGCCAGGTTCTCTGCAAGGGTCACCAGCAGGCTCAGGCCGTAGGCAATATCCTCCTGAAACACCCGATGCTGCGTATCAAACACGTACCCACCAGCATCATGTTTTCGCAGCGGCAGACCGATGCCGTGATAAGCCTGATTGGTGCGCAGTACGGAAAGCATCGTGTGCGCATCGGCAATCTGCTCGCCATAAGCATCGATAATCTCCTGCTTGAGCGGCAGTACCGAACCCAACTGCACGCTAAGCCGCGCCTCCAGCGCCGCACACAGCCGCTGGTTCTCCTCGTCCATACGTTCCAGATAATAGGCTCCGAGTTCCGGGCAATCATTCCACCAGCACAGCGGCTGCGGGAAAGGCCGGGCATGCCACTGTCCGTAGGGGCCGATAAGACCATAAATCACCGCACTGTGCATAATTGGGTTACCCGGCGTCAGCGTGATCTCCAAATAATCCGGCAAGAGCACAACGGGCGCAGCATAGAGCCGTTGCAGCAGCGCCACCAGCGCCTGCTGGCTCGCAGCGGTTTCACGCCGATGGGTGGCGACATACAGCGTGGATTTTTCCCCCCCCATCTTGATCGACTGACCCGGCAGCAAATCAAACGCAATGTGCGCCACATCCTTCATTCCCCAAATCACTGCATTTGGGCAAGCGGCCAGCTCGCGTTCGGCCAGCCAGTCAAAACCACAAAAACCGGGAATTGCGCCAACGTAAACCGGTTTGTTGGCAGGTAAATGGGGAACGATCCGCGCCAGAATATCAGCGCGAAAGTTAGCGGGAACGGTGATGATAACCACATCGGCATCACGGCAGGCTTCCGCCGGATCGCAGGTCACGCAGTCTGGCGTAGCCGTCAGTACCTCGCCATCCGGCAGCAGCGCGTGTAGCCGTTTACCGTGCTGTTGGTAGGCTGCCAGCAGACGGGGATGGCTGCCCAGCAGCGTCACCTCGACGTCCGGTAACTGCGTAAACAGCACCGTGGCGAGATGGCCGGTCTTGCCAGCCCCACAAATCACCACGTTAAGCGGCTGTGCACTTAGCGATTCGCTCATCCTTGGCTCCTTAACTTGCCTGCTCCAGAGAAATCGCGTTGCCCAGCCAGCGATCCAGATCGTGCCACACGCTGTTATCCGTCAGATTACGTGCCGCCAGCCACTCTTCGTTAAACACCGTATGCAGGTATTTTTCACCGCCGTCGGCGATCGCCAACACAACGTTGCCACCGATACGATCCTGATAGATCAGTTCCAGCGCTTTATAGATCACCCCGCCGGTCGAGCCGCCAACCAGCAGACCGTAGTGGCGTGCGATATAGCGTGCTGTTTCAAATGCTTGCGAATCCGAAACCTGCTCACCGCAGTCGATACAGCTGTAATCCAGCACCAGTCCCACCGTATCCCCCGCTGGCGTACCAGTGCCGGACTGATAGTAGGGTTTGCCGGGGTGGCCGAAGACGATGGAACCCACCGGTTCAACGGCAATGGTCATAATATCCGGGTTGTGCACCTTCAGGCCGTGAGAAATACCGGTCATCGATCCCCCCGTGCCCACGCAACCGACAAACGCGTCGATCTTGCCAATCTGACTGAACAGCTCGCGGACAAGATCGGCATAGCCGCCCGCATTCGCCGCATTGTCCGACTGATTCATAAACACCGCACCGGGAATGTCCTGTGCCAGCTGCGCCGCCATACGCTGACGTTCCACTACCGCCACCTCATCTTCGCCATAATCACCGGAGACATAGCGAATTTCCGCCCCCAGCGCGCGCATGATGGCAATTTTGTCCGGTGCCGCATGATGATCGACCACGGCAATAAAGCGCAGACCGTATTCGATCGACGCCAATGCCAGTCCGATACCGGTATTACCCGATGACGACTCGACAATGGTGCCACCGGGGCGGATTTTCCCTGACTTCAGTCCGGCAACAATCATATTTCTCGCCATGCGATCCTTCATGCTGCCACCGGGGTTGTTCTTCTCCACTTTTAAAAACAAACGCGTGTCCCCATAGGGAACGGGAATGTGTATAACGGGCGTATTACCAATCAAATCAGTTACTTTACTCAGGATCATGGTTCTGCTCCATTCAGTTATCACTGGAAAAAATCAGCTCACCTTTCTTACCTTTGAAAGCGCACAGGCGCGCAGGCAGCGGATGCCGATGAAACGCGTTCTCCAGCAGGTCCATTTGGTATCCCGCCGTATTCGCGTAAATCAGTAAATCGCCTGGCTGCGGCACGGTTCGAAAATGAATCAATCGGTTCGTAATGACATCGTCGTCCAGACAGCTGTGTCCGGCGATCCAGGATTTGCCCGGCACCAGAGGCGTGTCTTTTTTGACGGAAAAAACATGCAGAGGATCAATCAAAAACTCAGAGTTAAACCAGGTTTCACACGCGCTAAAGCTGCTGCCTTCCACAAACACGACGTGGTTGCCATCCGGCTGGCGGCGCGTGCGCGTGACGCGAAACACGGTAATCGCACTTTGGTCAGCCAGGCTGCGTCCCGGCTCAATCGCCAGAATCAGGCCGTGCTGCTTGAGCACGTCCGCTACGCGGTTCTGTCCGATTGAGCCGGACAGGAATGCTTCAAGATAGTCGGCTGCCGAACGCTCGCCGCCGTACGGGTAAAACGAGGTCGGCACCTGACCGTGGCGGTAATCCGCCGCATTCTGCTTCGCTAAATAATCCTGATAGCGTGAAGCCGAAAGATATTGAATCGGCAATCCGCCGCCGATATCAATAATGACCGGCTGCAACCCCCGGGACTGCGCCCGCTCCAGTAATGGCAATAGCTCGGCGAATGCCGCCACGCGGGTATCGGGCTCATAGCCGCCGAGATGGAAATGGAAGCCTTCTAAACGCAGCGCATCCTGCCTGACGCTCAGCGCCTCCAGACAACGTTCGACCTCATCGGCCAACATGCCAAAACGGCTAGCCTGTGCGAACGATGGGCGATAGCGCAGCAGGACCCGCACCGGCTTCGTCACGCGCAGCAAATCTGCCAGCGCGAGCACCTCGTCGAACTCTTCCGGTGAATCCAGCACGATAAGCGCACGGTGATGAACCAGCGCCGTCAGGAACTCACGCGTTTTTGCCGGGCCGGTGGCGCACAGCCGTGCGCCATCGCCGCCTGCCCGCAGCGCATCGTTCAGTTCCTGTAGGCTGGAAACATCCACGCCAACACCCGCATTAACCGCCGCCTGTACCAGCCCCGGCGATTTGTTCACCTTCGCGCCGTAGTACAGGCGGCAGTCCACGTCGTGACGCTGCAACACAGTTCGCAATGCCGCGATATTGTTAGCCACGGTGTGCGGCCAGACAATATTCAGCGGAGACCCATACTGTTCAACCAGCCATGACAACCTTTGGGTCGAGTCGAAAAGGAACTGTTCAATCTCACTATCCAGATAAGGCGTCAGTCTTTCAGGCCAGTGTGCCTGCATAACAGAGTGGGAAGACGCTGCGGCAAAGCTAAACAGGTTGCTCATTGCTATCTCCTAACGTTCGGTTCCTGAAAACGCATGCCCTTAGAAATCAACCGCCACGGACAGCATCAGCGTCCGCGGCGTTCCTTGCGATACCGTGCTGAACGACGTCACGCCAGACCAGTAGTTGTGGTCAAAAGCGTTAAGGACATCTGCTCGGAACGTGGTCGGTGCGTTATAGATGCGCGTCTTGTAACGGGCGCCGAAATCAACGGTGGTCCAGGAAGGAATGGATTGAGTATTGATGGTGTTGACGTTCTGCTTCCCGTTATGGGTGACGTTGGCGTTCAGCGTCAGATCGCGCAGGAACGGCAGGTCATATTCCAAGCCGGCGTTAGCCTGAAAACGCGACGTACCCGGTGCGCGCTTGCCCTGCGCCCCCGGTGTCACGCTTTTGGTTAGTTCAGCATCCAGCAGCATCACGCCGCCCGTCAGACGTAGATCCTCCAGCGGTGAACCGACCACATCCAGTTCGATACCCCGATTGCGCTGCTCGTTAGCCTCAATAAACTCACTGCCCGGTCCGTTAGCTAACGCGCCGCTCGGTTTGGTGATCTGGAAGACACTCAGCGTAGAAATCGTCCCCAGCGCATCCACTTTTACCCCAGCCTCGTACTGCTTGCTCTTATACGGCGACAGTACTTGACCTGCATTCGATGCATTATCTGGAGCAATTTGGCCTTGGCTCAGACCTTCAATGTAGTTGGCGTAGAGCGAGACGTGCTGCCAAGGTTTAACAATCACCCCGAGCATCGGAGTAATTGCACTCTTGTCATAAGAAGAACGCACAACAAAGTTATCTGAGCTAACTTTCTGGTAGCGTAACCCACCAGTAACCTGCAACGTATCGTTCCAGAAACCGAGCGTATCCGCCAACGCGATACCCGATAGTGCGGTGGAAGAACGCTTAACAACATCAGGTTCGTTAATGCTCTGCTCAGGGATATAGACTGGGTTATAAATGTTACTGTTAACATTTAACGTAGAGCGAATACCACTTGATAACTGATCACGATAGTAGCTAGTTTGTGCGGATAATTTGTGCGTTATCGAACCTGTTTCAGCTTCTGCCCGAATACCAGTTGCCAAGTTATAACGACTGACGTTAGAACGAAAACCCACCATGCTGGATACTGAGTCACCATTATTATTAATCAGCGGGACCTGCTCCGATACGCGATGAACATGACTGCTAGAGCCTCCAGCATCGGTAAACCAAGTGACGTTATCCGCCAAATCGTATTCGGTATGCAGCAACACCGACTGATCTTTGGAGTGCCAGAATCCCCACGGCTGGGAAATATTGGTGTTACCATCCGGTGCATCGGGCACGGTCACACCCTGCGCGAACAAATAAGGGCGAGACGGCGCACGGGTTTTCAGATGCTGAGTGATAAGATCCAACGTGGCGCGGAAGCGTTCTGATGAGAAATCCAGCCCGAGCGCGCCGACCTGCGTGCGCTTGTCGCTGCCGTCCCACACGGTGTCACCATAGCCATAGTTACCATTAAAACGGACGCCGAGCAGATTATTATTGTCCAGCGCATAAACGCGGGAGATATCCGCATGCTGCGTGAGTTGAGAATCAGACTGCCAGCTGGTGGTGAGGCGGGTCAGATTGCCGACGGTAGTCGGGCGTTTGGTGACGGCGTTAATCACGCCGCCCACGCTGCTGTTAGGTGACAGCCCGTACAGCAGCGCCGACGGCCCTTTCAGCACTTCCACCCGCTCGATGTAGTCGGTCATCAGTTGGTAGTTGGGCGCGACGCCGTAGACACCATTCATGGCGATATCGCTCAGATTACCTTCGTTGAGCGGGAAACCGCGGATGTAATAAGAATCCAGCAGACCGCCCTGCGAACTACTGACTCGCACCGAGGCGTCATGCGCGACTACCTGCCCCAGCGTCTGCGCCTGCTTGTTTTCAATAAACGATGAGGTCATGTTGCTGACATTAAATGGCGTATCCATCACGTCCTTTTTGCCCAGCAGCCCGGTGCTGGACGCACGCGCCGACATGCCGCCCGCCACCAGCCCCTGCGCAGCCTCAGCGTCTTTGGCTTCGACCACGATAGTGGAATCATCGCGCTCGCCCGTTGCCGACTGCACGGGTATCGCGATGCCGCTTAGCACAGCCGTTACGGCGATGGCCAACGCGGAGGGAATAGGAAAACGAGTCTTCCCGGTAGGTGGAGTGAAGTTCTTCCTGGCGTTCATCAACAAAGTTATCCATCTCAAAATGAGGAGTGAAAAAGATGCTCCCGTTTTTCAGCCTGTGGGGCAGGAGCATCGCCATACATCACGATCCGATGCGGGTTTCTTCCCCTTCCGCGAGGAAGGGATTGCTCAGACCATGCTGAATTCGGTAATCGCGGTATTCCTGAATGTGCATGCGCAGCAGCGAACGCGTATACCAGGGCTGGGTCAAAAACATGTCGCGTTCGGTCTGCCACAGATCGCCATCAACGCGCGACTTCACCGCGTCAAACGCCGCGGCGGTTTCTTCCTTCATCACCTGCCACAGCCGGGCATCGGCAAAGCCGTATTCCGCGCTGAGCGCCAGCGCCAGTTCGTGCAGGTGGCTGACAAAGCAGGCATCAACGACAAACATCCGCACGGGTTCGATATCGTCTTCAAACACCGTGGGCAGAATGCCGGGCCAGACGTAGGGTTGCAGATGATGCCCGCGCTGACGCAGCAGCGGTGCGTAGGTGCGCCCGTCGCCGAAATCACGGATTAATAGCCCTTGCGCGACACCTTCAGATGAAAAGAGGATCTGGCTGTTCTGCTGATGCGCTTCCAGCCCGATGCCGTACAGCAGATAGATAGCGATAACAGGACGAGTAACGGCGCGCACGTATTGGCGGAACCATGCCTCTGCGCCGAGCCCGGAAAGCGTAACCAGCTCGGTGAACAGTGGCTGGTCGCGGTGAGGCAGCGCCGTAAACAGTGTGGCGACGGTCACGGGCAGCGCGCCGTCAGCGCGTTCATAGGCGTGCGCATCGCGGAAAACGACAGAGAGGTGTTTGCCCGGCGCGTCATCCTGATGAACCGCGTGCTTGTAGTGGAAAGCGGCTTCTTCGCGGAAAAATTCCAATCGCTGTTCGAATCCCCCTTCCTGCACCAGAATCGCCTCGATAATGGCGCTGATGCGCGGCCCCATGTGGATCGATTTCGCCTGTAGACTACGCATTTCGCTGGTCATCCAGATGGCGACAGGCAGTTTGATGAAGGGGGAAGAAGGCGGTTCAACAGGCAAAACCGTACGAAACGACATGCCCGGAAGCGTGATGAGATCGGGGCCGTCGGTAAGCAGAATCCCTTCGGCGATCTCGTCCGCGTAGTGGGATTTCACCCAGTTTTCCAAATGCCAACTGTGGATGGGCAGCGGGAGCCATTGCGCCTCATCCAGCCCCTGTTGATTCAGGCGCTGCTTCCATTCCTGCCAGAGCGCCGGGAACGCTTGAGCAAACCACTGATGAAAATCATCGACATGTGGCATACATTCCACATACGCCATATCACGGCGTAGTGCGGTAATACGCAATGGTACACGGGCATTGAATTCGGGTGACAGCAGTTGGACGTCTTCGTCACTCAGGCCCGGACGAGATTTCCAGGTCGGGTAGTAGGGATGCCCTTCCAGCGATCCCCACTGATCGAGAAACATGGCGGCATCGCGAATACTTCGCTGCCGACGCAGCCATTGCGTGAAATATTCTTGCCCATCCTGTCGCATGGCCTCAGCCACCTCAGCACGCCATTGACACCGATAGCGCCGGGCATTCGTATCATTACGGATGCTGTTAGCCACATCTCTTTTCAAGCCATTAATGCCGCTTTCTTCAGGATGGAAATCAAAACTATCGCGGAATACATCAATCAACCGCTCGTGACCGTTGACGGGAAAAGATGTCCCATCTGAATGAATGAGAGAAATATTTCCATTATTAATATAGGTATTTGCCGGGGCTAGATAAATATCATCAAATTTCACCTCCCCTTTTCCATCTCGTAAAACAAGCGTTGCTGACCTGGAATTAACCCCATTTAAAATAAGGTCATTTCTATTCAAAATTCCTTCAGCAAAAAAGCAACGAATCAATCGCCTCAACGCATTTTTATTTGAATAATCAGAGAGAAAATCACCTGAAATCTGATGTATATCCTTGTGCTTAACTGCGTCTACCTTGATATTCATAACCACTCCTCATACCGATAAAACAAGTAATAATTAATTGCAGTAACGTATAAAAAGGTGTCATTAGGACTCGGGTTAACACATCCCGAAACATAATAAAAATGTCGTGATAGATAGATTGAAAAATAATGAACGGAAAGCTAGCATACCATTAACGTCAATGTAAATAGGTATCATTCTTATTCGCAATTAATTAGTTACATTTTAATAAAATTATCTTAAATCAATTAATTAACAGAAGGAGAGCAGCATGGAATACGCTAAGACCTATCTCTTCGTACCCGGTAATGCACCCCGTCGCTTTCAGCATGCTGTTAACTGCGGTGCCGATGCCGTGATATTTGATTTAGAAGATGCTGTTCATCCTGATGAAAAAAACCAAGCCCGAGAAAATATTATTCAGTGGTATGAAAAAGATACTGCCGTCTCTGATGTAAATTGCAAAAAATATATACGTTTAAATAAGTTTGGCTCAATAGCGTTTAGTGAAGACATCGAGTTCCTGAATAAGCTCAATAACAAAGAGGGATTAAGACGTAACGAAAAATTAAGAAATAAAGTAGTCAAGTGGGAAATTGTCTTACCTAAAATAGAGTCCGCAGAAATGCTGAATGAAGCGAGGGAAATGATAAATCGCAATAAAAATAAACTAGAAAATGTGAATATTATTGCGATTATTGAAACAGCACGGGGGTTGCATAACGTAGAGGAAATTTGCGCCGCAGGCATAGAAAGGGTCGCATTCGGTTCACTGGATTTTTCACTCGATATCCATTGCGATCAATCCCTATATGCTTTGCTGTATGCCAGAAGCCGTATTGTATTAGCTTCCAGATTGGCCGACTTGCCGCCGCCAATAGATTGCGTCAATCCCGACTTCACGCATCACGAGCGGGTGTTAGCTGACGCATTGCACGCACGCTCGCTCGGGTTCTCAGCCAAACTGTGTATCCATCCCTCGCAGATCGATGCCGTTCAGCAGGCTTTCGCGACAGATCACAGCAAAATAGACTGGGCAAAACAGGTGTTGAAAGCGGCCGAACATAGCTACGCTTTTCAGATAAACGGCGAGATGGTTGACTTACCCGTCATTGAGCAGGCCAGGCAACTATTGCGATCGCAAAATGCAGATGACTAAACCTGCTTCAGGCGACATCGCACTTTTCACGTCAGCGATAAATCCGCCCGGCGTAAGCTGGGCTACGCTTATGACTTAACGTAATCAATCGAATTAACGAACCACTCGCGCGGCCCCTCTGGCGTATTCACGGTGAACTCCTCATCAACCGCTTTTTTCAGCATCGCACGCGCCATCGGGGAGTCAATCGAGATATAGTCTTTATTATCACCGTAGATCTCGTCCGGGCCGACAATCCGCAAGCGCTTCACATCACCCTGCTCATTTTCGATCTCGACCCAGGCACCAAAAAATACGCTGCCGTCCTGCTGCGGTGAGTAATCGACAATTTTCAATTCCGTCAGACATTTTCTCAGGTAGCGCACACGGCGATCGATCTGGCGTAACAAACGCTTATTGTAGGTATAGTCCGCATTTTCTGAGCGATCCCCCAAGCTTGCTGCCCAGGAAACGATTTTGGTAATTTCCGGGCGCTTTACATTCCAGAGATGTTCATGCTCAGCCCGCAGTTTGTCATATCCCTCGCGGGTAATCAGATTGGTTTTCAAGTCAGTAACCCCGCTAGCGCTTTAGTGCGTACAACGTCCGGCGTACCTTCAAAAATAAAAGGGTTGAGAAACATACGGCCCCAAAACAGCTTGCGGTCCACTTCACTCAATACGACTTCATCACAGATGTCTTCCCAGCATGCACGCACCGTTTCTATCTGATGCATGATGATCTCAATAGCGTCAGCTTCACCCAACAGAAATTTAGGAGCGGCCTCCAGACAGAGGGAGAGATTACTCATCCTGTTTTCGCCAGTGATCAACATTGCCTGCGTCGCCTCATTACCCGCCCGATTCTGCGGACAGATATCATAGGCTGGTGTCAGCTTTAGAGCGCGACCATCCCAGAATGCCGCGTGATTTCGGGCATGATCGTCGGTGTTTCCGCAAATGATATTGAAGGTTAGACGGCCAAACAGCTCGCGCAGCGTCGCTTTCGGTTCGTCGAAGCGTTGCCGAATGATATCCGAGAATTCTTCGTAGCTCGCATATCTCGCCATCATTTCATCAAGGCCGAAAAGCGTCAGTGCAGAGACCATCAGCCTACGTTTCCAGCCATCTTCTACTTTCGTACGGTCAAAACGTTCTATCAGAATCACGTCCTTCCCCGCCGTCTGCCGAAAGTGCACCGGAGCCACATTTAAACCAACACTCGCAGCCAGTCGCATCGCAATGTATTCGGCCTTAACGACGTTGTAGGTATCCGTTGAGGATGAAAATTTTGCGATAAACTTATGGTTCTCATCTTCAATCATCGCTTTCGGCCGAGCCCCGCCCAACGAACTCCCATGGAAAAGTGCTTGTTCAAGCTCAGGCGTCAGCAAAGCCCCCTTTTCCACCATGGTTGCAGCCAGCATCAACTCTTCAAGAGAAGCATTTTGGGCTGAACGCGGGACATACTCTGTTGGCGATGCTTGAAAATCAAGCCCGCCAATTCTGTCTGAGCCTGACTCAAGCAGGTATGTCAGTTCATCCAGCATACCGCTATCCGCTCCCCTGCCTCTGGCCCCCATGAGTCGATTAAGGATAACCCGTCGCCCCCACGCGTCAGGTGCGGCATCGCGTAATGCACTCGCCTGCCATAGGCCCGCTGCTGGCGGGATAGCACCACGCATTAACGGCAGTTCAGGTTCATAGATAGGGATCGCGTCTTTTCGCTCCAGATAGTGACGACCATAATTGAAAATAAGTCGGTCGCCGTCCCGGCTCAATAAACCAGCCACAACGGGCTTCGTCGCATCAGGCAACCAGATCCACACGTAGGCTTTGCCGACAGCGTTATCAGAAGTCATCATTCACGATCTTTTTGGAATTATGTACAGCACGCGGTAGAAGAGAGAGTGTTTTCTCCGTGTTTGCAATATGAAGAGCCATTGCGGATTGATCTGCGGTAAAAAGAGGCACACCAACAAGGGTCGCCAACTCAAAAACCGCACCAATTGAGCATCCCATATCTCCTTCCTCCGCGCGATAGACCAGACCTCGTGATACGCCCGCTCGTTCAGCTAATTCTTCTACCGTCATATTACGTTCAATCCTCGCGCTGCGAAGCATCAACCCCAGTAAACGAGCGGCATCACGGCTGTAGCGAGAGTATGTTCGAGCAGAAGGTTTCGCCATCGCTATATTCCTGTTCCATTAATGGGGCATAACATATACCTAACACCTATTTATAGAACATGATGCGTCTATAATGAAGGAAACTCAAGACTACTGTTCTATTAATAGGTCATATTTTTAAACTATGCCTTATTAATGAAACACGCCTCCCCCTGCATTGAATAACAGCGGCAAAAACCTGTCCTAGCGCGCTTTTTCCACAGCTAATCGGCAGGCTGGGTTGGTAATAGCACGCAAAAATCACGCGTTCATTACACAGATTTACAATTTTGGCTAATAATCTATCAACAGACATAAATATGTCATTTCTATCCCGTACTTTTAGCCACGGAGAGCTACGGAGAACGATTTATGTTTAGCTTAGACGCCATTCTGCAAGATCTTGCCCCGCATCGCCATACGCCACCCTGGCAGAAAACGGTTTTGCGTTCTCTGCTATTTGAAAATGAAATGCAGCAATTTGCCCGGCGTTACCCGCATTTGAAAGGATTGGATCTGGTCGAACAGATTCTTGATTACTTCAACTTCAATTGTGAAATGGTCGAAGGGGACTTAGAAAATATCCCCAGTCAGGGGCCGGTGGTGCTGGTTGCCAACCACCCGATTGGGTCGCTGGACGGTCTGGCGCTACTACGCACCGTCGCCAGCGTCAGGCCCGATGTTCGCATCGTCGCCAGCCAACTCCTCTCTTATGTCGCCCCACTTAAAAATCTGTTTTTTTCCGTCGATAACTTCAATAACCGCACCAAACGCCAGCAAATCAGCGCCATCCAGCAGCATCTGGAAAGTGACGGCGCGATCATCGTGTTCCCGGCTGGTGAGGTTTCACGCGCCAGCCTGAAAGGGATTCGTGACGGCCACTGGCATAATGGCTTTATCCGCATGGCGAGCAAAGCCCGTGCGCCCGTGGTTCCGATTCATATCGGCGGACGTAACAGTGCGCTGTTCTATCTCTCTTCCATGGTTTATCGCCCGCTGTCCACCCTCCTGCTGGTCAGAGAAATGTTCGGCCAACGCGGACAAACACTCAAGCTGCGTATCGGTGCCAGAATTCCCTATACGTCCTGGAGCCAGGGCGAATGGAACGCCAACGATCTGGCAGCCCGCTTCCGGCGACACGTTTATCGATTGGGACAAGGAAAACCCGGCTGCTTTGCAGGTGAGAAGCCCATCGCGCTGGCCGAAGATCGTGTGCTGCTGAAACGTGCGCTGTCAGCGTGTGAAACGCTGGGCACCACGCCGGATGGCAAAGTGGTCTATCTGTATCGGCGCGGTGAAGAGGATTACGTACCGCTGTTGCGTGAACTCGGACGCCTGCGTGAAATCGCTTTCCGCGCCGTGGGCGAAGGCTCCGGCCAGCGCCGCGATCTGGACAGCTATGACGATGACTATATGCACCTGATCCTATGGGACGATCGCGAGCTAGAGATTGTCGGTGCTTATCGCTTTGTCTCAACGGCAAACCTGATCGCTGAAAAAGGGAAAAGCGGCCTCTATAGCCACAGCCTGTTCCAGTACGGCGACGAAATGGACCCAATACTGGCGTCAGGCATTGAACTGGGGCGCAGTTTTATTCAACCCAAATATTGGGGTAAACGCGGACTGGATTATCTCTGGCTGGGTATTGGTGCTTATCTGGCACGCTATCCAGAACACCGCTATCTATTTGGCCCGGTGTCACTTTCTGGCACGTTGCCGCCTCATGCACGCGATTTGCTGGTTGCGTTCTACCGCCTGCACTTCACGCCTGACCAGCCGCTGGCAACCTCGCGCCGACCTTATCCGGCATCGCTGCCTGACGTGCTGAAGCAGTTTGAAGGAACAGACTATCAGCAGGATCTCACACGGTTGAAAAGCATGCTCAGCAATATGGGGTGCGCCATTCCAACGCTCTACAAGCAGTATTCGGAGCTGTGTGAACCGGGAGGCGTGCGGTTTATCGACTTTGGCATCGATCCCGACTTCAATAACTGCATTGACGGCCTGGTGCTTGTCGACCTGCAACAGCTGAAAACATCACGCTATCAGCGCTATATCGCCCCTTTTGTCCACGATAAAGCCTCTTGATTGACCGGTGCGTTCGCCTCTGAAGGGCTAACGCACCACTTCTCCGTTCCTCCCGCATTCCCCACTCGGCAACATCAAAATAACCCGTATTTTGTCTCTCAGATCACACATTTCATACGAAATCCCTCTCGCCGTAATTTACGTGATCAACCGAACGCTTTTACTGCCGATATTAAAGATATTCTTATCTATAGGTTTTTAAATGCGGGAGTCGACGATGTATCCCGAAAATGAAAAACATGGCAATAAAACCCTGTCATTACTTGCATCAATTACGATAGCAAGCCCCCTCCTTTGTGCCTTCGTAGCATGTCAAAAAATTAAGGATGTTTATGAATATGCTGAACAGAATCAAACTCGGTAACATGCTGGGTATGGGATTTACTCTGGTTATCATCATCAGTTTGCTGGTCGCATTCTTCGGACGACTCCAGCTGGTTGGGCTGGGTAACGACATCAACCGGCTTTCCGGCACCACGTTAGCCAACATGCTACTCATTCAAGAGGTTAAAGCCGGTTTTGATGCCAATGCCCGTCTTATCCGCAATATTGCACTGAGCACCGACCCCGAGAAAATTCGGCAGGAAAAACAGTTTGTTGACGAACAAATCGCCCGCAACACCGCCAATCTGAAAAAACTCGGCCAACAGTTAGATACCGAAGGCACCAGCGCACTGTTGAAACAGTTTCAGGACACGCGTCCACCGTACCTTGCCGCTTTTTTAAAAGCCATGGAGCTGGTGCAATCCACCGACCCACAACAGCGCCAGCAGGGTAGCACCATTATTCTTAACGAGATGCAAACCGCGCAAAATGCGCTATTCAAAGTACTGGATGCGATGACAGCCTCACAACAGCAGGATACCAATGAGATTGTCAGCCGTGCGCAGAATAATGCGCAATCCGGCAGCGTTATCATGCTGATTCTCTCCCTTGCTGCCACCGCGATGGCCGCTGTCGTGGCATGGCTGATTACCCGTACATTGAAAAAACAGCTGGGCGGCGAGCCGCTGTACGCAACCCACGTTGCCCGGCAGGTAGCCGAGGGCGATCTGGCCGTCGACATCGATATAAAACCGGGTGACCACAGCAGCCTGTTAGCCACCATGCATCATATGAGTAATAGCTTGGGAAATATCGTCGAACAGGTACGACAAAGCAGTGAAGCGATTGCTTCTGGCTCCAGCCAGATCGCTGCTGGCAGTGAAAACCTTAGCCAACGTACAGAAGAGCAGGCTGCCAGTTTGCAGCAAACCGCCGCTTCGATGGAGCAAATGAGCCAGGCGATTCGTCAGAATGCGGATACCGTGCGTAACGCCACCCGCCTCGCCAGCCAAACCAGCGAAACGGCGACGAAGGGTGGTGAGGCCATTAGCGATATCGTTGTGACGATGAAAGAGATCTCCGCCAGTTCGCATAAAATTCGCGATATTATCAGCGTGATTGACGGTATCGCCTTCCAGACCAATATTCTGGCGTTGAATGCGGCCGTTGAAGCCGCCCGCGCTGGCGAACAGGGCCGCGGCTTTGCCGTCGTCGCCGGAGAAGTTCGTTCGCTGGCACAGCGCTCCGCCTCTGCCGCTAAGGAGATTGCGGTACTGATCAATACCAGCGTCGAAAAAGTCGAAGCAGGCAACCGTCTGGTCGAAGAAACGGGTAGCACCATTGATGAGCTGGTCAATCAGGCACGCAATGCCGCAACGTTAATCGGCGAGATTGGGACAACCACGCAAGAGCAGGAATCCGGCATTGCGCAAATTCATGATGCGGTTAACCAACTCGATCAGGTCACACAGCAGAACGCAACGCTGGTGGAAGAGTCTGCCAATGCAGCAACCAGCCTGCGCGAACAGTCTGCCCATCTGGTGACTCTCATGAACCATTTCCACCTGCGAGGCATGTCAGCAGCCCGTCCAACACCGGTGGCAAAGACAGCACAACCGGCTCGCTTAGCGCTAGCCCCTGTCGGTAACACGCAGGATAACTGGGAAAAATTCTAGCGTCTTTCTCCTGCCCCCAGATGCCACAACATCGGCATCTGGGGGCAATCGTACTAGCCCTTCCTTTGAGAAGCATTATTTCTTCTGAGAAACGCTATTTTTTCTGAGAAACATAGTCCCGGCGCGGCTGCCCAGTGTAAATTTGCCGCGGGCGATAAATGCTGATGTCCTTCTGTTTGTGCATTTCATCCCAATGCGCAATCCAACCGATCGTCCTGCCAACGGTAGAAATGACCGTAAACATTGATGGCGGCAGACCCATCGCTTTCAAAATGACCGACGTATAGAAATCGACGCTTGGATAGAGCTTATTCTCTAGAAAATAGGCATCGGTCATAGCGATATGTTCCAGCTCCATCGCCACCTGTAACAGGCTGTCTTCCGTACCTAACTCACCTAATACTTCGTAGCAGGTTTTACGCAGAATCGCCGCACGCGGATCGAAATGCTGGTAGACCGAGTTACCGAATCCCATCAGGCGGAATGAATCACAGCGGTCTTTCGCTCGCCGTACAAATTCAGGCACGCGATCGACCGTTTTAATCTCTTCCAGCATGCGCATACAGGCTTCATTCGCCCCGCCGTGCAGCGGACCCCACATCGATGCCAGCCCGGCGGCAATGCAGGCAAACGGATTCGCACCGGAAGAGCCAGACGCTCTAACCGCCATCGTAGACGGGCATTGACCGTGGTCAGCATGCAGAATCAGGATGCGGTTCATCGCCCGTTCCAACACCGGATTGACTTCATATTTTTCCGCCGGCACTGAAAACAACATGTGCAGGAAGTTGCCGGTATAGGAGAGGGAATTTCGCGGATAAACAGAAGGCTGCTCGATGGAGTATTTGTAGCACATCGCCGCCAGTGTCGGCATTTTTGACAGCAGTCGCACTGCCGCTAGCTCGCGGTGCTCCTCGTTATGAATATCGAGTACATCGTGATAGAACGCGGCCAACGCCCCTACCACCGCACACATCAGCGCCATCGGATGAGAGTCACGGCGAAAACCGCTGAACATCCGGGTAATTTGCTCATGAACCAGCGTATGCCGGGTAATGTTGTTGGCAAATTCCGCATAGGCCTCCGCAGAAGGCGCGTCGCCATGCAGCAGGATGTAACAGACTTCCGTAAAATCGCACTGCTCGGCAAGCTGTTCGACAGGGAAGCCCCGATGTAGCAATACGCTATTCATTGCATCAATATAGGTAATCGCCGACTCGCATCCTGCCGTATTGGCAAAGCCAGGATCATAACTGCATAGCCCGTGTTCACCGAGAGGGCGAATGTCCACCGCCTCTTTCCCCAGTACGCCGGAACGCATTTCCAGCGCAATACTCGCCTGCCCTTCTGCCGTCAACGTGGACGTTCTGACTGTCATGAACCTTTCTCCTGCCCGAATAATGATGTTGTTCCTTCAGCTCTCACGGGCTTTGGATAGGTCATCCCGTGCTACACGTCCTGATCAAAACAACACTCAATTTACAAAGAAACAAGCCAACGTATTTCATACGCTAAAATCGTGGGTGGGTTGCAAGAATCTGACGGAATATTGATTTAGGTAAAGATTGTTGCGCTGAACAGCGCGAGATCGCCCACGCTTTCCAGATGGCAGCGGCTGGCATTTTGCACGCTCAATCCGTATAACTGTCCTCACTTGTTTATTCCACTCATTTGATGACGACTGATATCAGACCCATGAATGATTCATTAAGCCATATTATCGCCAGCGAATTGCAGGCGCGCACGGAGCAGGTAGACGCCGCAGTCCGCCTGCTGGACGAAGGAAATACCGTCCCTTTTATCGCCCGTTACCGTAAAGAAGTGACCGGCGGACTGGATGACACTCAACTGCGCCAGCTCGAAACACGCCTCGGTTACCTGCGTGAACTGGAAGACCGGCGCCAGACTATTCTGAAATCCATCGATGAGCAGGGAAAGTTAACCGCGCAGCTCGCCACCGCCATTAACGGCACGCTGAGTAAAACCGAGCTGGAAGATCTCTATCTGCCGTATAAACCTAAGCGCCGCACCCGCGGACAAATCGCGATTGAAGCCGGTCTGGAACCGTTGGCCGATAGCCTATGGCAAGACCCAAGCCAGGAGCCGGAGCTGACGGCACAGGCTTATGTCGATGCCGAGAAAGGCGTAGCGGACGTGAAAGCCGCATTGGACGGCGCGCGTTACATCCTGATGGAGCGCTTTGCCGAAGACGCGACGCTACTGGCGAAAGTGCGTCACTATCTGTGGAAAAACGCCCATCTGGTTTCCCGCGTCGTGGAAGGGAAAGAGGAAGACGGCGCGAAGTTCCGCGACTATTTCGATCATCACGAACCGATCGCTCAGGTGCCTTCACACCGCGCACTGGCGATGTTCCGTGGCCGTAACGAAGGCGTGCTGCAACTGGCGCTGAACGCCGATCCGCAGCACGAAGAAGCGCCGCGTGAGAGCTACTGCGAACAGATTATTATCGACCACTTGAACCTGCGGCTAGGCAATGCAGCGGCAGACAGCTGGCGTCGCGCCGTCATTAGCTGGACGTGGCGCATCAAAGTGCTGCTACATCTTGAGACCGAGCTCATGGGCAGCGTGCGTGAGAAAGCGGAAGACGAAGCCATCAACGTCTTCGCCCGCAACATGCACGACCTGCTGATGGCCGCTCCGGCGGGTATGCGTGCCACGATGGGTCTCGATCCCGGCTTGCGTACTGGCGTAAAAGTCGCGGTGGTGGATGCCACTGGCAAGCTGGTCGCGACCGATACGATTTATCCGCACACCGGTCAGGCAGGGAAAGCCGCGCCAATAATCGCCGCGCTGTGCCGTAAACATCAGGTTGAGCTGGTGGCGATTGGCAACGGCACCGCCTCGCGTGAAACCGAGCGTTTCTTCCTCGATACGCAGAAACAGTTCCCAGAGATCAACGCGCAGAAAGTGATCGTCAGTGAAGCCGGTGCGTCGGTGTACTCCGCGTCCGAGCTGGCCGCGCTGGAATTCCCCGATCTGGATGTGTCGCTGCGCGGTGCCGTGTCTATCGCTCGTCGTTTGCAGGACCCGCTGGCAGAACTGGTGAAGATCGACCCGAAATCCATCGGTGTAGGCCAGTATCAGCATGACGTAAGCCAGAGCCAACTCGCGAAAAAACTGGATGCGGTGGTCGAAGACTGCGTAAACGCCGTCGGCGTTGATCTCAATACCGCCTCCGTTGCACTGCTGACACGTGTCGCAGGGCTGACACGTATGATGGCGCAAAATATTGTGACCTGGCGTGATGAGAATGGCCGCTTCCACAACCGCGAGCAGTTGCTGAAAGTCAGCCGTCTGGGGCCAAAAGCCTTTGAGCAATGCGCGGGCTTCCTGCGTATCAATCACGGCAATAACCCACTGGATGCCTCCACCGTTCACCCGGAAGCCTATCCTGTCGTAGAACGCATTCTGGCCGCAACCGAGCAGGCGTTGCAGGCGCTAATGGGGAATCCAAACGCGCTACGTAACCTGAAACCGTCGGATTTCACCGATGAACGTTTCGGCGTGCCGACGGTGACTGACATCATTAAAGAGCTGGAAAAACCAGGTCGCGATCCGCGCCCTGAGTTTAAAACCGCCAGCTTCGCCGACGGTGTAGAAACCTTAAACGATCTGCTACCGGGCATGATTCTGGAAGGCGCAGTCACCAACGTCACCAACTTTGGCGCGTTTGTGGATATCGGCGTCCATCAGGACGGCTTGGTACATATTTCATCGCTGGCCGACCATTTCGTCGACGATCCACACAAAGTGGTGAAAGCAGGCGATATCGTGAAAGTGAAAGTGATGGAGGTGGATCTGCAACGTAAGCGCATCGCACTGACGATGCGGCTTGATGAGCAGCCGGGTGAGACGTCATCGCGCCGTGGCGGTGGCAATGCCCGCACTGATAACACGACCTCACCGCGTCAGCCAGCAGGTAAATCACGCCCCCGTCCAGCAAGTGCACCTGCTACAGGTAATAGCGCGATGGGTGATGCGCTGGCCGCCGCCTTTAAAAAGCGTTAATCACCGTTCTTCTATTATTTAAAAATCCCTGACCTTGTGAAAATAGGGTCAGGGATCAGACCGTTGACAAACCTATTTGCCGAATGAAAACGGGAGTAACGGAATAGAAGAGTAAAGCGTTTGCGCCAGGGATGGCGCAAGCCGAGCGCACAAGGACGTGTTTACAGCGTCTTTACGATCTATCCGTTACCCCGCTCTGCGGACTTTGTCAGCAACCTCAGGGATTTTTCTCTTTCCCGCCAAAATACCGCTATTTTGTTTCCCTAATAAAACTACGTTTCATTTATATTGAAATATTCAACCTATTTGAGATTAATTTGTGATCTGTATCTAGGTAAATAAATTACCGTTGCGTTATTATTGTTCTATATAGGAAACCAAAGTTTTATATATAGAACAACTATGAATATATTCCAACAGCTCGAACACAGTAAAGCGCCAGCAGCCGTCCGTTTAGTGATGGTTCTTGACTACATCGCCAAACGCGACGAAGCCAGCTTCACTGAGATTTGTACGGATTTGTCTATCCCCAAAAGCAGCGTACATCATCTACTGGAAGTGCTGGTGGTCACACAGCTATTACGTCAGCGCGCCGACGGACGTTATGTTCTGGGGTTGAGACTATTTGAGCTGGGTGGTCTGGTAATAAAGAATATTGACCTGCGTAAAGATACAATTAACTTTATGCATGAGCTGGTCAAAGAGACGGAATTGACCTGCCATCTTGGTATTCTGGACGGCGACAATGGTTTCTTCCTGAGTAAAGTGGAATCACCCAAGGCTATTGTAAAAACATCTTGGGAAGGTAAGAAAATTATTTTTAACCGCATGTCTCTGGGAAAAGTACTCGTGGCCTGGCTACCACAGGAAAGAATTGAATCACTAATTGCCAATTGCACCTTTGAATATTTAACGCCCCGGACGATCACCAATAAATCTGATTTCCTACAGCACCTGAAAATCGTCAAAGAACAGGGCTGGGCCATAGATGACGGTGAAGATATAGAAGAAATTTGCTGTATGGCCGCGCCGATTTTTAATCAGGATGGCGAAGTCATTGCGGCTATTGGCGTTAACGGCATGCAATCGCAATATGCGAATGGAAAAAAAGAGAAGCATTTGGCAAGCCTGATTAAAACCAGCAAAGCGATTACCGCTCATATTAACAGTCGGAATATTGATATCAGATAATTTATTTCTCAAAAACAGCCACAATAAATTTTAATGAGTGACGTATTGAACGTCATTCAGTAATCGTCATGACATAAAAACCCGCAAGCGTGAATTACGCATTATGGGAAGGCAACCTATACCCTAAATAATAGCCAAGAGCATCAATATCAAAATAACGAAGAGTATTCATTATCAATTTTATAATAAGGACAACCATCTTCAATAATTAATGAAATCGGGTAATAACCCCTTGGGTTTTATTCCACCCTATTTATGATTTTATACCAATACTCCATCTGCTTTCACTGAAAGCGGGCTGAATATCTTTTTATTTTTAAATGAGGTCTTTTATGAAAATCAAACAAGCCATTGATAAAATCCCAGGGGGATTAATGCTGGTGCCGCTCTTTTTGGGCGCACTCTGTAATACCTTTACGCCCGGTGCGGGGAAATATTTAGGGTCTTTCAGTAACGGCCTGATTACCGGCACGATCCCTATTCTGGCGGTCTGGTTTTTCTGCATGGGCGCGTCCATTGAACTTAAAGCGACGGGAACGATGTTGAAAAAGTCAGGTGTTCTGGTGATAACCAAACTCGCCACCGCCTGGGTTGTCGCGATGATCGCAGGCACGTTCCTGCCGGGGGACGGCATCCAAAACGGCTTGCTGGCCGGGATCTCCGTGTTGGCACTGGTCGCGGCAATGGACATGACAAACGGTGGTTTGTATGCCGCATTGATGAACCAATATGGTTCGAAAGAAGAAGCGGGCGCGTTTGTGCTGATGTCTCTGGAATCCGGCCCGTTAATGACTATGGTTATTCTGGGTGCCAGCGGTATCGCGACCTTTGAACCTCAGCTATTTGTCGGTGCCGTCCTGCCTTTCCTGATTGGCTTTACGCTAGGTAACCTGGACCCTGATCTGAGAAAACTGTTTGGTAACTCAGTACAAACTCTGATTCCTTTCTTCGCTTTTGCGTTGGGTAATACCATTAATTTAGCGGTAATCCTCCAAACAGGCTTCGCAGGGATCTTCCTCGGCGTATTGGTGATTATCGTTACCGGCATTCCATTGATTCTCGCCGATAAATTTATCGGCGGCGGTAATGGAACCGCTGGCGTGGCCGCATCCAGCAGCGCAGGTGCCGCCGTCGCCACTCCCCTTCTGATCGCGAATATGGCACCAGAGTTCGCGCCGGTCGCGCAACAGGCAACAGCGTTAGTCGCCACCAGCGTCATCGTGACGTCAGTATTGGTGCCCATCATTACGGCATTATGGGCAAAACGCTTTTCACCTAAACACGCATAAGAAGGTAGCAAAATGGACGTAAGACAAAGTGTACACAGTGAGCATGCGAAAACGCTTGATACCACCGAGCTGAGAAAGAAATTTCTCATTGAGAAGATATTTACGCCAAACCACTACACCATGACTTACAGCCACATCGACCGTATTGTTGTGGGCGGGATCATGCCGGTGGATGGCGAGATAACGTTTGATGACGGCATCGGCAAACAGTTTGGCGTGAATTATTTTCTTGAGCGGCGCGAACTGGGGCTGATCAATATCGGCGGCCCGGCAGAAATCGTCATCGACGGCACAAGCTATCAGGTTGGCAACGAGGAGGCGCTCTATGTCGGCAAGGGAGCCAAGGCCTTAGCCTTTAGTAGCCTCGACAAGACTAAACCGGCAAAACTGTATTATAACAGCGCCCCCGCGCATGCCGTTTACCCGACACGTATCATCACGCAGGATGACGCGATAAAAGCGCCGTTGGGAGACGTCACGACCTGCAACAAACGGACGATTTGCAAATATCTGGTGCCGGAAGTGGTAGAAACCTGTCAACTGAGCATGGGATTAACGCGTCTGGCAGAAGGCAGCAACTGGAATTCAATGCCAACGCATACCCATGAACGCAGAATGGAGGTTTACTTCTATTTTGATATGGCGGAAGACACCATTATTTTCCATATGATGGGTGAACCGCATGAAACGCGTCATCTGGTGATGCATAACGAACAGGCGGTGATCTCCCCCAGTTGGTCGATTCACACCGGTGTCGGCACCAAAAACTACGCCTTTATCTGGGGCATGATCGGCGAAAATCTGACGTTTGACGATATGGATCATATCGCGATGTTGGATTTACGCTAATCCCTTCCGGCGTGATGCCACAAGAGTAAAAAAACAGGGTGAACCACGTTCACCCTGTTTTTTAGCATCAATAATCCAGTTCTACTGGCACAGGGTAATCCTGCAATTTCGCCGCTCCGCCTAACGCTTCACGAAGGGTGGCCGAATAGCGCGTGGTTCCTACGCCACCAACAAGATTATCCAGCTCGCTAAAGGCAAAACGTAGCGCCCGGTTATGCGCCCAGTTCTCCAGTGGCGTTAAACGATAAGTGAAATACACCACCGCCAGTTCCTGAGTCACGCGATCGACTTTCTCAATGCGCTCCACCTGCATCCTGCCGTAACACAAGTCACCGTACTGACGCCAGTTTTTATCCCCTATGGGCGATAAACGGTATACCGTGCTGGTTCCTTCCGGCGTGGCATAAGCCAGACCCGCATCGACCAACGCGTGCAAACGCCCAATGTTCCAAGGTGCGTCACCTTTAGGGCTATGCACCGGCCACTGTTTCTCGCCCAGACACAAAGGCGATCCTGCATCAAAAAAATCCTGTACCCGCTGCTGATAATCCCGCTCGCTAAGCTGTGCCAACGCCCCGAAAGGCAAAAGTAGTCCTGCTGCGATTAACATCGGCGTTTTCATTTTGCTAGCATTGCCTCATCGACTTCCTTGTAGGCCTCATCGACGGATTGGTAGGCATTTTGCGTTACCACACGCTTGCGTTCTGACCATTCATACAACGGTACACCCGGATCGTCCTGCGACGAGTTGAAACCGTAAATCGTCAAAATCACTTTTGCAGGATCAAAGGCGTTTTCCCCTTCCTTCCTCGCCGATACCAGAAAGTAGCGACCTCCAGACAGGAACAGTTGGTTATCCTGTACCAGAAAATCAGCAGCGGCGGACAGCCGATAATCAAACCAGGTAAATGTATTACTGTTGGCAACTGGCATAATGCTGTGTCCGCCATCCGGCCGTTGTATAAAGAAAGTCAGCCCGAGATGAGGATGCGAGGTATTGTTGTCAAACTGCGCCACGACAACATAGTCTTGCCCACCGTCCTGATTCAGATCCAATCGGTTAATGCCGTCTTTCAGCACCACGGGAGACAGTGCAGCGGCAGCGCTGCTGATGGCGCAGAGCACCACCCCACCAACGAATTTATTTATCACCACGCGTCCTTACCAATCGAAAACCGATATCCGGCATGAAAAAACCGGGCGTATGCAGATCGCAGCTTGCCAGGCTATGCACCTGTTCCAGATAACTTCCGCCGCAAAAGTAGAACATCGTTTTGCCGCCTTCTACCGCATAGGGCTCATTCAACCACTCAGAGACATTGCCACTCATGTCGTAAAGACCCAGTGAATTGGGGCGCTTCGATGCCACTGGCACCGTTCCAAACAACGGCTTTTCCGAAGGAAAATGCGCCACGCGCTCCGGCTGTTCGCTGCCTGCATAGCGAGCGCCGTAAGTGGCATCCGCAAGTCCCTTCTTACCGCCTCTGGCCGCTATTTGCCATTCCGCCAACGTCGGCAAGCGGTAACCTGATGCCTGCGGATTCTCACGCATCAACTTGTCGTTATCGTCTTCTGGAGCACGCTTCAGCGTCTTACCGTCAATAGTGAGGTAACGAGGTTGCAGTTGCTGCCGCTCGCTGAGTGCATTGGCAAAAATCACCGCATCCCACCATGAAACATTGGTCACGGGGTGTTGCCCACCATCCTGCTCAGGTGGCAAACAATCTTCAAACGTCGCGCCATTGCAGCCGCCACTCAGCTGATAACCGTGTGCGTCCGCCCAATCTTGCAGTGCATGGTACTGCTGATAGGTGATTTCTGTTTGCGTCATGGAAAAAGAGGTGATCGACGTGTTGGCATGGGCCGCATAGTCTTCTGGGCCAAAGACAGAACCCACATAAAAATTGCCGCCGTCGACGTTAATTTCCGCCATCCCGTTCACCTTAGCTTCCATGACGGGTAGCGCTGCGGCATGCGATAGCACTAAGCACAGCCCTGAAAAGATAAAACCGTTCTTTAACATAACAATCCGTGTTGACCGTACTGAGGAGGGAACATCATTTATTTATTCGCCGCCGAAGTATATGCCTCTGCCTACGGTTTGAGCTAGCCGTAGAATAGACTTTTCATCGTCTTAGCGGTTCAAGCGAGGGGGCTGTAGAGGGGAGAAAAAACAGCATCGGGTGCCAAAACAACGCGCCCGATGCCAACACAGCTTAGCTTAGCGAATGAGTCAACGCACTTATTCCCCTCGCAGCGCCGTTGCGGGAGACTGCCGGTAAGACAGCATCGCTGGGATCGTGAGGACAACAGCGGCAACCAGCAACAGGAGCAGGACGAAGTGGATATCTTCCCATTCCAACGTCACTGGCAGCACGAAGCCGCTTTTTTCGCTCATGACTACCGCAATCGCACGTGCCGCAAGGTAGCCAAGACCGACACCCAGCAACACGCCGACGCCCACCAGCGACATCAATCCGCTCCAAATCAGCGTAAAAATGCCGTAGCGCGGCGCGCCAAACGCCCGGAGTGCACCGATCTGTTTCTGCCGCTGACGCAGGTGGATAACTGCCACCATCGCCACAGCCACGCCGACTAATCCCTGTGTCCCCAGCGAGATATAGGTCAGCAGTTCGCGTATATCACCCAGCATCGAGTACAACTTCACCAGCACTTCACCGGGGAACACCGCCAGCGTCGTGTTGCTGCGATACAGCGAACGCAGTTGATAAGCCCCTGCAATTGTTTTTGGTTTCACAACAATCGCAGGCAGCCCCGCCTGATGTTTGTGCTCGTGCGCCTCTTCTTCGCCGTGCTCGTCAGCATGTGCTGCCGTAGCAGGGTTCGCGGCCTCAGCAGGGTGGTCACGGCTTCCCGAACCTTCCGCAGAATGAGCTTCATCGTGATCTTCATCAGCATGCGCCTCATCTTCCGTGTGCGCAGCGTCATCATGCCCATGTTCACCTTCATGTTCATGTTCATGTTCATGTGCGCCATGGTCGTGGCCATCGTGGTGTGCATCATCCGCATCATGCGGTGGATGGATTCCATGTACCCGCCATACCGCGTTCACCGGAACCAGAATCGCTTTATCCCACGCGCTGCCGTCAGCAGGCAACACACCGACAACGGTGTAGGTGACGTCATCGTGCGCGTGCGCGCCTTCTGTTCCCACCTGACCATGAATCGGGCTGAACGTACTCCCCACCGTCAGCCCGGTTTGCGCGCCGACCACAGCTTCAAAACCATCGTTGAAGAGACGTCCGGCGGTGAGCTGTCGCTTGCCGTTATCCGTCACCAGCGGCGGCGTGGTGCCGATAATCGGCATCCCTTGATAAAAATCACCAAACGCGACCGGAGCCGTCCACGCCACCAGTGGATTCTTCTCCAGATCGGTCAGCACCTGCGCGGGAATCAACGTTAGCGCAGACGGTTGCAAAAATACGGATGACAGCACGAGCTGTGTTTCGCTTCCCGGCGCACCAATCACCAAATCAAAACGATCGGCAGCCTTGGCGCTGCCCATACGTAATGCTCTTTCCTGCAAACTCACCGAAATACTTAATGCTGTCGCCACCGCGATCAGCAACACCACGACCAGCACACCCGGCCATAGCCGACGCCAGTCGACCCAGATAAGACGCCATGGAATCATGCACGATCCTCCTGATAGGGCTTGTCCGCCACAAGGCGTCCTTTTTCCAGTTGAATACAGCGCGACATCTGGGAAGCCAGACGCGCATCGTGCGTAATGGCGATAAGCGTTGCGCGACTTTCGCGCGCCAGCGTCACCAGCAAGTCAGCAATCTGCTCACCGCTCTGTGCATCCAAACTGGCCGTTGGCTCATCGGCGACGATGATGTCTGGGTTGCTGAGCAAGGCTCTTGCTACCGCCACCCGCTGCTTCTCGCCACGTGATAACACCTCAACCGGGCGTTTTCCCGTATCCAGCCCGACCTGTGCCAGCAAATCTGCCGCCCGTTGCCTGAGCGACGTGGGTATCCGCCAGTGATGAAACTGTGCGGGTAGTAAGACGTTCTCTATCGCATTCAGACCGGGAAAAAGGTGGAAATCCTGCATCACCAGTCCGATATGCTTTGCCCGCCAACGGTCACGTTCTGCTTCATTCAACTGCCAAATGTCCTGCTTTTCCCACTGCACCTGACCCGTTCCACTGTGATCCATGCCAGTGATGGCATTCACCAACGTGGTTTTACCGGAGCCAGAAGGCCCCATCACCGCCACTCGTTCGCCAGAACGAATCGACAGTGCGGGAATATCCAGCACGGCCTCAGACGTATCGGGGAAGGTCACACTCAGGTGTTGAATCAATAACTCAGCCATCAGCGCTCCTAAAGGGTATCGAACGTCGCTTCACGCAGTCGCAGCAGGCTGACAAAACCCGTTTCGGGATCGGTCCACGATCCGTGCTCCAACACGCCTTCTACTTCAATCATGGTGTTGTTCTGTACGAAGGTCTGACGTTTGGCGAGATAGACCACAACGATATCTTCGGGCCAGTCCGCATCAGACGAACAGAAGGGGCACAGCGCCATCGGCATTTTAGTTAAAACAAAGAATTGTGACTCCGCCTTGAGCGGCGGTGCCATGAAGCCGTGCATCTTTACCCGTTTGCCGGAAAGTGCTTTGACGTCATTGGAGAATTCAAGACCCAGCACGCCGTAAGAGGCATACAGCTTATCGAAGGAGAGTTCAGACTGCGCGGCGTTCACGGGTGCGATGCCACCAAGGAGCAGCAACACCAACACCGCACGCAGCCAAGAGAATAAAAGCGGGGTTACCCCCGCTTTGCTGCATTTCGCATTATTCATAGCGTCGTAGGATTACTTTTTGTCTTGCGGTTTTACCGCCAGTGCATCAACAATCACGCGGAACAGATCGGTGTTTTCCATGTAGCCACGGATACGTTCTGCACCTGGGCCACTCGCCTGAATCACCATATCGTCAACGGCATGAACACCTGTGTCGGAAGAGCGTGGCAGAATCCCTTCACGGAATACCGCACCCGGCACTTTCTCATAGGCTTTGTTGGCAACGTACTCATCTTTTTCGTTCTTGATAGCAGGCACGAACTGGCCATCCAGCTTCGGACGGAATGTTTCGTAATAGTCAGGGTAGTTGTTGAAGAATACCGCCAGACGTTTGGAAACGTTCAGATCATCCGGGTAGCCGTCTTTGTTGGCGTCTTTATAGTTCGGATAGCCAGCGTCTTCATACACGCCGACTTTCTCACGCATCTCGGTGCCTGGTTTGCTGTCATCGACCGTACCGATAATAGACAGACCGTGAGTATGGTCACCCGTTACGATGATCATCGTGTCTGGGTTCTTCTCCACGAACTTCTTGGCGATCGCGACAGACTGATCCAGCATGATGGTGTTCGTAAACGCACGTTCCCAATCCAATGGGTGAGAGGCTTTGTCGATCAGCGCGGATTCCACCATCAGGAAGAAGCCATCTTGGTTTTTGGACAGCACATCCAGCGCCGCCTGCGTCATTTCAGTCAGGTCAGGCTGATTAGGGAATTTCTTGGCCACGTCATTTTTCAGGAAACGACGATCCATCACGCCGTCCATATTACCGGTGTGGAACAGCCCCAGCAGCTTGGTAGCCTGTGACGCGTTTTTCTTCAGAGAATCCGCATCGGTAACCAGTGAGTAACCCGCCTGCTGGAATTTCTCAACGTAGTTGGTTTCGTCTTTACGCTTTGATCCCGGCGTGCTTTTCGGCAGGAAGTAGGCTGAACCGCCGCCCAGCATGACTGTCGGCTGCACGTTGTAGAACATCTCGACGATTTCAGCTTTATCCGCACGGCGGCGAGTGTGGGAAACCACCGCGGCTGGCGTCGCATCCTGAAGTTCAGCATCACTGACGACGCCAACAGACATTTTGGTAGAACGAGTCAGCAGTTCACCCAGCGTTTCCTGCTTTGGGTGATCCAGTGAATTTTTGCTACGGCTGACGTACACACCCAGCGCATTCACACCGGATTTGTGGCCGGTCATGTAAGCACTCATGGTGTTGGCGCTGTCGGCCGCGATGGAGTCAGTACTGGAAGTACCGCCAAACGCCATATATTGCAGATCATCAATCGCCAGACGACCGTCTGCTTTCCCTTCCGTCACGCCTTTCGACAGGATGCGTGCGCCGGTGCGGTGTGCGACGGACAGGCCATCGCCGATGAACAGAATCACGTTTTTGGCTTTACGCGTACCGGACGCGGAATAAACGTCCCAGCTCACCTGTGTTTTTTTGCCTTTTGCTTCCGCTTCTACCACATACTTGCCTGCTTCTGGCAGGTTCACGTCTCGCAGCCAGATCGTAGAGGCGTTGCCGCCGTCTTCACGCTCAACAAACGAGGCCGTTTTGCCCAGCACCTGCTGGTAATCTTTGCCGTTGATCAGAATGCGAATATCTTCCGGCTTGAGTACTTCATCAAACTCGACTTTAAAATCGAATTTTCCGCCTGCCAGCATCGTGGCGCGGTCAATGGGATAAATGGCCTGAGCCTGCACCATTCCTGGCAGTGCAGCAGAAATCAGTAAAGGCAGTAACCAGCGAGCTTTCATTGTTATGTCCTTGGTTGCGTAGTTTAGCAGGACATAACGTAGTTACCTTTTTTTACAGTTTGATGAATTTCACCATAAATTATTGCATCTACATCTATTTTCAATAACAAATTCAATCTGGCTGTTACGTTTCAAATGCATTCTCCTGACGCCATTTTCCGGGTGTCAGCCCCAGATGCAGCCTGAAAATACGGTTCAGATGGCTGGGATCGGAAAAACCGGTATCTGTCGCAATTTGGGACAAGGTACGAGAAGTACGTAACATCAACCAGCACGCCTGAGCGATCTTCATGTCCATGTATGCCTGCTGGATGGTGCGGCCAATACTCTTTTGCAACGACCTATCCAACTGTCTACGCGACAGGCCGCTGCGCTGGGCAATCTCCTCAGAACTAAGCCTGCTTGCCAGACTCTGGCGCATGATAATCAGCGCCCGCCGTACCGACATCGGCATGGCTTCAAGCTCAGAGCTGTTCCATGTCAGGTTAGACGGTGGCACAAATCCGCCGACCAACATATCTGACAACCCCTTGATAGCCCTTTCCCTGCCCAGTTTTTTTTCCAGAAGAAAGGCCGCCAGCTCGATAGTGGCACTGCCTCCGGGGCAGGAATAGAGGTTCCCTTCTTCCATGACGTTCTTGTCTGTAACAGGAGTAATCGATGGAAACCGCGCTTTAAATTCATCAAAATGACGCCAGTGGACAAGAATACGTTTGCCGGAAAAACCCGTCTCCGCGAGGAGAAAGGCGGCGTTATCGACACTCACGAGGGGGATTTTGCTGCGTCGAAGGTGCCGCAGCAGCGGGAGGTAAGAAGCGGTATCCGATAATATTTTTGCTGGCGTATTCCCACCAAAGATGACGAAATAATCGCAGTTTCCAGCATGGATTTGCCGCGTTGAAACCGCCTGATCCGGTATGAGTACAGCACCACAGCTGGCTGTCACAGGGTGGCTATCCAGCGCTGTCAGCGTCCAGGAACAGGTCAACTGACGGCTATAGTCCTCTTCATCGCTGGAGAACCGCAGCTTGTCAAGAAACCCGCCGACCGACAAAAGAGAAAACCCCGGCATCAGCAGCAGAACAAATTTTACCTGGGGATTGACCATTTTACACCTGCTCAAAAAACGGATCGCGACAGCGCAATCCAGACAGAGATAACCCTATTTTACGCCTCAACAGGGAAAGCGTCTTTCTCAGAACCAGACCCGCCGTTTACTGCATAAACAGCACCAGCCCGCCAACCGTCATAAAGATGGCACCGCAGACCATGCTGAAGGCTTTTCCATGTACCGCGAGATAAGATCGGAACCGTCCCGCTGTCAGATTGATAGCCAGTTCAACCAGAAATTCCACAGCAGCAAAGGTGGCGACCATCACGACAAATTGCAGCAAGGTGTCCTTTGTCGGATCGATAAATTGAGAGAGAAACGCTCCGAAAAATAAGAAGACTTTCGGATTCGCTCCCGCCGACGCGGCCCCCTGAGTAAAAAGAGATAACCGACTTATCGATGCCGCCAATGGCGCAGACTCACCGATATTCAGCGTCCTTAACCGCCATTGCCTGAAGCCCAGCCAGATAAGATACATGCCGCCAGCAAATTTTATGTAAGTCAGGAAAGAAGGATACATGTTAAGCAACACATCAATGCCAAACAGGGACACCGTCATCAGCAGTGCGAAGGCCAGTATTCCGCCCAAAATGGTATATAGGGTGATAGCAGGCCCGAACCGGATACTGTGCGTGATGACCAGTAACGCATTCGGTCCAGGGGTCAACGTAAGGCCGCAACAGGCAAGCGCAAAGTAAAACCATACATGCATATCCATAACATCTCCTCTTTTACAGAGGTATTAGAGCGAACTGTTCAGCGTGAAGAAATGAACAGTTCGGACTAAATAGTGTTATTTATGGACACCCAGTCAGCCGCCATTCGGCTAAGTTCATCAAGCCTTCGGCAATGCTACCTGCTCTCTATTCCGAGATCTTATCTCTCAACGGGAAGCGACGGCGCACGACAACAAAGAACAAGGGCACGAAGAAGATGGCGAGGAAGGTGGCCGCCAGCATACCGCCGATCACGCCCGTTCCCACCGCATGCTGGCTGGCCGAGCCCGCACCGCTGCTGGTCGCCATCGGTAATACGCCGAAGATAAACGCCAGCGATGTCATCAAGATGGGTCGCAGACGCTGGCGGGAGGCTTCCAGCGTGGCCTCAACCAGATCCTTCCCTTTCTGGTTCATCTCGTTGGCGAATTCCACAATCAGGATGGCGTTCTTCGCCGATAGCCCGACCACCGTCAGTAACCCAACCTGAAAATAGACATCGTTTTCCAGACCGCGCGCCCAGGTCGCTACCAGCGCTCCAAGTACGCCCATCGGCACCACCAGCATGACGGAAAACGGCACTGTCCAGCTTTCATACAGCGCCGCCAGGCACAAGAACACCACCAGCAGCGAAACGGCATACAGCGCCGGTGCCTGCGCCCCGCTCAATCGTTCCTGTAAGGACATCCCCGTCCACTCCAATCCAAAACCTTCCGGTAGCTTCGCCACCAGTGATTCCATGATCGTCATCGCCGTACCGGTACTGACACCCGGCGTCGCCTCACCGACAATTTCCAGCGACGAGTAGCCGTTGTAACGCTCAAGACGCGGCGAACCGGTTTCCCAGATGGTTTGTGCAAACGCGCTGAACGGCACCATCCCACCGCTGTTGTTGCGAACATACCATTTGCTGATGTCATCCGGCAGCATACGGAACGTCGCCGCCGCCTGAACGTAGACTTTCTTCACCCGACCACGGTCAAGGAAGTCATTCACATAGGTCGACCCCCAGCCCGTTTTCAGCGTGCTGTTAATGTCATCCACCGACACCCCCAGCGCCTGTGCTTTGCGCTGATCGATATGAATCCGCAGTTGCGAGCTGTCATCCAGCCCGTTGTGCCGCACGCGCGTCAGTTCGCGATTGCCGTCAGCCATGTTCAGCAGTTGATCCCGCGCCGCCATCAGCGCATCGTGCCCTAATCCACCGCGATCCTGTAACCGCATGGCGAAGCCCGCAGCGCTACCCAATCCGTTAATCGACGGCGGGCTGCTGGCGAATACTCGCGCTTCCTTGATAGTGCGAAATGCTTTGGTCGCGCGTTCGATCACGGCAAACGAGCTACTCTCTGGCGCGGTGCGTTCATCCCAGTCTTTAAGACGCACAAACAGCCGCGCCACGTTCTGCCCGTTACCGCCAGGCCCCGAGCCAATGGTGGAAAACACGGATGTCACCGTGTCCTTTTCCTGCGTGAGATAATACTGCTCGATCTTGTTGACCACCTGTAAGGTCTGCTGTTGCGTCGAACCCGGGGGAAGCTGCACTTGTGTCGTGAACACGCCCCGATCTTCCTGCGGCAGAAACGAGGTTGGCAGCCGGAAAAACAGGAAGGCCATAATCCCGATAATGCCCATATAGAGCAGCAGCCAGCGCCCGCTACTGACCAATATTTTGCCGACGCCGCGCTCATACTTCAGCGACGTGCGGGTAAAGCTGCGGTTGAACCAGCCGAAAAATCCTTTACGACCGTGGTGTTGGCCTTTGGCAAGCGGCTTGAGCAGCGTCGCACACAGCGCAGGCGTCAGAATCATCGCCACCAGCACCGACAGAATCATTGACGTCACAATCGTGACGGAGAACTGACGATAAATCGCCCCCGTGGTGCCGCCAAAGAAAGCCATCGGCACAAATACGGCGGACAGCACCAGCGCAATCCCGACCAGCGCCCCTTGCACCTGCCCCATCGATTTTCGCGTCGCGTCGCGTGGTGAGAGCCCCTCTTCGCTCATCACCCGCTCCACGTTTTCCACCACCACGATGGCATCGTCCACCAGCAGGCCAATCGCCAGCACCATCGCGAACATCGTCAGCGTATTCAGGCTAAAGCCGAAGGCATACAGCACGGCAAACGTACCGAGCAACACCACAGGCACGGCAATCGTGGGAATCAGCGTGGCGCGGAAATTCTGTAAGAACAGGTACATCACCAAAAACACCAGCAGCACCGCTTCAAACAGGGTTTTCACCACATCGGTGATAGAGGCTTTAACAAAGGGGGATGTCTCGAAGGCGATTTTGGCTTCCAGCCCGTGTGGGAAGTATTGCGATAGCTCCTCGATACGTTCTCTGACGCGTTTATCGGTTTCCAGCTCATTCGCGCCCGACGCCAGTTTTACGCCCAGCCCGGAGGCGGCCTGACCGTTAAAACGGCTGAGAAAATCGTAACGTTCAGAACCCAACTCCACTTCCGCGACATTAGCCAGCGTCACGGCAGAACCGTCTTGATTGACCCGCAGCGTAATATCGCGAAACTGCTGCGGTGTCTGTAACAGGGATTGCGCGTTGATCGTCGCGTTCAGCGCCTGATTATCTACCGACGGTACACCGCCGACTTGCCCTACCGAAACCTGACTGTTCTGCGATTCGATAGCCCGCACCACGTCGCTGGTCGTCAGCGCATAATCCATCAGTTTGGCCGGATCTAGCCAGATGCGCATCGCATACTGTGACCCATAGGAATCAACCTCGCCCACCCCGCTGATGCGGCTGATCGGCTCCTGAATATTCGTCGCGACATAATCGGCGATATCCTGTTTGTCCATGCTGCCATCGGTAGAGACAAACGCGACCATCAGGATATTGGTATCACCCGTTTTACTTACGGTAACCCCCTGCTGCTGTACATCCTGAGGCAGCTTGCGGGTAGCGGACTGCAACTGATTTTGCACCTGCTGACGAGCTTCATCAGGGTCAGTGCCTGCTTCAAAGGTCAGCATAATTCGGGACTGCCCGGTATTGCTGCTGTCCGAGGACATGTACATCAGGTTATCCAGCCCGGTCATGCTTTGCTCGATAACCTGCGTGACGGTATTTTCCAACGTCTGTGCTGATGCACCGGGGTAGTTAGCCGTGATCCTTACGCTGGGCGGAGCCAGATCGGGATACTGTTCTAGCGGTAATGACTTAATCGCCAACATACCGCACAGGCTGAGAAGGATAGCCAGCACCCACGCAAAAATAGGACGGTCGACAAAAAAATTCGCCATCGCTTCTACACTCCTCAGCCATATTTTGATGTGGCTGCTTCATGAGCAGCCTACTTATAATCGAACAGAATCGGGTTCATTCAACCCAGAGAAAACCCTGCATACAAGGTCATGCTGATCGCTTCAGCATGGATTTACTCGCCCAGTTCCTGTGCTCGCCCTGACGGACTGCCACAAGTGGCATTTAAAATGCGTTTGCATTTTATAAGGGGAAACACGGGGATGAGGTTCCCGTAGGGATGCCTCACACCGTGGTCGCCCCGGTATCTCGAGCTTGAAACGACCGACATTATGCATACAGCGTGCCGAATAACCTTAACTGCCAGCATCGGTTAAATCGTGGAGAAATTGAGGAGAAAATGTAAATTATCGTCGGCTACGCCTGAGCGAACGCGATTATCTGCTCGGAGAAGGCATCCGGATGCGAAATAAACGGCGCATGTGCGGCCTTTGGCATCACCACCGACGTCGAGTTCGGCCACGGGTCATCCAGCAATACAGCGACCTTGCGCGGCACCAGCCCATCTAACGCACCGTAGAGCCGTAGGAATGGCACGGTCAAGTCGGCTAACGGCTGGCGTAAATCGGCTTCACGCAGAATCGCCAGCCCACCGTTTAACACCTCGACTGACGGCATCGGCTGTTCCAACACCACGCTTTTTAACAGCCTTGCATCCTGCCGTGCGCTCTCCGTTCCTAGCGTTTGCAGCGCCAGAAATCGCTCAACCGTACGCTGAAAATCTTCACTGAGCTGCTGCTGAAACCCCTGCAATACTTCCGGTTTGATGCCCGGCCAGCCCTCTTGTGCACTGAAACAGGGCGACGACGCCACGGTAATCAGCTTTTCCACCTGTGTAGGGGCGCTTAGCGCAATTTGGCTGGCAACCAGCCCACCAAGCGACCACCCCAGCCAGACGGCGCGATCTGGAGCCTGCGCCAACACGCAGTCCGCCATGTCATTCAGGGACATCGGCCCGAATCCCTGGCTTCTGCCATAACCCGGTAGATCGACAAGATGCAGGCGAAAATGCGGGGCGAGTCGCGCAACCATGCTCTGCCATACCTGCGCATTCAATCCCCACCCGTGCAGCAACACAAGATCCGTATTTCCTGCACCTTCAGTCTGCCAATACAACGCTGCCATCCGTTATCTTCCTTTCTCAGGAACCCCCTTCACGTTTGCATGGGGTCAATATATTTCAGGGAAAACGATCGTTAAGGAAAACAATGTTAACCATCTCCGCACGCTGCTGGCTATGCTTATTGCCGCTTCATAACGGCCAGCAGGGAATTTGCTCGTACTGCCAGCGCCATTTGCCGCGTTTACCTGCCTGCTGCCCACGTTGTGGTTTACCCTCCGGCGACACAACGCGTCAGTGCGGGCGCTGCCTGCAAAATCCACCGCCCTGGCAATCGATGACCTTTATCAGCGACTACGCGCCGCCGTTTAACACGCTACTTAAGCATTTCAAGTTTACGGGTAAAACCGAGCTGGCAGCAGTACTTGCGCGACAGCTGTTATTACGCTGGCAGATGGCATACCGCGAGCGAAAGTTCACCGGGCAGGTTCCGCTGTTCCGCCCCGACCGCCTGTTCACCGTTCCCCTGCATCGGAACCGCCAGTGGCGTCGTGGCTTTAACCAGACCGAGTTGCTCGCTCACCCTCTCGCCCGCTGGCTGAACTGCGCTTACGATCCACGCGAGTTGCTGCGCACCCGACGCACGCCGTTGCAGCAAACGCTCAACGCCAGCGCACGGCGCAGAAACCTGAGGGGCGCATTTTCCTGTGATGTCTCGCTGTCCGGGCAACAGGTGGTTTTATTGGATGATGTGGTCACGACGGGCAGTACCGCCGCTGAAATTAGCAGGCTATTGTTAGCTCAGGGCGCAGCAGGCGTTCAGGTCTGGTGTTTGTGCCGAACCTTGTAGTCAGGGGGAGGATGGGCGTATTATAACCGATAAGTGCAGTCAACTATCGAGCTTACTATTATGATCCGTATTACCGATGCTGCTCAGGAGCATTTCCTGAAACTGTTGGCAAAACAGGAAGAAGGCACACAGATTCGCGTATTTGTTATTAATCCAGGTACGCCAAACGCCGAGTGCGGTGTTTCTTACTGCCCGCCGGATGCCGTAGAAGCCAGCGATACCGTACTGAAGTTTGAAAAGATCTCCGCTTATGTGGACGAACTGAGCGCTCCTTATCTGGAAGACGCTGAAATCGACTTCGTGACCGATCAATTAGGTTCTCAGCTCACGCTGAAAGCGCCAAACGCCAAAATGCGTAAAGTGGACGACAGCGCCCCGCTGATGGAACGCGTTGAATATGTGCTGCAATCGCAGATCAACCCACAGTTGGCCGGCCACGGCGGCCGCGTGACGCTGATGGAAATTACCGATGACGGCCTGGCGATCCTGCAATTTGGCGGCGGCTGTAACGGCTGTTCTATGGTTGACGTCACGCTGAAAGAAGGGATTGAGAAAGAGCTGCTACAAACCTTCCCTGAGCTGAAAGGCGTGAGAGACCTCACCGAACACCAGCGCGGCGAGCACTCCTACTATTAATCCTCTCCCCTGTTGATTTGTCTTTGCTTTTCCTCCCCGACTCAGGGGAGGAAAAGTGTTCGTTTTGTTGTTAGGCTTTTTGCGTTTTCATCGGCGCACCGCGGCGCAAATCCACATCCCGAACCAGTCGTTCAAGGCAGCGGTCAGCGAAGATCGATTCCAGCGGACGCGTCAGCTTGCGTCGCCAGTTAGGGTATTCGCGGTTGGTGCCCGGTACATTCACCGGCGTGGCCATATCCAGCCAGTCTTCTAGTTGAAACCCGACCAGTGCGCTGGCGCTATCGGCAACATAGCGATGAACACCACGGCTCAGCGGCGCGCCCATTGTCGTCAGCGCCGAGTTGCGGCCAACGCGCTGCGGCAACAGCCCGTAATGGTGTAATGCGTTAAGTAGCCCCTGTTTCGCTTTTTCGCGCTGCTGCATCTGCTCTTGTAACAACGCCTCCACAGGGTACAGCCCTAACTCGCGCCCAAGCGATAAATCCACGGTTTGCCAGTAACCGCGTAGCGTCGGAAGGTCGTGAGTGGTAATGGTTGCCATCGCCTGGCGCGGGTAATCCTCTGGAGGACGAAAGTGGTTCTCTCCGTCCTTTTCAAAAAACAGTACCTTGTAAGAATAGATACCGTAGTCGTGCAGTTTGCTGACAATTTCCGGCGGAACCGTGCCTAAATCCTCACCGATAATCAAGCAGCGATGACGCTGACTTTCCAGTGCCAGTACCGCCAGCAGATCGTCGACCGGGTAATGTACGTAGGCTCCGTTGCCAGCCGACTCCGCCTTCGGTATCCACCACAGGCGCAAGAGCGCCATCACATGATCGATACGCAACGCGCCGCAGTGCGCCATGTTGCTACGTAGTACATCGATAAACGGTTGATAGCCCCGAAGCTGCATCATGGTGGGGTTCATCGGCGCAAGCTGCCAATTTTGTCCCTGTGGCCCAAGCGGATCGGGCGGTGCGCCGATTGAGGCATCAAGGCAATAGAGCTGTCGTTCATCCCAGGTTTCTGCACCACCCTGTGCGACGCCGACGGCCAAATCGCGATACAGCCCTAACGGCAGGCCAAGCTGTTTGCTGTGCGCGTAGCAGTCTGCTAACTGCTCATGCGCTACCCATTGCAGCCAGCTATAGAACGTAATCTCATCGCTGTTTTCACGGCGGAATGCTTTTACCGTTTCACTGTGTACATCATGATAGCTGGCAGGCCATTGATGCCAGTCCGCATAATTCTCGCCCTGTTTTTTCAGGTGAGCCTGCAACGCATCAAACGTCGCCTGAAGTTGCAGACTTTGGCCACCGCTGACAACAAACTGACGAAACGCACTAATGCGCGGGTCCAGCGCACTACGAGTCGTAAAATAACGGTACGCCAGCCGCAGGGCCGTCAGCTTAAGCTGCGTCACCGGTTCATAATCAACCCAGCGCCCCGCCCGCAGTGCTGCGATGGCGCTTTGTGTCTCCTCTCGGTGCCACCACGCCTGCGCTTCCCCGCTCTGCTGAAAATCATCAATCCGATTTACATCGATGTAAATAATGTTCAGCCAGTGGCGGGACGACGGGCTGTAAGGGCTCGCCGCCTCTGCCAACGCCGGGTATAGCGAATGCAGTGGGTTCAGCCCCACAAAGGCTCCGCCACGTCGGGCAATCTGTTCTACCAGTTGGCGCAGATCGCCAAAATCCCCTATGCCCCAGTTGTTGTGCGAACGCAAGGTGTAAAGCTGCACGGTCACACCCCACCAGCGTTTTCCCTGTTGTAAAGCTTCGGGTTCATAGCAGCGATGCGGTGCAACAATAATCCGACAACTCCAGCGCTGGTCAGCCTGCGTCAGCGTCAGGTAGTGGTAACCCAGCGGCAGCACGCCCGGCAGAGCTAACGTTGAACCACCGGTTATCTGCCCTTGAATTTGACCGCCGTTTTCATACATCAGCGTCCAGAAGAATTCACCGTGACCAGCAAGCTCGATGACCGCATCTCGGCCTTGCAAAAAGACACGGACAGGCGGCAGGGGCGCATTGCCGCTATCAGAAACGTCCATCATCGCCTGAATCTGGTTTCTGACTGCGGCAGCAACAATGTGCTCTTTGCCATAGGCATCGGTATAGCTTTCCGCGATGCCGGTCTGCTGGCTTGCCAGTTTATCCACCTTGAACATCCTCTCCTTTTCCTAATGATGCGCTTGCCAAATACGCGTCTGGTAATCATGAATCGCCCTGTCCGAACTGAACATCCCCATTCTGGCGGTATTCAGCACACAGCGACGCGTCCATTCATCCGGCTCACGATAAAGCGCATCAACACGCTGCTGCACCTCACAATACGGTGCAAAATCGGCCATTAACATATAGGGATCGCCCAGCTTCAGCAGGCTATCCAACAGTGGGGCAAACGCGTTTTTATCCCCCCGGCTGAATGCACCACTCGCTAGCTCATTCAGTATTTCGCGTAGCAGAGGCGTCACAGCAAGATAGTCTGACGGTTCGTAGCCCTGAGCCTGTAACGCTTTGACCTGCTCTACGGTATGGCCGAAAATGAACAGATTGTCCTCACCGACCTGCTGCGCCATTTCTACATTTGCCCCATCCAACGTGCCAACGGTCAACGCGCCATTCAGCGCGAGTTTCATATTGCCCGTGCCAGAAGCTTCCTTACCTGCCGTCGAAATCTGCTCAGAGACATCAGCAGCAGGAATCATCCGTTCAGCCAGAGAGACACGATAGTCCGCCGGGAAGATCACCTTTAGGCGATCGTTAACGCGGCGATCCTGATTAATGACCGCAGCGACCCGATTAATGGCATAAATGATATTTTTTGCTAAGACATAACCCGGTGCCGCTTTGGCACCGAACAGAAAGACGTGCGGCACTATATCCAGATGCGGATTGTCACGCAATTGACGATATAGCGCGAGAATATGAAGTAGGTTCAAATGCTGACGTTTGTATTCATGCAATCGCTTAATTTGCACATCAAACAGCGCCAGAGGATCGATCACAATGTCATACTGTTGGCGGAGATAGCTCGCCAGTTGCGTTTTATTATCGGCCTTGATTTGTCGATAACGCTCACGAAAACCGGCATCGTCAGCATAGGGCTCCAGCCCTTGCAGCGCGGGTAAATCATTTACCCATGGCGTATGTAGCGTGTCATCAATCAACGCAGACAGCGCCGGATTACACTGCTTTAGCCAACGACGTGGCGTAATGCCGTTGGTGACATTGTGGAATTTGGTCGGCCATAGCAGGTGGTATTCGGGGAACAGGTCTTTCACCACCAGTTCCGAGTGCAGCGCCGCCACGCCATTGACCGCAAAGCAGCTCACCACGCACAGGTTTGCCATGCGAATCTGACGCTGGTGGCGAATGGCAAGCTTCGCCCATATCTGCCGATCGCCGGGCCATTGTTGCTCGACCTGCACCTTAAACTGCGCATCAATTTGCCGGACAATCGACAAGTGGCGAGGCAGCAAGCGGCCAAACAGCCGTTCATCCCAGCGCTCAAGCGCTTCCGGCATCAGCGTATGATTGGTGTAGGCAAAGGTGCGTCCGGTTATCGACCAGGCGTCGTCCCAGGCTAGCTGATGTTCATCCAGCAGCAGGCGCATTAACTCAGGGATCGCCAGCGTCGGATGGGTATCATTAAGCTGGATGACTTCATAATCTGGCAGCGCAGACAGAGCACGCCCCGCGCTAAGATGGCGACGCAGGATGTCAGCCACCGAGCAGGCACAGTGGAAATATTGCTGCATCAAACGCAAACGCTTGCCTGCGGCATGATTATCATTGGGGTACAGCACGCTGGTCAGACTGGCCGCGGAAATACCCGCCTGCGCCGCGCGCAAATAGTGGCCTTCATTGAATAAGGTTAAATCAAACGGATCGCGATGCGTCGCACGCCACAAACGTAACGGCTGCGCGGCACCATTTTGATAGCCAATCACCGGCAGGTCACAGGCTTCGCCTCTGAAAACCATATCCGGTAGCCAGCGCAGGCTACCATCCGTCAGGGGTTGCAGACGTCCGCCGAACCCAACCTCTACCGCCAGCTCAGCACGCGGTAAAAGCCATGGATAGGTGTCACGCTGCCAGTCATCAGCCGTTTCCCGTTGCTGCTCTTGCGCGAAATGCTGACGAAACAGGCCGTACTGGTAATTGAGGCCGTAACCCGTTGCAGGCTGCCCCACCGTCGCCATCGAGTCCAGAAAGCAGGATGCCAGCCGGCCTAATCCGCCGTTGCCTAAACCCGGATCGGTTTCCTGCTCCAGCACATCACTCAGATTTAGCCCCTGCTCTGCCAGTACGTCGGCGACAGCATCATACCATCCCAGATTCAGCAGGTTGTTGCCCGTCAAACGACCGGGCAGAAACTCCATCGACAGGTAATTCACATGGCGCTGAGGCGAATGGTCAGGGGAAGAGGTTGGCGACGCGGGATGCATCAGCAGTTGTTCCGCTAGCGCGAGACTGACGGTACGCCAGCACTGCACCGGCGTCATCGCTTTCAGGGAAGCGACGCCACCGAGCCGCTGTTGACGAAGCAGCGCAGCGGCAAACTGTGCTGCATCAAAGGCGATAGCAGAGTGATTGGAAGAAGCAGGCTGAGTCAAAAAATCTGACTTTTTTACCGCTCCTGAACGCGTTAAAGAACCTGACTTTTCTGAAGAACCCGGCTTTTTTGCAGAATCTGACATCGTGCCTCCTCCTTTGTCCATCATGGAAAAGGCACATCGGGTTCAACACAACTCCAACTGTACCTTATGCTGTTCAATAATTTTCAGTACGCTGGGTGGTGGTGACTGATCGGTAAAAAGATAGTCGATCAAATCCATGTTGCCCAAGTTCACCATCGCATTACGGCCAAACTTGGAATGATCCGTCACCAGCATCACGCAGCGAGAATTTTCAATAATCGCCCGTTTTGTGCGCACTTCATGATAATCAAACTCCAGTAATGACCCATCCATGTCAATACCGCTGATGCCCAAAATGCCAAAATCCAGACGGAACTGAGAGATAAAATCGAGCGTCGCCTCCCCCATAATACCGCCATCACGGGTGCGTACTTCGCCACCGGCCAAAATCAGGCGAAAATCCTCTTTTGCGGTCAGTAGCGTTGCTACATTCAGGTTATTGGTGACCACGCGCAGATCCTTATGCTGCATCAGCGCATAGGCCACCGCTTCGGGCGTGGTGCCGATATCAATAAACAAGGTCGCCCCGTCTGGAATCTGGCTCGCCACCCGACGGGCAATACGTGCCTTTTCATCCGACCACATCATTTTACGATCGTGATAAGCCGTGTTAACCGAACTGGATGGCAATGCCGCACCGCCGTGGTGGCGATGGATTTTATTTTGCTCGGCCAGATCGTTCAAATCGCGACGAATAGTTTGCGGGCTCACCGCAAAATGATCCACCAGCTCTTCAGTACTGACATACCCCTGCCGACGCACCAGTTCAATAATGGCGTCATGCCGTTGTGTCTGCTTCACATTTATCCCCTAAGACGCCCCGATTTACCGGGGGTTTGTTTTATTATACGTGTCCCAAAAGGCCATCAATAGCCCGACAATCAGCCCTGCCACATGCGCGGCATTCGCTATCGACATACCTAAAATATCGAAATATCCGGCGACCAACCACAGTAAAGCGAAGGCCATCAGGCTGCGCGGCATGGCCAAATAACCGTCAGGTTCTCTTTCCCCTCGTAGCCAGACGTAGCCCATCAGCGCATAAACGACGCCAGACAGGCCACCAAAAGAGGTGCCGCTAAACCAGGACTGCGCCCAGCCGCTGACCAATGCGGAAACCAGCGTGATGACCAGCAATTTTCCGGTACCCAACACTTTCTCAACTGGCCCACCCAGATACCACCACCACATCAGATTGAACAAAATATGCAGCAGGGAAAAGTGCAACAAAGCATGACTGAACCAGCGCCATAGCTGTGCCTGTTGCCCTTCAGCCGGAAAGGCTAGCCAGGCCATCACGCTCTCATAGCCCGAAATCTGCATCAGGATAAACACCGCAATCGTCACCACCATCACGGATAGCGTCAGCGGCCCAGCCTTTTGTTTCAAGGTTTGCAGGAAAGAATAGCGTTGGTATTGAATACCGGTGTCCATCGATCCCGTTTGCCAGCTGGCTGCCAAATAGCGTGGGTTTGTCGGATCGCGCAGAAAAATCTCCAGCGCCTCCTGAACGTTTCTCAGCTGTGTTTCATCGTCTAGCCACAGCTCAGCTTCATGCCCCTGAGGCCGCATCTCCAGATGGATCTGCTGCGTACGCATGTAATCGACAAATGCCTGAGCCAGACGCGGGTTGGAGAGAGCAATAACGCGGATTGGCATGGGTGTGTATCCGTAGCGAATAGATTTACCTAAAAATATCATATTGCTTCGCGGGCAGGGGCGGAAAAAGTAAAAACGGCCTTCTTAACCGATAACATTCTACCAACTTCCGTTTACTTCCGTTTCACCGATCATCCTATGACAGTAGTCACTTTTTAGCCGCAGACTCTCCTTTAGGCTCATAACCAACAACTGAGGTAAGCATGTTTCTAGAAGAAAGACGTAATCAGATTCTGGCCTATCTGGCCAAACATGAACGCGCCAGCGTCGATTATCTGGCAACGGCCTTTGCCGTTAGCAAAGAGACTATCCGCAGTGATTTGAATCAACTGGCACGGTTGAACCTGATTCAACGCTGCTACGGTGGAGCCATGATCGTACGACGTCTCTTACAGTCCGAATTAATCGCCCCGTCTGGCGAGAATTTCGAAGTGCTGCTGAAGCGGTTAGAAAAACAGAACAGACATCAAACCAGCAAACAGAAAGGAAATTCGATGAACGGCAAGGTGTGTATTTTAGGATCGTTCAATGTTGATATCGTCGCCAAGGTGATGCGTTTTCCCAAGGGCGGCGAATCCATCATGGCGCAGGGCAGCGCGATCGGCCCTGGGGGCAAAGGCGCTAACCAGGCAATGGCTGCCAGTCGGGCAGGTGCACAGGTTTATTTCATCGCTAAAGTGGGTACCGACCAATTTAGCCAGTTTGCCTACGATCATTTTACGGCATCAGACATTCACTCGTTCAAGTTGTACCAGTCAGATAGTGAACCTACGGGTAACGCGATCATTTACGTCTCGCAGCAAAACGGCGAAAACATGATCGCCATCCACCCCGGTGCTAACCAAACCATTACCGATGACGAAGTGGCCGCCATTGCGTCAGAGCTCACCACCTCAGACGTGCTGCTGGTACAGTTAGAGAATAACTTTTCTGCAACGCTGAACGCGATCAAGCTGGCCCATACGCTGGGCAAGAAAGTGATTCTTAACCCCGCCCCCTACTCCAGTGAAATTCTGCCCTATCTGGATTATCTCGATGTCATCACGCCTAACGAGACGGAAGCCTCGCTTTTATCCGGCATTGATATTCACGATGTTGACGATGCCAAAGAAGCGGCGCTGAAAATCGCTGCCATGGGAGCCAAACGCGTGATTATCACCATGGGTTCCCGCGGTGCGCTGTTATTGGACGGCAAGCAGTTCCAGCATATTCCTGCCTTTCCGGCACTGGGTGTCGATACGACCGGCGCAGGGGATGCATTCAACGGCGCGTTTGCCGCCGCGCTCGCTAACGGGCAGAACCTGGTGCAGGCCGCCACGTACGCCTCCGCCTTTGCCTCCCTCGCCGTTGAGCGGGAAGGGGCCTCTAACATGCCTGAGCATCAACAAGTTATTGCACGTTTATCGCAACGCTAACGCGGAAAATCGCCCGCAACCGCTGTTTTTTGGAGAATAAAGAAATGAAAACAATTGATGGTATCGTCCCTGTCATGCTGACCCCGTTCACCGAACAGAACGACGTCGATTATCCCGGTCTGGCGAAGCTCATTGACTGGTACATAGACAAAAACGTCGATGCGCTGTTCGCCGTGTGTCAGTCTAGCGAAATGCAGTTTCTCTCGTTAGAAGAACGCGTGGCCGTGGCACGCTTTGTGGTGGAACACGTGCAAGGCCGTATACCCGTGATTGCCTCCGGCCATATCAGCGACGATCTCAACGCACAGGTTGAAGAACTTTCTGCGATGGCGGAAACCGGCATCGACGCACTGGTACTGGTCACTAATCACCTCGATCCACAGAAAGCGGGCAGCGATACCTTCTTTGCCAATCTGAATCATCTGTTGGACGCCCTGCCGAAGACACTGCCACTCGGCCTCTATGAATGCCCAGCCCCTTATCGTCGGCTATTGAGTGATGAAGAGCTGACCTATTGCGCCAATACAGGCCGTTTTGTGGTGCTAAAAGACGTCAGCTGTGACCTGGCTACCGTCACCCGCCGTGTGGAGTTGGTGCAGGGAACGCCGCTCAATATCATTAACGCCAATGCCGCTATCGCATTCCCCGCGATGAAAGCGGGTTCACGCGGCTTTAGCGGCGTGTTCACCAATTTCCATCCTGAACTTTATGTATGGTTATATCACCATTATCAAGAGAACCCTGCGCTGGCAGACGAACTGGCCGACTTCCTGTCACTGGCCGCCGTGACTGAAACCTTGGGCTACCCGAAAAATGCCAAGGTTTACCATCAGCGCCTCGGCACCTTTACCAGCATTCAGTGCCGCGTCAATAAAGATGACGTACTGGAGAAACATTGGGGATTAACCGTCATCCTCGATCAAATTCGGCACGGAACGGAACACTACCAGAAAAAAATCACACGATAAAAATAAGCGTCTATGGGTAACGGGAATAAATAAACCTTCTTGTTACCCTCTATAAAAAACCGCATTCACAGGGGAATATTTTATTATGATTATTTGCGATCAGCGCGATTGGGCGCAGGAAAAGCATGCCCTGCACCCTATTATCCAAAAAGGGATTGATTATATTAATCAAACTGATTTCGCCAGATTAACACCAGGGAAATACGATATTATTCCAGGCAAGATGTTTTGCCTGCTGCAAGAAACCGCTACGGTGCCTGCTGCACAAATGCGGGCAGAGTCGCACTTTAATTTTGTTGATATTCAATACCTCATTTCTGGAGAAGAGAGTATTGGTGTGGCGCGTGGCGCCAAAGAGCATACGGTTATCGAAAATAAAGCGGAACAAAACGATATCGTATTTTATACCGACACGCGAAACGAATCCTTTATTCATCTGCTGCCCGGAATGTTTGCCGTATTTTTTCCCGAAGATTTACATCGCCCTTGTTGTCAAACGCACGGTGAATCTTTTATCCGCAAAGCGGTAATCAAGATTCACCTCAGCCTGTTTACGGAAAATAAATAAAATGAAACAGACAACTGCCTCATCTACACCTGCTGCTGTAACGCAACCTTCGCAGAAAATATCTCGTCTGCGTTGGAATATTATCTTCATATTACTGATTGCTGCCGTGGTGAATTATCTTGACCGCGCTAATCTCAGTATCGCCAACACCACCATTTCAAAAGAGTTTGGCTTCAGTTCCACACAGATGGGACTCCTGCTCTCCGCATTCTTATGGCCGTATGCCATCGCGAACCTGCCTGCTGGCTGGCTGGTCGATAAGTTCGGTCCGAAAAAAATGTTCTCCTGGGCTCTCGGTCTCTGGTCTGGGTTCACCATTCTGGCAGGCTTCGTCAATGGCTACGCCATGTTCTATGGCCTGCGTATGTTACTCGGGGTGTCTGAATCACCGTTCTTCACCTCCGGAATTAAAATCACCCACCGTTGGTTCCCAAGTAATGAACGCGGCCTACCCACCGCCATCATCAATACAGGTTCGCAAATCGCCAACGCCATTGCGCCACCGATTTTGACCATTCTGCTGTTAACCATGGGTTGGCGTGGCATGTTTATCGCCATTGGGCTGGCGGGTATTCCGCTCCTGCTGGTCTGGATGAAGCTCTACCGTAACCCAACGCCACAGGAAGAAGTTGAAATCCATGGTCCTGTTGCCGCCCCGGAAACGCAAAAGCCAGACGCGCCAAAAGCAAGCTGGGGCTCTCTGTTTAAACACAAGACGACCTGGTTCATGATTCTGGGCAATTTCTCCATCATGTTTACCATTTGGGTCTATCTAACCTGGCTACCCAGCTATCTGGAGCGTTCTCTTGGATTCAGCTTGATGAAAACAGGTTGGGTCGCCTCTATTCCGTTCATGGCTGGTATTTTGGGCGTGCTGTGCGGAGGGATAATTTCAGACCGTCTGATTCGTCGCGGCACCAATACCATTACCGCACGCAAAATTCCTATTGTATGCGGGGCAGCTCTCGCGGCGTGTTGCGTCGCTCCTGTGCCGTTCGTCAGTGACACAACATTATGTATCGCGCTGCTTTCTCTGGGATATTTCTTTTCTCAGATGCCTTCTGGCGTGATCTGGACGCTGGCGACCGATATCGCCCCGAAAGCACAGGTTGCCTCCCTGGGTGCCATCCAGAACTTCGGTGGTTTTCTCGGCGCGGCCAGTGCTCCCATCGTCACGGGTATCATTCTTGATATGACAGGCGCTTTCACCAACGTGTTTATCTTCGGTGCCAGTTTACTTATGCTAGGTGCTATCAGCTACGGCGTATTTGTCAAAAAGCCGTTGCCGGCTGAGCAATAATGGTTCGCCTGCTGCGCCGTCAAACGCAGCAGGTTTCCACTTTCACACTGGTGGTAACACATCCTGCGGGTAACGGTGTTGCCAGGCTTCAAAACCACCATCAATGCTGTACACCGAATCAAATCCCAGGCTAATCAGGTACTGCGCGGCATTGCGGCTGCTAATGCCGTGGTAGCAAATCACCATAACTGGCGCATCGAAGTCAGCACCGCGCACAAAATCAGACAGGCTCTCATTCGTCAGGTGCATCGCGCCGGGAACATGAGCAGTGGCAAAGCTCTGTGGATCGCGAATATCAACGACAACGCCCCCTTCCTGCCAGCGGGAATGGGCTTGCTCAATACTAATAGCTTCAAATTGTTCCATCGAAAGTGACAACCTTGTTAATAATAGACAGGATGTTAGTAACAACTGGCGTCATTGTAACCTGCCTTTGGCAGCATAAAACCTATATGATTATAAGGTTATTAAGAAAAACAGCGCTTCGCATAATACGGATCACTTAAGCCCATGATTAGGGGAAACGCAGGGGATGGTTCCCGCAGGGACGCCTCACCCCTGTGGTCGCCCCATATCTCTCGATGCTTAAACGATCGGCATTAGGGCTTCGCATGGCGATAAAAAACGGTAATCCTATGACACAAACCTACTGGAACCGCATGGTACCTGAACTTACCGTGACGGACTTTTCCACCTCTCTGCATTTCTACGTGAACATACTCGGTTTCGCCATAACGATCCGCCGTGAGAATCCAGAATTTGCCTATCTCAGTCTCGGCGAAGCACAGCTAATGCTGGAAGCGTTTCACGATGGAGGATGGAACACGGAGGCGCTAATCAGGCCTTTGGGACGGGGTATCAATCTTCAAATTGAGGTGGATGACGTCATGCCGCTACTGGACAACCTGGCACATCATCGCATCCCGCTTTACCGACCGCTGAGAGATAACTATTACACAATAGACGCCAGCGAGAACGCGACAAAAGCCTGCCAGCGAGAGTTTTTGGTGCAGGACCCCGATGGTTATCTCTTACGCTTCAGCCAATATATCGAGCAACCGTAACGCCTACAGGGGCAATATCGTCAAGAAAAGCCCCAAAAACCCGCTAATACCCCTTATTTTAATGTGACAATTATCACCATATTGTTAGCTCCATCACGCATAAATGTTTTTATTTGGTTAACCATTGGCTGATTTGTTTGTTTTCGATTATTATAATGCTCGAAAACGAACATTTTGATTTATTCGAGGGTGGAGGAAGAAACGTGGAAACCAAAGATCTCATCGTTATCGGCGGCGGAATTAACGGTGCAGGCATCGCCGCAGATGCGGCTGGGCGGGGTTTATCAGTCCTGTTGTTGGAAGCACAGGATCTCGCCTGTGCCACGTCCTCCGCCAGCTCCAAGCTGATTCACGGTGGCCTGCGTTACCTTGAGCACTATGAGTTTCGTTTGGTCAGCGAAGCGCTGTCTGAGCGTGAAACGCTACTGAAAATGGCCCCGCACATTATTTTCCCGATGCGCTTTCGTTTGCCCCATCAGCCGCACCTGCGTCCAGCCTGGATGATTCGTATCGGCCTGTTTATGTATGACAATATTGGCAAACGCGTTAGCCTGCCTGCCAGTAAGGGACTGAAATTCGGCGCAGAGTCGGTGCTTAAACCTGAACTGAAGCAAGGCTTTGAATATTCGGACTGCTGGGTGGACGATGCGCGTCTGGTGGTGTTAAACGCGCAGGAAGTGACAAAACGCGGCGGAGAAGTCCGTACCCGCACCAAAGTGACCCGCGCTCGCCGTGAACAAGGCGTGTGGATTGTCGATGCCGTCGATTCACTGACCGGCGAAACCTTCACCTGGCGCGCCAAAGGCCTGGTGAACGCAACCGGCCCGTGGGTGAAAGAATTCTTCGATAATGGTCTGCAACTGAAATCGCCTTACGGCATCCGTTTGATCAAAGGCAGCCACATCGTGGTGCCAAAAGTCCACAACCAGCCGCAGGCCTATATCCTGCAAAACAAAGATCACCGTATTGTGTTCGTGATCCCGTGGCAGGACGATTATTCGATCATCGGCACCACTGACGTGGAATACAAAGGCAATCCGCACGATGTGAAGATCGATGACAACGAAGTCGGCTATCTGCTGGATGTGTATAACGACCATTTCAAACAGCAGCTCACGCGTGACGATATCGTTTGGACTTATTCCGGCGTGCGTCCGCTGTGCGATGACGAGTCCGATTCTCCACAGGCGATTACGCGTGATTACACGCTGTCAGTGGATGATGATAACGGTCAGGCTCCTCTGCTTTCCGTGTTTGGCGGCAAGCTGACGACGTACCGTAAGCTGGCAGAGCACGCGCTGGACAAATTGCACAAATACTATCCGCAGGCAGGCAAAGCCTGGACGAAAGGGGCAGTACTGCCGGGTGGCGATATCTCGGGTACGCGTGATGACTACGCCGCCGCGCTGCGTCGCCGTTTCAATCTGCCTGAATCACTGACGCGCCGCTACAGCCGTACCTACGGTTCAAACAGCGAACTGATTCTGGCAAACGTGAAAGGCCTCAGCGATATGGGTGAAGATTTCGGTCATGACCTGTATGAAGTAGAGTTGCGCTATCTGGTCGAGAAAGAATGGGCCGTCACGCTGGACGACGTCATCTGGCGTCGTACCAAACTGGGCATGCGCTTTGATGACGCGCAGAAACAGCGCATCAGCGACTGGTTAGCCAGCTACCGCCAACAGCAAGTGGCAAAAGCGGGTTAATCTGCGGTCACAGCAAACGCCTTTTACTGCAATACAAAAGCGCCGTAGGTTGTTGCCTACGGCGCTTTTTTCATATCATCAACACGTCATCACAGCCGTATCGGTTTACTATTCCAGATAGCTTCCGCATATTCGCCGATGGTGCGGTCAGACGAGAAATAGCCCATGTTGGCAGCAGTGCAACGGGGAATACCGAACACGCCAATGCAGATTAAAGTTGTCTGAATATATCAGGATGATACAGTATAAATATTGGCTTTAATGTTATGGATAATACGATTAAGGATGATGATGAGCAGGAATACATGTTTAAAAACAGAGAATAATAGAGTGATAATAAATAAATCATCTATTATTAAAATTTTTTTATTACCCACCTTTTTTTGGTGTTTCTTATCATTTTTATATGTTTTTTTTTGCGGCGATCGATATAGTGAGACGAATTTTTTTAATAGCTGGGATTTTTTAGCTTGGATTATGTTCTCCGGTTACATCATCTTTATTGGGGTTGTATCTATTTGTTTACATTTCATAATGAAAAAATATTTCATCGGCGCGATGGCGATTATCATTTTTTTATTTATCATGGCAACTATAGATTTTGATTACGAGCTTTCATCTTTACTGTTTATTATTATGTTCACCATCCCAATCTTTGGTTCGTTGACGTTGAAATATCTGCATAAAAAACACGACCAGCATATGGAATAGCGACCTCATTAGAAAACATTAAGATGAATCATTGAAAATTCGCATACATCCGATAAAAATGCTAACCATAATATACAGGCGTTCATTGAACGCCTGTTGTCTTTTTAAAAATTAACCCTCAATGAAGTTCCCGTAATCACAACCGTATCGGTTTGATATTCCAGATATCTTCCGCATATTCACCGATGGTGCGGTCAGACGAGAAATAACCCATGTTGGCAATATTCTGTATGGCGCTGCGCGCCCATTCGTCCTTTTTCTCGTACAGCTCATCCACCCGATCCTGCGTATCCACATAGCTGCGATAGTCTGCCAGTAGCTGGTAGTAATCGCCAAAATTCACCAGTGAATCAAACAAATCGCTATAACGGCGGCTATCATCAGGGCTAAAAGCCCCTGTGGTGATTTGCGTCAGCACGCGGCGTAGTTCTTCGTCCTGATCGTAATACTGCCGTGGGTTATAGCCGTTCTGCCGTAGTGCTTCAACCTGGTCGGCCGTGTTACCGAAGATAAACATATTCTCTTCGCCAATATGTTCCAGCATTTCGACATTCGCCCCATCCAGCGTACCGATCGTCAACGCACCGTTCAGGGCAAACTTCATGTTGCTGGTCCCGGACGCTTCCGTTCCCGCTAGCGAGATCTGTTCAGACAGATCCGCCGCCGGAATGATCAGCTGTGCCAGACTCACGCTGTAGTTCGGGATAAAGACGACCTTCAGCCGATCGTGCAGTGCCGGATCGTTGTTGATCACCTTTGCGACATCGTTGATCAAGTTAATAATGTGCTTCGCCATGTAATAAGCCGATGCCGCCTTGCCCGCAAAGATAGCAACGCGCGGAACACGTTCGACACCTGGATCGTCCTTAATGCGGTTATAGAGCGTGATGATGTGCAACACATTCAGCAGTTGCCGTTTGTATTCGTGAATGCGCTTAATCTGCACATCAAACAGTGATTCCGGGTTAACCACAATATTCAGGTTTTCCGCCATGTAGGTCGCTAAACGCACTTTGTTCTTTAGCTTCACCTTGCGGATTTTCTGCACAAACGCCGGATAATCGATGTGCTGTTTCAGTTCGCTCAGTTGGCTCAGATCGGTACGCCAGGTCTGCCCGATGGTGTCATCCAACAGCTTAGAGAGCGACGGGTTGGCCAGCGCCAGCCAGCGCCGCGGCGTTACCCCATTGGTTTTATTACAGAAGCGATTGGGGAAAAGTCGGGCAAAGTCAGCAAACAGGGACTGCACCATCAGATCCGAATGCAGCTCCGATACGCCGTTCACTTTATGGCTGGCGATCACCGCCAGCCACGCCATCCGTATTTTACGCCCATTGTTTTCATCAATGATGGAAACCCGTGCCAGCAGCTCGTTGTCATCGGGAACTTCTTTCTGCACGTACTCGAGAAAATGTTCGTTAATTTCGAAAATCAATTGCAGGTGGCGCGGCAGAATTTTACCCAACATATCAACCGGCCAGGTTTCCAGCGCCTCTTGCATCAGCGTGTGATTGGTGTAGGAAAAGACTTTCCTCACGACCGTCCACGCCTCTATCCACTTGAATTTATGCTCATCAATCAGCAAGCGCATCAGCTCAGGGATCGCCAGCACCGGATGCGTATCATTCAGGTGGATAGCGAATTTTTCCGCCAAATTGGCATAGGTCTTATGCATCATCCAATGGCGGTTGAGGATGTCCTGCACTGTCGCGGAAACCAGAAAGTATTCCTGGCGCAAACGCAGCTCACGACCAGAATAGGTGGAATCATCGGGATACAGCACACGCGACACGTTTTCCGAGTGGTTTTTATCTTCTACCGCCGCAAAATAGTCGCCCTGATTGAATTTACCTAAATTGATTTCATTACTGGCCTGCGCGCCCCACAGACGCAATGTGTTGGTGGCATCGGTATCGAAACCGGGAATGATTTGGTCGTAGGCGCACGCGATAACCTCTTCCGTTTCCAGCCAGCGCATTTTGCTGCCTTCCTGCTGGATACGTCCCCCAAACCGCACTTTGTAACGCGTGCTGTGGCGTGGAAATTCCCATGCATTGCCGTATTCCAGCCAGTAATCCGGCGATTCGGCCTGCTTGCCGTTAACGATATTCTGTTTGAACATGCCGTATTCGTAGCGAATGCCGTAGCCGCGCCCCGGCAGGGCCATCGTCGCCAGCGAATCGAGGAAACAGGCGGCCAGACGCCCCAGGCCACCGTTCCCTAAGCCGGGATCATTTTCTTCCTGTAGCAGATCGTCCAGTTCCAGCCCCATACCATCCAGCGCCGCTTTCAGATCATCATACAATCCCATCGCCAGCAGCGCGTTCGACAACGTCCGCCCCAGCAAAAACTCCATCGACAGGTAATACACCTGCCGTACATCCTGCGAAAGCTGTGCCCGATTCGAGCGCAGCCAGCGCTCCACCATCCGGTCGCGCACGGCCAGCAGCGTGGCGTTCAGCCAGTCATGTTTATTCGCAATCGAGGGATCTTTCCCCACACTAAACATGAGCTTGTAAGCAATAGAGTGTTTCAGCGCTTCCACACTGAGCGTTGGTGAAGTATAGATAAACGGCGAGTTCATAATATTCATTCCCAAGTGAGTGTTACCCTACCCTGTCGTTTTCAGATTGCACGCGGATGACGCACCGCAGGAAAACTAGTGGGTATGCAAGCGTTGATAGAGCGCACCATAAGCCTGAGCAGAAACCTGCCAACCAAAATCCATCGCCATCGCCTGACGCTGCACATAGCGCCATAGCGTAGGTCGGGACCACAACACGAACACACGACGAATCGCGCGGGATAGCGATCCCACACTGCAATCGTTAAAGACAAACCCGCTTGCCAGACCATCTGCCAGATTCTCTAGCGAACAGTCAGATACCGTATCCGCCAGCCCACCCGTTCGGCGCACCAGCGGCAACGTGCCATACTTCAAGCCATAGAGCTGCGTTAACCCACAGGGTTCAAATCGGCTGGGCACCATGATGACATCCGCACCGCCAATAATGCGGTGTGAGAAGGCTTCGTGATAGCCAATCTGCACGCCAACCTGACCGTGATATTCGGCTGCGGCGGCCAGAAAACCTTCCTGCAAATCGGCATCTCCGGCCCCCAACACCACCAGTTGCCCACCCTGTTCCAGCAAATCCGGTATCGCGCTTAACGCAATGTCGAGCCCTTTTTGGCTGGTCAGGCGGCTAACAATGGCGAACACCGGGATCTTGTCATCCACTTTCAGGCCCATCGCCGTTTGCAGATGCCGCTTGTTTTCCGCTTTGTTCGCCAGCGCATCGCGGCTGTAATGGCTTGTGAGCAACGGATCATCCGCCGGATTCCAAATCGTTTCGTCTACGCCATTGAGAATGCCAGACAAGCGCCCCTCTTCTTCACGCGCCTGTAGCAAGCCTTCCATGCCATAACCATAGGCTGGCAGCGTAATCTCGTGCGCGTAGGTCGGGCTCACGGTCGTAATGTGGTCGGCGTAGAACAAACCTGCCTTGAGGTAAGAAATCTGGCCGTAAAACTCCAGCCCGTAGACCTGAAAGAAGTCTCTCGGTAAGTGGAGATCCGCCATATGTCGGGCATCAAACAGCCCTTGATAAGCCAGATTGTGCACGGTAAAAACCGATTTCGCCGGGCGATTACGCGCCGCCAGATAGGCGCAGGTCAACCCCGCGTGCCAGTCATGAGCATGCACAATATCGGGCCGCCAATAGTGGTCCAGCCCGCACGCCATTTCACACCCCATCCACCCTAGCAGCGCAAACCGCAGGTAGTTGTCGGCATAGGCGTAAAGCGCCGGGTCGTGATAAGGGCTGCCCGCGCGTTCATACAGCTCAGGCACATCAATCAGATAAATGCCGACGCCGTTAAAATGGCCAAACAGTAAGGTGACATGTCCGGCAAACGTATCCAGCTCACGCACAACCTGTATATCAGCGATCCCTTTTTTCAAATCGGGGAAGGCAGGCAGGATGACGCGGGCATCCATCCCCGCCGCAATTTGCGCGCCGGGCAACGCACCTGCCACATCCGCAAGACCGCCGGTTTTCAATAGTGGAAACAGCTCTGAACAAACATGTAAGACCCGCATTATGACTCCCATTTTGTGCCGATGGCGTTTACAGCTTTTCCAACATCGATCGCGTGACCAGTACGATCCCTTCCTCCGACCGGTAAAAACGGCGGCTATCCTCTTCCGCGTTTTCACCAATCACCATGCCTTCCGGCAAGTGGCAGGCACGGTCAATCACGCAACGGCGTAAACGACAGGAGCGTCCCACGTTGACATCCGGCAGGATCACCGTCGAATCGATACTACAAAATGAATTGACCCGCACACGCGGGAACAACACCGAATGCGTGACAACCGAACCGGAAACGATGCAGCCCCCCGATACCAGCGAGTTCATCGTCATGCCATGGCTGCCAGAGCGGTCCTGAACAAATTTAGCTGGCGGCAGCGATTCAATAGCGGAACGAATCGGCCAATGCCGATCGTACACATCCAATTCCGGCGTGACGGACGCCAGATCGAGATTGGCGCGCCAGTAAGCTTCCAGCGTGCCGACATCCCGCCAATACTGGTGCTCATCTTCACCCGACGTGACGCACGACAGAGTAAAAGGGTGCGCCCAGGCCAGACGCTGCGAGACGATCTTCGGGATCAGATCCTGACCAAAATCGTGGTTAGAGTCCGGCGCATTGCGATCCGCTTCCAACAATTGATAAAGATAGTCCGCATTAAAAACATAGATCCCCATGCTCGCGAGCGCCATGTCGGGGTTATCCGGCATCGGTGTCGGGTTATCCGGTTTTTCGGAAAAATCGAGGATGCGATGCTGTTTATCCACGCTCATGACGCCAAAGGCATTGGCTTCTTCCAGCGGCACAGGCAGGCAGGCGACTGTACACTCTGCCCCCTTCTCCACGTGATCAATCAGCATCCGTGAGTAGTCCATCTTGTAGATGTGATCGCCCGCGAGGATCACCACATACTCCGCACGGTAGCGCCGAATAATGTCGAGATTCTGACAAACGGCATCTGCGGTTCCCCGATACCAATGATCGGTAGAATGGCGTTGCTGTGCGGGAAGCAGATCGACAAACTCGTTCATTTCCGCATTCAAAAACGACCAGCCGCGCTGAATGTGTTGCACCAGCGTATGCGACTGATATTGCGTAATCACACCAATACGGCGGATGCCGGAGTTCAGACAGTTGGACAGCGCGAAATCAATAATGCGAAATTTGCCGCCAAAATGGACGGCAGGCTTGGCGCGCAATGCCGTCAGCCCTTTCAGTCGCGTTCCACGGCCTCCTGCCAAAATTAATGCCACGGATTTCAGAGGGAGCTGTCTTGCCAACATCAGAGGGTCATGCTTATCGTTGTTCACCATGGCTATCTCCTGATTATTCTTTTTAATGGCTTGCGCTTAGGCGGTCTGTTTTATCAAGACGCATACCGCCTGCGCGTGTCCGTGCCAAATTCCGCCTTCAGGCGGGTTCGTCTCATCAAACGGCGGTGAAACCTGCCAGTGGCCTTCTGGCAAAATGAACGTTCCGGCATGCAGACTGGCGTTAACCAGCACAAGCCAATGACCGGAAAGTAAAATCTGTAGCTGATGCTCCCCGTGCTCCCACTGCTGCGGCGTTAAAGGCTGCCCTTCTCGGTTCAGCCACTGCACCGCGCCATCCCCTTCCTGCCACCACGTTTCCTGCTGTAATGCCGGGATTGTGCTGCGCAGTTGGATCAACCCAGCGACAAATTCACGCAAGCCACGATCTGCATTTTTCCAGTGCAGCCAGGTCAATTCATTATCTTGGCAGTAGGCGTTGTTGTTGCCCTGCTGGCTGTGCCCCAGTTCATCGCCCGCCAGCAGCATTGGTGTACCCTGCGACAAAATCAGCGTCGTCAGCAGCGCCTTCTGGCTAGCCAGCCGGCGTTGACGAATGTCGTCATCGGCTTCTAACCCTTCCGTGCCATGGTTGTTGCTGAAGTTACTGTCCGTGCCGTCACGGTTACCTTCACCGTTCGCGTCGTTATGCTTGTGGTTGAAACTCACCAGATCGCGCAGCGTAAAACCGTCATGCGCCGTCAGTTTGTTGATAGAGGCGTAAGGCAGGCGATCGCGCTGCTGGAAGATGTCGCTGGAGGCGGCAAAACGGCAGGCAAATGCGCCGAGAGAAATATCACCATGCAGCCAAAAGCGGCGCATGTCGTCACGATAGCGATCGCTCCACTCGGCAAACGGCGTCGGGAACTGACCCAGTTGATAGCCGCCATGCCCGATATCCCACGGCTCAGCGATCAGCTTGCAGCCCTGTAAGCGACTATCGTTTTTCATCGCGGACAGCAGCGGTGCGGCAGCGGTAAAATCTGGGGTACGCCCCAGTACCGTTGCCAGATCGAAGCGGAAACCGTCAACGTGGCAGACTTCACGCCAGAAGCGCAGACAGTCCATCACCCAGTCAATCACCGCAGGGTGATTCAGGCGCAGCACATTGCCGCAGCCGGTCCAGTTATGGTATTCGCCGTTGTCATCCAGCCAGTAATAGCTGCGGTTATCGATGCCGCGCTGGCATAACGTGGGACCTTCGACATCCAGTTCTGCACTATGGTTGAATACCACATCCAGAATGACCTCGATCCCCGCGTGATGCAGCGCTTTCACCGCATCGCGAAATTCATTCAGCGCGTCGTCACCCGCAGCCAGACTGTTATCCACCGCGAACGGCAGCAGCACGTTATAGCCCCAGTAGTTACGCAGCCCCAATTGCTGAAGCCGCGGTTCATCGGCATGTTGTTGCACAGGAAGCAGTTCCAGCGCCGTCACGCCCAGCGACGTCAGATAGTCAATCATCACTGGATGGCCTAACGCCGCATAGCTACCGCGAATATCCTCGGGGATATCAGGGTGCAGTTGCGTCAGCCCGCGAACGTGTGCCTCATAAATCACCGTCCGGCTCCAGGGGGTTTGCGGATGCTGGTCATTCTGCCAGTCGTAATCCTCCGTCGTGACCACGCACTTCGCCATGATGTCAGCGCTATCGCGTTCATCTCGCTGGTCAATCCCGCCTTGCAGGCAAGCGTCATCCACCACCCAGCCATCAAGCTGACGAGCGCACGGATCTAACAGCAGTTTATGCGGATTGAAGCGTAAACCCTGTGACGGCTCGAACGGCCCATCGACCCGAAAACCGTAGCGTAAGCCGGGCTGTGCATCAGGGAGATAACCGTGCCAAATATCACCGCTGCGCGCGGTCAGTTCGATGCGCTGTTCCTGCTGGCGTTCATCAAATATGCACAGCTCAACCCGCTCGGCATCCGCCGAAAACAACGCGAAATTCACGCCGCTGCCGTCAAAACTCGCCCCCAGCGGCGTCGGTTTGCCCGTCTGCAATTCCGCCATTTACACCTCCTTCACCAGATACAGCGTGGCAAGCGGCGGAATGGTCAGCACGAGAGAATGTTGACGCTGATGGCTGCCCCACTCCTCACTGTAAATCGTCCCAACATTGCCCAAATCGCTACCGTTGTAGTGAACAGAATCGGTGTTGATGGCCTCTCGCCAACCGCCGGGCTGGTTGATGCCAATCCGATAGCCGTAACGTGGCACTGGCGTAAAGTTGCTGACCACCAGCACTTCATTGCCCTGTTCATCACGTCGGACAAAGGCAAAGACCGAGTTTTCTCGGTCATCTACCACCAGCCATTCAAAGCCCTGCGGCTGAAAATCCAACTGATACAGCGGCGGCTGCTGGCGATAGCAGTGGTTAAGGTCGCGCACCAGCGTCTGCACGCCGCGGTGCCACCCTTCCGGCTCATCCAGCAGATGCCAGTCCAAACTGGCGTCGTGGTTCCATTCACGTCCCTGCGCAAATTCGCCCCCCATAAACAACAGTTTCTTACCGGGATAGGCCCACATAAAACCGTAATAGGCGCGTAAATTGGCAAATTTCTGCCAGACATCGCCGGGCATGCGATCCAGCAGCGAGCGCTTACCGTGTACCACTTCATCGTGAGACAGCGGCAGCACGAAATTCTCGCTATAGGCGTACAACATGCCGAATGTCAGCAAATCGTGATGGTATTTGCGGTGAACCGGATCGTGCTGCATATAGGCCAGCGTGTCGTGCATCCAGCCCATATTCCACTTGTAATGAAACCCTAACCCGTTGCAATCCGGCGGCAGCGTAACGCCCGGATAATCGGTCGACTCTTCAGCCAGCGTGATCGCCGCAGGCGCGGCATGACCCAGCGTGTGGTTGGTGTAACGCAGAAACGCAATCGCTTCGAGGTTCTCTTTACCACCGTAATGATTCGGCACCCACTCGCCTTCACTGCGGCTGTAGTCGCGATAAATCATGGAGGCCACGGCGTCTACCCGCAGCCCGTCGATGCCATAGCGTTCCATCCAGAACAGCGCGTTACCCGCCAGATAGTTACGCACCTCATGACGGCCATAGTTATAAATCAGCGTATTCCAATCCTGATGATAGCCTTCACGCGGATCGGCGTATTCATACAGCGCGGTGCCGTCAAACTGTGCTAAACCGTATTCGTCACCGGGAAAATGCCCCGGCACCCAGTCCAGCAAGACGTTGATGCCCGCATCATGGAGCGCATCAACAAACGCTCTGAATTCCGGCGCCGTGCCGAAGCGACGCGTTGGCGCATATAGACCCAGCGGCTGATAGCCCCAACTGCCGTCAAACGGGTGTTCGTTAATCGGCATCAGTTCCACATGCGTGAAACCCATGTACTGCACATAATCAATCAGTTGCTTCGCCAGTTCCTGATAGCTCAGCCAGAAATTGTTATCCGTATGCCGTCGCCAGGAACCGAGGTGGACTTCATAAATAGAGATAGGGGAACGCAGGCCATTCGCCTCACGGCGAGCCTCGTTGGTCGGGACTTTCTCAGGCAGCGGCGTAATCAGCGAGGCGGTATCCGGGCGCATCTGCGCTTCAAACGCATAAGGATCGGCCTTCAGCCGGACGCTACCGTGGCTGTCGATCATTTCATATTTGTAGAGCTGCCCCGCTTTCACATCGGGCAGAAACAACTCCCAAATGCCATTCTCCCTACGCAGCCGCATCGGGTGTCGGCGACCATCCCAAAAGTTGAATTCTCCCACCACCGAAACACGCTGCGCATTGGGTGCCCACACGGCAAAGCGCGTACCTTCGACCCCATCCAGCGTTTCCAGATGTGCGCCTAATCGTTCGTAAGGTCGCAGGTGGGTGCCTTCGGCCAGCAACCAAATATCCATATCCTGCAACAACGGGCCAAAACGATAAGGATCTTCAATTACCCAGGTTTCTTCACGCCAGGTCACAGCCAATTGATAGTGAAAAGCATTTTTCCGGCGTGGCACTAGACCACAAAAAAAACCGCGCTCGTCTATACGTTCTAGTTCGACAATTTTTCGCCCATTGCTGGCATCAACAACCCACGCTGCCTGCGCATCCGGCAGCAATGCTCGAACTTCAAGACCTTCGGAGGAATGATGCATACCTAACAGCGAAAATGGATCGGCATAATGCCCGGAAATAAGTGAATTAATCGCATCAGAAAACGCTGACATGGTATTCATCCTTTGATTAACCATTTGAATTAAATAAATAAGCGCTATAAAACGTTATGTGGCGCTTATATTTTTCCCAAACTTTATTTTCGATAAAACTCAATAAAAATAATGAGTTATTAGCTTGCTAACGAATAACGGCGACATGTAAAAATAATGAATACTATGAAAGGGTTCTCGCACTACGCCCCTTCATTTAGCGTAGTCAAAGAACGGAGAAATAACCGAGAACTGATCAAATTTTTCCGTTTATATTTATATGAATAAGTTATGACACAGAGCAATTAGCATTTTTCGTTCAAAGAACGATTCGTCCGCGAGTAAAAAGCAGTACAATTTGGCGGATTTTGAATGACGAGACACCGACCATGGTTAGCCAGATTGATCTGATTCTTTCCCTATTACAGCAGATGTGTGTTTATCTGGTGATCGCTTATTTGCTCAGTAAAACACCGCTATTTATCCCGCTGATGCAGGTCACCATTCGTCTGCCACACAAGCTGGTCTGCTATCTGGTTTTCTCCGTGTTTTGCATTATGGGAACCTACTTCGGCTTGCATATAGACGATTCTATTGCCAATACCCGCGCGACGGGCGCCGTGCTCGGCGGCATGTTGGGTGGCCCTTCAGTGGGCTTTCTCGTCGGGTTAACGGGCGGGTTACACCGCTATTCCATGGGTGGCATGACCGCACTGGCCTGTATGCTATCGACTATTGCCGAAGGACTGCTCGGCGGGCTGCTACATCGCTATCTGGCACGCCGCAACCGTATCGATTTGCTCTTTAAGCCCCTCGTCGTCGGCCTGACCGCACTGGTTGCAGAGATACTGCAAATGGCGATTATTCTGCTGGTCGCCCGCCCCTTTGATAATGCCGCTGAACTGGTGAGAGACATTGCACTACCGATGATGATCACCAATACCATTGGTTCTGCCATGTTCATGCGTATCTTGCTCGACCGACGCGCTATTTTTGAAAAATATACCTCTGCATTTTCCGCCAAGGCGCTGCAAATCGCTGCCCGCGCCGAAGGGGCGCTGCGTCAGGGGTTCAACCCACAAAACAGTATGCGTGTTGCCCGTATTTTGTATGAAGAACTGGGTGTGGGAGCTGTAGCCATTACCGATCGCGACAAATTACTGGCGTTTATCGGGCTGGGCGATGACCACCACAACGTCGGAGCACCCATTACGTCATCACACACGCGCCGGGCGATAGACAATAATCAGGTGGTGTACGCCGATGGTAACGAGGTGTCTTACACCTGTTCGGTGTCGTCGCACTGCAAGCTAGGTTCCACGCTGGTGATCCCACTGCGTGGCGAAGATCAGCGCGTTGTCGGCACGATCAAGCTTTATGAACCCAAAAACAAGCTATTTTCCAGTATTAACCGTACGCTAGGAGAAGGGATCGCCCACCTGCTTTCCGCACAGATTCTAACAGGCCGCTTTGAACAGCAGAAACAACTGCTGGCACAGTCAGAAATCAAGCTACTGCATGCACAGGTCAACCCGCATTTTCTATTCAACGCACTGAACACGCTGTCCGCCGTGATACGACGCAATCCCGACCACGCCCGCCAGTTAGTGCTATCTCTGTCGACGTTTTTCCGTAAAAACCTTAAGCGGAGTAACGATGAAGTGTCGCTCAATGACGAGCTGGAGCACGTTAACGCCTATCTGGAAATCGAAAAAGCACGCTTTGCCGATCACCTGACGGTAGAGATTTCTCTGCCAGAAGCGCTGCGTGAGGCTAGATTACCGGCGTTCTCTCTACAGCCGATTGTCGAAAATGCGATTAAGCACGGCACCTCGCAGATGATTGAACACGGGCACATCCACATTAGCGGACGTCTGCACGCCAACACGCTAGAGCTGTCAGTGGAAGATAACGCGGGTACCTATCAACCCCGCAGCGGTGGCGATGGGCTAGGCATGAACCTGGTCGATCGCCGCATCAAAGCACGCTATGGCAACCGCTATGGCATCACGGTAGTCAGCGAAGCGGATAAATTCACCCGGGTCGAAGTACGCGTCCCACTGATCTCACCCCGCCAGGTATTGGAGCAGCTTGATAGCGTAGCGTGACAGGGAAATAAAGGCGTTGTGGGTTGAATAGTTGAATGCCATGACGACAGAGCAAAATAAGTTTAACAATACAAGGAATCGTTATGACCGATACCGCACTTTATGCTGCATTTGAACAGGCAGTGCCCGGATTTTCAGCACGAGATATCATTACGCCAGCATTAGATCAGTCGCATGGTGAATATGCGCAGATCTATTGGCTGGATGATTTATTGGGGGAAGATTTTCTTTGTTATATCGAATGGAAAGAATTTGATCTTCGGGCTCTGGAGGCGTTAATTCCTATTAAGCAAGCAGGGGTCGCGTTATCAGTGGACAGTTTGTTTGACGAACAGGGTTTTCCAATCGGAGACATCACTCCTGAAGAGTTCTTCTATGATGCATCCGGTTTTTTCCTGCCAGTGTTACAGCAACAGCTACAACAATCCGAATTGCAGTTGCTTGAAGTTGGATTACTTCAGAACGGCGACGTCTATTTGCATGAAAATCCACGTTTTATCTGCACCACGACGGCTAACGACAACGTGGAACAGTTGAACCAGTGTCTGCAACAAAGAGGCTTGGTCCTTTGCTGAAAATGTCAGTGAGTGATACACGCCTTGGACGCTGGCCGTTCTGAAATACCCAGCCCGTCGCGGTTCTCGAAAATATACGAGTGAAGAAATACGAGTAGAAACTGGCGCAACACCGACCGATGTTGCGCCAGCAAGATCACTACATCGAGATAACTACAGCAGGATGCGCAGCATACGGCGCAGCGGTTCAGCGGCTCCCCACAGCAGCTGATCGCCGACCGTAAAGGCGGACAGGTATTCCGGCCCCATGTTCAGCTTACGCAGACGGCCTACCGGCGTAGAAAGCGTACCCGTTACCGCAGCAGGCGTCAGCTCACGCATGGTAATGTCGCGATCGTTCGGCACCACTTTCACCCAGTCGTTGTGGGTAGCCAGCAGTTGTTCGATCTCCGGCAGTGCCACATCTTTCTTCAGTTTGATAGTGAACGCCTGGCTGTGGCAGCGCAGCGCGCCAACGCGCACGCAGAGGCCGTCAACCGGAATCACGCCGCTAGTACCCAGAATTTTGTTGGTTTCCGCCTGACCTTTCCACTCTTCACGGCTCTGGCCGTTATCCAGCTGTTTGTCGATCCACGGAATCAGACTACCCGCCAACGGCACGCCAAAGTTATCAGTCGGCAGCGAACCGCTACGGGTCAGCGCTGTCACTTTACGCTCGATATCCAGAATCGCAGAAGCCGGGTCCTGTAATTCTTTCGCGACTTCACCGTGCAGTGCCCCCATCTGAGCCAGCAGTTCACGCATGTGACGCGCACCGCCGCCAGACGCCGCCTGATAGGTCGCAGCAGAAACCCATTCCACCAGATTGTTCGCAAACAAACCGCCCAATGACATCAGCATCAGGCTGACGGTACAGTTACCGCCCGCAAAGGTTTTGATGCCTTTATCCAGACCTTGCTGAATCACACCGTGGTTCACTGGGTCCAGAATAATAATCGCGTCATCTTTCATACGCAGCGAGGATGCGGCGTCGATCCAATACCCCTGCCAGCCACTTTCACGCAGCTTTGGGTAGACTTCATTGGTATAATCGCCGCCCTGACAGGTAATGATGATGTCCAGCGCGCGCAGTGCTTCGATATTATAAGCATCCTGCAACACGCCTTGATGACCGCCCAACGCCGGAGCAGCTTCGCCGTGCTGAGACGTTGAAAAGAACACCGGGTGAATAACATCAAAGTCGCGTTCTTCCACCATGCGCTGCATGAGAACCGAGCCGACCATACCGCGCCAGCCAATAAAACCAACATTTTTCATGGTAACTGTCCTGCTTTGGGGGTAACAAAAAAGAATTCCGGCTAACGTCGAGGGCGCATAGTTAGTGCTGACTCAGTGAACTGCCGCAGAGGTTGCGCGTGCCGTGCCGTAAATCTGTAAATTATCGTGTCGTTCAACCTTACAAAATGTACATAAAGTCGCAAGTGAATTTATTCGATAGTACGGCATTTTTCAGCAGTCATTCTAATATCATCAACCTGACTCACGATAAGAACCGCGACCAATACATCATATCGCTGCCACCGTCAGGTAACAGGAGCAATAACCAACATGACAGAAATGATCTCCGCAACGGTGCTGCTGTTGCTCATTATGGACCCACTCGGCAACTTGCCCATTTTCATGTCCGTACTCAAGCACCTCGATCCCAAACGCCGACGTGTGGTGCTGATCCGCGAGATGCTGATTGCACTTGGGCTGATGCTGATTTTCCTGTTTGCTGGCGAACACATTCTGGCGTTCCTGAATCTGCGTACTGAAACCGTGTCCATTTCCGGCGGTATCGTCCTCTTTCTCATCGCGATTCGGATGATTTTCCCCTCGCAGGAAGGCAATAGCAGCGGTCTGCCAGCCGGCGAAGAACCGTTTCTGGTGCCGATGGCGATTCCATTGGTCGCCGGGCCGTCGATCCTCGCGGCATTGATGCTCCTTTCTCACCAGTATCCCAATCAGTTACCCCACCTGACGCTGGCATTGTTTATCGCCTGGACGATCTCCTTCATCATCCTGCTGCTGTCAGATGTGTTCTTACGTTTATTGGGTGAAAAAGGCGTGAGCGCGCTGGAGAAATTGATGGGGCTGATTCTGGTGATGCTGTCGACGCAAATGTTCCTCGACGGCATACGTGCGTACATGAAGTTATAGGTGCGTCATTCTCGCCTGTGTCTTAGTCACATTTTATGCCGACTAAGAGGTGGTTTCGTGCGCGATAATACCGCAATTTCCATGCTACCCCGTAGCACGCGCCCGACGCAGGGCGCTTGTATCTTTCTCATGTAGTGATTAGCTATCACTACATGAAACAGAGTGAGCTTCCGCAGGGCGCTAAGGCTATCAACCTTGCGATTGAGTTTAAGCCCTCTGTTTCACCTTTCACGCCAGCATTAACATTGAACGGTTACCTAGAGCACTGACTCTGAATGTACAAGCGGAACGGGCGTGACGGCTTCAGTGAAAGGGGGACATTATGTATTACATCGGCATTGATATCAGTAAACGTTTTATCGATGTGTGCTTATTGGTTGATGGCATTAAAGGTAAACGGAAGACGAAAGTTTTACCCAATGACCCCAACTCAGCACAGGCTTTGGCTCGATGGTTAATCCTGCAAAAATGTGACCCGAGTCAGGCTCATATCATCATGGAAGCCACTGGGATTTATCACGAACACCTGGCCTATGGTCTCCATCAGGCTGGTATTCTGGTGTCCGTGATAAACCCGCATCGGGTGCGTGAATTCGCCAAAGGAATGGGGATATTGACTAAAACGGATAAGGTTGATGCTTATGTGCTTGCCTGTTATGGCTGCCTGAAACAACCAGAAAACTGGCTCCCGCCTCTCAAGAAATAAGGAAACTCAAAGTCTTGTTACAGCACAGGGATAGTCTGCTGAATGATAAACAACGCATAGAAAATCGACTGAGCACGTTAAAATCCACCACGGCCCCAGAAGAAGTCCTGACCTCGCTGGAGTCGATTGAGCGAAATTTGAAGAATGAGCTGGCAAGGATTGAACGCCTGATAGCGGAGCATATAGATAAGCATCCTGGGCTAAAAAATGACCTGAAACTTCTGCAATCGATTGATGGAGTTGGAGAGCAAATCGGGTGGAATATGTTAGCCATCATCCGGGGCAATAACTTCAGGAGCGCGGAACAGGTGGCGGCGTACCTGGGAGTTATCCCGGTTGAACATCGTTCAGGCACCTCGGTGTGTGGCAGGGCCAGACTGTCGAAAATAGGTCCGCCGGGTATCCGGGCAAAACTGTATATGGGAGCCATAGCGGCTATCAGTTGGAACAGTCATGTGAAAGCCCTCTATGAAAGACTGCGGCTAAAAGGAAAAGCGAAGATGGTGGCGATAGGGGCGGCGATGAGGAAACTGGTTCATCTGTGTTATGGCGTGCTGCATACGCAGCGGCCATATGACAAAAATTATGCGATGACGCCCCATTAAAATGCTTGACCGGCAACACGGTTACTCAGTCGCCGCCGCCCTGCGAACCCAGGCTTCCGGCTAAATCATGCCGCTACGCGGTGCCATCGGCGTTCATGATCACCCTTCGAGCCGCCAGTGACGCGTTCCATACGCGGCACTGGCTTTCGCGACGTCCTGTCGCTCACTCGGTGCTCATGATCACCGCTGCATAATTTTTACGCCGGATTAATGTCAAAACCCTCCCTTGTAAGAGGGGGGTTAAACACATTAGAGCAAAATACTACCAATCACCGCCAGCAAGAAGGCGATGGTGCCGAGCAGCGTTTCCATCACCGTCCAGGTTTTCAGGGTTGTTTTCTCATCCATTTCGAGGAAGCGGCTCACCAGCCAGAAGCCAGAGTCGTTCACATGCGACAGCACGGTCGCACCACCCGCAATCGCCACCACAATAAAGCACAGATCAAACTGGCTTAAGCCCGTGGTCGCCGCCACGGTGGGTGCCATCAGCGCCGCCGTCGTCGTCAATGCCACCGTCGCCGAACCCTGCGCCACACGCAGTGCAGCAGACACGACAAACGCGGCCACAATCACTGGCATCCCCGTATCCGCCAAGGCACCCGCCAACGCGTTACCAATGCCGCTGGCGCGCAATACACCACCGAACATTCCGCCCGCGCCAGTGACCAGAATAATCGAACAAATCGGTCCTAATGCCCCATCACAAATTTTCTCAAGGTGTGAGCGGCTCTTATCGCCACTAAAGACCATCAACGCAAAGAACACCGTGATCAGTAATGCAACTGGCGTTTTACCCAACATGCGTAAGAACTGCACCAAGCCGTTATCACCGCTCACTACCCCCATCACCGTTAGCGTATTCAGCCCGGTATCGAGAAAAATCAGCACTAATGGCAGCAGCAGAATACTCAACACCACGGAAAAGCGTGGTGGTTTAACGCTCGTATCGGTTTCAACCGCAGACAAGAAGCTTGCAGGCAGCTTGATATCGAATTTTTTACCGGCGTATAACCCATAGAGATAGCCGCCGAAATACCAGGTGGGTAACGCAATAAGGCCACCAATAATCACTAACAGGCCGATATTGGCACCCAGTAACTCACTGGCCGCAACCGGACCGGGATGCGGCGGCACCAAAGCGTGCATGGCAGCAAAAGCACCCGCCGCGGGAAAGGCATATTTTAATGTTGAGCCGCCAAAGCGTTTCGCCACGCTGAAAATAATCGGCAACATCACAACCAGACCGGCGTCGAAGAAAATCGGGAAGCCAAACAGCAGCGACGCAATACCCAGCGCAAAGGGAGCACGCTGCTCGCCGAATTTGTTGATCAGCGTATCGGCCAAAACCTTCGCGCCACCAGTAACTTCCAGCAGCCGGCCAATCATTGCCCCCAGACCAACCAGCAGAGCAACAGAAGCCAGCGTACTACCAAAACCACTAAGTAATGTTGGGACAATCTTCTCATATGGAGTTTTTGTCACCAGCGCAGTGACCAGACTTACCAGTGTCAAAGCCAAAAAAGCATGCACTTTAAAGCGCATAATCAACACCAGTAACAGTGCGACCGCGCCTGCGGCGATGGTTAATAGCACACTGGCGCTATAGGCGGATGTTATTTCTGTCATCGTTAATCATCTCTCTTAGACACCGGGCCAAAATTGGCTGATTGTTTGTGAGGCGTATCACATCATCATTTGATACCGGTAACATGATACGGGTAACATGTTAAAGTCTGGAACCATTAAGTATCATTTAATTTACAGTTTGAGATAGAGATCAAATTATGTCAGGTCGAAGCATTATTCTGATGGGCGTATCAGGCAGTGGAAAATCCTCAGTTGGCGCTGAACTTGGCCGCGCCATTCAGGCAAAATTTATTGATGGCGACGATCTGCATCCGCGCGCCAATATCCAGAAAATGGCCAGCGGTACGCCGTTGAATGACGACGACCGCGCACCGTGGCTGGAGCGGCTCAGCGATGTCGCCTACAGCCTGGCGCACAAAAATGAAACGGGCATTATCGTCTGTTCCGCGCTGAAAAAGCGTTACCGCGACCGCCTGCGCGAAGGGAACGAAAAGATGGTGTTTATCTATTTGAAAGGCAGCTTTGAACTGGTTCTGGAGCGTCACAAAGCCAGAGCGGGACACTTTATGCCAACAGACCTGCTGAAAAGCCAGTTCGATGCACTGGAAGAACCAGGCAGTGATGAACCGGATGTCCTGAAGATCGACATCGACGGCACGCGGGAAGACGTTGTGCAGCGTTGCGTTGACGCACTGCGTGCAGCAGGCTAACGTCGCGGCTTAGAGGCTTTCGCCATCCAGCACGGTAAAACCGACATCAACCATTTCCTGCTCCACCGGCTCGCCTCTCAGGCGGGCCAGCAGGCGTTCGGTGCCGACGCGCCCCATGTGTTCACGCGGCGTCAGTACGCTAGCCAGCTTCGGCACCATCGCTTGACCAATGTCGTGCCCGTGGAAACCCGCTACGCCAATGTCATCTGGCACGCGTAACCCCTGCCGCTGACATTCGAACATCGCACCGACGGCTAAGTCGTCATTGGTGCAAAATACGCTATCGACCTGCGGATATTCCGCCTGCGTCTGCCGCAGTAGCTCACCGCCAAGCGAATAGGAAGATGCCCGCTCGCTCATCACGCAATAACTTTTGAGATCGCTTTCCAACATCGCTTGTTCGTAACCTCGGCAACGCATAATCGTACGTTCATCCTGTCGCGCGCCGAGATAGACGATGTGACGATGCCCCAGCGCGACCATACGCAACGTCATCTGGCGCGCGGCTTCAACGTTATCGAACCCGACCGCCATATCCAGACAAGGCGACACAGAATCCATCAGTTCCACCACCGGAATACCCGCAACATCCAGCATCTGGCGCGTTCGCGGCGTGTGGGTGCGTTCGGCCAGAATAAGCCCGTCAATGTGATAGGACAGCAGTGAGGTCAGGCGCTGTTCTTCTCTGTCAGGATGATAGCCATAGTGCGCCAACATAGTTTGGTAACCGTGCGCTTCCGCCGTACGTTCAATTCCACGCAATACTTCAGCGAAAACCTGATTGGTTAATGATGGCAGCAACACGCCAATCGCCCGGCTGGTCGAACTGGCGAGCATGTTAGGGGCGAGATTAGGGATGTAGCCCAGCTCATCCAACGCAATGGCGATCTTTGCCTGCAACGCGACCGACACTTGAGCGGGATTACGTAAATAGCGGCTTACCGTCATTTTGGTAATCCCAACGCGGTCGGCAACATCCTGGAGAACGGGTCTTTTCTTCTTCATCATCGACTAAAAGCGTCTGAAAAACAGTGCCCTAAGTCTAGCAAAAAAAGCCCGTCGAGGCTCCCCCAGAGACACGTTTTACTGTAGCCCAAAGCCGGAAAAATAGAGCGGTGCGGGCGAATCATGCGGTATATCGCCGCGTTGCTGTTCCACTGCCTTCATCGAAGAGGGCAATTCAAACGGCAAACGGGCAGTGTAGCGCCGCTCATGCATCAGAGAACGCAGCAGGATCGTATCACTGACGCCAAAGTTAGCCACCAGAACACTGGCCTTATCTTCAATCGCGGTCAAGATAGCCGGGCGATCAAGATAAACCGTCACGATCGTTGGCACATAGCGAGCCGCATTCACAATTGCTTGATACTGTTCATTATCTTGGCGGAAATCTAGCGCACCTTCATGGTACATCGCGCCAAAAAAGAAATTCTTGTGCGGTTGCTCATACGGTGCCGTCGCTCGTATCAACGCCACATCGGCCTTGACGGGGTGATCAACAACAACCAGGCCAGCATTACGCACGACATCGGGATTCATTCCCCACACATAAATTTTCTTCCCCTTCTGCAACGGCAGAATTCCCTGTCGTTTTTTCAGCAACACTAACGCGTCATATTGCGCCTGTTCAGCTTGTGCCGTGATGGATGGGCGCTGGAACACCTGCTGCGTCCTTTCTGGATCGACAAACGGCACCTCGAATTGACCGAGCTGGAATTTTTGTTCCAAAATACGCAAGACCGATTGGTCAACGCGCTGCGGCGAAATCTTGCCTTGCTGCACCGCTTGCACAATGATGGAAGAGTCATCTACCCCACCAAATTGATCAATACCCGCGTCGATCGCTTTAACAAAGCGCTTAGCTTGAGATAAATGCTCAACGCCCCAAGGAATGCCAATATCAATACCGGGTTTCTCATTTTCTGGATATCCGGTAATACAGGTTCCGACGCAGTCTTTCGTAATGAGCCAATCGCTGATCACGACACCACGAAAACCATACTCACCACGCAGCACATCCTGTAGTAAGAAACGGTTAAAGCCGACGCCCACCTGCTCAATCGGCTGACCTTTATAGACCGCATCTTTCAAAATCGGGTAGGTAGGCATCACCCCCGCGACATTCGCTTCAAACGCGCCGGTAAACGGGTAAACATGCGTTTCCAGAGCGTCGCTATCGCCGAAAGAGGCAAAACGGCCATAGTAGTGGTGGCCATCAAAACCGTTATCCGACGCGCCGTATCCAACCCAATGTTTCACGACTGAACTCACGCTCTGCCGGTTTAATCCGCCCGCCCCATTTTGCATTCCCGTGATGTAGCCCCGCACCATGCGTTTGACCAGCTCACTATTATCACCAAACGTGCCATCAATACGTGACCAGCGCGGTTCTGTCACTAAATCAGCGATAGGTGACAATGCCTGAGTGATCCCCACCGAACGGTATTCCTGACGGATGATATCAGCATAATGACGAGCAAACGCTTCACTACCCATTGCGGCGATACCGGGGGGCGTCGGCCATTTGGAGAAACCATCAACAGTTGGGGTCGCATTCACTGAATAGGTATAGACACTGCGCGGATCGGCGCTGAGGGTTAACGGAATCCCCAGGCGGGACGATTCGGCGATTTCTTGCAGCAAATTATTCTGGCGAGCAAATTCTTCTGGTGTAGCCTTATCCAACCGCGTAATAAGGCTGTTGACCTTTTTATCCACAATCAGTCTGCGGTTAGCGGCCAGATCGTAGATTGCACCACGGCCGATGGCATCCCCAATAGACGGTGCGGAGCCATGCATCATGATGCCAGCCTTCTCATCCAGCGTCATTCTGGCCAGTAAATCACGGGCTCTCACCTCCGCAGTTAAGCGCCAGTCCTCATACGGTGCCAGTTTTCCATCATGGTTCAGGTCACGGAAGGTCAACCCATCCTGATGAATCAATTTGCTCCAGCGGTAGGTTAATTCAGGTTGTTCTGTCGTCGCACTCACTGGCAGCGCACTGCATAGAAGACACAACGACAATAATGCTTTGTTCATATCACCATCCATGAGTCAGAAGTAATGAATACCGAAAAATAGTTCGCTACATTCAGAACGACAGCGTTAAGGACTGTATGCAAAGCGCATCAATTAACAGGCATAAAAAAACCTAAACACACCAGCCAGTAGCCATCGTATACGGCACGATGCTGCCAGCTGGGACGTTTAGGTTTTGCCTGCTTGAACAGTAACAATCCTAAGACAGAGCCGAAATAGGTATTCATCAATAGATTAACTGCATCTTAAAAACAGTGAATCTATTCACACTTCAAAGGATGAGCCGGCACAAAGCGGTCTGGTAAAGGCCGTGAATCGTTATACCGCCGGCAAATCAAACAGCAGAATTTCACTGTCTGCGCTGGCGTGTACGGAAATCGCCGTTTCGTCCCAGACCGCAAACGCATCGCTGGTTTCCGCTTTCTGCCCGCTAATCTCTACACTGCCGCGCACCACTTGAACCCAAACGCGACGATCGGCCTGGATCTGATACACCGATTGTTCCTGTGCTTTCAGCGCCCAACGCCACAGCGTCATATCCTGAAAGACCTTCAGCGAGCCTTCACGTGCATCCGGGGAGAGCACTAGTTGACGCCCTTGCTGCACATCAAAGCGTTTCTGCTCGTAGCGCGGCGTTAGCCCGGTTTTTTCTGGGATAATCCAGATCTGATACAGGTGCAGCGGTTCGTCCTTACTGGCATTGTATTCAGAGTGACGAATGCCCGTTCCCGCGCTCATAATCTGGAATTCACCCGCGGGCACCTGCTCTTTATTTCCCATGCTGTCCTGATGTTCAACCGCACCGGACAACACATAGGTGAGAATTTCCATATCTTTATGCGGATGTGTGCCGAAGCCCTGACCGCCTTCGATAACGTCTTCGTTAATCACGCGCAGTGCTGAGAACCCCATGAAATCAGGATCGTAATAATCGGCGAATGAGAATGTATGCCAGCTGTCGAGCCAGCCATGGTTAGCATGTCCGCGATCTTGCGCTTGACGTAAATAGATCATGTTCTTTCCTCCTGCGTTTCTGATAAGGAAAGTGTAACGGGCAGTGGTAAATAAGATAGCGCAAAAAACTCACCGCTCTGTTCGAAAAATCAGAACGGGATAGAGGGCTGCCGGGGCATCTCATGAACATCCCCGTCTCTTAGCTATTTCGTTTTCAACCACGCCATAAAATCGTCAATAAACACACGCGTTTTCAGCGGCAACAAACGGTTTGGTAATGTAATGGCGTAGGTCGTCATTGGCATGGGATTCTCAATACGCCAGTCTGACAGCACGCGTTTCAAGCGGCCGTTAAGCAAATAACTATTTGCGATAAACGTTGGAATCAGTGCTATACCCACCCCCTGTAATATCGCATCAATCATCGCATCACTGTTATTGATCATCAACCTTGGGGTAAGCAGCACGCTTTCCATTTGATCATGTCGCCAGAAGCACCACTCGCCGCGAAACTGTGAATCGTTAGGAAAGAAAATATTGTGCTGGCTCAGGAAGCTTGGCGTCTGTGGCAGGGGCTGTTCGTATTCCCGCGCGCAGACTAATACATAATCAATAGGCATCAGTGCGCGTGCGACCATGTTGGCCGGGGGCGTATCCGTCACACGTAGCGCAAGATCATAGGAGCCATTCATCAGATTTTCTATCTGATCAGTGAGGTTCAACTCGATATTAATCTCTGAATAGTCGCGTAGAAAACCAGGAAGAAACGGAGTAAGCAGAATTTTCCCCAATGTAATTGGAGCGGTAATACGCAGCACGCCTTTAGGTTTGTCACTATAACTGTCTGCCTGTGAGAAAAGTGAGCTGGTGGCAGCAAGAACAGTTAACGCTTGATGATATATTTCCTGCCCAGCTTCTGTAACCGAGAGCGAACGAGTGGTACGAGTAAATAAAATCAGATTGAGGCGTTTCTCCAGCCGGTCAATCATGCGACTGGCAGAAGAAGGAGTCATAGAAAGCGCACGAGCGGCAGATGAAAACCCACCTTTTTCAACAACTTGAACAAAAAGCATTAAGCTCGGTAAAACTTCAGTTAGCTCATTGATGTTCTTCACGCATAACTCTTTTGCTTTTCAACTATCTATTCAAATTATCACCGAACCGTATGATGTTCAACAGAGGCTTACATGTCGAAAATATGACTATTATTAACCTTTTCTGATAGGTTCCCTATGTATGAACAATCGATAATTAAACGTATTCAACAGCATAATGTTCTGAATGTTGGCGTCAGTTTAGGGTTTAAAGGGCTGTCGCAACGTGATGCAGTCAGCAACGCCTGGGAAGGATTTGATATCGATTTAGCACGCGCAGTGGCAATCTCAGTATTGGCTGACAGTGGCAAAATTCATTTTGTCCCGTTGCAATCGGCAGACCGTTTTCAAGCATTACGAGATGGAGTAATCGACTTGGGTACTTTTAACTCAAGCGTTACCTTTCAGCGCGAAGTCGAATTTGGCGTCAGCTTTGTCCACCCGATGCTATTTGATGGCGAAGTGCTGATGACTTCATATAATAATCTGACGCAAGCAACACCACAGGCTCAATTTACCCGCCAACGTCGTATTGCTGCGATGCGTGGCTCGACTACCGAAGAGAATCTTACACGCTACTTCGCTGGACTGAATTTGTCATGTGACATCATCTTATTTGACTCCCCCCGCCAGGCTCGTCGTGCCTACCAACAAGGAGAATGCGACATTTATTGTCTGGATAGTTACCTTCTGGCTGGAGAGCACGTACAACTGGCAGATAAAGAGCAGCATTTAATTCTAGATGATCGCATTTCGTTGGAGGTCATGGCGCCAGCTATCAATTCACAAGATCCACAGTGGCACACCGCCACCCGGTGGGTAATGCGTGCGCTAATTGAGGCAGAAAACCTTGGCTTGAATAGCCATAATTCAGTGCAAAGAGCGATAATCCTGTCGGTTATCTACGTACCTTTCTCTTTCCAGACCCAATCCTCTGCCAGCATCTGGGTCTGCAACCCGAATTTATTCGCGACATTATTCGTCAGATAGGAAATTACGGTGAAATATTTGAACGTCATCTGGGAAAATATTCAGAATTAAAACAACCGCGCAGGGATAATAAAACGTGGATTGAAGGTGGAATGCTCTGGTCACCTTTATTCATCTGATTATTCCCCTTTAATACCTTAACCTCTACAAAGAATATTGACAAAGGACTATCATGAATGAATTGTTAGCTACAGAACCAAAGAGAAAATATTTGACAGGGTCTTCCAAATCTAACTTTGGTTATTTAGAGTCAACAGATGGAGAAATTGATTTCTCTATTGTAAAGAACATTATTCTTCATGGGCATCATAACGGTAACGTACTTTATATTATCCGTAATTATGCTCATGAAGCAGTATGTAAGGCCATAGCTGATACATTTAATCGTGTAGTGGTAGAAAATGGAAGAAATCGTCCAGATGATGGTTTCGTTTTGACCAACCAAGTCGGTGCCACGCAGTTCTCTCGTAATGGGCAGCAATATATTTACGAAGTCAATCGCGTGAATCAGTGCGTTGCCGACCTCATGGCGATGACCGATGAACACGGCAATGAATCCCTCTTCCTTAATCGTACCTTAGAAGCGGAGTTTCTGAATCACGGTATCCATTTTGGCCCTGCACGTTTTAAAAATGGTTATGCCTGCTTTGCAACCTTCCGCCGCTGGCTGGACAATGGTGTAATGTCACTGATGCCACACGAAGACATGGCGCAGGTTGATTTTGCTCGTGAAGATGGTTTCGAGATCGCCAACACACAAACAGTTACAGCCTACAACGCCTGCCTTGAAGGCGCTAAAGGTGGCGGCCAGTTGAAGATTTGGAACCTGATACCTGATGACCAGTGCCGCAAAAGCTTGGGTGTTAGTCGAACGGGCTATCCTTACCCACCACATCTATTGGAAGGAATTGAGTCTCTCTCTGTACAGCTTAACGCAGGAGACCTCTACTTTATGAATGCCTGCCATCTACATGGTGTCAGCAGCGTCAGTGAAGGAAGTCGACTCACCGCAGGGCGCTTTATTGGCAAATTGAGCGACCGTAAAGTCGTTTACTGGACGTAGTCCAATAGTTTACATCCTGAATAGACTTCTACGTTTCTGTTTTAAAAATGGAGGCATGAATTATGGAATATGCAAAGCATCTTTCCAGGCAGGGCTACGCCTTTATTCCTGGTCAACATTATCAATCTATTGAAAATATGCAGTTTAAAAATAAAGAATTATTTACTTCTGAACTAAATATTTTAAAGAGAAGCTACCAAGATTTAACCCTCGACCCTTATTCTCCAGGAAATCGCTGGCGGGGGTATGCCCAGTGTCAACGTAATGAAAAAGGGGAATTACTGTTTGGAAAGTTCAGCCCATATAAGCAAACAAAAGCTTATAACCCGGATACCGGCGATATTGTGCGCGATTATCCATTATTGCCAGAGCACATCACTGGCAATCGGCTGCTGCAAACTTTACTGATGGATGACTTCCGTCTGGTTGAGGCATACGAACACATTGGCCCACTGGAAAATCTAACCATTGGTATTCATTTGTTTCGTTATCAGGCAGATGTTGATACCCCAGCATACAGTTCCCCAGTGTGGCTACACAAAGACGATGAAGATATCGTTTTTGTCCATTTGATTAATGTCTCTTCCAATATGTTGGGTGGTGACAGCTTGATTGCCAGTCACCCACGCGGTATCGAACGGGTACTGCGTCTCGAACAGCTTTTCGACACTTTGGTGGTCAATCACGACAAGCTTCATGCCGTCACTCCCGTAGGTGCACGTGCGGACAGCGGCGTCGCACAGCGCGATATCATACTGATTACTTTCCAGCGAAATCAAAAGGACATCACATGTGCAGCCTGACACACACAGCTTTTATTACCGGTGCATCCAGCGGTATTGGTCGCGCTCTGGCCAGCGCGTTTTTGGCGGAGGGCTACCATGTTAATGGCATTGAACGTTCGCCTTCCGCTTTTGAAGAAGAGCCATCTTATCAGCATCATCAGTTGGATGTTACCGACTCAGTTCATCTCGCTGAACTGTTTGAAACAACAGAATATGGTGAAACCAATAATGTACTGATCAACTGCGCCGGCACTCGAGAAATTTGCAGTATTGCTGATTTGACCTTAGCCCTGTGGGAAAACGTATTTGCCCTGAACGTTACCGCCAGCTTTGTAGCAGGCCGCGCCTTTTGCCAACAACTGCTGAAACGGAAACGCCCTGGCAATATGGTCAACATGGCTTCAGTTTCCGGCCTGATGGGGGAGCCCAATCGCACCGCATATGTATCGTCTAAACATGCGGTCATCGGTCTGACTAAACAGCTAGCTCTAGAGTACGGCAAACACCATATAAGGGTGAATGCCATTGCACCCGGCGTGATCCGTACGCCACTCACAGAAGCTTATTACCACAACGCCACACAGTTGGAAAAAATCCAACGTGGGCAGTTTTTACCGGTTTTCGGGGAGACGCGTGACATCGCTGATGCCGCACTCTATCTCACCTCGCCCCAGGCGCGTTTTGTCACCGGTTCTACGCTGGTGATTGATGGCGGCTGGACGCTTGGCAAAGACCTTTAATGTTGTGAGCCACGTTGGGGGCTCGAATATAATTTGGGAGAAAGTATATGGAAAATCGTTACCTCTTAATTTTAGGAGGCGAATTTGCGCTTCGTGAACGCGTGCTGGCAGGAGCACTCAGAGCCTCCAGCGGTATGCGTGTACTCACCATGGCCAAAAACCGCACCACGCCCACAATCAAGTTTTTCGATGGTTACTTATCGGGTGATGTGGCCGATGAGCAAGCCGTATTAGAAGCAGTAAAAACCTATGAACAGAAAACGGGGAGCACTCCAGCAGCAGTCATCCCAATGAATGACTTCACCGTCCGCGCCGCAAGTCTGGTAACCGAACACTACGGTTTGGCAGGCAACAGCCGTCAAACTATTCATAACTGCCGCGACAAATTTGTAATGAAGCAATTGTTGAAAGATGCTGGACTACCGGTGCCACGCTTCGCTGCTTTCAGTACGTTAGAGGAACTCAAAGATCACATTAGAGAGATTGGCCTGCCAGTCGTGATCAAACCACGTGAAATGGCTGGCAGTCTGGGTGTGTTAAAAATTACGTGTGAAGAGGAAATTGAGCCGAGTTTTTCCCGCAGCGTGGCCGATGTTATTTCGTTGAATGGTGAATCCCACGCGCCGGAAGATCTCTTTCAGGTAGAAGAGTATGTTACGGCCAGACAAGAGGTGAGTGTCGAGGTGATTAATCAGGGAGATTACCATCGTGCCATTGCAGTCACCGACAAATACCTGGGTAATGAGCCGCATTTCGTGGAGATCGGCCATACCGTACCCTCGGTACATTCCGACAATACCCAACTACGCGATATCGCCGAACGAGCCTGCCATGCACTTGGTGTCCATTACGGTGTCGCACACTTTGAGGCACGAATAACGCCTGCGGGCGAAATCAAAATCATTGAGGTAGGTGCCCGTACCGGCGGCGACACCATTATGGATCTGGTTGAACGTAGTTATGGTATTAATCCATATGAACTTCACATACTTAGCCACTTGAACGCACTGAAACCGCTGCCAGACACCTTGCTGCCGAGAGGTCTAAGCGCTGTGGCCTTTATCAAAGCTCCGCTTGGTGTGATCGAGAAAGTAACACTCCCTACCAGTCTGCCGGATCACATCGTCAATATGCAGATAACCGCAAAACCGCTGGATGTATCGAAAAATCTGGAGTCATGGAAAACGCGCGAGGGTTCGGTGGAATTCTTTTGGCCTAACCGTGAGCCGGAAGAAGGCTTCAATGAACATCTAAAGACGGCGGATGAATACGCGAGCTCACTTTTTACCCTACGTCACGTCTGATGAGAACTGAGCCGCTACCCAGCGACTCTTGGATCAGGATTGAGGAATTTTATGAACGGCGACAACTTTGGTTTAAAACGTTTCGTCTTTTCCCGTTTTGTAGGTGCACTGTGCGATCAGTTTCTGCTGTTTGCCGTTCCGCTCGCGATTCTAAAAGCCACTGGCTCACTCACGTTTGCATCTCTGGCTTTTGTCATTGAGTGGCTACCGCGCATCATCTTTTTCCCACTGTCTGGTTTTATGGCCGACCGTATTAAGCCCCGTTTCATCTTCTTTAATGTCGATGCGGTTCGTGCAGTGTTGATGATAGTGACTTTTGTCGCTCTCTACCTGTACCCACAAGCCACGTTTCCAGCCCTAGCCACAATGATGGCTCTGCTATCGGTGGCCTATGTGCTTAACTTTGTTGCCACTGATGCCCTACTACCACGTCATATCTCGTCCGACGCGTTGCCTAAAGCCCATACCATGCTACAAGGCGTCGATCAGATAACCATGGTGTTAGGTCCAGCAATCGCCGTCATCATTTCAGCTTACGGTGGCATTAACAGTATTCTGCTCGTGGCTGCGGTACTTTTTGCCATTTCCGCCATCAACTATCTCTTTCTGGAAACACACGATCTAGATGTCACGGAAAAAATGGGATTGGGTACGCTTATAGAATCTAACCGCACGGCACTAACGGTACTGAAGCAAAATAAAATCCTGTTGCACCTTTGTGCGCTAACGTGGGTAGTGAATTTAGTGTACGGCTCAGCTCTGGTAGTGAGTGCTGCTGTGATTCTTCAGGAGTTTAACCTATCGGATCGTTACTTCGGCGTATTACAGACCACTGCCGCCGTAGTAACGATTATTACGTTTTTCTTCGTACCGCGATTTGCCCGTCGCTTTGGCCTGTCATCGCTGGGTACCTTATCATTTTGTGCCATGATCTTGGCAGGAGCAGTGATGTCTCTGTCCATCGATTACACGATGTATCTAATCGGTTATGCGGTACTGATGGCGTTTGACGGATCTTTCAGTGTTTACCTACGTACACTGCGCAGCCAAGTCATACCTAAAGAACACTTAGGCAAAACCATGGGACTGATTGGCTTGATGAATATGTGCTCAGTGCCAGCCAGCGGAGCAATCGTGTCACTGCTCTCAGGTAGCTTCATGCCTCTGCAAATTATCGCCATAATTTTGGTTGCAGCACTGATATTCGGGATTGCGCTGATTGTGTTCGGTCGCCGTGCCTTTGGCTATCGTAGCTGGCTACCGCCTGTCATCACGGCTAATGCTTCAAGCTAATTATCTTACGGCAGGGTAATTTTAGAGATTATCGTTTATGGATAGTGAGGTCGTGGCTCATTTCTATTGATAATCAAAAAAGTATGGCAAAAAAAAAGCCAGCACCCGAGCTGGCTAAATAATACTGGAAGCAATGTGAGCAATGTCGTGCCTTCACAGGGAAACCGGCTCGTCATCAACACCACTAACACAGGCATATGACACCGTTCCCCGGAACGCACAGCAATAATAATCATTATCATTCGCAGTTGTAAAGTGCTTTTTGCGATAAATTCTTATTCTCAATACGGACTGAGGAACAGCCCGTTTTGCTCCCCTGCTGTTTGTTACTCTGGCTGCGCCAATGACCTCGCCAGCAGTGTGATCGGATGTTCACACCGTTTGCTGGTCGACATCTCAATCTGCCATTTACACGTTTCGCAGTCTGTCACCACAATATCGACGCCGCTCTCTTCAATCTGCTGAAACAGCGGAGCGCCAATCCCTTGCGAGGTCGCGTAATTCTCTTTTTTAAAACCGTAGGTGCCTGCAATACCGCAGCACTGGGAATCCAGCATCACCAGTTCAAGACCAGGAATACGTTGCAGCAGCGCTAAGGTATACGCCGTCCAGCCCATACGTTCCAGATGGCAGGGCGTGTGATACGCCACCCGCAGCGGCAATTTACGCAGCGGCAGCGTTCGCCCTTCTTCTTCCAACAGGCGATAAAGCTGGCGCGTCACCAGTTCGACACCATCACGCACGTGGCTGTTATCCACACCCAGCAGGTGCGGGTATTCATCCCGCAGCGTGAACGTACAGCTGGATGACGTCGCGACCACCGGCAGGGATTTCTGATTGATCGCCTCATCCAGTGATGTGATATTCGCATGCGCTTGTTTTCTAGCCTTGTCGTGAAAACCATTGGCGATCAGCGGCACACCGCAGCATTTCTCTTTATTCAGCAACTGGACGCCAATGCCCATCGCGTTAAAGACCTGAACCAAATCTTTACCCAGCTGTGGATGGTTGTAGTTCACATAGCAGCCGTGGAAGTAAGCGATCTGTTCATCATAGTTCTGCTGCTTTGCCGCTTGCTGACGATACCAGCGCCGAAAAGTACCGAACGAATATTTCGGCAGTTGGCGACGATGGTCAATTTTCAACGCTTTATCCAGCAGTTGGCGCACGGGCTTCAGGCTGGTAGCCGTATTAACCAGCGGCGCAAACGGCGTGGCAATCGACCCCATGAAGTCGGTATGGCTCAGAATCGCGTCACGCAATGTCGGCTTGTGGCTGCTGTGCGTCGCTTTCGCACGCTGAATGATGTCGCCAATTTTGACATCTGACGGGCAGGCGACTTCACAGCGTTTGCAGTTAGTACAGTATTTCAGCGCATCATCGTACAGCGCCGGATCTTTACGCCGCAGACGTTCACCGTCTGGCCCAGCCTGTTTCGGGCCAGGGTAAAGCGGGTTCACACGCGAAACCGGACAGTACGTGGTACAGACCGTACACTTGATGCAATCTTCAAAACTGTTATCGCTAAGCAGGCTCATGGGTTGCCCTCCTTCAAAATCTGTTCGGCAACATGAAGCGCACTGAGCAAGGAAACCCCCGCTCCGCATCCCTGTACAATAGGGTCGAACCCTTCCAGCACCGCACCAATCGCATACAGGTTGTTGACCGTTTCTCCCCCGATACGCGGATGCAGATGTTCATCGACAATCACACCAAATTGCATATAAGGCTGTGGCGCAAACACATCCTGCTGGCTCCAGCCCTCACGCTGCTCTGCAAACCGAACGTCCAGCCCAAAGACCGGCTCAGTCACCCGATCGAACTGCGTCACCAGCCCGTTGCTGAAGAAGCTACCACTCGCCAGCACCGCGTACTTCGCCCGTAGCGGGATATCACGGTGATGGTGGCTGTGAACGGCAATCTCCTGCGAAGACAGCGATGCACGCACCGCGCGATCGCCCGGCATCACCATGCCACCCAGTTGACGGAAACGCTGCGACAGCGCCTGATGCAAACGTAACCCGAGTACTGACGGCGGTAAGGTTGGCAGCAGCAGCACCGGTTTACCTAACGCATCAGCGAGTTCACGCACGATCTCGGGGCTATCCAATCCCAGACAGGCAGGCATGATGATGGCATCGTTACCGTTGGCCAGAAGCGACAGTTCGTCCACCAGCGCCGCACGATTTTCTGGTCGATCCAGCACACGGGCGATGTTTACCGCACGGAATTCGCTGGGGTTTTGACGTAACCGATCCAACACGGGCAGCTTGAGCTCATCGCTGCGCGCCGCAATACCCTGCGTCTGAAGCGTGCCGGCCACAATACGAGACTGAAAATCCAGAAAGCCTTCAATACCGGCAATCAGCGGGTTGTCGCCAAAACGGGAATCCGGCAGACCACGCATTACGCCATCAACCGGGCTTAGCCAGCATGCACGAAACTTACCTAACGGCGTCATACGCCAGTGGTTCTGCTGATGGTTGCCCAACAGGGAGATAGTGCTGCGTTCCAGCAACGCCTCGACCTGTGGCAACAGTGCGGCAATCGCGGCCGCCCCCATACGAGAATAAGGGTGATGAGGAGCCTGGCTCGCTAGCGCACCCAGTGCCTCAAGCGGCTGGCTAACGGGCTGCCCGTCAGGAAGATGGGAAAGTAAATCCAGCGCACCGGAAGAAAAATGCAGCGCATTCTGCCCAGCGCTAACAATTGCGCAGCGTTTTCCCTGCTCCGCCAGGCGAATGCCGCAGGTCAGCCCCGCCAACCCGCCGCCGATAATCACAACGTCATAGCGCATGACGATCCTCCTGACTGTCGCTGGCCGTCAGGCCGCACAGTCCCTGATAAATCCAACTGGTAAACTCGCTTTCGCGTAGCGCATTGCCCCATGCGACGGGGCGAATGCCTTTCCAACGTTCGTTCAAAAACTGGCTGAGCTGCGTAAGCGACTGCTCTGGCGTCGCGGTTCCCAGGCGGCATAACAAACCTGCCGCGCGACAGGCGCACAGCTCACCCTGACAGGTGCCCATGCCAACACGAGTACGCCGACGCAAATCAATCAAGTTATTCACCTGCAACGATTCCACGGCGTAGCGCACTTCCCCTGCCGTCACGGCTTCACATTCACACACCAGACTGCGATCCAAACGTTCACCGGACAGCATTCGCCCGGCACGCTCACCGTGGCGATAGATCGCCGAACCGCGCAGTGGCGCAGAGAGCGGTTTTGCCGCAGGGTAAGCTGACAGGGCGTGGGGGGCTGTTCTCACCTCTTCCAGCGATTCTGAGCCGGGCAGCGGCGTCTGCGCCGTCGAACACGCGACGTCATGACCCAGCTTTTTACAGATAGCGTCCGTCACCCATTCAGCCATCAGGCGATAGGTCATCAGTTTGCCGCCGGTGATAGTAATAAACCCTTCCAGCCCGTCACGGCTGGCATGGTCAAGCAGCACAATGCCGCGGCTCACGCTACGCCCGCTAGGGTCACTATCGTTGGCAACCAGCGGGCGCACGCCTGCATAGGCGCGTAGAATTCTCGTGCTTGCCAGCGACGGCGCCAACATCGAGCCTTCCCGCATCAGCGTTTCCACCTCGGCAGGCGTCACCAGCATATTGTCGATCTGATCGTAGTCGATGTGGGTTGAGGTGGTGCCAATCAGCGAAATGGTATCGCCCGGCACCAGAATGTCGGCATCCGCCGGTTTACGGCAGCGGTTGATCACCATGTTGTTGATACGGTGTCCAAGAATCAACAGCGCGCCTTTTGCCGGGAACATGCGCACACGCAGATCGGCATATTCCGCAATCTGTTGTCCCCAAATACCGCCAGCATTAACCACCACCTGCGCATAGATTTCTGTTTCTACACCTTTTTTGTGGTCGAAAACGCGCACACCGGTAATGCGATCGCCCTGACGAATCAGCCCGATAACTTCATGATAGGTTAGGACTTCCGCGCCATGCTCGCAGGCATCAATCATGTTGGCCGCCGTCAGGCGAAAAGGATCGACAGAGCCATCTGGCACGCGAACCGCGCCAATCAATGTAGGGTTTGCCGCCGGCTCAAGCCTAAGCGCTTCCTGCGGGTCTATCGCCTGTGCGCGAATCCCCGCCTGCTGGCAAGCGGTAATGAATTGCGTCTGCCAGCCGAGGTCATCTTCCGGCAAGGTGATAAACAGGCCATCGGTAGGTTCAATGCAATGGCGAGCGATCCGCCGGAGAATCTGGTTCTCTTCAATACATTCGCGGGCAGATTCGCCATCGGTTACCGCATAGCGGGCACCGCTGTGTAATAAACCATGATTACGCCCGGTCGCACCGGTCGCAATATCATAGCGTTCAAGCAACAGGCAGCGCAGTCCACGCAGGGCACAATCCCGTGCCGTACCCGCCCCCGTCGCACCACCGCCGATGACAACCACGTCAGTTTCACGCCAGTTCCCAGTGTTTTGCATCATATTCTCGCTCCAGGCGGAGGATATAGAGGGTATATATGTTGCTATTGGGACACAAAAAGGAGGGTTAATGTTTGATAAAGAGCAAAAACGAACACTAAACGAAAATAAATGAGAGTTTAAAAACGATAAGTGTGATTTACATCACTAAAACCACACTGTGTAATTTTCCGATTCTGTTAACATGAGCGCAAAAATCGTCACAGTTTCATAAAAGTGTAACATTAGCGTCATGAATCACACTCATTTGCACGCTATCCCCTTACAATAACGTTCGTAATAGAACAAAAAAGCTATCGTTTTTTTTCGCATTGGAGATATCTATGCTGAGTATTTTTAGGCCCGCAGCCCACCAGCCACGCGTGTCGCAGGATCGTGTCGATCCCCTCTATCGCCGCCTACGCTGGCAGATTTTCATGGGGATCTTTTTTGGCTACGCCGCCTACTATCTGGTACGTAAAAATTTCACCCTGGCCATGCCTTACCTGATTGAGCAGGGTTTCTCGCGCGGCGATCTTGGCTTTGCGTTGTCCGGTATCTCCATCGCCTACGGCTTTTCCAAATTCATCATGGGTTCGGTATCTGACCGTTCCAACCCACGGGTTTTCCTGCCTGCCGGTCTGATTCTGGCGGCCGCCGTGATGCTGTTCATGGGCTTCGTGCCGTGGGCAACATCAAGCATCGCGGTTATGTTCGTCCTTCTGTTCCTGTGCGGCTGGTTCCAGGGAATGGGCTGGCCACCGTGCGGGCGCACCATGGTTCACTGGTGGTCGCAGAAAGAACGTGGCGGCATTGTGTCAGTATGGAACTGTGCTCATAACGTCGGCGGCGGGCTTCCACCTCTGCTGTTCCTGCTGGGTATGGCCTGGTTTAACGACTGGAAAGCCGCACTCTACATGCCAGCCTTCGCCGCGATTCTGGTTGCACTCATCGCATTTGCCTTAATGCGTGATACCCCGCAATCCTGTGGTCTACCACCAGTCGAAGAGTACAAAAACGACTATCCGGTTGATTACAATGAAAAAGATGAAGAGGAACTGACGGCTAAGCAGATTTTCATGCAGTACGTTTTCCCGAACAAACTGCTGTGGTACATCGCTATTGCCAACGTCTTCGTTTACCTGCTGCGTTACGGCATCCTCGACTGGTCACCAACTTACCTGAAGGAAGTGAAGCACTTCGCGCTGGATAAATCCTCTTGGGCTTACTTCCTGTACGAATACGCGGGTATTCCGGGCACGCTACTGTGCGGCTGGATGTCTGATAAGGTCTTCAAAGGCAACCGTGGTGCAACGGGCGTGTTCTTTATGGCACTCGTCACGATAGCGACCATCGTTTACTGGATGAACCCAGCCGGTAATCCGGGTGTGGACATGGCGTGTATGATCATCATCGGCTTCCTGATTTACGGACCGGTTATGCTGATTGGCCTGCACGCGCTGGAATTGGCACCGAAGAAAGCAGCCGGCACCGCAGCGGGTTTCACTGGCCTGTTTGGCTACCTCGGTGGCTCCGTTGCCGCCAGCGCCATCGTTGGCTATACCGTTGACTTCTTCGGTTGGGACGGCGGCTTTATGGTGATGATCGGCGGCAGCATTATGGCGGTACTTCTGCTAATTGTTGTTATGCTGAATGAGAAAAAGCATAAAGCCGAGTTAGCCAACCGCGCTTAACCCGCTCTTGTAAGCATCCCTCTGGCGGCGTCCTGATGACGCCGCCTTTCTCTCAACAGAAAGAGGTTTGATCGCATGAACGTTACCGTAACATCCCTACTCTCCGCCCTCGCGCTCTCCGTTTCCTTTAGTGCTGTTAGTCACGCTGGCACTTCCGCTTCATCAACCGATAAAATCGTCATTGCCCATCGTGGTGCCAGCGGCTATTTACCTGAGCATACGCTTCCGGCGAAAGCGATGGCCTACGCGCAGGGTGCCGATTATCTGGAGCAGGATCTGGTGCTCACCAAAGATAACGCGCTCATTGTCCTGCATGACCATTATCTGGATCGCGTTACCGATGTGGCAGAACGTTTTCCGCAACGCGCCCGTAACGATGGACGCTTTTACGCTATCGACTTCACTCTACAAGAGATCAGGTCGCTGAAATTCACCGAAGGATTCGACATCAAAGACGGCAAGCAGGTACAGAGCTACCCGAACCGCTTTCCGATGTGGAAATCCGATTTCCGTATTCATACCTTTCAGGAAGAAATTGAATTCATTCAGGGTCTGAATCACTCAACTGGCAAGAACATCGGCCTCTACCCCGAAATCAAAGCGCCATGGTTTCACCATCAGGAAGGGAAAGACATTGCCCGCGAAACGCTGGCCGTGCTGAAGCAATATGGCTATACGAAGAAAAGCGATAAGGTCTTTCTACAATCGTTTGATGTTGCAGAGTTAAAACGCATCAAAACCGAATTGCAGCCACAAATGAAGATGGATCTGAACCTGATTCAACTGATCGCCTATACCAACTGGCATGAAACCTACGAGAAACAGGCCGATGGAACGTGGGTGAATTACAACTACGACTGGATGCAGCAGCCCGGTGCAATGAAACAGATTGCGACCTATGCCGATGGTATCGGCCCGGACTACCACATGCTCGTCCAGAAAGGGGCGACGCCTGACCACATCACCTTTACCGACATGGTGAAGGAAGCCCACCAGCATAAACTTCAGGTACACCCGTTTACGGCAAGGGCAGACCGGCTACCGGCGTACGCCAACGATATCGATCGGCTCTACGATATTCTCTATCGTCAGGCAGACGTTGACGGCCTGTTCACCGATTTTCCCGACAAAGCGGTCGATTTCCTGAAAAAACCGCGCTGAAGTTCAGCTTTCCCATCGAGCACCGCATGCCCGATGGGACATCGGTTCAAGAATATACGGATTACTTCAGAAACAATTCCCGCAGGTAATTCGGCACCGCGCTGTCCGCGTTAGAGCCAATCACCTCACGATCTGGCAGTAAATCTTTCAGGCGCTGATGCGCGTTCTGCATCACGCAGCCTTTACCCGCCATCGACAACATTTCGTAGTCGTTCATGCCATCGCCAAACGCGACACACTCTTTGAGCGAGAAGCCGATAATCTTCGCCACCTGCTCCAGCGCGTGGCCTTTAGACACGCCGCCCGCCATCACTTCCAGACAGGTGAGCGTCGAGAAGCTTACGTTGACGCGATCGCCCCAGCGCGCGTTGATCGCTTCTTCCAACGGCAGCAGCTGTTCATGGGAATCGCAGGTAAAGAACACTTTGCTGACGCCATCAGTCTCAAGTAGTGCAGGTTCAAACAGCTTGTATTTAAAGATCGATTCTTTGAAGAATCGCTCTTCTTCCGCACGCGGACGGTTCATAAACCACTCATCATCGCGGTAAACGTGCGTCAGCATATCGGGGTTATTATGTACGACGCTGTAAAGGTCGCGGGCAATATCCTGATCCAGATTGTGGCTGAAAATCAGCTCACCCTGCGAGTTGTGCACGCGCGCGCCATTCGAGGTAATCATAAACGCGCTGATACCGAGATTATCGCGGATCTGCGCGACATCCATGTGATGCCTTCCGGTAGCGAACACAAAGTGAATCCCTTTCTCCGTCAGCAGCCTGAGGGTTTCTTTCGCATACGGGGACAGCGAGTGGTCAGGTGACAGCAGTGTGCCATCTAAATCGGACGCAACGACATGGTACATAACGATGAGATCTCACTTCTGGTGTATTGGCGGCATACGCCGCAAAAATTAATGATAACGCGCAAAGTGCGAAAAGATCAGCGCAAATGCCTGAGCGCGGAGGTTATCCGTTTCAAAGAGAATTTCATGCCGCGCACCGCAGATAACCTGTAAAACGCCGTCAGAATTGGCGTTTCCATTCTGCACCAGTGCCTGACAGAACGCATTCTGACTACGGTTATCGACCACGCGATCTTCCTGCGCCTGCAATAGCAGAAGCGGCGTGGTGATGGCGCTAGCCTGTGCCAGCAACTGTTTTCCCGCCTGTAGTGCCTCGCGCACCCAATGGTAAGTCGGCCCGCCTACGCGCAAATCCGGTGAATCCGCATAAAAGCGGATGCTGCGCTGGTAACGCTCACGACTGTGCGTCAGCACATTCATCCGATAAGGTAAAGGACGCCACTGCCCGGTGCCGATAGCGTAATAATCACGTATCGCCGGGCGGCGCTCCGCCCAATCAACAATCCATCCGGCCACACAATGAGGAAGCGGTAAACGAATGCCAAACATCGGTGCACACAGTGCCGCCGCATCAAATATCGCAGGTTGGCGAGCCAGAAGCTGTGCCAAAATCGCTCCGCCCATGGAATGCGCTAGCGCAAACCGCCGGGTATATCGCTTAACATCAAGATGTTGCTGACACAGTGTTTCGGCATCATCGACATAATCACTGAAACGCAGCACGTGTCCACGGTGGCCGTCTTGCAACATCCGTCCAGATCGCCCTTGCCCACGGTGATCCATAATGAGCACATCATAGCCGTGATGAAAGAGATCGTAAGCCACTTCGCTATATTTGACATAGCTTTCGATACGGCCTGAAAAGACAACAACGATCTTGTCATGCTGGGGTGCAGTAAAACGGACAAACCGGATTGGCACAGCATCCACGCCAGAGAATTCGCCTTCTTCGCGCTGACGCCAGAAATCCAGTAATTCTCCGGTAGAAAAAGCGGCAAACTGCGCTTCTCGCGTCAGCAGACTGGTCATTAACGATTCAGGCGTTAACGGTTCCGACGTAAACAACGTATTGGGGCGTTGAATCATCACACCTCTCCGGTGACGCAGGGAAAACAAAGCTAGCGGAAGAACATGACAAGCAGTAGAGCACGAGCGTATTGTGACATAAAAAACAGACAGACTCTCGTAATACAGAACGTGGTTCAGGAGCAGTATTTCATGACATTGGATTGGTGGTTAACCTACTTACTCACAACGCTTATTCTCAGTCTCTCCCCCGGTTCGGGTGCCATCAATACCATGAGCACCGGCATCAGCCACGGCTATCGCGGTGCAGCGGCCTCCATCTGTGGCTTGCAGGTCGGGCTGGCTATTCATATCGTGCTGGTCGGCATCGGATTAGGCGCATTGCTTAACCAGTCCGTGCTGGCTTTCGATGTATTGAAATGGCTGGGCGCAGCTTATCTGATCTGGCTAGGTATTCAGCAGTGGCGCGCCGCTGGCGCACTCGACCTTCAGGCGCTTGCCAGCGCCATGCCGCGCCGTAAGCTGTTTAAACGTGCGATATTGGTCAATCTAACCAACCCGAAAAGCATTGTGTTTCTGGCGGCGCTGTTTCCGCAGTTCATTATCCCTCATCAACCGCAGGCCGCACAGTATCTGGTGTTGGGTATCACCACCGTCGTGGTCGATGTTATCGTGATGATTGGTTACGCCACGCTGGCCACACGTATCGCTGGGTGGCTGAAAGGCCCACGGCAGATGAAAACACTCAACCGGATATTTGGATCGCTGTTCGTGCTAGTCGGCGCATTACTCGCCACAGCGAGAAAGGCCTGATGAAGGCAGCGCGCCGTATCGAATCACGGCGCGCTGTTGTTTCTCCTGCGGGAACGCTCAGGAAGAACGGTTAGCGAGAGAAAATCAGGTGTAGGCCAAAACCGGTAAACAACACGCCCGCTACGCCATCCACCCATTTAGCCAGACGCTGATAGCCACGACGTATGGTAGGTAGGGCGAAAACCATCGCAACCAGACTGAACCAGATCAGCGTTTCAATCGATATCAGCGCAAACAGCCCCCAACGCGCACCGCTGCCGACGCTGTCGCCAACAAACAGCGAAAACACGCTGCCGAAATAGATCAGCGCCTTTGGGTTAGCCAGATTCGTCAGCAGCCCACGCATGAAGGTTTTGCCACGCTGCGGCAATACCACCGCCGTTTCCTGCGTGGTTTCCAACTGCGCTTTACGCCGTGCCGAGCACAGCATCTGCCAGCCCATCCAGCACAGATACAGACCACCGCCGACGGTAATAGCAGTATGTAACCAGGCCATTTTTTGCAGCAGCAGGTGCAGCCCCAGCAGCGCGATAGCCGCCCAGACCACCACGCCCAGAGAAATGCCCAACACGCCCATCATCGCTTCGCGGCGCGAACGGCTAGCCGCAGTTTGTGAAACGAAAAAGAAATCCGGCCCCGGGCTCATCAGCGCAATGAAATGCACCAGCGCCACCGTCAGAAATAGCATCAGCATGTTGGTTTTCCTTTTTTTAAATGCAATCAGATAAGGCGAGCGTTACTCGTCATCATTATCAACATGATCGCGAATCATGTTCATGAAAGGCGCACCGAAACGTTCAAGTTTGCGGTGACCGACCCCGTTGATATTCAGCAACTCACCCGCCGTGATCGGCATCAATTCCGACATCTCTAGCAGCGTGGCATCGCTGAACACCACATAAGGCGGAATATTGTCCTCATCCGCGATGGATTTACGCAGTTTGCGCAATTTGGCAAACAGCTTACGGTCGTAATTTCCGCCGTAAGATTTTTGATTCGTGCGGGGTTTCAGGTTAATCACACGCGGCACGGCCAGTTGCAGCGGCACTTCTCCCCGCAATACCGGACGCGCAGATTCGGTAAGCTGTACGGCAGAATGCATCGTAATGTTCTGGTTCAGCAAACCCAGATGAATCAACTGGCGCAGCACGCTGACCCAATGTTCTTGCGATTTATCCTTACCAATACCGTAGACCGGCAGTTTGTCATGGCCGAAGTCACGAATACGCTGGTTATTCGCACCGCGCAATACCTCGACGATATACCCCAGACCAAAACGCTGCCCGACACGATACACACAGGAAAGCGCCTTTTGCGCCTCGACTAATCCGTCATAGCGCTTCGGCGGATCGAGACAAATATCGCAGTTGCCGCAGGCCTCTTGGCGTCCTTCACCGAAGTAGTTCAGCAGCACCAGGCGGCGGCAGGTCTGCGCCTCGGCAAACGCGCCCATCGCATTGAGCTTATGACGTTCAATATCCAACTGTGGCCCGGCGGGTTTCTCTTCCAGACAACGGCGCAGCCACGCCATATCCGCCGGATCGTAAAACAGCGCCGCTTCTGCCGCGAGACCATCACGTCCGGCACGCCCCGTTTCCTGATAGTAGGATTCGATGTTGCGCGGAATATCAAAATGCACCACGAATCGCACGTTAGGCTTGTTGATGCCCATACCAAAGGCGACGGTCGCGACCACGACCTGAAGATCGTCACGCAGGAACGCTTCCTGCACCTGTGCGCGTCGTTCATTGTCCAACCCGGCGTGATACGCTCCTGCACTCAGCCCACGGGCCTGCAAGCGCGCGCTGATATCCTCCACGCGGGAACGGCTATTACAGTAGATGATGCCACTTTTGCCACGCTGCCCCTGTACGAACATCCAAAGCTGATCGAGCGGTTTGAACTTCTCCACCAGCGTATAGCGAATATTCGGGCGGTCAAAACTGCTGATCTGAATCAGCGGCGAGCGAAGATCCAGCAGGCGAACAATATCGTTGCGCGTGGTCTCATCGGCGGTGGCCGTCAGGGCAATAAAAGGAAGATGAGGGAAACGCTGTTTAATCTGCCCCAGCGCGCGGTATTCAGGACGGAAATCGTGCCCCCATTGGGAAATACAGTGCGCTTCATCCACCGCGATCAGTGAAATCTGCCAGTGGACAAGGTGATCGAGGAAGCTGTCCGTTGTCAGGCGTTCTGGTGCGATATAAAGCAGTTTTATCTGACCGGTACGGCAACCTGCCATCACTTCAAGCTGCTGTTCGCGCGTCTGCGTTGAATTAAGGCAAGCGGCCGAAACACCGTAGGCCTGAAGCTGATCGACCTGATCCTTCATCAGCGAAATCAGTGGAGACACCACCAGCGTCAGTCCATCCATTACCAGCGCGGGGATTTGGTAGCACAGCGATTTACCGCCCCCCGTCGGCATAATGACCAGACAGTCCTGCCCACTGAGCGTCGCGCTGATAATTTCCTGCTGACCCGGTCGGAATTGCTGGTAGCCGAACGTGTCCCGTAGAACCTGAACCGCCAGCGCTTCCTTATTCAATACTTCCGCCGTAGACACGCCTTCCCCAATTCAATGAAATCAAACAGGCGCTATTTTCAGCGCCGTCGGGTAAAACTGCAATCGCTAAATCACACGATCGTTAGAACATGTCGTTCAGCGTCACCCCAACACCGAAGCGGGTCTGACGATGATTGTAGTCAATCAGCGATTCACCGTAGCCGCTGAAGACCTTGGTGTAGAAACGGACATGGCGCGTCAGCGGGTAGCTCCAGCCCAGTTCGCCACCGCCGTAGCCGCTGTTCCAGTTATAACGTCCTTCCGCACTAAATACGCTATCGCCCCACACATAACCGACGCGCAAGCGGTAATGACCCATGTATTTGATGATATCCGGGTTATCGTCCTCGCTATCAGAAAAACGTACCCACGGCTTCACATCAACCTGCCAGTTACCGTTCTGCGCCATCAGACGCATATAGGCACGGTTCCAACTGCGTGAAGTCGGTTCGGAACGGCCGTTAGACTGGTGATTAAAACCCATTTCCACATCCCGCAGCGTCCAGCCTGCTAATGTGTAGTTGGTTGCCCAACCTAAGAAAACCTGTGGCTCATAATCCGTTTCACGGAATGGAGAAGACTCGCTTTTATTAGAGAGCTGCCACCAGGAGCGCTGGGTATAAGACGCGCCCAACAGCGAGTTCCCCCCCAGAATACCGCGCCAGATCGGGAACCCAAGGCTCAACTGATAATGCACTTCATCTTTACGGGCTTCATCACCCCAGTTATAGCTCTGTATCGCCGTTTTATTGATGTTGCTGGTGTAGGTATACAGCAGGTAGTTGCTTTCGTAAGGATAGAGAATAAACGGGGTGTCATGCTCTTGTAACAGGCTGGCGATAATACTGCCACGTACCGCGGGTTGATTCGGCGCAGGGGAGTTTGTTGTATCCTCAGCATGAGCCTGTGCCATCAGTAATGCTGCCAGTACGAGTACTATTTTACGCATTCATTTTCTCCGACATTTTTTTATACGACGTTCGTTTTATCCGACGTTCGTTTAACTAACTCGTGGTGAGTCGTTCCCCACTCAAGCCCGCCATTCTACACAGTTCCGCGACGTTTGAATTACCGTTCCCCGGTTTCTCGGCCTTTTCTGGCAAGAAACAAAATCAATGCATAAAATAAACACTTACATAACGTTTTAATTTCAAATTAAATACATTTGTGCGTATCTCTTATCCGGGCGGGAAACGACTATGGCTGACGTACCATCATTTCAGGGAGCCCCCTCATTGCAGGGAACGACCTTAACCAGAGATACCGTGCGCCAACTCGTTGGCGAGATTTTCATTTACAAGATGCCGTTCAACATCGAACTTGGCCTTGAATTACAGCAGTTTGACGCCGATAAAGCCGTCCTGACGTTCGCTCGGCAAGAGAAGCTCATCGGCAATGCGGCACAACAGATTCTGCACGGCGGCGTGATTGCGGCGGGGCTGGACGTCGCAGCCGGATTAGTGTGCGTCGGCAACACGCTGCTGCGCCATGAAACGATCAGCGATCGGGAATTTCATCACCGACTTGCACGCATGGGCACCATTGACATGCGGGTCGATTATCTGCGACCGGGCTACGGGGAGCACTTCACCATTACCAGCACGCTGCTGCGCGGTGGTAATAAAATCGCCGTCGCGCGCGCCGAATTGCATAACGAACAGGGTTCGCATCTGGCCAGTGCCACCGCAACCTATATTGTCGGATAGCTGGCAAACCCTGTAATGAACACTTTACGTGAAAGCGCTCACAGTTTTGGGTAGACTTAGCGTTTTCCCGCCGTCCTTATCGAGTCACCCATGAATGCGCAACAAACCCGTGAGGGGATATTTTTCGCCCTCGGCGCGTATTTCATTTGGGGAATTGCTCCCGTTTACTTCAAGCTGCTTGAGCACGTTCCACCCAATGAAATACTGACGCACCGTATTATCTGGTCATTCTTCTTTATGCTGATCCTGCTGACGGTCGGCAGAAAATGGCGTCAGGTGAGCCATGCCTGCCGCAACGTCAAGCATCTGTTTCTGCTGGCGTTAACAGCGGTACTTATTGGCGGGAACTGGCTGTTGTATATCTGGGCGGTCAACAACCATCACATGCTGGAAGCCAGTCTGGGATATTTTATCAACCCACTGGTTAACGTCATGCTAGGTATGATCTTTCTAGGGGAACGTTTTCGTCGTCTGCAATGGCTGGCGGTACTGCTCGCGGTGACTGGCGTACTGGTTCAGCTATGGACATTCGGCTCGCTGCCGGTTATTGCACTAGGGCTAGCATTCAGCTTCGCGTTATACGGGCTGCTGCGCAAAAAAATTGGCATCGACGGGCAAACCGGCATGCTGATCGAAACACTCTGGCTACTGCCGGTGGCGGTCATTTATCTGTTTTTTATTGCCGACACCCCAAGCAGCCATTTGACTGCTAACCCTTGGTCGCTGAATCTGCTACTGCTCTCTGCCGGTATCGTCACTACAGTACCGCTGTTGTTCTTCACCGCGGCGGCCATGCGCCTGCGCTTGTCGACGCTCGGCTTTTTCCAGTATCTCGGCCCCACCATCATGTTCATACTGGCAGTGGTGTTCTACGGTGAAACATTCAGCAGTGATAAACTGATTACCTTTGCCTTCATTTGGGGCGCGCTGGCGCTATTCATTCTGGATGCACTGTATACGCAACGTAAGCTACGGCGTACGCCTGCTACAACGTCCCAACCTCAACACGGCGGGAAATAAAGCGCGATAAGATCGGGCTAAACAACAGCGTCGAAAACAGCCGCAGCGTCTGCATGGCAATAACAAATGCCATGTCGACTCGACTGCCTGCGGCGATAATCGCAATCGAATCCAGCCCGCCAGGGCTGGTCGCCAGAAAAGAGGTCAGTATATCCACCGGCATTATTTTCGTCACCATCCATGCCATTCCGCCGCACAGCAGCATCAAGCCGACAATCGATGCCATCATGTGGGGCAACGTGCGTATCGCCAGCAAAAAGATCGGGCGGGTAAAACACAAACCCACACTCCAACCAATCACAGCATAAGCCAACGCCAGCAGCCATTCCGGCGTTTGCAGCTGTAATGTACCGCTGGCATGCAGCATCGAACCGATAATCATTGGCCCCAGTAATGCTCCAGAGGGAATACGTAAGCGCCTTGCTAGCCATGCGCTGCCGAATGCCACGCCGAGCGTCGCGATAAAACGCCAGTCTAATGAAGGGAACCACACCAGCATCGCGCTGTTTTCTGCCGCGTCATCCCCCAAACTCAGGCGTGCCACAAACGCCGCCGAAGCGGTCACCATCAACACCCGTAAATATTGCATGAAGGCAACCAGTCGCACGTCCGCGCCGAACTCTCCAGACATGGCAACCATGGCAGACGCCCCGCCCGGCGATGCGCCCCAAGTTCCGGTCGTTCCGGGCAGCTCGCTAAATTTGACCAGTAACCAGCCAGATAATCCGCTGGCCGCCAGTGTCGCCAACAAAATGAACAGCACCAGCGGCCATTCATTCAGCAAAGGGGTCAGGATAGAAAAAGACAGGCTTTGTGCAACCAAACAGCCCAGAATGGCATTACTACCTGCAAAGCCGACAGGCGGAATACGAATCGTCGCGCCATTTAACCCCATCGCTACGCCAACCATCATCGGGCCCAGCAACAGCGCAGCAGGAACGTGGTAAACCTGTAGTCCAAACCCCAGAATTAATGAGACCGACAGCAGGATTCCCCATTGCACCCACGGTGACATCCCTTTCATCTACACGACCTGTATTTGACAATAGAAAGTAATAATAGAAAGTAAGAACAGAAAAGCGATTCGCCATTCTAAACAGAATAACCAGAGAATAAACAGGAATAGTAAGGCCGCAAACTATCAAGCAGGAAAGGGGTTTTGCCTCGAAGAGAAGAAACGCAACGCGCCTGATGGTTAATCTCCGTCAGGCGCATCAGTGAAAACTTACAGCCAGTTTTTACGCTTGAAATAAAGGTACGGCGCCAGCCCGGCGAGAATCATTAACACAATCGCGCCCGGATAGCCAAACGACCATCTCAGCTCAGGCATAAACTCGAAGTTCATCCCATAACTGGACGCCACCAGCGTCGGCGGCAGGAACACCACAGATACCACCGAGAAGATCTTGATAATCCGGCTCTGTTCGATGTTGATAAAGCCCATCGCCGCCTGCATCAGGAAGTTAACCTTCTGGAACAGCGATTCGTTATGTGGCAGCAGAGATTCGATATCGCGCAAAATTTCACGCGCCTGCTCCAACTGGCCGGATGGCAAGCGGGCTTTACGCACCAGAAAATTCAACGCACGTTGGGTATCCATCAGACACAGGCGGACCTTCCAGCCCACGTCTTCCTGTTCCGCCAGCGTAGACAACGCATCATCGTACTCTTCACCCTGCCGCCCTTCCATAATGATGCGGCTCAGCGATTCCAGATCGCTGTAGATGTTCTCGATTTCGTCCGCCAATTGCTCAATTTTCGTCTCAAAGAGATCGAGCAACAGTTCATAAGCATTGCCGTCTACCAGCGTTTGGTTACGTGCACGCATACGATACAGGCGGAACGCGGGCAGTTCACGCTCGCGCAAGGTATACAAGCGACCATCGCGAATAGTAAACGCCACGGTAGAGTTACCGGCGTGATCTTCCGCGTCTTCAAAGAAGAAAAAGGAGTGAATATGCAGGCCGTCTTCATCTTCAAAAAAACGCGCCGACGCTTCAATGTCTTCCAGTTCTGGACGGGTTGCCAAGCTTTGTCCCAGCTCGGTTTGTACTTTCTCACGCTCATCGTCTTCCGGCTCGATCAAATCGACCCAAATTGACGTAGTGAGATCATCGGAGTCATCCAATTCCAGACGAGATAAACGGCAATTATCCAGTTTAAATGCGCTCAGCATGGGCCATAGCTCCCCTTTCAGTAGCAGAGATGGATAACGCGATTGAAGCACAGAAACAGAGGTGAGGTGTCACCAGTAGGTTTCAGTCCGTTCGACGGATCTGACTCATAGCGACAAAAACAGCATCGCTGACAACCACGAAGGGTATCAGCAGAGGAAGATAGCCTTAGAAGTTGTACCTAATGAACAGGTTAGTGAGCCAGTATCGACTGGGTGTGTCCAAGGCGTTAGTCCTCCGAGAATAATGATGCGCGCATGTTACGCTGAGATGAAAAAGACTTCAACTTTAAAACCGTGGCTGAAACACGCTGTAAAATATTGACCGACAGGATAAGCCGCAAGCGAGAAAATTATTCATTAAATCAATAAGAAACGCGATCACCCCAAAACAAAAGGGAACCGCGTTTATACATTAGGCGTTGTCTGGCAGATAGGCGATGGCGCGGACGGGGAAACCGGGCGCACCCACAAAATTAGGGTAACTAACATGGATATAAGCGCCGGTAGACGGCAGCTGATGCAGATTGTTCAGCACCTCGACCTGCCAGGCATTCTGATTCAGTACAAAGAACTCGCCGATAAGCCCGCTGTTACGACGGAAATCAGCAGCGGAATCCGTATCCAGCGTTTCGTGCCCTACCGCGCTAATGCTGCGCTCTTCAAACAGAAACGTTAGCGCCTCAAGCGACCACCCTGGCGTATGGCTGTGTCCCTGCTCATCTTTATTCGCAAAGGCATCAATATCAGGCCAGCGCGTGCTCCAGCCGCTAGCAAACGCGACAAAGCTGCCTGACGGGATTTCCCCATGTTCACGCTCGAACGCCAGAATATCGTCGACAGAAAGGCGATAATCGGGATCGCGCGCGACGGCGTCTTGTTTATGAAGCACCACGATTGGCAGCAGCAGCTCTTTATTATCAATCCGATCCAGATAACGCTTACCCGCCACGAAATGCCCTGGCGCATCAATATGCGTCCCCGTCTGCGTCGCAAACGTCACCGCCTGCGCATAAAACCCGTGATCTTCGACGTTGAATAAGGTCTTGCGCTGCAACACGCCTTCAAACGCGCCAAAAATAGGAATCGACTCCGTAATCGTGTGCGTGAGATCGACCCATTTTTTCTTCTGTAGCTCGGCAATAATCTGGTCTAACGTCATGGGCATGCTCCTTTTTTATTGTGATACCACACATCCATAGATACGCGGCAGGCCAGCTAGCATTGTCGAAAATGACGAGAAAGGTTAATACAGGATTTTTATAAGATATATAACCCCGTCATACTTCAAACTGCATCGTGACGATCACACCGTTTCCAGTCTGGCGTAGGCGGCGACCAGCCATTTAATACCCTGTCCCTGGAACGCGACCTGAAGACGGGCGTGATCGCCGCTGCCTTCCAGATTCACGATGGTGCCTTCACCGAATTTCGCATGGCGAACCCGCTGCCCTAATTTGTAACCGCTGTCATTTTGCATGACCGGCGTACCGAGGCGCTGGTGGTTAACCGGACGGGAGACGCTAGCGCGTAACCGTACCTCTTCAACACACTCTTCGGGCAGTTCGCCAACAAATCGTGACGGTCGGTGATAGGCTTCTTTGCCGTATAAACGGCGAGATTCAGCGTAGGTTATCGTCAGCTTTTCCATCGCACGCGTGACGCCAACATAAGCCAGACGACGCTCTTCTTCCAGACGTCCGCCTTCATCCAGCGACATCTGGCTAGGGAACATGCCTTCTTCCATACCGACGATAAACACCTGCGGGAATTCCAACCCTTTTGCCGAGTGCAGCGTCATGAGCTGCACGGCGTCCTGATTGGCATCCGCCTGACCTTCACCTGCTTCCAGCGCGGCATGCGACAGAAACGCCTGAAGCGGCATCAGATCCTGATCTTCTTCCTGATAGCTGAACTGACGCGTCGCCGTCACCAGTTCTTCCAGGTTTTCTACTCGCGCCTGCCCTTTCTCGCCTTTTTCCTGTTCGTACATACTCCACAGGCCAGAATCTTTAATCGCTCGGTCAGTCTGCACATGTAGCGGCAGTTCAGAGGTTTCATAGGCCAGCGCGTCAATCAATTCGATAAAGCGTTGCAGCGATGCCGCCGCACGTCCGGCCAACACCTTCTCCTGCAACAGCGCACGCGTGGCTTGCCACAGCGTCAGCTGACGATCGCGCGCCGTCTGGCGCACCACGTCCAGCGTGCGATCGCCAATACCGCGCGTCGGCGTATTCACCACACGCTCGAACGCCGCATCGTCATTACGATTGGCGATCAGGCGCAGATAAGACAGCGAATCTTTGATTTCCTGACGCTCGAAGAAGCGCATCCCGCCGTAGATGCGGTATGGCATACTCTGCTGCAACAGCGCCTCTTCCAGTACGCGCGACTGGGCGTTGCTCCGATACAGAATGGCGTTATCTTTCAGCGCCCCCCCCTTTTCCTGCCAGGCTTTAATCCGGTTGACGACGTAACGTGCCTCATCCAGTTCATTGAACGCGCAGTAAAGCGAAATCGGTTCACCCTCGACACCGTCCGTCCAGAGGTTCTTGCCAAGCCGCCCGCCGTTGTGCGCAATCAGGGCATTCGCCGCTTTCAGGATGTTGCTGGTAGAACGGTAGTTCTGCTCCAGACGGATTGTTTCTGCGCCGACGAAATCTTTCAGGAACAGCTGAATATTTTCGACCTGTGCACCGCGCCAGCCGTAAATTGACTGATCGTCATCCCCGACGATCATGACCTTGGCGCTATCACCCGCCAGCATGCGAATCCAGGCGTACTGAATACGGTTGGTATCCTGAAATTCATCCACCAGAATATTGGTAAAACGCTCACGATAGTGGTTCAACACATGCGGCTTATTCAGCCACAGTTCATGCGCGCGCAGCAGCAGCTCGGCGAAATCCACCAGCCCGGCGCGATCGCACGCTTCCTGATAGGCTTGATAGACACGCTGCCACGTTTGCTCAATAGGGTTGCCGTAGCTTTCAATGTGCTGCGGACGTAAACCTTCGTCTTTTTTACCGTTGATAAACCACATCGCCTGACGCGGCGGCCACTGTTTCTCATCCAGATTAAGCGCCCGAATCAGCCGTTTCAGCAAACGCAGCTGATCTTCACTGTCCAGAATCTGGAAATCCTGCGGCAAATTGGCATCCATATGGTGCGCACGCAGCAGACGGTGCGCCAATCCGTGGAAGGTGCCAATCCACATGCCACCCTGGCTCGTACCGATAAGATGGTCGATTCGATGGCGCATCTCCGCCGCAGCTTTGTTGGTAAACGTCACCGCCATGATGGAGTACGGCGAACAGTTTTCAACAGACAATAGCCAGGCGATACGATGGACCAATACCCGCGTTTTGCCGCTGCCTGCCCCCGCCAGCACCAATAAATTGCTGCGAGGTGCGGCTACCGCGTCGCGCTGTTTGTCGTTGAGGCCATCGAGCAGATCAGAAACGTCCATAGGTACGGGTTATCCGGTGACGGGAAACGCCGCGCATATCAGGGGCGTTTCCACTGGTGATTTATACAGATTAATGCCGTGATTATAACAACGCCGACAGCGATGCCAATCGCGAAATTTCAATATGCGGCAGCAGCCGGGCGTCGCCAATCTGCGTCAGGCTGCCTTCACGCAGGTTAATCCAGCAGGCCTGCATACCGCAGCGGATCGACCCCGCCACATCGGTGGTGAGATCGTCACCCACGTGCAGAATCTCATGCAAAGGCAGATTGAGTTTTTCCGCCGCCAGATGGTACATATCATCAAACGGCTTGGCACGGCCATCTGGACCAGCGCGCAGGGTGAAAGAAAAATAGCGATCGAGGCCAAAGCGGTGCGGTTCGGCGTTGCCATTGGTAATCGCCGCCAGCGGCACTTGCGCGGCTAATGCTGCCAACGTCTGGTGCGTCTCTTCCGTAATCGCAATCTGGCTACGCCAGTGGGCAAAGTTTTCCATTGCCGCTTTTGCGCCACGCTTCGACTCCGCAGCACTCAGGCCACAATCTAACATTGCCAGTTCAACCGCGCGGCGACGCCATTCGGTGACGTCGTGATAGATGTCCGGCTCACGCTCTAGCAAGGTCTGGCGTAAGTTTTGGAAATCATCCGCCTGAAAATCACGAAGCGCAGGATGGTACGCTTGCAGGAAGCGGATTGACTCTTGCCCTGTGCGTCGAATGACGTCCGCGTTATCGTACAATGTGTCATCCAAATCGAACGTGATCGCACGGATCGGACCAAGAGGTCGGTAAAAATGCATCAGGGTTTCCCTCGTTTGGCGCGTGGATGCGCAGCATCGTACACGGAGGCTAAATGTTGAAAATCAAGATGGGTATAAATCTGCGTCGTAGTCAGATTAGCGTGGCCAAGCAGCTCTTGAACCGCGCGTAAATCACCGCTGGATTCCAGCATGTGCGTCGCAAAGGAGTGGCGCAGCTTATGCGGATGAACATGGCTATTCACGCCCTGCTTAACACCCCACTCGGCAAAACGCTTCTGCACGTTGCGCATCGAAATACGTCGCCCCTGATTGGAGATAAACACGGCGTCATCCTGCGGGCCGAACAGCTCACGCAGCGCCAGCCAGCGTTCCAACCAGGTTACCGCCGTTTTTCCTATCGGTAATTTGCGCTCTTTGCTGCCTTTCCCCATCACCCAGACTTCACCGCTTGCCAGATCGAGGTGCTGATAGTCCATGCCAACCAGCTCTGCCAGACGCAGGCCCGCGCCGTACATCACTTCCAGCATCGTACGGTCTCGCACCGCAAGGGGATCGTCCAGATCGATCTCCAGCAGGCGATTCATCTCATCCACATCCATATTCTTTGGCAACGGGCGTCCGGCTCGCGGCGTGGATACCCCTTTAGCTGGGTTTGCCGTCAGTACACCGCGTGACACCATCCAGTCGAGAAAGCTGCGTAACGCCGATAAACGGAGCGCCAGGCTTGCTGAATGTAGCCCATCACGCTTACTGCGGGACACTACGGCGCGCACGCCAGAAGCATCCAGCTTGCGCCAGTCAACCACACCCGCAGCGGAGAATATCGTGATAACCGCAGATAATTGGCGCGAATAGCTGGTCAGCGTCAACGGACTTAACTGACGTTCTACTTTCAGATAACGCAGGAAAGCATCAACATCAGTTTGCAAAAGAGAAGAGGAAGGTGACGCCGATGGTTCGGGCTGCCGGCTCATACCCGCTCAACCCAGCGCGCCAGCATCGCTGGCAACATCATCGCCATTTGCTGAAGCAGCACGGTTCCCATGCCATCCTGATAATGGTGGCTGTCACGGCTGCTGAAAATCAGCACGCCCAAATCATGATGATTGCCCATCAGCGACAGCGCAACCGAACCAACCTGACGAGCCTGTGGCAACAGCAGTAACAATTCCGGCCCATTCAGGCTGCCAAGGTAGTGGTTCTGTTGTCCGAAGCGCTGAATGCGCAACGGCTCAAACGTGGAGCGATTTAGCCCAAGGTGGGTAAAACCAGAAGGCGCACCAATGCGCCATTTGTCGCTAAACAGACGAACCGTTGCCCCTGCCAGGCCAAGCTGACGCGCCCAGCGCTGCAACCGATCCAACATATCTGTGAGGCTATCCGCCGATGCCAATTCGGTTTGTAACCCAAGCAGGCGGTTGAACAGCACTTCATTCGCACCCGCTTGTTCCATCAGCAGCGTGATTTCTTCCTCAAGCTGGGTGATATGGTTACGCTGGCGTGCCAGTTGCCATTCTACCAGCGACACGGTTCCTCGGACGGGATGAGGAATGCGCATCTGTTCGACGGGACGCGCATTGCGGATAAAAAAATCAGGATTTTGTTGCAGGAACTGCAAAACCATCTCGTCACTGAGTGCGATCTCGCGTTCTGCCTGTTCCTCGACATTCTTCATAAATGAATAAATCCATCGTAGACATGCGTTGCAGGTCCGGTCATGAATAACGGATGCCCCGGCCCATCCCACTGAATATCCAACTCTCCGCCCGGCAGCGATACGCGAACTTTCGCGGACAATAATCCCTGCTGGATACCGACCGCCACGGCCGCACACGCGCCGCTACCACACGCCTGCGTTTCTCCCGCGCCGCGCTCGTATACGCGCAAACGGACAGTCTGGCTATCGACAATCTGCATAAAGCCAATGTTGGCGCGTTCAGGAAAGCGTTCGTGGCTTTCCAGCAATGGTCCCAGCGTTTCCACCTTCGCCGTTTCCACGTCTTCAACCTGAATCACACAATGCGGATTGCCCATCGACACCACACCACAAAGCACCGTATGTTCGTCGGCACGCATGATGTAGGTTTTCTCCGCTTTGACCGCGCGAAAAGGTACCTGTTGCGGCTCGAAATTCGGCTCACCCATGTTGACGCGCACCAGCTCATCATCCGTCACAGAGAGCACCATCCGGCCAGTCTGCGTACTCACGGCGATATCACGCTTGTTGGTCAACCCTTTCAGGCGAACAAAACGGGCGAAACAGCGCGCGCCATTACCACACTGCGCCACTTCACTCCCATCCGCGTTAAAAATGCGGTAATGAAAATCCAGTTCAGGATCGTAGGGCGGCTCGACCACCAATAGTTGGTCGAAACCCACACCACAGTGCCGATCCGCCAAACGGCGAATCAGTTCGGGTGAAAAATAAACGTTTTGCGTAACGGCATCAACAACCATGAAATCGTTGCCTAATCCGTGCATCTTAGCGAACTGCATTATCCTGACTCCCCCGCTTACTTAACCGGGCGCGATAAACGTATACGTGACCTGTTATTATTTGTTGTCGTCACACATTAAGGACGCATTGACGGTTTCTTTTGTGGCGGCTGGTTCTCATTTTGCTGAGTCGTTGACGCGCCGGACTTGCTATCGGTTGGCATATAAAGCGGACCTTTCAGGCCGCAACCGAGTAAACTTACCACTGATAACACCAGAAGAAGTGGGCGAAACACGTTTTTCATTACGTTAAGACCTGTCATTAATACTCGTATGCTCTCTATAATCGCAGGTGGATCATGAAAATCAATAGGAATCGAAAATGAACGATAGCGAGTTCCACCAATTAGCCGACGAACTCATGCTTCAGTTGGAAGAAACGCTGGATCGGTTTGAGGGCGATGCCGACATCGATTACGAAATCAACGGCGGCGTGATGACGCTGAGTTTTGAGAACGGCAGCAAAATCGTGATTAATCGGCAGGAGCCGCTGCACCAAATCTGGTTAGCGACCAAAGCAGGTGGCTACCACTTCACCCTTCAGGCAGAACGCTGGATATGCAATCGCAGCGGTGAAGACTTTCTCACATTGCTGTCATCCGCCTGCTCGACGCAGGCCGGGGAAACCGTTCACTTCGAGTAACTGCCGCATTTTCAATGGCATCACGGTTCAGCATACCTCAGCGCCGCCCCAGAACGATCGGCACCAGTACCAGCAACAACAGCATCCCAATACCGACCATATTCACCAGCGGCCAGCCGCTGGTTAGCGCCATCAGGCTACCGGCAGACAGCGACGCCAGTGCATTAGGCAGGTAAATCAGCAACGAGTTAATGCCCTGCAAGCGAGATTTATGCACAGAATGGGTAAAAGCATTCAGCATAAATGTTCCACCGTTGAACATAAACGCCCACCCGATGCCAAACAACATCAGCGCAAAAAGAAAGTACCAGAACGTCAAACCACTCAGCGCGACCACCACACCAACCACGTTACAAACCACGCCGATCGCCACAACCTGAACCGGCGTCAACCGTTTCGCTAGCAGCACTAATAGCAGTGCAGGCGCATACATAGCGACAAAATGCCATTGCAACACCGTCGCGCTGTGGCCAACGGAAAAGTGGTGCTGGTGCATCGCCAACGGCACCGAGTTCATTAATAGCGTCATCACCACAAATCCGACGGAACAACTTGCGGTTCCCAACACAAATGCCCGACTTTTCAGAATCGACGCCAGCGGTTCGCTACGCTGAGCGCTGGCTGTAATCATCGACATCGGGGGCAATTTAAGACCAAGCAACAGCAGTGATGTCACAATGCAGATAAATGCAGCGGCAATAAAACTGCCGAGAAACGGGTACGATGCCCAGAGTTGAGAAGATTGGCTAGCGGCAAATGGACCGAGGAAGCCCCCCAAAATACCACCGCTGATCACCCATGATATTGCTCGGTTTTTCTGCTGATTATCGGTAAAAATTTCAGCAGCCGCGAAACGATAATATTGATTAAAGGCGCAGGACATTCCCAGAACAAATGTCGAAAACACAAAGAGGGGGAAACTATGTAGCACAATCGCCAGCGCCGCCAACAGCGCCCCTGACAACCCGAGCAGCGTGCCGATGATGAACGCATTGCGCCTGCCATATTTTGTCATCAATGAGGAAACGGCGTAGATCATCAGCGCTGCGCCGCATACCGTTGCGGTAATCGGCAGCGTGGTCAATAGAGGAACTGGCGTCATCGATACGCCAACCAGCGTAGAGCACAGCGTCATCAGGGAAATAATACTGCCGGTCAGCCCTTGTCCGAGCGCCAGCAGTATCAGATTTCGGCGTTGCAACGAATCCATCAATACATCCTTTTTTGAATACGCTGAAAGCCGAGTGTCAGGTGGCTACTAGAGAATCTGTAGTCGCTGCTTCATCGTCATTACCTCATCCCCGACCACGGGCGTAATGCACAGATGAGAAAGTGCACTGCTGCGGAACGGGATGACCTGCGTGCGGCCGTCCAACTGTACAATTTGGTAGAACTGCGGCAGGTTGAAATTGATAAAGCTAGAACCGTAAGTAAAGCGATCGTGCGAAGACGAATAGAAACGGCTGACATCGCGCACCAGTTCTTCCTTGCTGCCTTCACAGTGGTGATACACCTCAACGCGGTTTGACTCATCGAGAATATAGATATTAAAACCTTGATTCTCCGTCACATCTTCAAAGAAGAATTGGATGATCCCTTCACTCGCGACACCATCAACCACTGGCGGTAAATGCACATGGTTGGTTTCAACCTGAACGGGCTGGCCTTGCAGCTTATTGTTAGAAATCGCGCCATAAAACTCGACCGCGTTTTCCAGCTTCTGCACTGACACACTCAACCGCTCAAAGAACAGCCCCCAGGTTTGCCCCGCCACTTTCACCGCTTTGAAGCGCCCAGGCTCCTGCTGACGCGTACTGGTCAGGCGCAGCTCAATACATTCGGACACCAGTTGCTGAACACGAGTACGAATCAACCCACGCAGGTGCTGGCTGTAGCAAAACACTTCCAGTGATTCCGGCAGCGCCGCATCCTGATGCATTTTGCCCAGAATAGTTTTCAACGCTTCCAACACCGCCTGCTCGCCGCTGAAATGCAGAGTACGCACTTCGTTCCACGAGTTGCGATACAGCAGGTCGATACTGCCGACCAAACACTGCTGCTGCTGGCCGAAACTAAATACATCCAGATGACGGAAATCGAAATGCACCACCTGATTGCGAAACGCCGCCGTCGGATCGTGTTCCAAATTGACGATAATCGCCAGATGGCGAATTTCACACGGGCTGTACAGCGCCTTCGGCGTAGGTGCGGGCAGGCGCAGCGGGAAATGGCTGGCGACATCGTCCACCAGCGCTTGCAGACGCGTGATATCACACAGCTCGTTGCCTTTGATGTACAGGCGCGTATTGGGTGTCAGCAGGCCATTAAAATATGCCCACGCCACCAGCTTGTTCAGATAGCGGTTATATTCCAACGGCTGGTGGCTGATGATCGCATCCATCGACGGTGCCTGATTGTACAGGTACCAGCCAGAACGGTTAGCACGACCCGGTGGAACATAGATAAAGGTTAAGTTCGGCTCTGACAAATCAGGCGAAATTTGTGGGTTCAGCAGAGTGACCTTGCCCGGCAACGCTTCAAACGCGGCGTACAGTTTACGCGTCAATACACCGATATCCTGCGGGCTCGCGCTGACGCTCAGATTATTGCGGCGGGCGAAGCGGATCAGGTTGCGATAGGTCTGCATCATCGCATCCAGCAGCTCATTATGCGCTTCGCGTACCTGTTCAATTTTCCAGTTAGCGCGGTTATCCAGCATGGCCAGATGCTCGTCGCTCCAGCCCCATTCCTGCACCAGTTGGCTCAGAATCTGCCGCCGCCAGCCGACACAGGCTTGTTCTCTGGAGAGCTTTTCACACACTTTTAAATAGAAACATCGACGCGCCAGATCGAGGCGCGTGGGATCGTTAATCGCCGTCAGATAGTGCGTAACGCGATCCAACATCATGCAGTAAGGATCGAGGCCAAAAGAGACAATCTCACCATCATGCAGACGTTTTTTAATTTCAGTCGACAGCAGGCTGGTATCCGGGTATTCCCAAGAATAGGCTTCCAACAGCAGCGTTTTCAGCACAGCTTTATACGGGGAATCGATACTTTTATAGAGCTGCCAAAGGCTCGCACCAAAATACTCTTCCGCCGAAAGCGTGCTTAATCCACCTAAATCCATCCACTCGTTCGGTGCCAGCGCGCCCTGCGAGTACAGCGACAGCACATAATCGTCGTAGTGGGATTCTTCTTCGACCGGCACCATATTCCACAGAATACGTTTACCCGCCATACGCACAGCGGTGCGGTAAAATTCGTCAAGCAACAGGATGTGTTGCATGGTGCCGCAGTCTTCACCGCTCAGGCTACCGCTTTCATTATGGCGGAAACGACTTTCATCCATCAGGAAGAAGCTGACTTCAGCGCCCTGCGCAGCGGCCCACTGCTCCAGCAGCGTACATTTTTTCTGTAAGAGCTGGCGTTCTTCGCTATCCAGCCAGGATTGATGGCACACCCAGATATCGAGATCAGAGCTACAGCTCTGCCCGATAGACGAAGTGCTTCCCATTGAATAGATGCCCGTGATCGGCAGTTCGCCCTGCGGATGAGAGCTGTCAAACTGACCCCAACGCAACGCGATGCCATCAAGGTACTGTTGTTGCTTTTCATCAGGCGTGTGAGTGCAGATACCGTGAGGCACCTTGCCTTCAAGGTAGCCGGGCATCAACGGGTGATGATGATGTAATAAAATGGGCAGAAGACTGTAAACCTGCTGAAAAGCTGGCTTCATTGCTCCCAGAGCACGGTCAACACGCAGTTGGTTGATCGCATCCAGTCTTTGCTTCAAAGTCTCGATGTAGAAGTACAAGACGCTTCGCCTGATTTATCCCAGTGCCTAGAAAAACCCCGTGTTCCAAACTCGCCAATGATAAAATTAGAAGAATGTGTGGCGAATTATTGCTGGAAACGTGATCAATTTAACACCTTGCTGATTGGGCGTAAAGAAAGTAAAGAAAGTTAGACTTATCTATCTTGCTTTATTGCGAATTTCTCTACCCGACTGCATCAGCCCGGTCTCCTTACTCGTCATACTTCAAGTTGCATGTGCGTTGGCTGCGCTACTCGGTACACTTACGTGCACCTCGCCCCGTTGGGGCCGCTGCCAGCAGCGTTCAAATCTGCCTTTGGCAGATTTGTCAGTCGCCCGAATCACTTACTTGTGTAAGCTCATCGGGACTCCTTCCCTTGCCGCGTTATTCGGCCTTATGGCCTCACCCCTTCGGGGTCAGCACAAGCGCTGTTCAAAAACGCCTTGCCGTTTTTGTCCTGAAACTCGAATTATTTAGAGTATATCTAGATTTGCGGCACCCGAATTTCAGACCGTTTTAAAAGGCGCGCCGCTCATGCCCACAACCTGACACCAACGCACCATCAGTGATACGATGGCGGAAAATGATAAAAACGGTATCAAGCATGTTAGCCAATATTATTAGAATTGCCACCCGACAAAGCCCGCTAGCCCTATGGCAAGCACGATATGTTCAGCAGTGTTTGAACCATCTCTATCCCGATTTACAGGTGGAACTGGTGCCGATGGTAACCCGCGGCGACATCATTCTGGATACGCCACTGGCAAAGGTTGGTGGTAAGGGATTGTTTGTTAAAGAGCTGGAATTAGCACTGCTCGAAGGACGCGCCGATATCGCCGTTCATTCCATGAAAGATGTGCCTGTCGAGTTTCCCGATGGCCTTGGCCTGACCACCATTTGTGAACGTGACGACCCACGCGACGCTTTTGTTTCCAATCATTACGACAGCCTCGATCAATTACCGGAGGGCAGTTGTGTCGGTACCTCCAGTCTGCGTCGCCAGTGCCAACTGCGCGCCCGGCGCCCCGATCTGGTGATTCGTGATTTGCGCGGTAATGTCGGCACGCGTCTGTCAAAACTGGACAACGGCGAGTATGACGCCATTATTCTTGCCGTCGCGGGTCTGAAACGCCTTGGACTTGAAGAACGCATCCGCAGTGCGTTAAGCCCGGAAGAGTCTCTGCCTGCTGTCGGGCAAGGCGCTATCGGCATCGAATGCCGTTTGGATGACGATCGCATTCGCCAGCTCCTTGCTCCACTCAATCACACCGAGACCGCTGCCCGCGTACTGGCTGAACGTGCGATGAATGTACGTCTTGAAGGTGGCTGTCAGGTGCCGATTGGTAGCTACGCCGAGCTGGAAGGCGATACGCTATGGTTACGCGCGCTGGTTGGTGCACCGGATGGCAGCCAGATGATTGTCGGTGAACGTAAAGGAAGCATCGTCGATGCTGAAAAAATCGGTATTGCCTTGGCTGAAGAGCTGTTAGCGAAAGGGGCTAGCGCCATCCTTCAGGCCGTTTATCAAGGGTCAAGTTCATCATGACGATTCTGGTTACCCGTCCGTCACCCGCTGGCGAACAACTGGTGACCCGTTTAAGGAAGCTCGGCTATCACGCCTGGCACAGCCCGCTGATCGAGTTTTCGCCTGGACGAGAACTCGCTGGTCTGCCTGCACAATTACAAGCGCTACACGCCGACGATCTGGTGTTTGCACTCTCACAACACGCGATTCATTACGCCGATCCCATGCTGGCACGCACGGGCATAAGCTGGCCTGCGCATCTCGCTTATTATGCCATTGGCCGAACCACAGCACTGGCGCTGCATAAAATCAGCGCACACCCTGTCACCTATCCGCCTGAACGTGAAACCAGCGAAACGCTATTGCAGCTCCCTGAGCTGCAAGATGTTGCAGGGAGACGTGCTCTAATACTGCGCGGTAATGGCGGAAGGGAATTATTGGGAGAAACATTAACTGAGCGGGGTGTACAGGTCATCTACTGTGAATGCTATCAGCGTAGAGATGTTCACTATGATGGTTCGGAACAAAGCCGCCACTGGCAGCAAATAGGCATCGACAAGCTGGTGATTACCAGCGGAGAAATGCTACAACGGATCTATACTTTAGTACCTGATTACTATCGGGCTTCCTGGTTACTTGGCTGCCAGTTGATCGTCGTCAGTGAACGACTGGCAGAACAGGCACGTCAGTTCGGCTGGCATGATATCCGGGTGGCCGATAACGCCGATAACGATGCGCTTGTGCGCGCACTACAATAAACCTGATCATGGGATGTACCATTATGACGGAACACAATACCCCCACAGCTCCATCCGACGAGGTTGCTGAACGGGTTGAACCCGCTCATCAGCAGCAAGATCCCGTACCACAGCCCAAGCGCAGTGGTGCCATACTAGGGGCGATCGCCATCGTGGTTGCGCTGGCAATAGGCGCGGGCTTGTATTATCACGGCCACCAGCAGGCACAGAGAGAAACTGCCTCGCTTCAACGTCTGGAATCACAGCTAAACGCATTGCAACAGCAGCATAAGCAAGAACAGCAGCAGTGGCTGGACGCTCAGCAGCAGCAAAGTAAAGCGCAGGACAGCGCCACACAGCGTCTTGAGGCATTAACGCGTCAATCAGACGAGCTGCGCGATAAGCTGGCGGCACTTTCCAGCCATGACACCAATACCTGGCTGATCGCTCAGGCAGATTTTCTGGTGAAACTGGCAGGACGCAAGCTGTGGAGCGACAAAGATGTCACCACCGCAGGCGCATTGTTGAAGAGCGCGGATGCCAGTCTGGCAGAAATGAACGACCCTAGCCTGATAGACCTCCGTCGCGCATTGACCAGCGATATCAGCGCGCTGGCTGGCGTGAGCCAGGTTGATTTTGATGGCATCATTCTCAAAGTGAACCAGCTCACCGACCAATTGGACAACTTGCAACTCGCCGACAACAACACCGATGAAGCGCCGATGGACGCTAACAGTACGGAGTTGTCCGCGTCATTGAGCGAGTGGCGCCAGAATCTGAGCAAAAGCTGGCACAACTTCATGGCTGATTTCATCACCATTCGCCGCCGTGACAGCGCCGCGGAACCACTGCTGGCACCGAATCAGGATGTATATCTACGTGAGAATATCCGCTCACGCCTATTGGTCGCCGCACAGGCCATTCCTCGTCACCAGAACGAAGTGTACAAACAATCGCTGGAAACGGCCGCAACCTGGGTCCGCGCCTACTTCGATACCACCGACCCCACGACGCAGGCCTTTTTGGATCAGTTGGATACCTTAAGCCAACAGTCGGTCTCACTGGATGTCCCAGCCGAGTTACAAAGTCAGGCACTGTTAGAAAAATTGATGCAAACGCGCGTTCGTAATTTACTGGCTCAGGCACCAGCCACACAGCAGGGAGAGTGAGCATGCTAAAGGTCTTATTGCTGTTCCTGATCCTGATCGCAGGCGTTGTGATCGGCCCAATCGTCGCAGGTCACCAAGGTTACGTCCTGATTCAGACGGATGACTATGACATTCAAACCAGCGTGACCGCTCTGGTTATTATGCTGGTGCTATTTTTCCTCGCCTTTCTAGCGGTAGAGTGGCTGCTACGTCGGCTCTTTCGCACCGGCTCCCGCACGCGGGGCTGGTTCCTCGGTCGCAAACGCACCCGCGCTAGAAAGCAGACCAAAGCTGCGCTGCTCAAGCTGGCCGAGGGGGATTATTTACAGGTAGAAAAACTGCTAACTCGCAATGCCGATCATGCCGAGCAGCCCGTAGTTAACTACCTACTGGCAGCAGAAGCCGCGCAGCAGCGCGGTGATGAATTCCGCACCAAGCAATATCTGGAGCGTGCCGCCGAAGTTGCAGATACCGACCAGCTTCCGGTAGATATTACGCGCGTGCGCATTCAGCTAGCCCGTAATGAAGATCATGCTGCACGTCACGGCGTGGACAAATTGCTGGAAGTCGCACCTCGTCACCCTGAAGTGTTGCGTTTAGCGGAACAGGCTTTCCTGCGCACTCACGCCTATAGCGCACTGCTGGATATTCTGCCTGCGATGCGCAAGATCAATCTGTACCCCGAAGCGCGTTTGCTGGATCTACAACAGCAGGCCTATATCGGCCTGATGAATCAAACGATGGCAGATGGTGGCAGCGAAGGGCTGAAATCATGGTGGAATAATCAGAGCCGCAAAGTACGTCACGAGATTCCACTTCAGATCGCGATGGCTGAACATTTGATCGAGTGTGACGATCATGATACTGCTCAGAAGATCATTCTCGATGGGCTCAAACGTCAATATGACGAACGTTTGATCCTGCTGATGCCTCGCCTCAAAGCTGGCAACCCCGAGCAGTTGGAAAAAATGCTACATCAGTACATCAAGCAACACGGTGCAACGCCGCTGTTAAACAGCACGTTAGGCCAGTTGCTGATGAAACACGGTGAATGGCAGCTGGCAAGCGATGCCTTCCGCACCGCGTTGGAACTGCGCCCAGACGCGTATGATTATGCCTGGCGTGCAGATGCATTAGAGCGGCTGCATCTGCCGGATGAAGCGGCACAAATGCGGCGTGAGGGGCTACTGCTCACGCTACAGCAACCCGCTAACTAATCACCAGGTTATCCCCTTCATAAGGCTCCTTTCTGGAGCCTTATTATTTTTATGTTTCGGGAGCAGGCAGTTACCAAACATTTTCAGCAGAATCGAGTAGGAGGCGGGATCGCTCCCGCCGTCCTCTCACACCACCGTACGTACGGTTCCGTATACGGCGGTTCAGGTTAACTCTGGAACTGCCTGTGTTCTTCGAGTAGTGATAGCAAGCCCGCCTTCCTTAGCCACGAGACTTTAATCGCTTGATTCATATGCCTCGCTCCCGCGTTCCACCACGCTCCTCGTTGGTTGCTCGCTGAACGCCACGCCCTTTCTTCCGTTAAACCCGCTTGCATTAACTTCTTCGCTCGCGTGCCTGGACGCTTCCATTGCCGCCACAGCAGGCAACGCAACTTCCTGTTTATCCCGCTATCTATTTCCTCCAGTACCCCTTTCACCTCGGTGTATCGGAAGTAACTTATCCAGCCTCTGAGGAGCGGTTTCAGTTTATTGATGACACTCTGGATTGACGCCGAGTTATGCCCTGTCGTCAGACTGCGCAGCTTTTCCTTTAACCTCGCTACACTACTGCCTGCCACTTTTAAGCGAACCTGTTTGTGCCTGACGCACTGCCTGCCATGCGTTGCGTGCCGGGCGGAAGCCATAACTGGAATTTGAGAAGGTCGGGTCGACGATAGCGCTCAGCTTCTGCGCTATCGCTTGTTGGATAAGTCTGTCTGCTACCGTCGGGATACCTAATGTTCTCACGCCGCCATCTGGCTTTGGGATGTCCATTTTACGTATCGCGCGGGCAGATAATGTCCTGTCATCAATGCACTTTTGATGCTTGCCCAGTTTTCTTTCAGCCACGGCTTTAACGCTGACACGCTGAGATTATCTACCCTGCCGCACCTTTGTTTTCCACCACGCGCTGATAGGCCAGCATCATATTGGCTCTCTGTCACCGTTTCGATTGTCAACGGCACTTCCGCTTTCGTTCGCCCACTGACCGCCGTGTCGATTTCAGCACCACTACGTTGCGCTCGCGGATTCTGTCCGCAGCCCTGACTGATGGCGGCAATGTTCTGCCCTTGTGCATCATTAATCGACATCGAGTATCCGTGTCCTAATTACGGTTAACCTGTTCAGCCCTTCGTGCTCCTGGTCAATGAGTACTACTACGGCGTCGGCTGACTTCTGACATTCCCTCCCAACACCTCTCGATATTGGTAGCACAGTGGCAGAATGGCAGAGCTCCCGAGGTAATTCGCGTGACCTTCCTGCATATGTCTGTCGGCTCTACGTCACAGCGTTCCGTGTAAGTATTGGGCGTTGACGATATCGGCCGCCTTACCCCGCTGTGCCGCCTGAACCGCTTCCTGTTCGTCAGACCCGCATTTTGCTTTCAGCTTCCTTCAGATTTCACCTCACGGTGAACACCCTTGCCGTTCAGCTAACACTTCCCCTTACCGGGTGTGTAGAGGACTTGCACCTCCAAGTCGTCTGTTAACCACCACAGTCAACAGACAGCGCCTGTCAAGGCACTACGCGCCATGCTCGGCGCACCGAAAAAAAAAAACGCTTACCGATAAACGGTAAGCGTTGAAAATATCAGGTCTGTCAGACAACAGTATGGTGCCTCACTCAACGTTATGTCCGGAAAGCCCGATGGAGATTCACATCTTCATCTGGAGTTGGACGATAGGCACCTCAAATTGGCTCTGCGTCATTCCCAGGATTATGAAGCCGAAGCAAGCATAGAAGGTGGAATGAGCATCTACCCGCTTATTTAAGCATAAATTATGCCAATATGCATAATTTTATTGCTATCGATTCATGAATTCATGATAACCAACTAATAATAAATACTATTTTTATTTCTTCACTGCGATAAAAGCAAAAACACACTGGGGAGTAAAAACGAGATCGAACTCACAAAAACTGTCTCCATTCAGAGACGAATTTATCAAATAAAATATTAATCATTATTAATCAATAAATTAAATGTCTCTTTTTTGCGACACCCGATCACCCCAAGTGTCGTGTTTTTCCGACAGTGTTGTCAAAGCTACTAATTCAGCTGAAGAAATAAAAAAATATCCGCGCCGGAAAACTGGCGCGGATTGCATTATTTAACAGAAGAACTTAGCGAGAGGAGAGCTGTTCCAGACTCTGCTTCGCCATCTGATACAGATAGTGTGCCGTCGGGAACAGTGCGCTGTCGTCAACGCGGAATTTCGGGTGGTGCAGCGCATACGGTCCACCGGAGCCGACCATCATGAACGTACCCGGCAGTTTCTGCTGATAGAACGCGAAATCTTCACCAATCGGGCTGGCTTCCACGCGGCGTGCTTCAAACCCTTCGTCACTTGCCACGTTCAGCGCAAACTCAACCCACTCTGGCGTGTTGATCACCGATGGCGGTCCTGCGTGCCACAGGAACTCAATTTCTGCGCCAAAGGTGCTGGCAATACCCGCTACGATCTGACGGAAACGCTGTTCAATCAAATCACGCGCGTCTTGGTTGAACGTTCTGACCGTACCTTCAACGTAGGCGGTATCCGGGATAACGTTCCAGGTGCTGCCGCTATGAACCTGAGTAATCGACACCACCGCGTTATTATCAGACGACACCGTGCGGCTGATGATGGTCTGTACGGCAGAAATCAGCTGGCCCAGAATGATAATCGGATCGTTGCCTTCATGCGGCTTCGCTGCATGGCAGCCTTTCGCCGCAATTTTGATCTCAAAGCGGTCAACGCCCGCCGTCAGCGCACCGTCTTTCCCACCGATGACGCCAACGGGCAGCGTCGGATCGTTGTGAATACCAAAAATCGCCACCGCATTGTCTAACGCACCAACCGCAATCACTTCCGGTGCGCCCAGCCCGGTTTCTTCAGCCGCCTGGAACAAAATCCGCACCGTGCCTTTCAGCTCCGGCTCGATTTTCTTCAGCAAAATCGCCGCGCCCAACGCAGCGGAAGAGTGAAAGTCATGACCGCAGGCGTGCATCACCCCTTTGTTGAGTGACGTGAATTCTACGCCGGATTCTTCTTCAATCGGCAGGGCATCGATGTCGGATCGCACCACGACCAGTGGGCCATCCTGTAGACCACCGACTTCTGCGACCAGACCGGTTTTCAACGGCAGATCGAGAACGCGAATCCCTTCTTTTTCCAATACCGCACGAATCTTTTTCGTGGTTTCGAACTCCTGATTCGACAGTTCAGGGTTGCGGTGTAAATCGTGGCGAAATGCCTGAATAAACTGAGCCAGAGGCTCGTGCTGAGGTGCTGTTCTCATCAATTCTTGCTCCACATTATCTTGCCCTGTCTGGCAGGGCGGCCTTGTTCAGGCGTGCAGGTGTGTCTACGTGTGCGTTAAATATCGTATTCAAGCGGCTCAGGCAGCTTGGTCAACTGACGCAGGAAACGCTGGGTTTGCGGGTTGTCCGAGAAGCTAATCACCTGCTCTGCCGGACCTTCCTCAACGATGTGACCATCCGCCATGAAGATCACCCGGTCGGCCACTTCTTTCGCAAACTGCATTTCATGGGTAACGATCACCATTGTAGTGTCGTTTTTCGCCAGCTTCTGAATCACCTGAAGCACTTCGTGTACCCTTTCCGGGTCCAGCGCCGAGGTCGGTTCATCAAACAAAATGGCTTTCGGATCGACCGCCAGCGCACGTGCAATACTCACGCGCTGCTGCTGCCCGCCGGACAACGTCACCGGATACTGCGCCGCCTGCGGCAACAGACCAACCTGCTCCAGCAGCGCCAGACCGATTTCATCCGCCTGCTTCTTCGGCATTTTTTTCACGACAATCAGCGCTTCCGTTACATTCTCCAGCGCCGTCTTGTTCTTAAACAGGTTATAGCTCTGGAACACCATCGCCGTCTGACGGCGCAGCGCGTAGGCCTCCTTGGAGGAATAACGATGCGTATCCAGCGTTTGGTCGCCAATTTTGATCGTGCCTGACTCCGGCGTTTCCAGCAGGTTCAGACAGCGTAGCAGCGTGGATTTACCCGAACCGGATGGGCCGATAATCGCCACGACTTCGCCTTTCGCGATATCGAGGCTAATGTTGTCCAACACCACCTGATCGCCAAAGCGTTTAGAAAGATTCTTTACACTGATCATGTCAGCCCCTTATCGCTGTAGCGAGTGATTCAGTTTCTTCTCCAGCTGTTTTTGCAGCCAGGCGTAAACCACAATCACCATCCAGTAAATCAGACCCACGACCAGGAAGGTCTCAAAGAAACGCAGAGATTCAGCGGCAATCATCTTGCCTTCCGCGAACAGTTCGGAGACACCCAGCGCGAAGGCTACCGAGGTATCCTTAATCAAGGAAATGAAGGTGTTCCCCGTCGCTGGCAGCGCATTCAACATCGCCTGCGGCAACACAATGCGGCGATAGACCTGCGCTTTGCTCATGCCAATGGACAGGCCCGCTTCCGTCTGGCCGAAATCCACCGAGGCCAGACCCGCACGGAAAATCTCGGCCATGTAAGCGGAGGTTTTCAAGCTAAAGCCGATAATCGCGGCCGTCATCGCATCCAGATTGGATAAACCAGGAAATAGCTGCGGCAGGCCGAAATAGATAATAAACAGCTGAACCAGCGATGGAATGCCGCGGAACAGCGAGATATAGAGCTCAACGATTTTTACCACGACGACGATCTTGCTTTCACGGACTAACGCCAGGATAAGGCCGAGAACCATAGCAAAAAACATCGATACCACGGCAAGAAACAGCGTGGTCGGCAAATACATTAATACCTGGGGAAAGACCTTTAACAGGTAGGCAAGATCGATATTCATAAGTAATACCATTAATGCATCCACCGGCCATACTGCGCCGGTGGAACAGGGTTATGACTATTGGCTATATAACAAATCATCTGGCTACATAACGAGTCATCAAGCGAGATGGCGACTCAGCCGAGATGACAACGTGAGGTTATTTAGCCGGTGATACCGTGATGTCTTCGCCAAAATATTTTTCGGAGATAGATTTCAGACGTCCATCTTCACGCATTTTCGTCAATTGTGCATCGAACTGTTTACGCAGCGCATCGCCTTTCTCGTCCTTATGGAACGGGAAGCTGACTTCTTCAATCACCAGCGGTTCGCCAACCAGTTTGAACGGCAGATTACGTTTATTGATTTCCGCCAGCAGGATCGGACGTGAATTCACGTAGCCTTCAACGCGTTTGGACAGTGCATCGTTCATCGCGCCATCGCGTGTTTCATAGGTACGGATGTTTACGCTGCCATCGGCAAAGGCTTTTTTCAGGTTATTAACGTGGTTAGAACCCAGAACCCCAGCAACCGTCTTCCCTTTCAGGTCGGCCAATGTATTAATATCCGTGTTGTCTTTATGCGTCACAATCTGGCTGCCGTAGAAGCTGTACGGCTGGGCGAAATTGTATTTTTCCTGACGCGCAGGAGTAATGGCTACCACGTTTGCCACGGTATCCAGCTTTTTCGCTTCCAATTGCCCCATCAGGCCACTGAAATCAGCGGTAACCCACTCAACTTTGTAGTTCAGATCTTTAGCAATGGCTTCCGTGACTTCAACGTCAAACCCAACCAGCTTGTTATCTTGCTTAAAACCACTTGGATAACTTTGGCCTGTTGAACCCACTTTCAATACTTTTTCCTGCTCGGTGCCGCTCTTCCCAGAATCACAGCCGGCAACAAGAAAGGCGGTCGTCAGCGCCAGAACAGACAACGTTACTTTTTTCATCATTTTACTGCCTCTCTTTTTGAGTTTTTATCTTTCCACTGGTCATACAATTGGTTATCAAGGATTTTTTCCATCCAGATTGTCAGGTGTCCTTTTCCCAGATTCGTCTGCCCGACTTCCCTGAAACCATAATTTCTGTACATCTCAATCAGCCACGGGTGGTTTTGCGCAGTGCCCAACGACACCGCCGGCGCTTTGAGCTGGTTAATCAGAATTTCTTCTTCGAGCCAGCCCATCATTTGCTTACCCAACCCCTGTTTTTTATAGCCAGGGTGCGTCGCAAACCAGCCCAGATGCGGTAGACCGAACGGGCCAGGCTCAGGCCCCCACGGATAGCGGATGGTGAATGACGACACCATTTCCCCGCCTTTTTCCATCACATAAACGCCGTGTGAGGCGATATGTGTGCGCACCATGTCGATATCCGCATGGGCGGCGGAAAAATTGATACCGAGCTGACGAATCGGCTCAAACGCCGCCAGCGCCAGCGCCAAAAAAGTTTCATCATCCGCAAGCGTAGCCTGACGAAATACGATACTCATGGTTTCACCTTATGCTGGTAACAAGCCGGAGTTATCCGCATAGCGAATCACATCATCGACCTTTTGCGGCGCGCTGCCGACGTAGTTCGCCGGATTCAGCCATTCGTCCAGATCGGCGGCGGTCACCTGTTCGGAAAGCACCGGATGGGCTAGCAATACTGATTTAAAGGACTGATTCTGCTCAAATGCCTGCATAGAGCATTCGTAAACCAAATGGTGAGCAGTCTGCTTACCGAGACGTTTACCAATCTCGAACATGACTTTTTCGGACAGCAGCAGGCCATTTTGCAGATCGAGGTTCGCCAGCATTTGCTTCTCGTTGACGGACATGCCACGCAGGATGCCAAGCGCGTTCTGAAGCTGAGCAGACAGATAGATGTTGATTTCCGGCAGCGCGATCCACTCCGCACGCCAGCTCATCGCATCACGCTCATGCTCAACTTTCATGGATTCATGAATCAGCGCGGCGCTCTTAAACAGCGGTGCTGTCAGGCTCGCCAGCCCTTCCAACGCGGCAGGGTTACGTTTATGCGGCATCGTGGTAGAACCGATTTTCCCTTCAGAGAACGGTTCTTCAATTTCGTTAATCTCGGTGCGCATCAGGTTATACAGTTCGTTGCCGATTTTGCCCAGCGTACCGCTGATCAGCACCGTAACGGAGGCATATTCGGAGAAGCGATCGCGGGCAGACTGCCAGCCGATATTCGGCGTATTCAGCCCCAGTTTATCCAGCGTCAAACGCTCAATTTCCGGCCCTTGCTCGCCAAAAGAGGCATAGGTGCAGATGGCACCATTGATGTTACCGACCAAAACACGCTCTTTGATTTCACCCAGACGTTCGAGGTGACGGATAAATTCATCCAGCCAGACGGCCAGCTTGAAGCCAAACGTGGTGGGCAGCGCCTGCATACCGTGGGTACGGCCGGCCATCAGCGTATGTTGATATTTCTTCGCCAGACGTTTCAGTTCAACGGCCAGCAATTGTGTATCTCTGACGACAATATCAAAAGATTGTTTCAGCTGTAACACTGTCGCGGTATCAACGATGTCCTGCGTGGTCACGCCGTAGTGAATAAACTCACCCGCAGCGCCACACTGTTTCTGAATCGCGGCAATCGTCGGCATCAGAGAGTGCTTCATGCGTGCGGCATCTTTTGCAATCTCTTCAACGTTAAGCGCGCTTGCGTCAGCGTTTTCTGCAATGGTTTTTGCCGCATCCAGCGGAATGACACCCAGTTCACCCTCGGCAAGCGCCAGGGCGACTTCTACTTCGACCTGTTTAGTCAGGCGGTTATGCTCAGACCAAACGCCGCGCATTTCAGGCGTGCCAAAATTATTCCCTATAAGAAGAAAATCAATAAGATGTGATGCCATAATTAACTCGTTAGTGTTGGATTTATCAGGCGGGGTTTTATGTCGTCTTTTTAATTTTTAAAAATATAACATGCGGAAATTATGCGCTTTATACCTTTCGGATCTATCTTAGATCAAAAAGTTTGATTGCAAAGTATGCATCTGGAAACGTTCGCTAACACTCTCTCTTGGGCTGAGAAACCCGCTTGTCACTTTCTCCTCTCTACAATGAAATCCCTTGCTCGTATCACTGCTGACGAAGGATTATCATGCTTTCCCACCACACATCGCGAACGATCCGTATTTTATTGATTGTCATACCGATTATTTCAACGTTCTCTACCCAAGCCCAGGATCGCTACCAGTTGGAGAAGGTGGTTGAAGTCAGCCGCCATGGCGTTCGTCCACCGACCGAATCCAACACGACCGCGTTAGAATCCGGCACGGCACGACAATGGCCGCAGTGGGTAACAAGGGATGGCGAGTTAACCGGACATGGCTATGCCGCCACCGTGCTAAAAGGCCGCTATGAGGGCGAATATTACCGTCAGCAGCATTTGTTCGCTTCGGGTTGCCCAGTAGAGCAGCAGATTTATGTGCTTGCCAGCCCGTTACAGCGCACTCGCGCAACCGCGCAGGCCTACATGGACGGCATGTTCCCCGGCTGCGGCGTTGCGACGCATGCCGTTGAGGATGAAAAGCACGATCCGCTGTTCCACGGGGATAAAATGGGAATTGGCACACTCGACCCCGAACGGGCAAAAGCCGAGGTGTTGAAAGCGATGGGCGGCGACTTGGATAGTGCCTATCAGCGTCTTAAGCCCAGTATCGAGCGGTTAAAACAGGTCGTATGCGCAGCAGACAAACCCTGCCCGGTGTTTGATAAACCGTGGGCGCTCAAACAGGATAAAGACGGCTCAACCTCTATCAGCGGCCTAAATACGCTGGCAAATATGAGCGAGGTTTTCCTGCTGGAATATAGCGAAAACCTGCCGCTGGCACAGGTTGCCTTCGGCCATGTCCGCAACACGCAGGATCTCACCCCGCTGATGGCTCCAATGACGGCTAAATACGACGTCACCAATGATGTTCCCTACATTGCACAGCGCGGCGGTTCGCTATTGATGCAGCAAATCGCACAGGCGCTGGCGCAAGGGACATCAGCAGAACAGGACACCGCACAAGGCGAGCCGCCGGCAGTACCTTACTTGCTGTATGTCGCCCACGACACTAACATCGCCTATCTGCGCACGCTATTGCAATTTCACTGGCAACTACCCGGTGATACCGCCGATAACATCCCGCCCGCGGGCAGTCTGGTCTTTGAGCGCTGGCGCGATACCACGACTCAGCAGCGTTTTTTGCGTATTTATTTCCAGACACAGTCGCTGGATCAGATCCGTTCGCTGACACCGCTGGGCGAGCAGCAGCCGTTACTGAAAGAGGAATTTACGTCTCAGGGCTGCCAGCAGACAGAACAAGGCACGCTATGTCCTTTTGATACCACGCTCGAATCAATGCGAAAAAGTATCGATAGCAGCGCATTAGCGATGGTGTATTACGCGCCATAGTTCGCGAGTTCATCGAAAACAGTAATATCCTGCCGGGTTGATGAATCCGGCAGGACAGCATGGCTATCTACGCACATTTTCCACCGCCAGAATCGCGCGGCTCAGTGCGTCAGGAGAGAGAGAGAACGGCAATAACGCCGCGCTATCCGTTGGGAATTTAAAGTGTGTCACGATATGCTTCACCGTTTCCTCATATTGCTCCCCTGCTATCGGAAGCGATAAAGGCATATCATAGCGATATAACTGCTCCAATAAACCCTCATCAACACACTTGCTGTCGTGAGCCAGAAGAGATTGTACTAGCAATCCAAATCCGACCTTTTCACCATGTAGCCAATCGTGCAATTCGGGGATATAGGTCAAACGGTTATGAATAGCATGAGCAACACCCGGAGCAGGGTTTTCATCCCTCATACTATTAGCCAGTCCCGCACCAGCAATCGCCGCATCAATAACCTTCTGCAACGCAGGCGTCACCTGCTGATTTTCGTTATCGCGTATCGCCTGCTCTCCCCATTGTTCAAAGATATCACGGGCAAAAGTGGCGGCCTGTATCTTGAGACTCAGTGCCAGACTATCGCTACACGAGATCAAGTACGGCTGAAATTCATACCATTTCGCCAACGCGTCAACGATCCCGGCTTTCAAGTAACGTGCATCGCTACGTGCAATGACGGAACTATCAACCATGACAAGGACAGGCATCCGTTTGAGCACAACAGTCCCCTGATGCCCACCTTGATCATTATAAAGAATGCTAATTGGCGACCAGGCCGCACAGGTCGCCGCTATCGTTGGTAGTGTGGCGACCTGCCCATTTTCCAGTCCATCCGCTATGGCCTTAGCACAATCCAGCACACGCCCGCCGCCAATCCCTACGACGAACTGAATGTTATTCCGTGCAATTTTTTCACGGTGGTATTCCACACTTTCACGCGTACATTCTCCGGTTAAGAAATGCACATCAAAAGCAATTCCGTTGTTCTTAAGGCTGCCAGTCACTTCATTCTCAACCGCTTGCCAGGCACTTGGGCTGGTTAAAATCGCAATGTTCTGACTAAACGAGTGAATCAGTCCACCGACATGACGACACAAATCAGCCTGATGATGATAAGCAAGGGGAGATTTTATAGATAACACAAGAATTCCTTTTTAACTGGCAGTTGCCATTCTTTCATAACCACGAGGAAAGCCCATAGATTGGTTTATTAGTTTAAGAATCCCGATGAAATTTGTAACGAAAGCAAAGGGAATAAATTATAGCGTTACGATATAAACCACTCATTTTTCGCAGTGATATAGTTCACTTTAGGCTCTTAAATCTATATCTATCAAATAATTATATTAAAACCCAAATTAATATCATCATGACACTAGGGAATAGGGATTCCACTATGCAAGCACGCTTCTTTATTAAACCTAAAACACTCTTGCTCGCGGCTGGGATCGCCGTCGCCGTAGCTGGGTGTGATAATTCGACTTCTACAGATCAGCCACAGGTTTTACGCATTGGAACCACCGGACAGAGTTTTCCAGGTTCTTATAAAGAAAACGGTAAACTCGTTGGCTATGATGTAGAAGTCGCTGAAAAAATAGCGAATGAACTGGGATATAAGGTCGAGTGGACAACGTCGGACTTCAGCGGTTTGTTGGGGCAGTTAGAGGCAGGAAAACTTGATACTATCGCGAATAATTTCGTCCAAACCGAGGCTCGTCAGAAAAAATACAATTTTTCTAAATCCTACCTCACTTATGCTTCACAAGTGGTCACAAGTATAAAAAATGACGATATCCAGTCTTTGTCCGACCTGGACGGAAAAACAATTGCAGGGGTTCTAGGATCGACACACGTCACGAACCTGCGTAACGCTTTTCCCAAAAACAATATTACCATTAGAACCTACGAGACTCGGGATGGTGCGGTCAATGATGTCATCAATAACCGCGTACAGGGCTATGTCAATTCACGCCCGATTCTACTAGCCGAAATCAACAAACATAAACTGCCGCTCAAGTTGGTTGGGGAGCCGTTATCTCATGAACTCGTTAGTTTTCCGTTTGCTAAAAATCCACAAGGCGACACCCTGCTCGCCGCTTTTAACGAAAAGCTCGACACATTAAGAAGCAACCGCCAGTTGAACGGATTGGCCGAAAAGTATTTCGGTGACGATGGTGTGCTGGGGCATGAATCCAAGGCTCAATAAAAACAGCCTATCGGTAAAAATCCAGTCTATTGGTAAAAATCAAAGTGCGGAGACACAACCGTTCATATCCGCACTCTACCCGTATAATCTCAAATAAAAAATTAGGGTTTATCGTCGTGACATGATTTTCAGACGAAAAAAAAAGCACATCTTTCGATGTGCTTTTTCTTGTAATTGGTCGGCGAGAGAGGATTCGAACCTCCGACCCACTGGTCCCAAACCAGTTGCGCTACCAAGCTGCGCTACTCGCCGAATTTACTGCTTTTTGTGAACATCACTGATGTTCTCGTTTGTGTGGTGCGAAGAGAGGGACTTGAACCCTCACGTCCGTAAGAACACTAACACCTGAAGCTAGCGCGTCTACCAATTCCGCCACCTTCGCATAACTCACAAACTATTTTATTAACGAAAAATCGCTAATTTACTGCTAAATCTGGGGTGGCTAATGGGACTCGAACCCACGACAACTGGAATCACAATCCAGGGCTCTACCAACTGAGCTATAGCCACCATCACCACATTTTACATCTTATTACGCGGTACTTCCTTTTTACGGGATACTTTCTTTGAGAAGAAAAGTGTACCACCGCAGCTCTTGCACACAACATACTCGTTTACACAATATAATGGTGCGCCCGACAGGATTCGAACCTGAGACCTCTGCCTCCGGAGGGCAGCGCTCTATCCAGCTGAGCTACGGGCGCTTAGCGCCGTTGCGGGACGGGATATTACGGACTTAGCGACTGGCTGTCTAGTGCTTTTTTATCGAAATGATGCGTTTGCTTATGCTTTGCTCATTTCAAGCTAACATAACGTACAAATCCGCGCTTCCCGCCCCCAAACACGGCTATTTCCCCCCTGCCAGAGACGTTTTTTTGCCCAATCCCAGCGCAAAATAACACAAGCTGACCACGGCTAAAAAAGCGATACCGACCAATAAAGACATCCGCGTATCGATACTAAAGAATCTACAGACGACCGCTGTAGTGATAGGCGACATATTTCAACAGCCTAAACTGCCGAAAAATACGGCTCGGCTGGGACAGCAAACGATACAGCCATTCCAGTCCTAAATTTTGCCACACGAGCGGAGCGCGTTTCACATGCCCGGTAAAGACATCGTATGTTCCACCGACGCCCATATACAGCGCATCAGGATAGTGGTGGCGACAATCGCGCATCAGAATTTCCTGTCGTGGCGACCCCATCGCAACGGTGACAATTTGTGCGCCGCTAGCACGAATGCGCTCAAACAGCGCATCACGCTGCTCCGGCGCAAAATAGCCATCCTGACTGCCGACAATATTGACGTTCCACTGAGTGTGTAGTTTTGCTTCCGTTTGTGCCAGCACATCAGGTTTACCCCCCACCAAAAACACCGGCGTTCCCTGTTTGCCTGCCCGTTCCATCAACGCTTCCCACAGGTCAGCACCCGCAATACGTGTGACGTCAGCCTCTGGATATTTGCGCCGAATGGAACGTACAATGCTGATACCGTCCGCATACTTATACTCTGCACGATCGAGCAACGTACGCAGCGCCACATCTTTTTCCGCCGTTAGCACTTTCTCAGCGTTAATCGCGATGAGCGTCCCCGTTTCAACCCGCTCGCCTGCAAACAGATAGTCAACAAACTGCGCCCTATTGCGAAAACCATGAATGGACAAACCACGGATAGCATACAGGGGAATAGCCTCTCTCGTTTTCAACGCTGTCATATCTGCTCCTTTATCACAGTATCCTGTACGGCGCTGGGTGTGGGCGCTAGCGGCGTGGCACGCATGCGCCTCAAGCGCTGCCGGATGAGTCCAGCGCTTTCCAGCAGCCAGTAAAGCAACTTCGCTACGAGCAGGCATAGGCCAAATACCAGACAGAAAAACACCACGCGTGAAACGAAAGCATCGACGCCTTCACGCGCCAGAACGATGATATTGAATACTGCACCGAAGCAGAACGCCTGCAAGATAGCGGCCTTATAGCGGTTGCTATCGTTCTTCCCTAGCTCGTACACCCAGTCAAACCACTTGATAACCAGCCCCACAGCGATCGCCCCCAGCGGGATAAACAGCACCCCGCCCATTACCACCAGTGAGCCTAACAGCGTGGGGGATATCGCTAGCCCTGAGTGGTTATTCAATACTTCCCAAGTGAAATAGTTTGCACTGTTTAACACGAGATTCGGACGATCGGGCCATAGCCAGGAGGGAATAAATACGTAGAAATCGCGGGCGATAGGTGCCAGTCCCTGAAATTCAATCTTGTCATAGTTCTGCCACAACAGCGCCAGATTTTCCCAGGGCGAAAAGGTGTCACGAGTTAAATAGAGGAAGGTATAAAAGGCGTAATCGCCGCTGACATCCAACCCGTAGCGCTTCAGCGCTAGCCAGAACATCCCGATAACCCCAAACACGCCAGCCGCAGCTAACATCCAGAGTGTAATCCAGCCGCGCACGATACCAATAAACAGAAACAGCGCGAAGGCGATGATCAGATTCGCACGCGTACCGCCGACAATCACATACGTCAACATCCCAAACGCGACCGTTCCAATGAGGAACATCAGCCATGCACGCTGCGTCTGTCGCAGGAAATACACCACCAGCATGGCCGGAATGAAGAAGTAGAAAAAGCGTTTCAACGCCACGCCGGACACATCACTGGAGAATATCTGGCTGTAAGAACGCAGTTTAAACAGCAAGAAGCCATTGTTGAGGAAGAAAATGCCGACGGTGGCTACCGCGATCAACGCCAGCAGCAGCCAGGTCAGGTTGGCTTCAACCCGATTCACCGTCAGAAGTGGCGCACGTGGCGCGGCGGTTTTCTGGCGTAATCGCGTTTTATAGCTGACGTAATAGATCGCATAGAATGCCGTTGCGGACAGCATAGCCTGAAGCAGGTATTGCACGGGGACGACGTCAACACCAAACCGGAACACCAGCACACAGGTAAATGGAAAACCAAAATAGAACGTCAATAAATAGAGCAGAGAAAACAGCACGTTAAAATTAAAACGTACCCGCCGAAACTCCATCCAGGTCAGGCTCAGGATAAAGATGACAGAAATCAGGTAGACGACAAACAACCCGCCAAATTGCCCCAGCGTCATGTTGGTTCTCCCGCCGCCAACGCCAGCGCATCCCGCCAGCCTTGCAGATAATTGGGATTGAAGAACGCAATCTGGTGTTTATCTACCGATGCCAGTTGGCGCTGTGCCTCGCGCACCAACGCTTCATCCATCTGATCACCGTAAAACAACACCGGTAGACCTTGCTCCGTCAGGTCCTGCCAGAACGGATTTTTCCGACTGATCACAAACGGCACACCAAACTGAATTAGCAGACATAGCGTCCCGATTCCCTGCTGGCGATCGAAAATAAAATAGCCCAAATCACAAGTGCGTAGCATGTTGAGATAATCATCAAACGCCAGTTGCTCTTTCAACAGTTGGAAATTTTTCACACCGAACAGCGCCAAACCGTCCTTTTCCACCTGTGCGATGTAAGACGCGTTATTCGCGGGGTAGCCCATGGGCACAATAACCCGCACATTGTTCCCGAACTGTTTGTGAATCGCCTGCAACGCTTCCTGATGACGATTCGTGCGATCGCCAGAATTGCCGACCAGAATCGTCATCGGCCCCGCCAGCGGTTTATCCACCTGCATGCCCGTTAGCGCTGGATTCATCCGCGTCGGAAAATATAGCAATGACGTCGGTACACGAGGCGCACGCGGCTGATACCACGCCAGATCGCCACGCGTGGCAAACACATGTCCGACATGCTTCTGCGCCATACGCCGAAGCCAATAAAACAGGCGGTATTTCAGACTGCTTGCTTCTTCATACAAATCCGCGCCCCACACGTGCCAGAAAACCTGCTCAGCTTTGATTTTCCCACTCAGCAACGCCAGCCACAGCGTGGGGTTAAACTGCCCATGTAGGAAAAAGCGCATCTTGCGGTTCGATTTTGCTCTGGCGATAACCGCTTCAGCCAGCGTTTTTTTATCCACGCAGGTTTCGATACGCAATGCAGGAAAATCGGCTGGCGAAATGCCGTCGCGGGACGCCACGATGAAATGCCGAATCTGCTGTTCGGGGAGTTCCGTCGCCAGTACGTCGTTAAAAAAACGTAAAACGGTCTGGTTATGATGCGGGATATCAGATCCCAGTACATGAATCAGTGTCGTCATGCTCGCCTACGGTAAATAATGAATACGCAACAACAAAGCAAAAAATAGACCAAGTAGGTTGCCATATAGGCCTGCGCTGCGCCTTGTGCGCCATAAAGCGGAATTAACCAGTGAGAAAAACCGGTTAACAGGAGAAACTGGCTGACTTCCGTGAGCAGATAAAAGCGCAGCGCTGCTTTCGCAATGACCAGATAGCCAAAGACGTAAGCGCCCACTTTCATTACATCGCCTACCAATTGCCAAACGAAGAGATCTCTCATTGCGGTAAACTGGCTGGAGAACAGCAGCCAGATAGCAAAATCTCGCAGCAGCCACACGCAAACGCTGACACCCGCTACGACGGGCAGTACAAACTTCAGCGAGCGTACAATTTCCTGCGTCAGCGCAGCCTTGTCCGTCAGGCGCGAGAGCGTTGGCAACAGATACACGGTAAAGGAGGCGGTAATAAATTGCAGGTAAGCATCGGAAATACTGCTGACGCCCTGCCAAATACCCACTTCATCCCAGCTGTAATGCGCCGCCAGCAGGTTACGCATCATGATGTACGCAACGGGCAGCGTCACGGCAGTCATCAACGCCATCAGTGTAAATTTGCCCAACTGCCCAGCGATAGCACGATCCCATGCCGGTTTTAGCGAGGCCAGCGACAGCGGCGTACGACGTAATAGCATGATGCCTGCCGGAATCACCAACAGTGCAGGTACCAGCGCCAGTCCTGCAAGCGCACCAACATAGCCGCCCAGCCGCAGACAGAGCCAAAAAGCCGCCAGCCCAATCAGGCTACCGCCGATAACGGCCAGCGCATTGCCTATCGCATCCCGATAGCCTTTGAGGATCGCCAGAAACAGGTTGGCGTAGGCGATTCCCATCTGGATAAATGCCAGCGCGCGCACCACATCGCGATAGTCGTCATGCCCAAACAGCAGATTGGCGATAGGCGTTGCGGCCGCCAGAAAGAGTATTGCCAGAAAGGTGGAGAATCCCAGCACCAGCGTGATAGATGTACCTAGCAGCGGCCTCAGTCGTTCTGGCTGTTGCTGGTACTCCGCAACATATTTGGTAACGCCGTTGAAAATCCCCGCACCGGCGAGTACACCCAACACCGTAATTAACTGGCGGAAATTCCCTGCCATCCCCACACCGCTGGGGCCAAACGTGACCGCCAGCAGTTTGACGACAACCAGTCCCGCACCGATTTTTATCAGCGTGGAGCCTGCCGTCCATATCGATGCTTTCGCCAACGACATATCAGGAGAAAAAGCTCAGAATGGTATTGATGACGGTGCGCTGATTGACGTCTGACAGGTTGTAGAACAGTGGTAAACGCACCAACCGTTCGCTTTCCTGCGTAGTGTAGCGATCGTCACCGGAAAAACGACCAAAGTTCAGACCGGCCGGGCAGCTATGTAGCGGGATATAATGAAAGACCGTCATGATCTCGGCTTCTTTCATGTAATTGATAAACGCACTGCGATCGTCCTGATCGCGCAGTTTGATATAAAACATGTGCGCGTTATGAATGCCATTGGCAGGCACGGTCGGCAAGGTAAGTCGCCCGACATCGGCCAACGATTTAAATGCAGCATAGTAGTTCTGCCACAGCTTCAGGCGACGCTCGTTGATCGGCCGCGCCGCTTCCAACTGTGCCCAGAGATAGGCGGCCTGAATATCTGCCATCAGGTAGCTTGAGCCAATGTCACGCCAGGTGTATTTGTCCACCTGTCCACGGAAGAACTGGCTACGGTTGGTGCCTTTTTCACGAATGATTTCCGCCCGTTCCACCAGTCTGGCGTCATTAATCAGCGTAGCCCCACCCTCGCCGCCCGAGGTGTAGTTTTTGGTTTCGTGAAAACTGAAGCAGCCGATGTGGCCGATAGACCCCAGAACGCGCCCCTTGTAGCTGGACATCACGCCCTGTGCCGCATCCTCCACAACATATAAATCGTATTTTTTCGCCAGTGCCATAATCGCGTCCATCTCGCAGGCGACACCCGCGTAGTGAACCGGCACGATAATGCGCGTTTTTTCCGTAATGGCCGCTTCGATCTTCGTTTCGTCAATGTTCATGGTATCCGGGCGGATATCGACAAACACGATCTTTGCCCCGCGCAGCACAAAGGCGTTGGCGGTAGAAACAAAGGTATAGCTCGGCATGATCACTTCATCACCGGGCTTAACGTCCAGCAGGATAGCGGCCATTTCCAGCGACGCGGTGCAGGAAGGCGTAAGCAGGACTTTCTTGCTGCCGGAGTAATGTTCCAGCCACTGCTGACAACGGCGAGTAAACCCGCCATCGCCGCACAATTTACCGCTGCTCATGGCAGCCTGCATATAATCCAGTTCCGTACCGACAACCGGTGGCGCATTAAATGGAATCATGTGATCACCTGTATAACCAATACGCCGTGCTCTCAATCGTAGCACCACGGCGAAGATAAAGACGAAGCGCCGCCACGTTGCCAACCTGCGTTGCGACCCGAAGACGTATCAATCCTTGCTGCCGGCACCACGTTTCCGCCAGCGCCATCAGCTGTGAACCAATGCCCCGTACCGTAACACCAGGCCAAACGCCGAGTAGCCCGATACGTGCATCTCTGTCATTCACTCTGCGTAGCGTGACCCATCCCTGTGGATTGCCAGCGGCATCTTCCGCCAGCAAACAGCCGTCGTCGAATGTCCCATGCGCGGCATTTTCAATCCACTGCGCATAGAAGCGCCCGCTATCTTCCGGCTGATACCACGGAGCACGAAAACGGCTCAGCGCAAAAACGCGTGATGCCGCGTCCCTCAGCACAGGAATATCGTCGGGTGTGGCTTCACGCCAGCGCGGTAGCGGCGTAATAGCGGTAGCAGGGTGCAGCGACAGACAGAGATCGACTTCCCCCTCCACCAAACGAAACCCGAGATCGGCCAATGCATCCGCCAACACCAGATTGTCTGCCGCTATTTTGGCCTGCGTCAGCGCAAATGCGTTCAGCGCATCACACGTCAACACGGGCGCAGCAGGCGAAAAACTCAGCTTACCGCTGTCAAGCTGGAAGAATTCGCTCTCCCAACCCAGCGGTTCAACCGTGGCGCGAATGTCTACCTGTCCTGCTGATGTCGGATAGGTCATCGTTTCGCTCCTTTCTTTTCCGCCATATGACACGACGTTTAGTCGTTCAGCCCTAAACGCTCACCGGTATAGGAACCGTCCTGCACGCTGCGCCACCATTTTTCGTTATTCAGATACCAACTGACCGTTTTTTTCATGCCTGTCTCAAACGTTTCTTCTGGACGCCAGCCCAGTTCACGTTCAATTTTCCCGGCATCGATCGCATAACGCATATCGTGACCTGGGCGGTCTTTCACGTAGGTAATGAGATCGCGGTAATACGCCACGCCAGCAGGCTTATTCGGTGCCAGCTCTTCCAGTAGCTCGCAAATCGTCTGCACCACTTCAATGTTTTTACGTTCGTTGTGGCCACCGATGTTGTACGTCTCACCGATTTCGCCTTCCGTCACCACTTTATACAGTGCACGAGCGTGGTCTTCGACAAACAGCCAGTCACGAATTTGTGCGCCGTCGCCGTAAACCGGTAGCGGTTTGCCCGCGACCGCATTCAGGATGACCAACGGGATCAGCTTCTCAGGAAAGTGGTAAGGGCCGTAGTTATTCGAGCAGTTAGTGATAACCGTCGGGAGCCCATAAGTGCGCAGCCAGGCGCGAACAAGGTGGTCGCTGGACGCTTTCGACGCCGAATAAGGGCTGCTCGGCGCATAAGACGTGGTTTCGGTAAACAGATCGTCCGTCCCATGCAGATCGCCAAACACTTCATCGGTAGAAATATGGTGAAAACGGAACGCACCTTTGTCCACATCAGCCAGGTTCTGCCAGTAGTGGCGTGCCGCTTCCAGCATGGTATAGGTGCCAACAATATTGGTTTCGATAAACGCTGCGGGGCCGTCGATAGAGCGATCGACGTGGCTTTCTGCTGCCAGATGCATCACCAATGCGGGCTGGTAAGCCGCAAAGACGCGATCCAGTTCAGCGCGATCGCAGATATCCACCTGCTCGAACGCCAAACGATCACTATCAGCGACCGGAGCCAGAGAAGACAGGTTCCCAGCATAAGTCAGTTTATCGACAACAACGACACTGTCCTGCGTTTCAGTCAGAATGTATCTGACCAATGCTGAACCAATAAACCCGGCTCCACCGGTAATTAAAATACGTTTCAACGCCATACTCCTTTGGTATCAATGACCCACTGTTGTTTCACATCTTCTGGGTTAATCGCTTTAAACTGACGGTGGTCTACCAGCATCACGAGCACATCGGCTTCTTTTAATGCGCTGAGGGTATCGACCAGTTTTACCTGCCCGGCCAACACGGACGGCAGGTGTTTGACATTCGGTTCGACGACTAACGTCGCGCCGGTATTCCATTGTGCAATCATCGACGCAATCCCTACAGCAGGGCTTTCGCGCAAATCGTCGATATCAGGCTTGAACGCCAGCCCAAAGCAGGCCACCGTAACCTCGCTAGCGCGTTTATCCGTCTGTGCCAGATAATCCGCTACGGCCGCTTTTACGCGATCGACTACCCAAAGCGGCTTACCATCGTTCACCAGCCTGGCAGTGTGAATCAAACGCGCCTGCTGCGGATTCTGCGACACAATAAACCAAGGGTCGACCGCAATACAGTGCCCGCCAACACCAGGTCCAGGTTGCAGGATATTGACGCGGGGATGGCGATTTGCCAATCGGATAAGTTCCCATACGTTAATGTTTTGTTCGGCACAAATCAGCGAGAGTTCATTGGCAAAAGCGATGTTAACGTCGCGGAAACTGTTTTCGGTCAGCTTACACATTTCGGCGGTGCGGGAGTTAGTAACCACACACTCACCTTCCAGAAAGATGTTGTACAGTTCGCTGGCGCGGGCAGAGCACACGGGAGTCATACCGCCAATAACGCGATCGTTCTTAATCAACTCCACCACAACCTGACCGGGTAGTACGCGTTCAGGGCAATAGGCAATATTGATGTCTGCCGTTTCCCCAACCTGCTGCGGAAACGTCAAATCCGCTCGCTCATCGGCAAGCCACTCGGCCATTTGCTCTGTCGCTCCCACAGGGGAAGTCGATTCCAGAATCACCAGATCGCCTTTCTTCAGAACAGGCGCGATGGAGGCTGCCGCCGCCTGAACGTAGGCGAGATCGGGTTCGTGATCGCCTTTGAAAGGCGTCGGAACGGCAATGAGAAAGGCATCGGCCGGTACAGGCTTCGTCAGCGCCTGAAGGTAACCATTTTCTACCGCGACCTTGACCAACGTATCCAAATCGGGTTCGACAATATGGATTTCACCGCGATTAATCGTTTCGACGGCCAGTTTATTCACATCGACACCGATGACTTTTTTCTGGCGTGACGCAAAGGCAGCCGCAGTCGGCAAACCGATGTAGCCCAAACCGATTACGGAAATGGTAGTAAAGCTCATAGTATCACCCTAATTTTTATGTCTGCCGCCGCAAGGCAACGTTTAAAATCGCTCCTGGCGATTTTTTATGTCGGGCTATCCCTGCCCGACACCCTTCGGATCGTCGCAAGCGACGTTTAAAATCGCTCCTGGCGATTTTTTAAAGCATCAACAATGCGTTGACAGGCTTGACCATCACCAAAGGGGTTATGGGCGCGGCTCATTGCCTGATATGCCTCTTCGTCCGTCAACAGCATAGACACCGCATCGACAATGCTCGCCACTTCCGTACCGACCAGTTTGACAGTACCTGCTTCCACCGCTTCCGGTCGTTCCGTCGTATCGCGCATCACTAATACCGGCTTGCCTAGCGACGGGGCTTCTTCCTGAATGCCGCCCGAGTCGGTCAAAATCATATAAGAGCGATTCATCAAATACACGAAAGGCAGATAGTCCTGTGGTGCAATCAGCATGACATTATCAATACCGCTCAGGATACGATTCACCGGTTCGCTAACGTTAGGGTTCAAATGAACGGGGTACACGATCTGCACTTCAGGGTGTCGCCGGGCAATATCTGCCAGCGCGCTACAAATGCGCTCAAAACCACCGCCAAAACTCTCACGCCGATGCCCGGTAACCAGAATCAGCTTTCTATCGTCGTCCAAAAAGGCATATTTTTCATCGAGACTACGGCGTAACGTAGCATTGCCGACGATCCGATCACGTACCCAAAACAGCGCATCAATCACCGTATTGCCCGTGACAAAAATATGTCGATCGGACAAATGCTCACGCAGCAAATTTTGTCGGGAATTTTCCGTCGGAGCAAAATGGTACATCGCCAAGTGCCCCGTCAGCTTACGGTTAGCTTCTTCCGGCCAAGGCGAATACAGGTTGCCAGTGCGTAGACCCGCTTCTACGTGACCGACCGGTATACGTTGATAAAAAGCCGCCAGACTGGTTGCCAACGTCGTGGTGGTATCGCCATGTACCAACACCAAGTCCGGTTTGAACTCTTTCATAACGGGCTCAAGCCCCGATAAAATCCGGCAGGATATCTCACTGAGTCCCTGTCCCGGTCGCATAATATCCAGATCGTAATCCGGCGTAATATCGAACAAACGCAGCACCTGATCCAGCATTTCCCGATGCTGGGCTGTTACGCAAATTCTCGATTCAAAGGCTCCATCCTGAGCCAAGGCATGAACCAGCGGCGCCATTTTAATGGCCTCCGGCCGGGTGCCGAAAACAGTCAACACTTTCACATTGAATCTCTTTAATCAGGTTAGACGCAGATGCTTCCTGAGCATCAAACGCAAAGCAGCAAGCCAGTTAGCGCGAACGGCGCGTCAAGGCAATACCCGCACCGATAAGCGCACCAATCGCACCCCACATCACCATCAAAAATGCCCGGCGCGGGCTGTCACGCTTCACCGGTTCTTCCGGCGTCCGCAAATAACGATACGTCTGGAAACTGGCTTCGAGCGTTGGCCCAACGTTCAGCGTTGCCAACATCGCACGGTTTTGATCGTAATCCAGTTCGTAGTGAGGGCCGCTGGTCTGTAACGTCTCCAGTCGGGCTTGTAGCATCGGTCTACCAAGCAGGAACATTTCCGATGCGGGGATTTCATCAGCCGGTGTATCCGTCTGACTACGGCTAATACCTTGCTGTTGTGCGATCTTCAGCGCCAGCTCAACGCTGCGAACCTCACGATCGTAAATCGCTTTTGCTACCGCTTCCTGACGCTTGATCTGCGACTTCATGAAAATGGTTCTGGCAGCCCAAGCACCTTTAATCTCTTCATTCAGATGGCTGGCAGCACGCAGACTGGCAAAAGCCACATACTGGCGGAGCAACGTATTCGCATCAGCAGAAGTTTCGGCCACTAACTTAACGGAATCATTGGTTTTTTTTCCATCATCGCGCGCCGTAAACTGAATATTGTTGACCATTTCATCTAGCAGGGCTGCATCCGCCTTGGCATCACCTTCCAGACGTTGCTTGTAATAGTTGGTCTGTAACCAGAAATCACGGCGAGTGTCATAGGCCGCTAATTGCATGATGAACTCACCATAAGCATCTGCTGAAATAGGGGGTTGTTCAGGCGGAGGGGTGGAAAAAGATCGCGCGTCGAGGTTACGCAGGAATTGCTGCTGCGAATAATATCCACCCAGCATATTGACCGTCGGCTTGTCGGTAATCGCTGTCGCGCTCCACTCCTGTTTCACAAGATAGGAATAGCCTAGTGCTACAACGGCAAAAAGCAGGCCGATTGCTATCGGCCACACCTTTCCACGCCACAACAGGCGAAATAACCCACGGATATCCAGTTCGTTATCAATCAACGCATTCCCGGTAGACAAGTTCTCTGATTTCATTACTTCCCCAAAGTTATTTGGTCAGGATGACTGCTTTTGCTCATCGGAATGCCGCATACGGCGTTTGACTCGCTTGATAAAACGGGCGACCCGCCATGCTCGTTTCAGGCAGTAGCCATACAGTAAAAAAACAAGCAAGAATAATGCCAACATGACCCACTCAGGTACGAAAAAGAAATATTCTCCCAACACGCCGACTACCGCCAACAAGGCGGCAGCAAGCGTAATCAGCACAAACGCCTGACGGGAAGAAAAACCGGCTCGCATCATTAAATGATGAATATGCTGTCGGTCAGGCGAGAACGGGCTCATCCCCTTACGCAAACGTCGATACATAATGGCGATCATATCGATCAGCGGGATAGCGATAATCCACAGCGCGGTAACGGGATTAATCGGATGCTGCGGGCCTTGCGTTGTCTGAATCAGGAGCCAGATGGCCGTAAAGCCAATCATCGTGCTACCCGCATCACCCATGAAGACCTTATAACGTCGCCCAAACATGCCAAGGTTAAGCAGAATATAAGGCAACGTCGCCGCGATCATGGCGAAACACCACAATGCCAGATTCGTATGGCCGCTCAGATACAGCAAAATACCCATCGCCCCGAAGGAAACACTGGATAATCCACCGAGCAGCCCATCGATCCCATCGACCATGTTGAACGCATTGATCGCAGCCCAAACGGCAAACAGCGTAACCAAATAGCCAAACGGCCCCAGTCCCATCTGCCATGGGCCGAAAATGTGCCCTAGATTGTGTATCGTCAAGCCAGCAAAGGCCATCATCACTACCGCGACAAACGCCTGCACAACGGCACGAATTTTCACGCTGATATCAAAACGATCGTCCAGCATGCCGACAAACACCAGCACACCTGCACATAGCAGATACAGACGGAAGTTGAGGATGTATTGATCGGTAATAAAGTAGGTAAAGCAGATACCCGCATACACGGAAATGCCGCCGACCAGAGGCACAAGACCCCGATGACGTTTACGGTAATTGGGACGATCGACAAGTCCTATTTTACCCGCGATGCTGCGAGCAAAAAAAAGAAAGCCCAGAGAAAACAAGAAAATAAATAGTAATTCGGTACTCATAGTGAGCAAGTTCACCGTTAACAGCTGCGCTGTAGCTGTTCAGTATAGACTCGGTTTACGCCTTATATCCCATCGCCCATGTTGATCGCCAGTACAAATTGAAGTGGTAACCGCACCTTTCTCGCAGACAACACATTCACAGCCGATTAATTGAGGGATAAAAAAACGCCACGACCCAGCGTGGCGTTCCCCGAGTTATCCGTAATGTACCCGTCATACTTCAAGCCGCATGTGCGTTGGCTTCCCTTACTCACCCCAGTCACTTACTGATGTAAGCTCCTGGGGATTAATGAGTCTCATAAATGAGACTCACCCTTCGGGCCAGCGTTCACGCTGTTCAAATCGGTCTGCCACCGATTTGTCGTGCGCTTGCCGCGTTACGCTGCTCATCACTGAGCATCGCCCTAAAGGGCCAACGCTTCACGTTGTTCAAAACGTTAACGTTTTGTCCTGCAACTCGAATTATTTAGGGTATATATAGATGAACGCCCGGATTTATGAACGTTTCATCATATCGAAGAATTCATCGTTGGTTTTCGTCATCGCCAACTTATTGATGAGGAATTCCATCGCATCGATCTCACCCATTGGGTGGATGATTTTGCGTAGAATCCACATCTTCTGCAATTCTTCAGAGGTAGTAAGCAACTCTTCTTTACGCGTACCGGAACGGTTGTAATCAATCGCCGGGAACACGCGTTTTTCTGCGATTTTACGCGCCAGGTGCAGTTCCATATTACCTGTACCTTTAAACTCTTCGTAAATCACTTCGTCCATCTTAGAACCGGTATCAACCAGTGCGGTGGCGATGATGGTCAGGCTACCGCCTTCCTCAACGTTACGAGCAGCACCGAAGAAACGCTTCGGACGATGCAGGGCGTTGGCATCCACACCACCAGTCAACACTTTACCCGACGCTGGAACAACGGTGTTATAAGCACGCGCCAGACGGGTAATGGAGTCCAGCAGAATGATAACGTCTTTCTTATGCTCAACCAGACGCTTCGCTTTTTCGATTACCATTTCAGCAACCTGAACGTGACGGGAAGCAGGTTCGTCAAACGTTGACGCAACCACTTCACCTTTCACCAGACGCTGCATCTCGGTCACTTCTTCTGGACGTTCGTCAATCAGCAACACCATCAGCACACAGTCAGGATGGTTGTAAGCAATACTCTGCGCAATATTCTGCAGCAGCATGGTTTTACCTGCTTTCGGCGGTGCAACGATCAGACCACGTTGCCCACGACCAATTGGCGAAGCCAGATCTAATACACGCGCCGTCAGATCTTCTGTCGAACCGTTACCGCGCTCCATACGCAAACGAGAGTTTGCATGCAGTGGCGTTAAGTTTTCGAACAGGATTTTGTTGCGGGCGTTTTCAGGTCTGTCGTAGTTAACTTCGTTAACTTTCAGCAGTGCAAAATAGCGCTCACCTTCTTTCGGCGGGCGAATCTTGCCAGAAATGGTGTCACCAGTGCGGAGGTTGAAACGGCGGATTTGGCTGGGAGAAACGTAGATATCATCGGGGCCTGCGAGGTAGGAGCTGTCTGCGGAGCGGAGAAAGCCGAAGCCATCCTGCAATATCTCCAGCACACCATCGCCGAAAATATCCTCGCCGCTTTTGGCATGCTGCTTCAGAATCGCGAAGATAATATCCTGTTTACGCATGCGGGCCTGGTTTTCCAGTCCCATATTTTCGCCAAGAGTAATTAACTCAGAAACTGGCGTATTCTTTAATTCGGTAAGATTCATAGTGGTGGGTTCTTTAACTCGGGGTAAATCTCGAACTATTAACGTGAATGGTATGGCAGGATCATCCGTGCCTCTATAACAGCCTTCAACCACCGGATTCCTGTCTGGTTTCACACCTGAAGCGCATTACATCCGCGCAAAACGACATCCGCATAAACGATATCCGCATAAATCAACGGCAGGAGATCGAAGACACATAAAACCAATTATTGTAAAACTCGTAGACTGCCCAAATCGGATCACAAACGTGTTGTAAAACAATTGCTTTTCAAAAAAGACTTTGTAAAACAATGTTCTTTCGATTTCGACACAGAATAATGCTTTAGACTCTAACTTTTAGGCTTAAGCCTAAGGGCTTAAACATAGGCAAGTACGATATGCAGTGATGAAGAATCTAACACGCTTCCCGACGAGCAGCAAGCAGTCAATATGAGAATTGCATATTGACCGATCGCGCCCGTCGGCCCCCCCTTTCCAGGGGCAAGCTAATTACAGATTTGCCGTCAGGAACTCTTTCAGTTGCCCTTTGGACAGTGCGCCGACTTTTGTCGCCGCGACTTCGCCGTTTTTAAACAACAGCAGCGTAGGAATACCACGGATACCATATTTCGGTGCAGTTGCAGGATTTTCATCAATGTTCAGCTTGGTCACCGTCAGTTTACCTTCAAACTCTTCGGCAATTTCATCCAGAATAGGAGCGATCATTTTACAAGGACCACACCACTCAGCCCAGAAATCAACCAAGATAGCGCCATCAGCCTGCAATACTTTCGTACCAAAGCTGTCATCAGTCAGGTGAATTATTTTATCGCTCATATTTTACTCCACAGGATTATTTCTAGCTCGTTGGTGTAGCATTAACCAACAATGGCTTGACTTTATTTCACCGGATACGCTTTCGTAAAGCAATAGTTAGCTGATATTCTACCACACTATGAGCAAAACACACTTAACTGAACAGAAGTTTTCCGACTTCGCCCTGCACCCGCAGGTTATCGAAGCCCTTGAAAGTAAAGGGTTTCATAACTGTACGCCTATTCAGGCGTTAGCTCTGCCATTAGCTTTGTCAGGGCGTGATGTTGCGGGTCAGGCGCAAACCGGTACCGGCAAGACGCTGGCTTTTCTTGCGTCTACTTTCCATTATTTGCTTTCACATCCTGCAAACGCAGAGCGTCAAACCAATCAACCACGTGCCTTAATTATGGCACCTACTCGTGAACTGGCTGTCCAGATTCACTCTGACGCAGAAGCGCTATCTCACCTGACTGGGCTAAAACTGGGTTTAGCCTACGGTGGCGACGGCTACGACAAACAGCTTAAAGTGCTGGAAAGCGGCGTTGATATCTTGATCGGCACCACGGGTCGCCTGATCGACTATGCCAAACAAAACCATATTAATCTGGGCGCGATTCAGGTCGTCGTGCTTGACGAAGCGGATCGCATGTACGATCTCGGTTTCATCAAAGATATCCGCTGGTTGTTCCGTCGTATGCCAGCCACGTCACAGCGCCTGAACATGCTCTTTTCCGCTACGCTCTCCTACCGAGTGCGTGAACTCGCGTTTGAACAGATGAATAACGCAGAGTACGTGGAAGTTGAACCGGAACAGAAAACCGGTCACCGCATTAAAGAAGAGTTATTTTATCCGTCCAACGAAGAGAAAATGCGCCTGCTCCAGACGCTGTTGGAAGAAGAATGGCCGGATCGCTGCATTATTTTCGCGAATACCAAGCATCGCTGTGAAGACATCTGGGGTCACCTGGCTGCCGACGGCCATCGTGTTGGGCTGCTGACGGGCGACGTCGCACAGAAAAAACGTCTGCGTATTCTGGAAGAATTTACTCAAGGTAATCTGGATATTCTGGTAGCAACGGACGTTGCAGCGCGTGGTTTACACATTCCTTCTGTGACCCACGTTTTCAACTACGACCTGCCGGATGACTGCGAAGACTACGTTCACCGCATTGGCCGTACTGGTCGTGCAGGGCAAAGCGGATTTTCTATCAGCCTGGCCTGCGAAGAGTATGCATTGAATCTCCCGGCTATCGAAACCTACATCGGCCACGGTATCCCGGTCAGTAAATACAACAGTGACGCGCTAATGAGCGATTTACCTGCGCCGAAGCGTTTAACACGCCCACCGCGTTCTAATAATGGCCCGCGCCGACATAGTAATGCGCCACGCCGCAGCGGAGCGCCCCGTAATAACCGTAAACGAGCGGACTAACCGTTGATGCAGAGCTCTTCTTCACTTTACGCTGCCATCGATCTCGGATCGAACAGCTTCCATATGCTGGTCACACGGGAAACCGCAGGCAGCATTCAGACGCTGGCGAAAATAAAGCGTAAGGTCCGCCTTGCAGCAGGGCTGGATAAGCAGAATCGGCTCTCACAGGAAGCCATGCAGCGTGGCTGGCAGTGTCTACAACTGTTCTCCGAACGGTTGCAGGACATTCCGCAGGATCAGGTGCGTGTCGTCGCGACCGCAACTCTGCGACTGGCAACGAACGCTGACGGCTTTCTGCAACGTGCTCAGGAAATTCTGGGCTTGCCGATTCAGGTTATCAGCGGTGAAGAAGAAGCGCGCTTGATTTATCAAGGTGTAGCACATACCACGGGCGGCCCGGATGCGCGTCTGGTTGTGGATATTGGCGGTGGCAGTACCGAACTGGCAACAGGCGTCGGTGCAAAAACGACCCAGTTGATCAGCCTCCCAATGGGATGCGTAACGTGGCTGGATCGCTATTTCAGCGACCGCAACCTCGAAGCTGGTAACTTTGAACGCGCTGAACACGCGGCGCGTGAGATGTTGCGCCCTGTCGCAGCTTCCTTGCGCGAGCAAGGGTGGCAAATCTGCGTCGGCGCTTCCGGTACAGTGCAAGCACTACAGGAAATTATGGTCGCGCAGGGAATGGATGAATACATTACTCTGCCGAAGCTCAGACAGCTTAAAGAGCATGCGATTCAGTGCGATAAGCTGGAAGAGTTAGAAATTGAAGGCCTGACGCTAGAACGTGCGCTGGTTTTCCCCAGCGGGCTCGCAATTCTATTGGCGATCTTCCAAGAGCTCGACATCAAAACCATGACGCTGGCTGGAGGCGCGCTGCGTGAAGGGCTGGTCTATGGCATGTTGAATTTGCCCGTCGATCAGGATATCCGCCACCGCACACTAGAGACGCTACAACGCCGTTATCTGCTGGATACCGAGCAGGCTAAACGCGTCAGTACGCTGGCAGACAACTTTTTGCAACAAGTTGCCCGTGACTGGCAGTTAGATAGTCGATGTCGCGAGTTGCTGCGCAGCGCCTGTCTGGTGCACGAAATCGGTTTGAGCATTGATTTTCGGCAGTCTCCCCAGCATGCAGCCTATTTGATTCGCCATAGCGATCTCCCCGGCTTTACGCCAGCCCAGAAGAAGCTGTTAGCCACACTTCTGCAAAACCAAATTAACCCCGTCGATTTGATGCCGCTCAGTCAGCAGAATGCGCTACCGGTCAATCAGGCACAGCGCCTGTGCCGCCTGTTGCGTCTGGCAATTATTTTTGCCAGCCGCCGTCGCGATGACACATTGCCGGCAGTGCGGTTACGCGTAGAAGGTGAAGCATTGCGTTTGATTCTGCCTGCTGGCTGGCTGGCTCAGCACCCGCTACGAGCAGAAATGCTGGAACAGGAAAGCCGCTGGCAGAGCTATGTACACTGGCCGCTGATGCTGGAAGAAACCCCGGCTTAACGGATATATATTATCCCCTAAATAATTCGAGTTGCAGGACAAAACGTTAACGTTTTGAACAACGTGAAGCGTTGGCTCTTTAGGGCGATGCTCAGTGATGAGCATCGTAACGCGGCAAGCGCACGACAAATCGGTGCCAGACCGATTTGAACAGCGTGAACGCTGGCCCGAAGGGTGAGTCTCATTTATGAGGCTCATTAATCCCCAGGCGCTTACATAAGTAAGTGACTGGGGTGAGTAAGAGAAGCCAACGCACATGCAGCTTGAAGTATGACGGGGATGGTTATTCCCCTTTTGCTTTCGCCAGCATCGCCCGAATATTGGCAACGTTCGTCTGGCCTTTCTGCATACGCTCTTGTGCGCTCACCACTTTTCTTTCCGTTTCCCACACTACATCATCTTGTGGCAGTTCAAGCAGGAAGCGACTCGGTTCTGGGCGCATTAGCTCGCCATACTGGCGGCGTTCTTTACACAGCGTGAAGAACAGCTCGCGCTGGGCACGTGTAATTCCCACGTATGCCAGACGGCGCTCTTCGTCGACGTTGTCTTCATCAATGCTGCTCTGGTGCGGCAACAAACCTTCTTCCATCCCGACCAAAAAGACGTACGGAAACTCTAGTCCTTTGGATGCATGCAGCGTCATCAGTTGTACCTGATCCAGTTCCTCTTCACTCTCTCCGCGCTCCATCATGTCCCGCAGTGTGAAGCGCGTCACTACTTGCGTCAGCGTCATGGGTTCATCCAGTTCGGAGCCTTCCAGCATTTCCGTCATCCAACTGAATAACTGATTGACGTTCTTCATCCGCATCTCTGCGGCTTTTGGGCTGGGTGAGGTTTCGTAGAGCCAGCTTTCGTAGTCCAACCCATGAATCAGGTCGCGCACGGCTGCCACAGGTTCACGCTCCGCCAGACGGGCAATCTCCGCCAGCCACTGCGTAAACCGTTGCAGAGATTCCAGCCCACGCCCAGTCAGAGATTGGCTCAACCCAAGATCAAAACTTGCGCTGAACAGGCCTTTATTACGTTGTCCTGCCCACTCGCCCAGCTTCTTCATCGTCGCTGGGCCAATCTCACGTTTGGGCGTGTTCACAATACGTAAAAACGCACTGTCATCGTCCGGGTTAGTCAATACACGCAGGTAAGCCAGTAAATCTTTGATTTCAGGTCGAGAGAAAAAAGACGTGCCACCGGAGATGCGATAAGGAATACGGTTCTGCATCAGCATCTTTTCAAACAGACGCGACTGGTGGTTACCACGATACAAAATGGCATAGTCGCCGTACTGGGTCTTTTTAATAAAGTGATGGGCAATCAGTTCGCCAACAACACGCTCGGCCTCGTGATCTTCGTTGTTGGCGGTAATCACTTTGAGCTCATCACCATAACCCAGCTCTGAGAACAACCGCTTTTCAAAAACGTGCGGGTTATTAGCGATGAGAATATTGGCAGCTTTCAGAATACGCCCGGATGAACGGTAGTTTTGTTCCAGTTTGATTACGTCAAGCGCGGGGAAATCCTGCTGTAATAACACCAGATTCTGCGGTCGCGCACCACGCCAGGAGTAAATTGACTGATCGTCATCGCCTACGACGGTGAAACGCGCACGAGTGCCAACCAGCAGTTTCACCAGCTCGTACTGGCTGGTGTTGGTGTCCTGATATTCATCAACCAGCAGGTAGCGTAAGCGGTTCTGCCAACGTTCACGCACCTCAGCATTCTGCTTCAGCAGCAGCGTGGGCAGCAAAATCAGATCGTCGAAGTCCAGCACGTTACAGGCACGCAGGTGTTCATGGTAAAGCGAGTAGCAATGCACAAACAGCTTGTCGCGTTCGGATCGTGCGGTCGCCGCCGCACCAGCAGGATCGATCAGATCGTTTTTCCAGTTTGAGATCGTTGAGATCAGCTGTTGCAGCAGCACCTTATCGTTTTCCAGCCACTGCTCCGTAAGCTCCTTCAGCAGCGCCATCTGATCCTGATCGTCAAACAGGGAGAAATTGGCTTTCATACCCAGCGCGGCATATTCACGCTTGATGATCTCTAACCCCAGCGTATGAAACGTCGCAATCATTAGCCCGCGTGTTTCTTTACGCCCCAGCGTTTGTGCCACGCGTTCCTTCATTTCACGCGCCGCTTTGTTGGTAAACGTCACAGCAGCAATGTGCCGGGCCTGATAACCACACTGGCGAATCAGGTGCGCAATTTTGTTGGTGATCACGCGGGTCTTGCCTGAGCCAGCGCCCGCCAGAACCAGACAAGGTCCGGTGACGAATTCGACGGCATGTTGTTGGCTGGGGTTTAAGCGCATAACGATCTTGCTCACTGATAAAACGGAAGGCGATTGTAGCAGAAAGCCGTATCGATCTTGACCGGGGATTTGTTATTAAGGAAAGCACGTCGCAGTCCACATCTTGCGTTGCAAATGTTACATTGCGCGCCGGAATCTCTTTTGCAAAAAAGGTAATAACATGGCAAATACCGCAGCAGCCCTACATATCCTAGTCGATACCGAGCAACTGGCTAACGACATTCTGGCTCAATTAGAAAAAGGTGCCGATTTCCAGAAACTGGCGCAAAAACACTCAACCTGCCCATCAAAACGTAACGGCGGCGATTTGGGTGAGTTTCGTAAAGGCGACATGGTGCCAGCTTTCGATAAGGCGGTGTTTTCCTGCGAATTGCTGAAACCGTTTGGGCCGGTGAAAACCCAGTTTGGTTACCATGTGATCAAAGTGCTGTACCGCAACTAAGCCGTTATACCAACGCTTCTGAACATAAAAGCGCGCCTACCTGACGGTTTGGCGCGCTTTTTCTATTGAATGCCTTATTAACCTATCGCCATCAGGCTGGCGTTACCGCCTGCGGCGGCGGTATTGATACTCAGGGAACGTTCGGTCAGCAATCGCTCCAGTTGAACGTGGGTATCACCCTGCGTATAGCCTAACAGCAGGACAATCGGGCCATCACGTTCCGCAAGCGCTTCGCTGACCTGCCGTAACCGATCGGCATCGCCATGATAAATGACGCCGTGAAAAGGCACCTCATCATGGCGTTGCCAGTCATGTACAAGCTGAATACACGACTGCACCTTCTGCGGTAAACGTTCGTAGAGCGTTTTCTCCTGTTCACCTTCAGGCCACAGGAGTTTTCCGCCCGTTGCCAGCACCGCTGCCGCCTGAATCAAACGGTCGTCCTCATTATCTGCCAGACATAGAATCCGCTCACGTGGCGACAACGTATACGTATTACTTTCCCCTGTCGGGCCAGACAGCAGTCGCGTTGTCCCGCTGATGCTATATTCTCTATAGCGCTGGCATAACGTCGCTAGCCCGTGACGCTCCTCAGCAATCGCCCAGTCTTCCAGCGCCTGTAGCCCCGCCAGCAGCGCCTGATCACGGTTCTGCTGTGCAAATTCTGCCGCAAGCGCGCCGTCCGGTCGATGTGCCAGTAAGCGGTATAGATAAAGCGGTCCGCCTGCCTTTGGTCCGGTTCCCGATAGGCCTTCTCCGCCAAACGGTTGAACACCGACAACGGCTCCCACCATATTGCGGTTCACGTACTGGTTACCCACCTTTGCCCTGTTCATTACACGCTGGATAGTTTCATCAATACGGGTATGTACGCCCAGCGTCAGGCCATAACCCGCCGCGTTGATCTGCTCAATTACGGTATCCAACTGCTGGCTTTGATAGCGAATGACGTGTAGAACTGGACCAAAAACCTCTTTTTTCAGCTCGTCTATCTTGCTCAATTCGATTAGGGTCGGCTTTACAAACGTTCCGTGCCGCCATGTCTCCTCGTCCTGCGGACGCGCTGCCTGAAATACGGTATGACCTTTCGCCCGCATCGTCTGGATATGCAGTTCCACGTTCTCTTTCGCTTCCGCGTCAATCAGCGGGCCGATGTCGGTCGATAACCGCTCAGGATTCCCCATTCGACACTCCGCCATCGCGCCGCGCAGCATAGCCAGCGTGCGATCCGCGATATCTTCTTGTAGGCACAGCAGACGCAGCGCAGAACAACGCTGTCCGGCACTGTCGAACGCAGAGGCAATAACGTCATTCACCACCTGTTCCGTTAGTGCAGAGGAGTCGACAATCATGGCATTCAGGCCGCCCGTTTCGGCAATCAGCGGCGTCAAACGCCCCTGTGGATCGAGTCTGCCAGCGATGCTACGTTGCAGGGTTTTGGCTACGGCCGTCGAACCAGTGAACACCACGCCACGTACTCGCTCGTCGTTCACCAATGCACTACCGATGGTTTCCCCCTGCCCCGGCAGTAGTTGCAATACGCCCAAGGGGATTCCCGCTTCATGCAGAATACGTACCGCCTGCGCCGCAATCAGCGGCGTTTGTTCAGCCGGTTTCGCCAATACGCTGTTTCCTGCCGCCAGTGCAGCAGAAATTTGTCCGGTAAAGATTGCCAGCGGGAAATTCCACGGACTAATGCAAACGATGGGACCCAGAGGACGATGGGTATCATTGGTGAAGGTGTCTCGCACCTGACTCGCGTAATAGCGCAAGAAGTCCACCGCTTCGCGCACTTCTGCAATCGCGTTACTGAAGGATTTCCCCGCCTCCCGAACCAACAGCCCCAGCAGGCTTTGCAACTGCTCTTCCATCAGCGAAGCGGCCTGATTTAATATCGCGGCTCGCTCAGCGGGCGGCGTCGCAAACCAGATGGCGTTGGCATGCACTGCGGCATCTATTGCCCGTTCAACATCTGCCACGGAGGCATCACGGACATAGCCCACCACATCGTGCACATCGGCGGGATTCACCACGGGCTTTTCTTCGCTTGCCTCGCTTTCCCCCTCAATCATTGGCGCGGCGTACCACGGTTGTGTCGCGTGACTCAGCAACGCACTGGAGAGCGAGGCCAGCCGATGCTCATTCGAGAGATCCAGCCCGCTCGAATTTTGCCGCTCCCGACCATATAGCTGACGCGGCAGAGGAATGCGCGGATGCGGTGCGCCCATACTCCATTCTACTTTTGCCAGTGCCTCTACGCCGCTAACCGGATCGGCAATCAGCGTTTCCAGCGCCATTGAGGTATCCGCAATGCGGTTAACAAACGAGGTATTCGCGCCGTTTTCCAGCAGACGCCGTACCAGATAAGCCAGCAGCGTTTCATGGGTTCCGACCGGGGCATAAATGCGGCACGGTCGGTTCAATTTACCGTCTGCAACCGCGCCAACCACCTGATCATAGAGCGGTTCCCCCATGCCATGCAGGCACTGGAATTCATATTGACCGGGATAATAATTGTTGCCCGCCATGTGGTAGATCGCGCTTAGCGTCTGCGCATTGTGCGTGGCGAACTGCGGATAAATCAGATTCGGTACGGCCAACAGCTTGCGGGCGCACGCCAGATAAGACACATCGGTATAGACCTTACGCGTGTAGACCGGATAGCCTTCCAGCCCGTCAACCTGCGCCCGTTTGATTTCACTGTCCCAATATGCCCCTTTCACCAGGCGAATCATCAACCGCCGATGGCTGCGCTGTGCCAGCTCAATCAACACATCTACCACATACGAGCAGCGCTTCTGGTAAGCCTGAATGACAAACCCGATACCGTTCCACCCCGCCAGTTGCGGTTCCATACAGAGTTTTTCCAGTAGATCGAGCGAGATCTCCAGTCGATCGGCTTCCTCAGCGTCAATATTGATCCCGATATCATACTGGCGCGCCAGCAGCGTCAGCGATAACAACCTCGGATACAACTCATCAAGCACGCGATCATACTGCGAACGGCTATAGCGCGGATGCAGTGCCGATAGCTTGATGGAGATACCCGGCCCTTCGTAAATCCCCCGCCCGTTCGAGGCTTTGCCGATAGCATGAATTGCCTGCTGATAGGCCGACAAATACGCGGCAGCATCAGGCTCCGTCAGCGCCGCTTCACCTAACATATCGTAAGAGTAACGGAAGCCTTTGTTCTCTCGCTCACGGGCATTCGCCAGCGCTTCACCGATGGTTTCCCCCGTGACGAACTGCTCTCCCATCAGCCGCATAGCCATATCGACGCCTTTACGAACGAGCGGTTCACCGCGTTTACCGATGATGCGATTCAGCGAATTCGACAGGTGAGCTTCATTGTGTGTCACCACCAGCTTGCCGGTAAACAGCAGTCCCCAGGTTGCGGCATTCACGAAAAGAGACGGGCTATGGCCGAGGTGCGCCTGCCAATTTCCCCGGCTGATCTTGTCGCGAATCAGCGCATCGCGTGTAGATTTATCGGGAATACGCAGCAGCGCTTCGGCTAAACACATTAGCGCCACACCTTCCTGAGAAGACAGTGAGAATTCCTGTAACAGCCCTTGCACGATACCCGCACGCCCGTTGCCGGCTTTCTGACTGCGTAATTTCTCTGCCAGTCGATAAGCCAGTTTCTGCGTTAATTGCGATAATTCATCGGTAAGTCTTGCTTGTTCCAGCAAGATGGGTACCAGTTCATTTTCGGGGCGACGATAAGCGGAAGTCATGGCCGCTCGGATAACGGACTGGGGAAGAACCTGCTCGGCGAAATCAAGAAAGGGTTGGTAGGTTTCTTCTTCTCGAGATTGCGGCATAATCTCTTCTGCTTCAATGTGGCTCACGTTCGCCCATTGCGGTGTTTCAGGAGTGTCGAGGCCACTTTCGAGGCGTTCGAGGTAATGGAAAATAGCCTGTTTGATCAGCCAGTGCGGTGTACGATCAATACGCTGTGCTGCCGCCTTGATGCGCTCACGTGTTTCCTCATCGAGTTTTACACCCATCGTGGTAAAGCCCATAGCGTCCACTCCTGTGATTAGAAGATGCACATCGGGATAACGTCAATATCAACCATGTTGCAACTTTGTGCAACCTTGTTAACAAATGGAACGGTTGCTACCCATCATCACCTTCAGGCCTCGTTCCGGCCTGAGTGATTACTATAAAACACAGCGTCGCCGCGACAGCGGCACGAAAAAAATGTGGAGAGTTGAATGACAATAAGCACACCCATGCTGGTGACGTTTCTGGTGTATATTTTCGGGATGGTCCTCATCGGCCTGTTTGCCTACCGCGCCACCAATAACTTTGGCGATTACATCCTGGGTGGACGTCGGATGGGAAGCGTCGTCACTGCCCTGTCGGCTGGCGCTTCCGATATGAGCGGTTGGCTGCTGATGGGATTGCCGGGCGCCATCTTCATTTCCGGCATTTCTGAAAGCTGGATCGCGATCGGCCTGACGTTAGGTGCCTACCTGAACTGGAAGTGGGTCGCCGGACGCCTGCGCGTACATACCGAGGTCAACCACAACGCGCTCACGCTGCCAGACTATTTCACCCATCGTTTTGAAGATAACAGTAAATTACTGCGTGTGATTTCTGCATTAGTGATCCTGATTTTCTTCACTATTTATTGTGCATCCGGCATCGTCGCAGGGGCTAGACTGTTTGAAAGCACCTTCGGTATGAGCTACGACACGGCGTTATGGGCAGGGGCAGCGGCCACCATCGCCTATACCTTCATCGGTGGTTTTCTGGCCGTGAGCTGGACGGACACCGTTCAGGCCAGCCTGATGATTTTCGCCCTGATCCTGACGCCGGTGATGGTCATTTTATCGCTGGGAGGAATAGATACTTCACTCATGGTGATTGAAGCGAAAAATCCGGCCAATCTGGATATGTTCAAAGGGCTCAACTTTGTCGCTATCCTCTCGCTGATGGGCTGGGGTCTGGGCTATTTCGGCCAGCCGCACATTCTGGCGCGCTTTATGGCCGCTGACTCACACCACACCATTCATAACGCGCGGCGCATCAGTATGACCTGGATGATTCTGTGTCTGACCGGTGCTGTGGCGGTAGGTTTCTTCGGCATCGCCTACTTCAACAATAACCCGGATCAGGCGGGCAACGTGACGCAAAACAGCGAGCGTGTCTTTATCGAGCTATCCATGCTGCTGTTCAATCCGTGGATTGCTGGCGTGCTGCTGTCTGCGATTTTGGCTGCCGTGATGAGTACGCTGAGCTGCCAGTTGCTGGTATGTTCCAGTGCCATCACCGAAGATTTGTACAAGCCCTTCCTGCGCAAGAATGCCAGCCAGAAAGAGCTGGTGTGGGTAGGGCGTGCGATGGTGCTATTCGTCGCTATCATTGCTATCGCGCTGTCGCTCAACCCTGAAAACCGTGTACTCGGTCTGGTGAGCTATGCCTGGGCAGGGTTCGGCGCCGCCTTCGGACCGGTAATTTTGATTTCTCTGCTGTGGCCGCGTATGACGCGCAACGGCGCACTGCTCGGCATGATCGTGGGTGCGGCAACCGTGCTAATCTGGAAACAGTATGCCTGGCTGGGTCTGTATGAAATCATCCCCGGATTTATCTTCAACAGCCTGACCATTTTCATCGTCAGCCTGCTGGGTAAAGCGCCGTCAAAAGCGATTACCGACCGCTTCAAGCAGGCAGAAGCGGAATACCAGTCCGTTTAGTCATAATGCCCGTGGCATCGTTCGCCATGCCACGGGCTTATCTTGACCCGAAATGGGCTCTGACTGCATCGACAAAGGTTTTCACTTTAATCGCTGCCCGCCGTCCCACCGGCACCATGACGTGAACCGGGCGAGCAGGCCCATGATAGTCAGACAGCACCTGTACCAGACGCCCACGGTCAATTTCCTTACGTAACACGGCCTCCGGCCCAAGCGTGATACCATATCCCTCTATCGCAGCATGCAGCAGCGCATTCCAGTCATTAGCAAAAAGCCGACCTTCCGGCCTGATTTCTTCCGTCTGGCCGTCCTTCTGAAATACCCACCGACAAGACGTCGCGGCGGTGCGCACGCCATAAATAAGGCACGCGTGGCGTGCAAGACTCGATGGCGAATCTGGCATGCCTTCACGCGCCAGATAGTCAGGCGATGCGCAAGCGATCAATGAGTAAGGCTGAAGTGGCCAAGCCACCATTGAACTATCTGCCAATTCACCGATGCGAATGATAACTTCAAACCCCTCTTCTATCGGGTCAACCAGACGATCGTTCAGCGTCAGCGCAATTTGCGTGTCAGGATAGCGAGCAAGATAGTGTGTGATAAACGGCGCGAGCAGATGCGATCCCCAGGTAACGGGCGCGTTAACCTGAATCATTCCCGAAGGTGTCACCTGCATTTCACGGGCAACGGCATCAGCATCTTCCGCTTCGGCAAGCACAACCTTACAACGCTCATAATAGCGCAGACCAATATCCGTCAGGCTTTGCCTCCGCGTCGTACGGTTCAGCAACCGAACGCCAAGCCTCGCTTCGAGCCACGCCACCTGCTTCGCCACCATCTGAGGTGAGGTGCCCAGCACCTCTGCCGCGGCGGCAAAAGACCCCAACTCCGATGCTTTAACAAAGATGTTCATGCTGGTCAGCCGATCCATGATTCACTCATATTTGTTGTTTGTTTTCGCTTAAAAGCACAATTTATCCTCAAATTGTAGGCAATTAAGATTCTCTTCTCAAAAGCATTAAGGAGAGAAAGATGAAAATTGGCATTATTGGTGCGGGCTTTGTTGGGCGGGCAATCGCTAAATTAGCGCTTCAGAACGGTCATCAGGTCATGCTCAGCAACTCGCGCGATCCCCAGTCACTGTTCAGCCTCCGTCCCATGATCGGCTGCGATATCGGCACCGCCACTCAGGCAGCGCTCTTTGGCGACATTGTGGTTATCGCCGTTCCCTTTACCGCTATCGATAAGCTCCCTGAACAGGTTTTACGGGGAAAATCCGTCATCGATACCGTCAATTACTATACCGAGCGAGATGGTAAGGTCACCGCACTGGATACGCGCAGTACCACCACCAGCGAGCTACTGGCGCGTTATTTACCAGACGCCAGGATCACCAAAGCGTTCAATGCTATCCCCATGACACAACTTGAAAGCGATGGGCTCCCGACAGGCTCAGCTAATCGCCGTGCGCTACCGCTCGCGGGTGACGACGAGCAGGAAAAAGCCATTGTGGCTGAACTCTATGATGCCTTCGGATTTGATGTTGTCGATGCGGGAAAATTGTCTGAAGGATGGCGCTTTGAAAGGAACATGCCGTCTTACTGTGTACGGATGACAAAAGCGGAATTAATCACTGCGCTGGCACTGGCCCCACGTGAAAGCACTGCCGATACACAACAGAGATAACTCAGGCTTAGGGATAACTGCGGATAAAAAAATGCTGCTCCCAGAGGGTGCAGCATAGAAATTATCGTGTTTCGCTAAACGTAAAAGCGAACATTAACCTGCGACAGCGATACGCTTCATGTCTTTCATGTAGCCACGCAGCGTGTGGCCTACGGTTTCGATTGGGTGGTTACGGATAGCTTCGTTAACATCACGCAGTTGCGCGTTGTCTACTTCAGTACCCGCGACCGCTTTGCCCAGATCGCCCGGTTGCAGAGATGCCATGAACGCATCTTTCAGCAATGGAACGGCAGCGTTGGCAAACAGGTAGTTACCGTATTCTGCGGTATCAGAGATAACCACGTTCATTTCATACAGACGCTTACGCGCGATGGTGTTGGCGATCAGCGGCAGCTCATGCAGTGATTCGTAGTAAGCCGACTCTTCGATGATGCCGGAGCTCACCATGGTTTCAAACGCCAGCTCAACGCCCGCTTTCACCATCGCAACCATCAACACGCCGTTATCAAAGTATTCTTGCTCAGCGATTTTACCGTCGAACTGCGGTGCATTTTCGAACGCCGTTTTACCGGTCTCTTCACGCCAGGTCAGCAGTTTCACGTCATCGTTCGCCCAGTCAGCCATCATACCGCTAGAGAATTCGCCGGAGATGATGTCATCCATGTGCTTCTGGAACAGCGGAGCCATGATGCCTTTCAGTTGCTCAGACAGTGCGTAAGCACGCAGTTTCGCCGGGTTAGACAGGCGATCCATCATCAGCGTAATCCCGCCTTGCTTCAGCGCTTCGGTGATGGTTTCCCAGCCGAACTGAATCAGTTTTTCTGCATAGGCAGGATCGGTGCCTTCAGCAACCAGTTTGTCGAAGCCCAGCAGAGAACCGGCCTGCAACATACCACACAGAATAGTCTGTTCACCCATCAGGTCAGATTTTACTTCTGCAACGAAAGAAGATTGCAGAACACCAGCACGGTGGCCGCCCGTTGCCGCCGCCCACGCTTTGGCGATTGCCATGCCTTCGCCTTTTGGATCGTTTTCAGGGTGAACCGCGATCAGCGTCGGTACGCCGAAACCACGTTTGTATTCTTCACGCACTTCCGTACCTGGGCACTTCGGCGCCACCATCACAACAGTGATGTCTTTACGGATTTGCTCGCCCACTTCAACGATGTTGAAGCCGTGAGAGTAACCCAGCGCTGCACCCTGTTTCATCAGCGGCTGTACTGCCTGAACCACGGCAGAGTGCTGTTTGTCTGGCGTCAGGTTAACGATCAGATCGGCCTGCGGGATCAGATCTTCGTAGGTGCCAACGGTGAAGCCGTTTTCAGTCGCTTTGCGCCATGAGGCACGTTTTTCCGCAATCGCTTCAGCACGCAGGGCATAAGCGATATCCAGACCAGAATCGCGCATGTTCAGACCCTGATTCAGACCCTGAGCACCACAACCGACGATCACCACTTTTTTCCCTTTCAGGTAGCTCGCCTCATCGGCAAATTCATCACGCCCCATAAAGCGGCACTTGCCCAATTGATCCAGCTGCTGACGCAGGTTTAATGTGTTGAAATAGTTAGCCATGTCGTGCTCCGTATACGGTTTTTGTTTGTCTGTTATTCAGAAAAGGATTCCCGCCAGATGGGAATTCACTATGACCCCATCATATGACAGGAATTGCGTTGCTTAAATTGATATATTAGCAACGTCATATTGCACTATATGCAAGATAAAAAAACGGCTGCAAGATAAAAAACGAGGCCTGCATCGCATGGATTTACGTGATCTCAAATTATTCCTACATCTGGCAGAAAGCCGACACTTTGGCCGTACCGCCAAAGCGATGCACATCAGCCCGTCCACGCTGTCACGACAAATTCAGCGGTTGGAAGAGGATTTAGGGCAGACGCTGTTTCTGCGCGATAACCGTACCGTGCAGCTCACCGATGCCGGAGATCACCTAAAGCTATTCGCTCAACAAACGCTGCTGCAATACCAGCAGCTACGCCACACGATAGACCAGCACGGGCCGTCATTAAGCGGTGAACTGCGGATATTCTGCTCCGTCACCGCCGCCTACAGCCATCTGCCACCGATTCTGGATCGCTTCAGGGCGCTGCATCCGCTAGTGGAAATCAAGCTGACAACCGGCGATGCCGCCGATGCCGTTGAGAAAATTCAGTCGAACGATGGAGATTTGGGGATTGCAGGACGCCCGGAAGCGCTGCCTGCGAGCGTTGACTTCATGCCGCTCGATGAACTGCCTCTCGCGCTGATTATCCCGGCGCTTCCCTGCCCGGTTCAGTCGCTGGTACGCCAATCAGAACCGGACTGGTCGCAGATTCCGTTCATCCTGCCGGAACACGGCCCAGTGCGTAAGCGCATCGATCAGTGGTTCCGCCGCAATCACATCACCAACCCACAGATTTACGCCACCATCTCCGGGCATGAAGCGATGGTATCGATGGTTGCGTTAGGCTGTGGCATTGCGCTCATTCCCAACGTGGTACTGGAAAACAGCCCGGAGCCGGTACGCAACCGCGTCTCTGTCTTTGCCGAACAGGTGATGGAACCGCTTGAGCTGGGCGTTTGCGTACAGAAAAAACGGCTTAGCGAACCGCTGATTGCCGCCTTTTGGGACATATTACAGGACGCATCATGAAGATAGCCTTCGCGACCATCATAGCAGCAGGAGCGGTACTCGCCTCACTCAGCGACCCTGCGCACGCCGCCAGTTTCCCCTGCGAAAAAGCCACCTCGACGCAGGAAACGTTGATTTGCGCCAGCCCGTTGCTCGGGCAGCTAGATGAAGAGCTGACTCAGGCCTGGAAGGCATCCCGCGCGTTCCTGACGGCGTACGGCAACAGCGCGCCGTGGGAAAAAACGCTCAATCAATTTCAGCGCGGCTGGCTGACCACGCGCGACCAGTGCAAAGACGAAGACTGCCTGCGACAACGTTATCAGCAGCAGTTAAACCGGCTGCGCTACCTAAATGACATCGCGCAGCACGCTTTGCCTTCACCGATTACCCCCGTGAAAAGCACATCCTGTTTCCACGGTTCATTCAGCTATGAGTACGTGATGTCGGGGCTTTCCGCCGAGGAGTACCGCGATCTGGGAGAGTATTTTCGGGAAATGTATGACCAGAAAGCGCCCTATCATGCTGTTAGCCTGACCATGACCAACCAGCGTGGCAAGCTTGAAGGCGGCGCGTCCATTGCATTCCGCTATGGTAACAAGCTGGATGATTCCGGCTTCACCGCCCGTCAGATGAGCGATACGCAAGCCATTGGCAAAGGTGAAAGCAGCTTCGGCCAGCAGGTGAAAATACTGCTCACCTGCATTGACGATGATCATCTGCAAATCGCTACCTTCGGCAGCAATCAGGAAGAAGGTTACCTGTTTAACTATTTGCTAGAGCGCGATAAAACGCCACTGGAGCCGCAAAAAACGCCGTAGCGTTGGCTCACTCTGACGCTAGCGTTCAAACCACTTATCCGCCGAAAATGCCCGCGTATCGGACTCCGTTTCCTGCGCGGCTTTTTTCATGGTTTCGACATTCATCAGGTAATGATAGAGCGGCTCAAGCTGGGTAAATCCGCGAGCTAACACCGTCACCAGATCGCCGGAAAACAGCGCTTCCATATCCTGCCGGGTAGATATCGCGGCAAACGATTTACGGTTATACCAGTTCGCCAGTTCCGGCTCCTGCTCTTTAATCAGCGGGCGTTTGTAGCTGTCCCCTTCCAGAGTGAAGGTGTCTCCCAGACAGCTCGCCACCTCAAGGAACTGTGACGGGTTACCACGCAGCGTCTGACGGAACAGGTCCATCGTATTGCGCGTCGCGCTGTAATAGCCCAGCCCGTAGCGCCAGGTATCCGGCGTGATTTCAAAGAAATACACCGGGGCATCCGTCCAATCTTTGCGGGTACGCTTGAAAGTGAGCCACATATGGCTGCGATAGCGTGATTTATCATGGGAAAACCGCGTATCGCGATGAATACGGGAGAGGGTTTTACCGATTGCCGGGCGGGTTTCAAAGTGGTCGTCAATCTGTAGCATGGTTAGACTGAGTTCATCTACCAACGTACGAAATGGCGCAACCAATTGCTCATCGTAAATGGATCGATGCTCGTCAAACCACGCTTTATCGTTGTTCTGCCGCACCTGCTGAAGAAACGTCAAACCCGCTTGGGAAAAACCCGTGAACTGCGTTGCCATAGAGAAATACCCTCCCTGTTGCTGTCAGATGGCATAAAGATAACGCCGCCAGTAGCGAAACGCCATCGTCAGCGGAAAGGTCACCTCATCGCCCAAACCACTATTTCCTACAGTTTCCCAAAAGCATGAATTATTTTTATCGTTACCTTTTTTCTTCTCGGATCGGCCATGACAACATCCATTTATATTCATTATCCCATGAGCAACAGCAGATAAGATTACCCTCACGCCAGTATTTGTGGAAATCAAAGTATCGTGATTTCTACATAAGAATTTACAGAGAAATAGCTACAGGATTTTACTTAATTTAGAACATGCCTCTATAGCTGATATGTTAGCATTATTGCAATTTAAGCAAGGTAATTATTAACAACAAAATCCTTTGATGAGGGAACTATATAATGAAGGAAGCATTAAAACTGGGGATAATGGGGTTCGTTGCACTTTCTGTTTCGGCCTGTGATAGTTTAGATCCGACAAGTCAGAAAGGCGTATTTTATTACAGCAACCCGACTGCAAGTAATATTACCTTCAAGGTTGATGGACAAAGTTATGACGTTTTGCCGAACCATAGCGACAAAATTAAACTTTCACCCGGTAAGCATCTATTAGAAAATAATAAAGGTGAGCGTTTCTCCTTCATGGTTTTTGATAATAACAACGGCGGAATTATCAATCCGAACAACCAGGTTTATTATACACTATCCGAAATTTATGCCGTTGAAGGAAAAGGAAAAAGCTTTAAGCCGACGACCTACGAGGTGATGATTAATGGTCATCAGATAGAAATGGCCGTCAGAAGTGCTAACGCGTCGGTCATTGATGCCAACATGTTTAAATGCACCTACCAATTAGGTGAAGCCTTCCCTGATTCCATCACCACCCGTGATAAAACATCAAATGGTAACATCAAGTCTAAATGTTTTGATAAGCCAGAGCTCGTTCAATACATTGCAGACGTCTATGGCGAAAATCTTGCCGCCGGCGCTAGCGAAGATAAAAATAAAGATTCAGTCAACATGCAATTTAATTACGACCTCCCTGCTACCAGTGGTCTTCATCCTAAAATCCAGGAATCGGCAGAAAAAATAGTCGACCTGTTAAAGACGTTGCAGACAACGGATGACAGCGCTATTCATGAAAAACTGAGCAAACAATATTTTCAGCTGAGCACTGATTTCACTCAAGCCTATGTCAGTAACACATCTACCCATACTGCTGAACAACATAAGCAACACGGCGATTTCGTTAAGCAATCAGGGTATTTTTTCAGCTACGGCATTTTGGCTAAATAGCGCTACCCGACATCATTCAAGATACGTGGCAAAACGTTAGTCCATCAGGGCGACATATTCGCAAGTGTGTCGCCCTGACGCAACGGCCTAAGAGATATAGCCGAAACGGTGCTGTCATTAGGTGGAGCAAGCGCCTGAACAACACCCTTTTCACGGATATTCACAACGGTCAGGCCTGATGCAGCGCCTGACTGACCGCTTGTCGTTGTTCCAATAACGCGGTGCTGGTTCGATCGCGAGGATAAGCGAGATCGACTGGTAGAATCGCACTAATCCGACCCGGTCGGGGTGACATCACCACTACCCTGTCGGCCAGAAAAACGGCTTCTTCCACGTCATGCGTTACCAGCAATATCGTCAAATCCGTTTGTCGGCGAATCTCCGCCAGACGTTCTTGCAACTGCTGCTTAGTCAACGCATCTAGCGCGCCGAAAGGTTCATCCAGCAAGAGAATACGTGGCGTCGACACCAGTCCGCGGGCAATCGCCACACGCTGCGCCATCCCGCCCGAAAGCTGATGCGGCCACGCGTCGGCAAATGCTTCCAGCCCCATCATCTGAAGATAGTGTGTAATACGCTGCGCAGCGTCCGCAGAGGAAAGATTGAGGTTGAGCATGCCAAGACGGATATTGTCCGTCACGGTGAGCCACGGAAACAGGCGCGGTTCTTGAAACACCAGGCTGACATCGTCGGGAATACCGCGCACAGACCGATCGCCAATCAGAATACGCCCACGTTCGGTGGTATCAATCCCAGCCGCCAAACGCAGCAGCGTCGATTTACCGCAGCCGCTGGCCCCGATGACCGCAACCAGCTCGCCCGCGAGCAGCGACAGATCAATATCCTGTAACACCGTCAGCGGTGCGCCGTTGACGGTAAAATACTTGGTAATATGCTGAAAATGCAGTGACATAGATTCTCCGTTAACGATCACGCAAAGCGCCAGCGCGTCAGCCGCCGTTCAGATAAGGTCATCAAGCGGGAAAAGAACGCGGCTACGATCGCAATCAGCACGACCCCGGCCATGATGCGATCGGATTCAAGCAGTTGCTGTGCGCGAATCATCATGCCGCCCAGCCCTTCTCCCGACGGCATGAAATACTCTGCGCCAATGGCTCCGGTCCACGCATGCATCAACGCCAGCCGTAAACCGGAAAAAAGTGGCGGTAATACGCTGGGAAACACCAGCGCGCGCAACGTCTGCATAGGGGTAAGGCGCAAAACCTGAGCCACTTCCAATAGCGCAGGGGGAAGTTGGGCGATCCCCTGACGGGTTGCCAACATGACGGGAAAGAACGCGGCCACGGCGATAAACACGATTTTGGCGCTTTCCCCTAAACCGAACCAGGCCGTTATCAGCGGCAGCCAGGCGAATAGCGCCACACAGCGCAGTGCAGACAGTGCCGGATTAAACAGCCTATCGGCGATACGCCAGCCACCGAGCACCGCGCCGACCAGCACGCCGATCCCGCTCCCCAGCAGAAAGCCCTGGAGCGCACGCAGCAGGCTGGCATTCAGGTCGGCCAACAGTCCCCCCTGAGCCAAGCCTGACCACAGCGCATCAATCACACCACTTGGTGCAGGAAGAAAAGCCACGTTCACCCACTCACGCGTACTGCTAACCTGCCACAACGTAACCAGAGCCAATGGCGCGAGCCAAGGCGTCAGCGATAGACCCGGCAGCGCAGAGCTCAGGCTATCGCGCCCCAGTATCGGCGCAGGCCAATGAATCCAACGACGTTCCAGCTTCAACAGCACGCGTTCCCCGGAAAATCCCAGTATCCCGATAATCAAAATACAGACAAACACCAGATCCAACATGAACAACTGACGGCTCTGTACCAGCAGGTAGCCCAGCCCTTCGCTGGATGCCAGCAGCTCTACTGCAATCAGCGCCACCCATCCGGTGGAAAACGCTAGCCGTACCCCCGTCATCACATACGGCAACATCGCGGGCAGAATCAGGTAACGCAGGAAGGCGATGGGCGGTAAACGCAGGCTACGCGCCATTTCATGCAGCTTTTGCGGCGTCTGTTGAATACCGGCACAGGTGTAAAGCGTCACCGGCACCGTCACCGATTTCACCAACACCACCAATTTCAGCGCTTCACCAATGCCTAATGACAGCATCAAAAGCGGTATCCAGGCTAACGTTGGAATCTGTGCGATGACGGTGAAAAGTGGCATAAACAGCGCATTCAGGCGTCGATTCAGGCCGAACAAACTACCCAGTACCAGACCCAGCGCGATGCCGCCGCCAAAGCCCATCGCAAGCCGCATCAGGCTAATGGGCAACTGATGAATCAGTTCTTCGGGGACAAAATCACGCGCACTGTCGATGACCGCCAGCGGCGAAGGCAGTATCTGCTCAGACATCCACCCATGCCGACTGGCCAGCCACCATCCGGCCAATACCAGCAATGGCACGAGCAGTGACGCGATCAACGACGTGACCAGCGCAGAATATCCCGCCGATAGCGCCCCCGTGGACAGCGAAGCATCAGAAGCGGAACGTAGTCGCAGTGTGTATTTGGGCATCATGAGCGTCGGTATCCGGCTAGGTTATTTCTGCGTCAGCAGAGATAAACGTGTAATCCCCGCCTGCTCAACATCGGCCAGTAGCGCCGCTACCGCGCCATAATTGGCCTCTTTGTCCGCTTGTACCTGCACCACCAAATCAGAATTACCCGCTTTCGCCTGCTGCAAGCGCGGCACCAGTTGCTCGCGTGCCAGGTTTTCTTTATTGATGAAGACGCGCTGCTCACCATCAATACTAATCACGATCGGATCGGCGCGATCGGCCGGGGCCACCGCCGCCGTTTTCGGTAGCTGAATAGGAATGGCATTGGTCAGCATCGGCGCAGTAACGATAAACACCACCAGCAATACCAGCATGACATCCACGAGTGGTGTGATATTCATTTCACTCATGACGTCGTCATCATTACGCGAGGTAAAGGCCATCTCAGACCACCTCTCTCAGATTCTTTACGGAGAAAGCCGCAGAGGATGGCTCTGTGCTGGCCTGAAACGTACTGACGTGAAAATCATTCGCCTGCATCACGCTGTAAACATCATGGGCAAAGTCATCCATATCCGCGACAGCCAGCTTAAGACGGCGTAAAAAGTAGTTGTAGATCAGCACCGCAGGAACCGCGACCGCAATCCCGATTCCGGTGGCGATCAGCGCATTACCAATCGGCCCCGCCACAGTGTCGAGACTGGCAGAACCCGAAAGTCCGATCTCCTGCAACGCCGCCATAATGCCCCAAACGGTGCCGAACAGGCCGATAAACGGCGACGTACTGCCGATACTCGCCAACACCGCCAGCCCGCTTTCCAGCGAGCGGCGTTCGCGCTGAATCTGCTGTTGCAGCGCACGCTCGACCCGATCGGGAAGATGAATATTCAAAGCAAGCTGGCCGCTAATCCGCTCCGGCGCTTTAACGGCAGCCAGAGCAAGGTTTGCCAGCGAACCGGGCTGTTTCGCGCTGGTTTCTGGCGTCTGGCTGACGTCATCCTGCTGCCAGAAAGCCGCACGGAAACGCCGATCGCGCCGTTGCGCCAGCCGGTACTGGACAAACTTCAGCAACCCCAGCCCCCAGGTGACGAGAGAAAACAACAGCAGTAACAGAACCACTGCGCCTTCAGCAGAAAAGAGTTCAATGTGTCCGAGTGTCATAACCAATACCTCATGAGTTCAGCGAAAAATCGACAGGAACCACCACCCAACCGCTAACAGGCTGGTTGCCGCGCCGCGCTGGAACGAAAGACCAGCGCACCACTGTGTCTCTGGCAGCCTCATCCAGCGACGGATAGCCGCTTGATTGATGAATTCGAATGGTTTGTACCTTGCCGTCAGCACGCACCTGCACATTTAGCAGCACCGTGCCTTCATAACCGCGGCTAATCGCCACATCGGGATAAGACGGCGAAGGGTTATGCAGGTAATCAGCATTGGCCAGCGGCGGCGTTAACGGCGCGTCGACGGGCTGTACCGCCGCCTTTTGCGCTATCGGCGCAGGCGCTATTGGAGCCACTGCCGATGCGGTTTCCGTCTGGGGCTGCTGCGTCGGTTTAGGTGCGGGAGCACTCTTTTTCACCGGTGTTTTTTTCGGTACAGGTTCAGATTTTTTCTCCGGCACTTTTTTTTCTGGGGCCGGTTTTTCCGGTGCAGGAGGCAGCAATGCACTTTCATCCACCAGCGGCTCGGTTATCGTCGGCTCTTCCAGCGGCTGCGGCGTCGGTGTCTCAGGTTCGGCGACCGGAACGACCTCTTGCACCACAGGTTCCGTTACCGAAGCAACCAGCTCAACGCTGACAGGCTGTGGCCGGGCAGGTACCGTAACCGGCGGCGTCGCCGCACTGTTGAACAACGCCAGCACCGCCGCATGCAATAGCAGCGTCGCTACCACGGCCAGCCAGCGTTCTGGCCGGGATGAAACCGTCGTATTGAGCTGCGGTAAACGTAGCGGCACCGCGCCGCTTACCCGCTGCGTGTTAACCTGCGGCATTGGCTCCGGTGAATAGGATCGGGATATCGGCGCGGCTCCCGCATAGAGTAATTCCGTCATGATGGGTTGCTCCTGACAATATATCTTTATCGCCCTATTTCACGTTGCAGGCGTCAGTGTATAGCTCACCTGGAATAGCGATTGGGATAATCAATTCTTCCCGACTATTTAATAAAGTCAACGTATGTATCTGCATATCGATATACTCGTAATACTTCAAGTTGCATGTGCGTTGGCTGCGTTCACTCACCCGAATCACTTACTTGTGTAAGCTCATCGGGATTCCTTCTCTTGCCGCCTTCCTGAAACTCGAATTATTTGGAGCATACTCATTTCATTCTTTATTTAATAAGACGATAGCGTTAATAATCGACACCCAGACTAAAGGGAAAAATTGCTGTCAGGCTAATGCATAGTTGGAATAGTTTTTTTTCGTTCGCTGCATAGCGGTGAAATAGACGATGAATACTGATTTAGCTATTTATTAAAAATAATAATGCTTTTTTTGTATTAGTCAGTTTATTGCCAAGCCTTTAAATGTGGTTCTGCAACGATATGACGCCGTTCGAAACAGGCGCAATAACACAATTTCTATTCATCGATTTCATTACTGGCGGGTAAAAAATAATGACGACATCAGGACGAAAATGGTTAGTGACCAGCGTATTGGCAATGGGTATGGTCTGGTCAGGTATCACCTCCGCAATCACTGAAATTCGTATTGCCGCGCCAGACATTGGCGCGGGTACAAAACCCAGCGGCGGCGGCCTGCTCGATGTCATCCACAGTCAAAAACTGCTGGAGCGCGAGTTTAGCAAAGATGGGATCAGCGTACGCTGGACGTTCATCAAAGGCGCTGGCCCCGTCATTAATGAAGCGTTTGGCAACCATCAGGTCGATGTGGCCTATCTGGGTGATTTAGCCAGCATTATCGGTCGTTCGCGCGGCCTGGATACCCGCGTGATCGCCGTAGCGTCACGCGGCATCAATCACTATCTGGCCGTGGCAAAAGGCTCTGGTATTGAGAAAATTGCCGATCTGAAAGGCAAACGCATCGGGATCTTTCGTGGAACAGCAGGTGAACTTTCCTTCGTTAGTGCGCTTGACTCACAAGGCCTGAAGCCCTCTGACGTTAAGCTGATTAATCTCGATTTCGCCGCCGCCAGCGCGGCGTTAGCCGCCGGACAGATTGATGCCACCTGGGGCGGCAGCAATACGCTTTCATTGCGGGACAAAGGGCTGGCAGATATTCCACTCTCCAGCCGCGACCTGAACGGGGCGGGTCAGCTCAGCGGCTTCCTATTGGTGGATGAGAAATTTGCCAAAGGCAACGAAGATATTCTACGGCGCTTAGTTAAAGTTCAGCGAGAAGCAGCAAACTGGGCTAGCGACAATAAAAATAAAGATGAATTTATTCAGCTATTAGCCACTCAGTCAGGTTACCCGGAAAATATATTACGCGTCGAATGGGATACGTTACCGCCATTAACTGAGCGTCTTTCACCCGAATTAGATGCCGCTTTCGTGGAAAAATTAAAACGTGCCGTCACATTAGCCGATGAATCGCGTCTTATTCGACAACCATTTGATGTCGATAAATGGCTGGATGATTCTTATCTAAAAGCAACGCAGTAATTTACCCCACAAAATTATAACCCACGTATTGCCGTGACATTCACGGCAATCGGCCACCTATTGACGACATTCGGAAGACGCCATGTATTTTAAAAAGCACCAACCGTATTTAAAAAAACACCAGAACAAAATAACGTCAGGCATTTTAATGAGCTGCGTTTTAACGCTCCCCGCCACGACGCAGGCAGCCGATCCGCAAATCGCAACGGACAATGCACCTCGAACCGAGGCGACAACCGCTGCCCCCGTCCAACTAAAACGCGTGAAAGTGAACGCCCAGCGTACGCCTATTCAGCCACCGACCACGCTGGCATCGGTGATCGACGGTAAAACGCTCGAAGAAGAGCGGCTCTACCGCTTTGAGGAGCTGTCACAGCTCGTGACGGGGTTGGATGTCGATACCGTCGATGTGATGGACACGACCGTAACCATTCGTGGGATTGGCGATGGTGGTGAGAGCGGCACCAACATTGGTATGCCGGGCAGCGTGGGTCTGTTTGTCGATGGCGTCTATTTGTCTCGCCCCGGCGTTATCTCTAACGATTTGCTGGATATCGACAGCACCCGCGTGCTCAAAGGTCCGCAGGGTGCCGCCTATGGCTTTAATACTACCGGCGGCGCGATTGATATTCGCACCCGCAAACCGACCTTCACCCCCGAATACTCACTGGAGCAATCATTCGGACAACGCGGCTATCTGCAATCCAAACTGATGGCATCCGGGCCACTCAGCGACCACTGGGCGGGGCGCATCAATCTGTCACGCACTGAACGCGGCGGCAACGTCACGAATATCGAAAACGGCCATAAACTCGGAGGCAGCACCAATAACGGCGTGCGCGGACAGTTACTGTATCAGCCCAATGACAGCTTTAGCCTCAGAATCACCGGCGACTACAGTGATTCTACTCAGCGCCCCGTTTCGGTTCTGGTGAGCGCAACCGACGCCTTTCGCACTCGCGCCGAACAAACTGGCCTCAAGGTCGTTGGCGGTCGTCAGGTCGCTATGGATGACGAGAACGTCATTCGCGTTGCGCAAGGCGGCGGCTCGGTCGAGGCCAACTGGAAACTGAAGAGTGGATTTAGCCTGAATTCCCTCTCCTCATTGCGCTATTTCCGCGTCTTACCCAGTACGGCGGATAACTGGAACATTCCGCTCTATAACGACAGCGGTGCCGATGTACGCGATCGCGTTTGGTCGCAAAGTTTTTGGCTAGATTCACCCAAAGGTAATAAGGTCGATTACTCACTCGGCGTCGATTACTGGGGAGAGAACCTCGATACCGAGGCAAACAGTCGCTACTACAACGACAATCGCGTACGGACATGGGTAGGAAATGGCTATCAGGGCATTAACGTTCAGCGCTTTGGTACGTTAGATGACACCGTTTATTCCGTCTATGGTCGCGGAACCTGGCACGCCGCCGATAAGCTGGACGTCATTGTCGGCCTGCGCCAGACCTACGAGAAAAAAGAGGGAACGTTTGTCCGCAGGAACCGCGCAACCTTTGATTCTGGCCCACTCTCGCAAACCAACCGCCTGCCTTCGGGCTCTGTCAGCCTAAACTGGTTTGCGGCACCCAACGTCACCCCTTATCTCACGCTGGGCTACGGGGAAAAATCCGGCGGCCTGAACGTGTCATCTGGGGCAGCAAGGCAGTTGGGAATCGACTCGCTGTACGTCGATCCAGAGAAAACTCGCTCGGCGGAGCTGGGGGTTAAAACCCACTGGCTACAGCGCAAAGTGGAATGGAATACCGCGCTGTTCTGGAGCGTCGTTGAAGATTTCCAGAATAACGCCTATGACGAAGAAACGGATACCAGCTACCTGATTAATGCCGGGAAATTCCGCTCACGCGGCGGGGAATCTCAGCTGACGCTGCGCCCGCTTGATGGCCTGAGCATCAGTCTGGCCGGTACGCTGCTGGATGCCAGTTATCTGAACTTCCCTAACGCCCGCTGCCCGGCAGAAATTTCCGCCGTCTCGTGCGATATGTCAGGAAAGCGCGTCTTCAAATCTCCCAAGCTGAGCTACAACACGCGCGTGCGTTACCAGTGGGATACGCCAAACAATCTGCAAGCTTCGGTTTCCGGGCAATGGTCATGGCGGAGCTGGGCTTACGGTACGCTCGATGATTCCGAGAGCAACCGTATTCCCGCTTATGGTGTTCTGAATCTGTCTAGCGGACTGAGTGGCAAGCAAGGCGACAACCGTTGGAACGTATCGCTGTGGGTGAAAAATGCGTTGGATAAGAACTACTACCGCTCCGTCAGAGGCTCCAGCGCCACAACGGGCGTGATTGGCGAACCGCGCATGGTCGGAATATCGGTCGGTTACGACTTCAAGGGGTAATGTCATGAAGCAGATGACGTATTCACGCCGACGCTTCCTACGTGACAGCACGCTGCTGGCGCTGTCGGCACCGTTCTGGACCTCTGCCGCTACGCCTTTGGCGGCGGCTTCCAACCTCGCTGGCGGAACTGCACCGCAGGTCAGCCTGCGCTGGCTGGACGGGCAGATCCCCCGTTCGTTTACGGGCGTCACCTGGGGCGTTCCCTGGCCGCGGGGGGCGGTGCGCAGCGATAGTGATTTCGCGTTGTACGATGCGCAGCAGCAAGCCTATGGCCTGCAAAGCTGGCCGCTCGCCCGTTGGCCGGACGGCTCGATTAAATGGTCGGCACATGCTCTGGGCGGCGATGCCGCGCCGAAAGACGGCCTGACGCTGCGTCCGATTTCCGTTAAGGACGTGCCGACAGGTTCAGAGATGGTTAGCGAGCACGCGCGCGGCTGGACAATCGATACCGGCCGTATTCGCTGCGTCATTCCACGTTCAGGTTCTCGCCTGATCGAAGAAATATGGCGAGAGGGTCGGCTAGCGTTAACCAACGGCAGACTGGTACTGCGTATGCAGCGCGGAGCAGAGACAGACAGTACGCTGACACAGGACACCTATCAGGGCGCGATCGACACGGTCACCGTAGAGCAAAGCGGGGCGCAGCGCACGGTGATTGCGCTACGCGGTACGCACCATGCGCAGCAACAAGGGGTTAAGCACATCCCCTTTATTATCCGGTTGTACAGCTACGCGAACACCGATTCGCTGCGCGTGGTACACACCCTCCTCTATGACAACGATGACGAACAGCTTAGCCTGAAGGGACTTGGGCTGGCATTTGACGTTCCGTTACAGGGGGAGTTGCACGATCGCCATGTACGCTTCGTCTCCGACCAAGGTGGACTCTTTCGTGAAGCGGTACGCGGTCTGAGCGGATTACGCCGCGACCCCGGTGCGGCCGTTATCGCAGCCCAGCTAGCCGGGCAAGCAACGCCGCCGATCGCAGATTTTTCACCGGAGGTTGGCAAACGGCTGGATTACATTCCCGCGTTTGGCAGCTACCGCCTGACCCAGCACCATCCCGACGGTTTTCAGATCCATAAGCGCACTGAAGCCGGACAGGGTTGGTTGCTGTCCGCCACGGGCGAACGGGCAGCAGGCGTCGGTTATCTGGGCACGCCAACAGGCGGCGTGGCGTTCGGCCTGCGTAATTTCTGGCAGAGCTACCCCGCCGGTCTGGAAATCGACAATGCCCACACCGACGTGGCGACCGTCACGCTCTGGCTGTGGTCGCCGTGGGCGGAACCGATGGATATGCGCTTTTATCATGACGGCTTAGGCCAGGATACCCATGACAAACAGCGTGAAGGGCTGGCAATCACTTATGAAGATTACGAACCGGGCTTCGGCTCGGCGGTCGGCGTGGCGCGCACCAGCGAACTGTTTATCGATGTGCTGCCCGCGACGCCCGACGCGGAAAATCTGGTGACGCGAGCACGGCGTATGCAGCAACCGCCGCTGCTGGTGGCGAACTCACCGGATTTGTATCGTGCGCAGGCGTTTGGATCGATGTGGGCTCCCGCCTCCGCCACAGCCCCCGCACGAACCCGTCTGGAAAAGCAGTTGGGGGCGTATTTCGACGCCTACCAGCAGGAGGTCGAGCAGCGAAAATGGTACGGCTTCTGGGATTTCGGCGATGTCATGCACACCTATGACAGCGACCGTCACGTCTGGCGCTACGATGTGGGCGGCTATGCGTGGGATAACTCGGAACTGAGTACTGATCTGTGGCTCTGGTATTACTTCCTGCACAGCGGACGCGCCGACGTGTTTCGTATGGCGGAAGCCATGACGCGCCACACCGGTGAAGTCGACGTGCATCATCTGGGACGCTTTAGCCCGCTAGGGTCCCGGCACAATGTTCGCCACTGGGGCGACAGCGCTAAACAGTTGCGGATTTCTACCGTCGCCAACCGCCGTTTTCTCTACTACCTCACCGCCGATGAACGCATCGGTGAATTGATGGATGAACAGGTTGAGGCGCTGCGCACGCTAAGTGCGGTGCTGCCTGGCCGCAAAATCGGCCAGACGTATCCCGACAAACTCAATCATATCAGTCTGGGTTTCGGCACCGACTGGGGTGCCGTCGCCGCCGCCTGGCTCACCGCCTGGGAACGCCACGGCGATCCAGCAATGCGCGAACGCTTGCTCAACAGCATGCAGACGCTGGCCGCCCAGCCACACGGGTTTTTCACCGGTAGCGCCGCCATCGACCCCGACACCGGCAGATTCCTCCCTGCACCTGAGGATCAGGTAGAGATTTCGCATTTGAGCGCGGTTTTTGGCCTGACAGAAATCTGTAGCGAGCTGGTTGAGGTTCTGCCCGATCCTGCCTTTACGCGCGCGTGGCTCGACTACTGTCGGCTGTATAACGACCCCGTTGCGTTAAGCGCAGCCGTAGGGAAAACGGTGAAGAAACTTAATTTAGCTCAAGGCCATGCACGGCTGACCGCCTTTGCCGCGCGGCAACTGAACGATCGTACGTTGGCACAGCGTGCCTGGGCAGAATTTACCGCAGGCAGCGGCGGTATTGCTAACCCAACACTCACGCAGCGACGCCTGACACCGCCTGATGTGCTCTACCCCATTAATGAACCGGTGATCAATTCCACCATTGATAAACATTCCGGTAGTACCGCGGCAACCAATCTGGCGACCAACGCCGTCGCCCAATGGGGATTAACCGCCATCGCCCTGCTGGCCTTGCTGGATGACATCCCCGCATCTTCTTAATGCCGCCATCCGGCGGCACGTTACAGGACATCATCATGATTGACCCTAGCTGTACTGAAAACACGCTCCTCCTGTCGCCACAGACAAGCGACACACGTAACGTTATCGATTCCCCCCACCGTGCGGCGCTTATCTGGTCCACCGATTTAGACGGACAGCCGCTACGCTGGCAGGTGGAACAAGAAGACCCTGACCGCACCACGCTCCAGACCACGCCCGAACGTCTAACGCTGGAGAGCGCCGCCGGGCTGACGATCTGGCTGGATGCGCCGCTCTCAGGCACCTATCGCATCGCCTTCACGCGGGAGCTTGTGGTCGCGGATCGCCCGCACGATCGCGTGTCCGACCTCAACCAATTCTGGGCCGCGCGCGATCTGCATAATTCGAACCTGTTTACCCGGCACGGCAAGCTCAACGAATACGACAGCCTGAACCTGTACTATGTCGGGATGGGCGGCAACTGGAACAGCACCACGCGCTTTCGTTACTACGACGGTCACGGCGAGCGCCTGCTACTGGGTGAATACACCGATGCCGCGCATCTGCTGCGTCCTCATCATCGCTATCGTATCGTGATTGAAGTGGATCGGCGGGAAACGCGTTTTTGGGTTGAGGACGTGCTTTATTTCAGCGCCAGCTATACACACACGCCCGCTCCGGGCTATTTCGGCTTTCGGACGGTATTTTCACGTCAGGAAATCAGTGAGTTCAGCATCACCCCGCTGTAAGCGACACGGGCACGCCGTGCAGGTCGCCATCGATCTGCACGAAGGTGTCGATCAGCTTACGCGCCAGCAGGGACAGGCGGGCGTCCGCCAGATAAATGATGCCGTAGTGGGTATAGAATTCGTCGGTATTGTCGTCCAGACCCGCAATCTTCAACATATGCAGGCCGTGCCGTTCGGGCTCATTGAAGTGATTGGTCGTGCCGATGGCATCTGAATGACGTACCACATCCAGCAGACTGTAGCCATTTTCACACTCAATACTGGTGCGAATATCCAGTTTACCGCTCAGTTGCACCAGCGCACGGTGCAGGTTGGGCGGGCGAATCGTTGCCGCCAGCGGATAGGAGAAGAATTGCTCAACGGTAATCGCTTCCTGCGCCGCCAGCGGATGCCCGCTGCGGCAGCAAAATCCCCAGCGATGCTGGCTCAACGGCTGTACCCGATAGCGGGTATCGAATTCAAAGTTACGCATATCCGCCACAATGAAATCCAGTTCTTCGGCCATAAGCCGATGGCCCAGCGCCTGCCAGTTATCAACGCGAAAGACCATCCGCACCTTGGGATACAGCCGGGAGAACGCTCCGATCACCTGCGGCATCAGCCAGGCGGCGGGAGCAGGGCCGCAGCCAAAATTCACTTCGCCCGCCTCTTTCTCATTAAATTGCTGAATATCGTTAAACAGATCGTGTGTCTGATTAATCAGGCGACGCGCGTGTTCCAGCACCACCAACCCTTTAGGCGTGGGTTCCAACTGGTTCATACGATCGATCAAACGCGTCCCAATGGTCTGTTCCAGCGACTGGATACTGCGGCTGAAAGCGGATTGGGACAGCTTCATCGCCTGTGCCGCCGAGGTAAAATTGCGATGCTCAATCAGGGCAATAAAGTGACGCAGTTGGCGAAGATCGATATTCATAGCGCGGCGTGTCATCAGGACGGAAGGAATTTTCAGGCTAACAGGTCTAATCGTGCAGAAAAAATAATAAAACCGATGTTTATATGCTTACTGGTTATATATCTAAAGCGGTTGATACGATGGGGGAAGCACTCATTGCTGGTGCCTGGCGCAGTCTCTTATACGCCAATCCAGAAACATCGGGAGGTTTTGCCGTTATCCGGCGTAAAAAATTATGCTGAGGAGATAGCGGGCTTAGGATGAGCGGCATGGACGCCGCGAAAGCTTGCGCCACGCATGGAGCGTGTCGAAAGCGGTCCGTTAAGCCAGATACCGACGAAGGCACCGCGTAGCGGCATAATTCACGCCGAAAGCCAGGGGTCACGGGGCGAGCGGCGCGTGAGCCGCCCCGTGTCGGGCGCGTGCTACGAGGTAGCATGAGGATAGCGACAGTAGCGCGCACGAAACCGTCTCAGCGTCCGCATAAAAATGGACGAAGAGACGGAGAGCGAGCGTCCGCTCGGGGTCAGAACAGCTTTTTCGCCGTATCCAGCCAGTCGCCTTTGAACGGACGTTTCATGTTCTCGATGGCATCAACGATGTCGTGGTGCACCATTTTCTCATTCTGGATACCGACACAGCGGCCACCGTAGCCCTGCTGTAGCAGTTCAATAGAATAGGCGCCCATGCGAGAAGCCAGAATACGGTCATACGCGACCGGCGAACCGCCGCGCTGAATGTGGCCAAGTACGGTGGCTCGGGTTTCACGTCCCGTTTCTTGCTCAATGTATTTCGCCAGTTCATCGACGTCGCACACCAGCTCGGTGATTGCCACAATCGCGTGCTTTTTGCCTTTTTCGATGCCCGCTTTAATCTCGCTAACCAGATCTTCCGGGCTGAACGGCACTTCCGGCAGGACGATGAATTCACAGCCGCCGGCAATCGCTGCCGCCAGTGTCAGGTCACCGCAGTGGCGTCCCATAACTTCGACAATCGAAATACGTTGGTGAGAAGAAGAGGTGTCGCGCAGGCGGTCAATCGCCTCCAGCACGGTTTCCAGCGCGGTGAAGTAACCGATGGTGTAGTCCGTTCCCGCTACGTCGTTATCGATCGTGCCGGGCAAACCGATACAGGGAAAACCCATTTCCGTCAGACGTTTGGCACCCATGTAAGAACCATCACCGCCGATGACGACCAGCGCATCCAGACCGCGTCTCTTCATGTTTTCCACACACACCTGACGCACCGCTTCGTCACGGAACTGTGGGAAACGCGCTGAACCGAGGAACGTGCCGCCACGGTTAATCACATCCGATACGCTGTAGCGATCCAACTGCTCCATGCGATCTTCGTACAAGCCCTGATAGCCATCATAAATGCCGTAGATTTCCAGCCCTTCCGACAGTGCAGCACGAACCACACCCCGAATTGCCGCATTCATACCTGGTGCATCGCCACCGCTCGTCAACACTCCGATTCTTCTAATCATGACAACCTCTGGACTTGTAGATGTAATTTTGCAGGATTCTTCTATCGTAAACTCACCACCGCTGTTACGCAGGCAGCAACACCTTGTTCTTTTATTAGCATATTATAACAAACACCCGAAGCTGAATTGATTCAGGTCAGGCTACATTGTGCATAAATTTTCATGACCTATCACGTTTTTAACACTAAATGCTGAAAATACCGTCGCCTACATCGCCAACCTGCCACGCTGGTTTTCCGGCACGGCGGAAACCGGGTCCTGATGGATCATAATGTCGGCGCCCGGAAATTGTTTACGTAACGCTTGCTCCAGATCGTCCGCAATCTGGTGTGCCTCAACCAGCGGCAGGGCGTCATCCATTTCCAGGTGTAGCTGAATAAAACGCGTTGGCCCAGAGCGACGGGTGCGCAATGCATGTGCACCGCGAATACCCGGCCAGTTCACAATCACCTCGGCAATAGCACGATGTTCTTCCTCCGGCAGCGCACGATCCAGCAGCGACTGCACCGCGTCATACCCCATACGTAACGCGCTATATAAAATATAGCCGCCAATCCCCAACGCAAACAGGGAGTCAGCACGCGTAACGCCCTTCCAACTGAGTGCCAACGCCAGCAGAATCGCACCGTTCATCAGCAGATCGGACTGATAATGCAGCATATCCGCCCGTACCGCCTGACTGTGTGTACGTTTAACCACCCAGCGCTGGAACGAGACCAGCAACAGCGTAGCCAGCAGTGCAATGAGCGTCACCCACATGCCCACTTCCGGCGCGTGCAACGCCTGCGGCTCCAGAGAATGTTGCAGCCCCGTCAGGATCAGGAACAGCGCCGAACCGGAAATAAACATGCTCTGCGCCAGCGCGGCCAGCGATTCTGCCTTGCCGTGGCCGAACGCATGCTCAGTATCCGCTGGCTGCAACGAATAGCGAACCACCAACAGGTTCACCAGCGACGCGGCGATATCCACCAGCGAATCGACCAGCGACGCCAGCAGGCTCACCGAACCGGTATGCCACCAGGCGAACACTTTCATCACAAACAACACCAGCGCCACGGCGGTTGCGCTCACTGCCGCCAGCGTCACCAAACGTGCATAGTGTGGATTCATCATGCCCTCACAGAAGGTCTGTTGCCCGGATTCAGCTCGTTAATGACGTTTTTAACACACGGGAATAGCGAACAAACGTGAAAATACAGCACATCGTCGCCAACACCGCCATCGCCGCCCCCATGTAGCCGATATCGGGCAGGCCAAGATGGATAATGACCTGATTACCGAGCAGCGCACCGCCGCCGATCCCAATATTATAAATCCCCGAATAGAGCGCCATCGCCACGTCGGTTGCGTCCGATGCCAACGTCAACACCTTGACCTGCATACCCAAACTCAGCGCCATAATGGCAATCCCCCAGACGATACACAGCGTCGACAGGCTCCAGCCGCTGAATGACAGCGGTAGCAATAGCAATAAACACACCGCCAGAAACGCGAACGATACAATCAGAAAGCCTGCCGGATACTTGCTGCTGTAGCGGCTGAACAACATGCTGCCAATGATTCCGGCACCGCCGAAAATCAACAGCAGAATGGTCGTGAAGTTTTCACTCAACAACGCCACTTTCTGGATAAACGGCTCGATGTAACTGTAGGCGGTAAAGTGCGCCGTTACGATCATGACCGTCAGGCCGTATACACACAGCAGCGCAGGGCGCTTCAGCAGGAGAGGCAAGCTCTTTAACGAACCGGAATTGCTGCTCGGCAACACGGGCAGGAGCTTCATCAGACCCAGCATAATCACTGCGGCGATCAGGCCAATAAGGACAAACGTCACGCGCCAGCCCAGATACTGCCCGACCACGCGTCCTAGCGGTAATCCCAGCACCAGCGCCAGCGCCGTCCCGGTCGCCAGCAGGCTCAACGCCTGCGCTTTTTTATCCGCAGGTGCCAGACGTACCACCAACGATGCCGTAATCGACCAGAACACCGCATGAGACAGCGCCACGCCAATACGCGCCATGACCAGAACCCAATAATTCCAGGCCAGGCCAGATAGCACATTACTGATAGCGAACAGGATAAAGATTTTGATCAGCAGGCTGCGTCGTTCCATATCGCTGGACAACAGCATGCAAGGCAGCGACATCAGCCCAACTACCCAGGCATAAATCGTAATGATCAGCCCAACCTGTGCGGCGCTCATGGAAAAGCTGGCGGCGATATCTGACAACAGCGCGACAGGGGCAAACTCGGCGGTGTTAAAAATGAATGCCGCCAGAGAAAGGCTGACGACGCGTAACCAGGCGGTCGAACGGGGAGAACGGGTCATGGTATTGATATCAAAAGTTAAAATAAAAGAATGCGCCCCCCTGTCACGGCAGAGGCTAACGCGATGGAGCAATGGTACAGGGAAAGTATGACATCGCCATGTAATGGCGAGCGGCCAACGATGTTTCAGCGTGCTTTTATGAGGATGTCAGCCAAAAGCCTGAAGACAGGTAAGGGAACATTCATGAGCATCATTTTTGGTGCTCATATTCTACGCGTTACCACTCCCTTACGCTGTCTTTTTTCGTGCCTTTCTTGCCCTATTTTTATTCTGCTTCCGACGGGAAAAGCGCGTTACGCGGATGAAGCTTGGCGTAGCACAATCGGTAAGCCGTTTTGCAAACGCTGAAGTCTGTCGCAAAGAAAGACGACCCGCAGCAGGCTATCAACCTCAGGTTGGGGCTGCGCTATATAGTGCGACAACGCACGCTCAACGAGCGTTAGACCCAGCTCATTGGCGGTTTTCATGGCGTGCTGCAACTGTTCTCTTTGCGTTGTGGTTAAATGCCGACGCCCAGTGCAGGCCTGTGCATCCAATACACCAAGGATCGGCTGGCAAATGCGCTGTGCCAGCGTCAGCGGTGGACGCTGTACCGTTTTTCGCTGCCTCTTCTCAGCCAGCATGGTTTGAATATGGCTAATAAAACCCAGCGCTTTCTTCTCACTTTTAACGGTCTGAAAATCCAGACTGAACGCCTTCACCACCCCGCCCTCCCTTACCAACAGAGAATAGGGATGAAGATCGATATCATTCCCACGCCGACGAGGCTGAACCAGCACCGCCACAATCTTCCACTTTTGCTGTGTGGCCTGTTTAAGCCTGTCTATCCGCTGGTGCTGTGCCTTTTTCCAGTTGAGGCTCAGGTACAGGGCATTATCCGCGTCGTCAAAAACTGGCCAGACGATACGCTGCTCCACCTCATGCCAGACCACGGGTTCATAGCGATGTACATGCAGCAGCAGAGGCTGTGGATAGTCCTGATTCTCTTGCTCAAAATAGCGAAATAGCTGCGACCAGTCGGCAATTCCCCCCGTCGATTTGCACTGCTCATACGCAGCAGCAGGCCACGGCGTACCATCAAGGTTCGCGTAGCTTTCACCGCCAGCGGCCAATTTGCCGTCATCAGAAAAGCGCGGGTGGTGCAGCGTAAACGGGGCACGCATGATGTGCTCACCCAACTGTTTCCACATGGCCTGACCCTGCCACACACTTTGCTGGCTGAACGTCACATCATGACGATCGGCACGCGCTTGCGTGCAATGCAGTAATTGCTGGTTTTCACTCTCCCAAAACGAAAAGGTCGCACCGCGCGCACCGCCTTCTGTCACCCACCACTGCGTCCCTAACGGCACAAGCGATAGCGCCTCAGGCTGCTGTTGATACTGCCGCCGCACCTGCCCCCGCAGCAGCAGCAAGCGTTCAGGGCTCGCCTGCCCAAGCTGGAATAAATACGCCGACAGGCGGGCAATAAACAGCAGGACATCACGTTCTTCCAGGCTGTAATGCCTTTCGGCTAATAAGCTGACCTGCCCGCTCAGCGTGCGCAGGTAGCCCGCCAATCGCGGCAGTCCTTCCGCACGGGCGGACATATTCAGCAAATGAAGCTGCCGCGCACTACTTTTACTGATGTGCGACAGCCCCTGATTCATAACGTCACGGATAAACGCGTTCAGCATAGCAATCAGCGCCTGCTCATCCGCATTTAACGCCCTCTCACTCGATTCCTGAGCGAAACAATCCGCAGGCCACGGCCAGACGCGCTGATTTTCCGCAAAGAGGCGGGCAATGGCGGCAAGATGCAAAGCAGGCTGCTTCTCACGTAAGAAATCCGACAGCATGCCGGTCAACCCCGTTCCGGCCAGATAGATCACGGGGCTTTCCAGCGCTGGCAGGTAAATTTTAAGCTGGTTTGCCAGCGGCTCCGTTCTCACCGACGCTTCCGCCCACATTTGTACAAATCGCGCCGCATGCCGCGTTTGCACTTTGCCGACCTGCTTCATTAAGACATCGGGATCAAGCAGCAAGATCTCGGCGAGCACGTCTATCGGCGGTGCTACTGTTTCCTCAGAGAGGACAGCCGTTTGATCCGCATCCCGTTCAGCATGGATTTGTAGCCACAACACCGCCGCCAAAATGTGCTTACAGCAGCCGGTAGCCGGGCAATCGCACCGTGCAGTTTGTATCCCCTGCGCATCAAGCACCACTTTCTGACCATCACTGGCAAAATGCCCTTCTTGCCCCGCGTCAGTCACCAACGTCACCTTGTCGCCTGCGAGATCTTTTTTAGCTCGGCGCAGTAAACCCACATTGGCAAAAACGCTCAGCGCCTCTTCATCATAATTCAGGTAGAGAGGTTGCCAGCTCATCGCATCACCTCCGCCAGCCATTGCGCAAAGTGCTCCGGCGTTAACGCGGCGACATGCATGCCACGGTCGGCCAGCTTTTGCCCGATTGCGGCATCGTAGACCGGGTGCGCCGCCTCATCCAGTGCCGCCAGCCCTAACAGCGTGACTTGCTGGCTGTGCATGCGCTGCACGCAACTGAGCAGGTGATTCAGTGCACCGCCTTCTTCAAAATCACTGATTAACGCCACGATAGTACGTTTCGGATGTTGTACACGCTGTTCGCAATACTGCATGGCTTTCGCAATGTTCGTCCCGCCCCCGAGTTGAACCGTCATCAGCACCTCGACCGGATCATGGGCAAGATGCGACAAGTCCACGACCTGCGTATCAAACACGATTAAAGAAACCCGCACCGCAGGCAACGTCGCCAGAATGCTGGCGCAGACCGCCGCGTACATCACCGAGCTGGACATCGAAGCACTTTGGTCGACGCACAGAATGACATCCCACGGCATATGCCGCTGCATGCGTGAATTAAAATGCGGTGTTTCAATCACCAGTCGCTGCTTCTCGCGATCAAAATGCTTAAGATTGGCCGCAATCGTGGCACGCCAGTCGAAATTTTGACTGCTGGCAATCGGCGAGCGTCGGAATCGATTACGGCGACCGGTAAGCGCGTTCGTAAAGGTCGGCCTCAGCGTGCGTAATATCTCATCAACCACTTTGCGAATAATATCGCGTACCGCCTCACGCGTTTGCTCATTCATCCGGCCACGCAAACTCAATAGCACCTTAGCGAGCGCTGGCGTAGGTTCCATGGCTTGCAGAGCTTGCGGATCGTTGAATAAATGCGTGATTTCATAGCGTTCAATCGCTTGCGATTGCATCCGCTCAAAGGTGCTGCTGGGGAATAATTTACGCGCCTGATTCAGCCAGTTCACCGCTGTCAGTTGAGACTGATCCAAAGAGCCGTGGCGTCCACCTTCCTGTTTGAGGCCACGGCGCTGATATTCACGGCGATACAGATAATCCAGCGTGCGTTCCACTTTCAGATCCTGCGCATCCAATGCCGCCTGACCTAATGCCTCATCGGCATAGTGGCCCAGAATCAAGCGCCAGCGTTTGCCATTTTTTTCTTTATCATCATGAGCACTCATCGGGCTGGCCCCTTCTCTGTTTCGTACCATGACAGTAAATCGTTTTCCGCCAGCTGTTGTTGCAGCTGTTGGTTTAACTGCATCGTCTGTAGCATCTCCCGCTCCGTGAAATCCGCTTGCCAAAGGTGCATATCCGGCTCAGAGAAACCGCATTGCTCGGCAATATAGCTCGCTAACGTCGCATTCTGCTTCGGTGTAAGTTGGCTGAAGGCAAAGCGCAGGTCGGGCAACACATGCAGGAAACGGTCGTCATCCCACTGCGAAATCAGTGTGTTTAGTTTATCGACCAAGCGCGGGGTCTTGATGATGAGCTCAGGAGCCGCACGCATTAATCCCACAAAATAGCGCACCGCTTGCTCAGGCTCGCTCCCCTGACTAAAGACGCGCGATAGGTTGTCATCAAGAGCGCGCTCATCAATGTCACCACCGAGATAGCGCAGCGCATCAACCGCTCCTTTTAATAACGGCACGTCCTTTAACTCTGGGGAGACCTGCTGCAATTGGTGGTAAAAATCACGGCTGGCGGTACTGGAGGGAGTGAGCGTCGGCATAAATTCAATCAGCTCGCGCAAGCCAAGCAGTGCCGTAAAATGCGTTTCCTGCTGGGATTCATCGCCTGCCGTGATGGTCGGTAAACAAAACAGCGCCTGTGAAACCAGCTTAAGCAAGAGTTGCGTTAATTCAGGCTGATTGCGTAAGCCAAGAAAATCACGCCCACGCCAGAGATGAATCAGACTATGCCCGCATTCAACGAGTGAATCTACGCGGAAATCGTTGTGTATATCATCATGTAATAAACGAAATAGCCCGGCTAAACGCGACTGTAGCCCTAATAGCGCTGCCTGAATCAGCACATGCACCGCATTTTTACTCGACCGATTCTGCCCTTGTTCCTCTAACTGCTTTTCCAGATAGACCACTTTATCGATGGCAATCGCTTCGAGCTGGCTTCCTTTCTCCGAGAGCGCAATCAATCGCCCTTCGATCGACGGCGTCCACGCATAGTGCCACTCTTCAAAGAGCAGATCGAGATTGTGACCGCCCAAAAAATCAGGGCCGTTACTGCGCGTCGCAAAGCCAACTTCAAGGAAGCTCAGCAAATGAAGAAAGCGGCTACGCGCACGATGCTGCGGGTTGCGATAAATATCTAAGCGGCTTAGTTTGACGAGCGTGTCATCGAGTTTAAAACGATGATATTTCGCTAACCGATAGGTTTCATCAACCAGCGGTGGCGTCGCACTGCCTGCCGGAATCTGTCCTAGCGCATGGCCAGAGAATGTTTTTTGAATCTCAAGCCACAGTTCACTCTGCGCATCATCAATACTCCCTTTGATAAAACTACTCTGTAGCCCATCCAGCAGATCGTAACGGCCAGGGCCGTCATGCCCGCGCAATGCTGCAAGCTGAACACACTGCTCCACCGCATTTTTTACCGTGATATAGCTGGGGGGATCGTCAAAAGCTTTAGCACGGAGCATGCTGGCAACCTCAGACAAAAAACGCATCCCCATGTTATTGCGATATTCCTGAGTCGTGAGCGGCGGCAACGCCTTTTCCGCCCGCCGATCGCCCCGCTGCGTCATAAGCATTTGCCAGCTTCGCTGGTAGTAAGCAGGCGCAGGCATGCCGGATGCATATCCATTGAGCGCATCTAATCTGTCAAAGCTATAGCGAATCAGCCACGCGTGATCTTTTTCTGCCTGCTTAAGCTGTTTTTGGTACTGCTTTTGCGCGGCATCCGTGAAAACATTGAATGACTTAGCGTCGTGAGACAGCCCTTCGAGCAGCGCCAGAGAATGAAAACCACCGGTGACGACCAGAATTTTTCCCGTCGGGTTTTCAGCACGAACCTGCATGATAGCGGCAAGCATATGTACCTCACGCTGCGCAGAGCCCTCGGCTTCCAACACCTGAGGCTCATAATCCAGTCGCGCCAGCGCACACCAAACCAGCGTATCGCGGAAAAGCTGTTGCCAGTCGCTCAGCGCCTCAATCGAGCGCAATTCAAATAAATGCTCCCATAAATCATCGTGATCGCGGCAGTAGCATTTCCTGGCGAGTGCCGAAATAAACTGGCTATGAGCGAGATAGCGTTCTGCTTGCAGGCTTTGGCTGACATCATCCTGCCGTTCCTCAATCGCGATTTGCTCAACCCACGGCAAATCAATAAAGCGCAATGCCGCGCCGTGTTGATGCCCGGCGTGCAGAGCCACCCATTCCGGCGAGTAGTCACAAAAAGGGAAAAAAGCACTACGCGTCGCCGTTTGCGGCGCTTCACCGTCTTGCGGCTCACGGGATTGAACGTCGGCCTGTCCCATCACCGCGATAGGGGGCTTCGCGTCAGGGTGAAGCAAATCAGGCAATAGGTGATTAAAACTGACCGGTGCCTCGATCAGGATGTGATCGGGGTGGATATCTTCAATCAATGACAACAAACCATAGGCACACGCAGGGCTATGGTGGCGCACAGGCGCGAAATAGATCTGCTGCGACTGCAAAAAATCCCATGTTGCCAGCGCCTGTTTCATCCGTGCGGGCAGTACGATGTTCGAGAGACTCACTGGCGCGCTTCCTCATGAAAAAGAGTCCGTGAAGTAATCGGTAACAATGGACTACAGCCTAATGCCGATCGTTCAAAAGCCGAGATACACGGAGTGACCACAGGGCGAGGTGTCCCTGCGGGAACCTCATCCCTGTGTTTCTCCTACTATGAGGCTTAAGTGACCGGCATTAGGCCACGGCCTTACTTCCAAAACTGTCGTGAGGCATCATAAAACGCTTTCCAGTCATCGCTGCTTTTTGCCCGTTCCCGCGCCACGTTATCCACGTAGTAACGCATACGTTTCGCATCGTCAGGATTATCTTTTAATACCACGCCGATAATCTGGCGTGCGATGGCACCCGCATTCAGCGTGTTATCGCCCAGATAATGCGCCTCAAGCGCGGAGGCATAGGCAATATTGACGGCTTCCGCACTCGACATCACCGCATCCGGTGTTTTGATGCTGCCACCGTCGCGCGTATTGCCGGAGCGAAGCTCCTGGAATGTGGTCACCAGCAGTTCAATGACGCTCGGTGGCACAGTGACCAGCGCAGCCAGTTCGCCCAGTTCACGCGTAAGCTGCATTTGAATCAGCGCGATCTCGAATTCAGGATCTTGAATCGGCCTCACGGTTTCAAAGTTAAAGCGCCGTTTTAATGCCGCTGACATTTCATGTACGCCGCGATCGCGCAAGTTCGCCGTGCCAATCAGGTTAAAGCCGGGTTTGGCACTGATCCGCCCTTGTTCACCCATTTCAGGGATCATCAGCTGTTTTTCAGACATCAACGAAACCAGGACATCCTGTATTTCCGGTGGACAGCGGGTGATTTCCTCAAAACGAACAATCCTGCCCTGCATCATTCCCTGATAGAGCGGTGAACCGATCAGCGCCCGCTCGGTGGGGCCTTCAGCAAGCAATAGCGCATAGTTCCATGAATACTTGATATGGTCTTCAGTCGTTCCCGCCGTGCCTTGAATCGTCAGGCCAGAATCACCCGAGATAGCCGCGGCAAACAGCTCAGACAGCATGGATTTTGCCGTTCCGGGTTCGCCAACCAGCATCAATCCCTGTTTCCCCAGCAGCGTCACGATTGCGCGATCGACCAGCGCATTATCACCAAAAAATTTGGCGGAAATCTCTAAGGCCTCGTCACCTAAAATAAACTGCCGCACCGCACGGGGCGAGCGCAGCCAGCCCTGCGGCTTAGGGTTATTTTCGTCCGCTTTAGTCAGGCGCGCTAATTCATCCGCAAAGCGAATTTCAGCATGCTGACGCAGCACATTGCTGGCCGTCGATGGGTGTTTTTCCATGTTCGTGTCTCTGTTCGCCACAAAATAATGAACGAAGCCGGCACAGTGTGTACCGGCTCCATAAGCGGATTACCAAGGCGTTTTGTTTTCCCAGTCGGCATCGTATCCCGAACAGGCCTGTGCAACTTTCAGATAATCGGCGTAGCTTTCTGCCAATAAGATGGGCGGAACATCCTGCAATGCCAAATTATTGCGATCCCAGTAATTTTGCTGATTTTTCTCAAAGCTCAAATCAAACAATACCGCCGGAATATTTTCTTCTGGCACGTAACTGCCACTAAATCCAATATTCACGTACAAATCCAGGCTGCTGAAATGTTTGTAATAGTGGCTAAACGAACCGCCATCTTCCGCTGGCGCACGCTGATAGCCCATCTTGGTTAAGACGCCGCGCAGCGTGAACGTATCGGTCAGCCACCCTTTTCTATCCTCAATTTCAACCTGTTTGAGATCGTGTTCCGGCACGGCGTGCACCATCTGCGAGAATAAAAATGTCACTTTATAGTCGTTAAAATGCGCAAGCCAGGCTTCACGCGTGTCGTTATCCACCACCGCCGCATGAGCAAGCTGAATCACCGTATCGCTTGATAATTCAACCTCATCATCTTCAAGATTAATTAAGCAGCCGTCATCCGTTGGCCTGAAGGTATTGAGCACCTGCTCACCCTTCACTTCTTGCCACACTAAGCGCTCAATCAGCGGCCGCATCACCGGATGAATCATGATGTACGTCTGCCAGTCTTCACTCGGCCATTGGCGCTGGGCGCACATCGATTCATATAAACGTGCGGTTTGGAGGTCGATCACCTGCTTAAGCTCTTTTTTGCTCGACGAGAACAGCTTTTTCGCGTCTTTTATCTGCTCTTCATTATCCGTTTTGCGTGCGGCAGGCAGTGCTTTAATTTCTTTTCCTTCCGGGTTCAGGAGCACCAACCGTTGCTTGCTGTCCATGCGAGCGGTAAAGATCCTCTCGCCGTATTCCAGCACTAACGTTCCCGTTTCATCCATCCCGGCAGTGGGGATCGTACGGTCGGCCAGTTCATCGGCACTCCAGCCATTGCGATCGGCAATCTCTTTGACTAATTCGCGAGCCTTTTCCTGAATCGCCGCAGTACGGTAGCGACGTGACAGTGAGAGTAACAATTGGATAATGATCGGATCGTCGCTAATCGCCACCGCGCTGATCATCGCTTCAATCTGTGAACGGCGCGGATAATGGTCACGCATATAATTCCGTAATACAGAGACGGCAACATGGCCTTCAATATGGCTCGTCAGCGCCAACATGCCTTTCTCACTGATTGCAGAGCCTAAATAGCGCCGCAAGACTTCCTGTTTTATTTCTTCGGTTACCTGCTCCAGCGTGTAATTCGCATACTTTTGATAATACTCACCATAATGTTCAACACAATATTGATAGTTTTTTAAACGTCCTGGTGCCTCTTTATGCGCCTCCAACATCGCTTCTTCCAGCGATGGGTTTTTTACATCCTGAGCGATAAACGTATGTAAGATAAAATGACCCAGCTTCTGCTGGCTCTCTTTGGCTAATAAACCGACATAGCGCTGTAATAACGTGTTACCCGCGGGCATTTTTAGTTTTACCGCCAGGATTATCCACCATTTGATGATGTCAGCATCGACGACCTTACCGTTTTCCCATTTCAATGGCGGTATTGCGCTATAGTCAAACCAGCTCATGCTCGCTGGAGGGTTCGCCTTCAACCCTTTCAACGCTTCTTCATGCAATACTTTTTCTGATAAATAGGGCGAAATATCTTCACCAAACTGCTCTAATGCCGCCAGCAATGCTGCACGGACCGTTTCTCTTTTCTCTTTTTTTAACAACGCATAAAGCGGAGCGATACTGTCTTTATTTTTTATACGCGCCAGCCATTCGATCGTGGTAATACGGATTTCTTGTTTCGCGGAATGCAAACTTTCCTGTGCATTCACATGCACATTCGGCAACCTTTCCAGCAGCTTCTGCGCACTCACGCGAAAGGTTTTATTCTCGCCTAATGCCAATTCCATAATTCGCGGAATAAACTGCGCGGGGATAGCAGGGAATTTACCCAGTAACTCGAAAGCATGGCCTAATTCAAATTGGCTATATTGGCTCTTGCTCTTATTTGGCAACAGCCCCAATGCTTCGGCAATATACTCTGGATATTGAGAGAAAAAAGGCCAAAGCTGTTCCGGTTTAGGGAAGAGTTTCAACCCATAATTATAGGACTCTAAACATAGCCCAGCAACGGTTCGAGCAGGCTCACGGCATGACAGTTTCTGCAAAACCGCTTCAATCTGCCGTAATTCCAGGGCTGAAATTACATGTATTGGCGCTTCATTTTCTATCCGAGCGGTACTGAGATTAAAGTTTGCATGCATGTTGCCAAAGATAATTCTCATCGCATGATAAAACGTAAACTCAGGAAGAGAGCTAAGACGATTCTTATACTTGATAATGTTGATATCTTCATTGGATAGCGGTTTCCCGCTATTGCCAAGATTCAGTCTATCAACCAAATTATGGCACTGTTCAACACTGACTGAACTTATTTTTTTATAATATTCTTGCGCCCATTTATATTTGTTCGCACTCTGTTTGTTCTCTGCGATTTCTTTCTCTGCGCTTATTTTTGCTTTTTCCAGCATCTCCGCCAGATTTTCAACCAGAATCGCTTTTGCGCTTTCAGGCAATGGCGTATCGGCAAGTAGCGTTAACTCAGGTAACGCTGGTATTTCAATATCTTGTGCCGTATCAACAACGTCAAAGCGTGTAATGGCACTTTCGATACTTTTTATCACTGCCTTACTTTTTTCCAACTGCAACGCATGCTCTAAAACGTCTTTATTTTCGCCCTGACGGGCAAAGAGATCGGCAGCCTGAGAGCGCTGCTTCGGCGTTCCGTTAAACAGGATATCACTCAGATATGTTTTAATATCGCTAGCAGGGAGAGTGTTCAGCAACGGTTCCGCTTCATTACGTACCGTTTTTCGCTGATCTATGGCTAATTTAACAATGACGTCTGAGAATAAAATACGCAATGCTTCACGATCGGATAAATATTTCAGAAATTGAATCAGACCCGGTGCAGAAAGCTTTTCCACCAGTGTGGTACGGACAAATTTTGCATGCGCTTCGATGTAGGCCGACAAATCAGGGAGTTCAAAGAAAATATTTAACTGCGAACTATAATAGTCAGATATTTCTGCCCTATCAAAGATCGCAAATAAAATAAATTCACCCTTATCATGCCCCTGCTCATTAACCATCAGATCGTCAAGCAGTTGAATACGCCAACCCGTCCGGTGCGTCAATTTCAAATTTTCATTAGAGGTGCTTTTTAACGTCGTAGACAGCGCATCACACAGTAAGTAAATCATCCAGCTTGGCACTTCGCCCGTTGTGATTTTTATATTTTTATTTTGGCATGCCGCAGATAAAACTTTAGCAAAGCGTATAACTTGTTCATTGGTGAGAGCTTTACCTACCTCAGAATAGAGTTTATAGCGTGAATTTCTCGCTTGCCTTATTAGTTTATTATATTCACTCGTGTTAAAACTATTATTTTGAACATACCACCAATCAACCGTACCGGGTTTATCCAAGAGTACCGCTGCTTTATCAGCATCCAGCTGGTTTAAGGTATAAATCACCTCGGGTTCAGAGCCGGTCATGACATAATGGAACAACTTTTTTGGCAACGTTTTATCAAGCTCTCCAAGCGGTAATAGAGACTCTTGCAACAATTTTTCCGTTGGTGAAACATCCTTATTACCAAAAAATGGCAAAAGATCAAAAAATTTCTTTATCATGCCGACACCTAATTATGTATAGATAAACAGCAATTTTTTAACATGAATTGTGATTATTCTCAATTTTAAAATTCATCTTTTTTCACCAACATTTATTTTGTATATCATTGCTTTCATAGAGAATAAAACCAGTTAATCTAATTCTTATCCAAAATTTCAGGTGAAAATAGAATAGATTTAAAATAGCGCAATATTCCCTAAATAATCCGAGTGGCTTATGCGAAGACGGCTCTGACTTTCCCTGTCACCGAGCACGGTGCGCTTCTGGGGGACGTGCGTTACGAGGCCCTAGCGGGTCAACGCATCGCGCCGTTCAAAATGCTAACGTTTTGTCATGCCACTCGAATTATTGCGGGTATTAGTTCACCTAATATCCACGCCGCTGTAATTAAATTTCACAAATTGCCAAGTCCGCATCAATGCAAGTACAAAGAATGGGGAGAAGAAAGAATCGTCAATTGACGAACCCGCCTTATCGTGGCTAGATGGAGGCAGTGCGTCAAAATATGTCAAGTGAAATAAACTTACAAAAATGGTAGGGATGGGTCAGGGTAACTATGAACGAACAATATTCCGCAATGCGCAGTAACGTCAGTATGCTCGGCAAACTACTCGGCGATACTATCAAGGAAGCACTGGGTGAAAACATCCTTGATAAAGTCGAAACAATCCGCAAGCTGTCAAAGTCATCTCGTGCAGGTAATGAAAAACATCGTCAGGAACTACTGACCACACTGCAAAACCTGTCTAACGATGAACTGCTGCCCGTTGCCCGCGCATTCAGCCAGTTCCTTAACCTGACCAATACCGCTGAGCAATATCATACGATTTCACCGCACGGCGAAGCAGCGAGTAACCCGGCACAGCTTTCCAGCGCCTTTGAGCGTCTAAAAGAAAATAAAGATCTGACAGAACGCGATATCCGTGACGCGGTAGAATCGCTGTCGATCGAGCTGGTGCTGACCGCACACCCAACCGAGATTACCCGCCGCACGCTGATCCATAAATTGGTGGAAGTAAATACCTGCCTCAAGCAGCTCGACCATAACGATTTGGCGGATTATGAGCGCAATCAGATCATGCGTCGTCTTCGTCAGCTGATCGCACAGTCCTGGCATACCGATGAAATCCGCAAAATTCGCCCTACTCCGGTAGATGAAGCCAAATGGGGTTTCGCCGTCGTGGAAAACAGCCTGTGGGAAGGCGTGCCCGCCTTTTTACGTGAACTGGATGAGCAGTTGGAACAGGCTTTCGGCTACCGTCTGCCGGTTGATGCCGTACCGGTACGTTTTACCTCGTGGATGGGTGGCGACCGCGACGGTAACCCGAACGTCACGGCGGAAGTCACTCGCCACGTGCTGTTACTCAGCCGCTGGAAAGCTGCCGATCTGTTCCTGCGTGATATCCAGGTGCTGGTCTCCGAGCTGTCGATGTCCGAATGTACGCCGGAGCTGTTAGCGCTGGCCGGCGGCAGCGAGGTACAGGAACCGTACCGCGCTATCATGAAGTCATTGCGTTCGCAGTTGAGCAGCACGCTGAGCTATCTGGAAGCACGTCTGACGGGTGAAGAACGTCTGCCCCCTAAAGATTTACTGGTTACCAACGAGCAGCTGTGGGAACCCCTGCACGCCTGCTATCAATCGCTGAAAACCTGCGGCATGGGTATCATCGCCGACGGTCGCCTGCTGGATACGCTGCGCCGCGTGCGCTGTTTCGGCGTACCGTTGGTACGTATCGACGTCCGTCAGGAAAGCACCCGCCACACCGACGCGCTGGCCGAAATTACCCGCTATCTGGGTCTGGGCGATTATGAAAGCTGGTCAGAATCCGATAAGCAGGCCTTCCTGATTCGCGAACTCAGCTCCAAGCGCCCGCTGCTGCCGCGCTACTGGGAGCCGAGTGCAGATACCAAAGAAGTGCTGGATACCTGCCGGGTGATCGCGAAAGCGCCACAGGGTTCTATTGCCGCTTACGTTATTTCAATGGCGCGTACGCCTTCCGACGTGCTGGCCGTTCAACTGCTGCTCAAAGAAGCCGGTTGCCCGTTTGCGCTACCTGTCGCACCGCTGTTTGAAACGCTGGATGACCTGAACAACGCCGACGATGTCATGACGCAGTTGCTGAGTATTGACTGGTATCGCGGCTTTATTCAGGGCAAGCAGATGGTCATGATCGGCTATTCCGACTCAGCGAAAGACGCAGGCGTGATGGCTGCCTCCTGGGCGCAGTACCGTGCGCAAGATGCGCTGATCAAAACCTGTGAGAAAGCCGGCATCGCGCTAACGCTGTTCCACGGACGCGGCGGTTCTATCGGTCGCGGTGGCGCACCGGCTCATGCCGCACTGTTGTCACAACCGCCGGGCAGCCTGAAAGGCGGCCTGCGCGTGACGGAACAGGGCGAGATGATCCGCTTTAAATACGGCCTGCCGGAAGTCACCATCAGCAGCCTGGCGCTGTATACCGGTGCGATTCTGGAAGCCAACCTGCTGCCACCGCCGGAGCCAAAACAGGAATGGCACGAGGTGATGGATGAGCTGTCCCGCGTGTCCTGCGATATGTATCGCGGATACGTGCGTGAGAACCCAGATTTCGTTCCGTACTTCCGCGCTGCTACGCCGGAACTGGAGCTGGGTAAACTGCCGTTGGGCTCACGCCCGGCCAAGCGTCGTCCGAACGGCGGCGTGGAAAGCCTACGTGCGATCCCGTGGATTTTCGCCTGGACGCAGAACCGCCTGATGCTGCCAGCCTGGCTGGGGGCAGGTGCCGCGTTGCAGAAAGTGGTGGATGACGGCAAGCAGGGGCAGTTGGAAGAAATGTGTCGCAACTGGCCGTTCTTCTCGACGCGTATCGGCATGCTGGAGATGGTGTTCGCCAAAGCCGACCTGTGGCTGGCGGAGTATTACGATCAGCGTCTGGTAGAAGAGAAGCTGTGGCCGTTAGGGAAACAGCTGCGCGATCAGTTGGCCGCCGACATCAACATCGTGCTGGCGATTTCCAATGACGATCACCTGATGGCAGATTTGCCGTGGATCGCCGAGTCAATCGCACTGCGTAACGTCTACACTGACCCGCTGAACGTGTTGCAGGCAGAGCTGCTGCATCGCTCACGCCAACAGGAACAGCCGGATGCCGATCTGGAACTGGCGTTGATGGTCACCATCGCGGGCGTCGCAGCGGGCATGCGTAATACCGGTTAATCGCGACAACACATTAATACGCCAAACGTACTCACTTAGGAGGCCTCTCAACAGAGAGGCCTTCTTTATATTGGTTAAGAGATAACCGCCGTGACGTCATCTAACGGTAAATGCCAGTCCAACGTGTTCCACGGGCTTTCTGGATTACCCGTTAAACGACGCAGAATATCCATCTGATCGTTAACAAAATCTTCCGTCGCCAGTGAACGCCAATATTGCCGCCCAACCACGTAGCTAATGGCAAAGTGATACCAGCTGTCATATTTCTGTTGCGCATTCCGCGCCATAGACATGATCATATCCCAGCCTTCCTCTTCGCCCACCATACCCACCGCCATCCCCCAGCGGCACAGATTGACGCTACGCCCTTCGTCCCAGGCATCAATCCCGGTACGATCCAACGCAAACCGATTGAGCCTCACGATCAGTAATTCACTGTGATGTTCTTCATCATGTTGATGGCGCTGGATATACGCATCCATCTCCGCTTCAGACATCGCAGACAGCCGATGCTGTAGACGGCGGTAACCCGGCCCGTGTCCGTGACCATTGAGCAGGCGATGGATCTGGCGCAGCAGCGCTTCACGCGTTTCAATGCCCCAATCCCGTTTCAGAATATGTCGAATCGCCCTCAGCGCTTCCTGTTTATCACCACCACCATCCAGCACGTCATGCCGATCGTAATTCATTTCCGTCAGAATGGCTGACAGCGCCAGCCCCCATAGCTGAGTTTTGGATAAAGGCTGCGTATTTTCCTGATTTTCTACGGTCATGCGTTATCTACTCCCTGCCGCCCCGGTGCTATCTGCTCCAGCTTCATCAACCACTCGCCGATCTCATCCATATCGCCGCCGTATTCCTGATATAGCTTCACGCCACGCTGAGCCTTGTCATACAGGCCTAATTCGCAGGCAGATTTCAACAATTCTAACGCGGCATCAGGATCCTTAATATTCCAGTCGATAGCTTCTTCCAGGCTCTCTATGGCCTCTCGATGGCGTCCTAAACGACTCAGACAGATCCCACGTCGATACCATACCGAAGAGAAAGATGGCTTACATCGCACAATAAAATTCAGGTCCGACAAGGCTTCCTCATAGCGCTCACAGATATAGTGCAAAATGATCGAACGAACAGAAAAATACACCCAGTGCGATGCATCCAGTGCAATAGCCTGATTCACATATTCCAGCGATTTGTCATATTCATCCGTAAAACGAAAAGCCTCTGATAGCATGAAGCAGATTTCAGAATCATTACGGTGGTAGCCCTGTGCTTTTTCCAATAGAGGGATAACATCTTGGTAGATTTTCAGCTTCAACAGAACACGCGCTAAACAAACACTCGCACCGTAGCCATTTTCGCCTTGTCGTTGCGCTTCCTCCAGCGCCCAGGTATATGCCTGCCGGGCATCCTCATATTGATCCAGTTGATAATGAACATCACCGAGCGTCATGTAGAGCGTAGAGGAAAGCGTGCGCTCATTGAAATCGCCATGTTTGACAAAAAACGAGCGGTATATCACCTCAAAAATACTGCCTCTGATTAAGCGCGGCAGCGGCTTGGCATTATATTCAGCACGAGCCATCAGGTGTTGTATAAAATCGATACACAGAGTGTAAGCCCCATTTTGCAGATAACATTCTGCGACTTCTTCACAGTATTCCATGCTGTAACGCTTTGGTTTAATCGTCGCGAAACCACCAGCAATGGTTTGCGCATTGATTTTCAGCACCTGAATCTGCGCTTCTACGTCATACGGCACCAGGGTGCAGAGATAGCGATACAGTTCCCGAGCTTCAAAGAGCATCCCTTGAGCCAGGAAACAGCCAGCCAACCCCTTCAACGCCACGGCATGGTCGCTTTGCATCTCCAGCACCTGATTAAACGCATCGGCAGCGCGTAGGTACTGTCGGTCATCCAGCTCAATCTGCGCTAACCGCAAATAACCGTCTATTTGCTCCGGCACCATTGCAATTAACTGACGACAGCATTCACGAGCAGGGGAAAAATCACCAAGGCGATGGTAGTGGGCGATAGCCCAACAGAGCAGCTCTGGATCGCAGATCTGTCGGGATAACATCTGCGCCAGTTGCCGATCAAATGCGGCATTATCATGTTGATAAACGATGCGAACCAGCTGCTCCCGGTCGTGAAAATAGCGGTCTACATCTTCACCAGTTATACCGGAAGGAAACCGCAACCCCCGCACAGGGATATGCCAGACATCTTCGTCATTCAGCCATTCCAGTACATCTTCCACCTGCTGTGAAGAATAGTGTCGCCTGAGCAACAGCAAGTTGTGTTCCCAGTCAAACGTCTCCAATAAGCATTGCTTCACCGAGTCTGGCAAGAAAGCACAGTGGCCTAAAAAGCCAAACAGCCACAGTGAAACAGGCTGTTTGATTTCAAGACGATCGAGTACCGATGTTGATAGCACGTCACGCCAAATCCCATCGTCGATACGACACTGAAAATCCGCATAGATTGCCGCCACACGCTGCTTTATCGCTTCAATTTGCTGCATCGTATCCTGCATTACAGCAATGTCATCATTCGCCGTGTTAGCCGCAGGATTGCTCATCTTCTCAGCCTCTGCTGCCGCCTCTGACGCAGGGTTTTCCTGCTGCTCGGCATCCCCTTTAGCCACCAGATAGCGCGCCTGTAAGAGCGCGTCTTCATACGCTGCACGGAGCGCCTTAAACGCTTCGGCGTCATCTTCTGGATTATGCTGCCGCAACAAACGCGCATACGCACGTCGAATGGCCATTTGGTCGACCGTTTCCTCAATCCCTAAAAATACCCAGCACGACGTTTTCATAACGAATGAGGCTCCATCTCATCAAATACGCTCTGTATCTCTTTTGTTACCCGGCGAATGTGCAAGGAGTCCTGCGTTTCCAATGCATCTTCAAAGGCTTGCAATTCATGTGCGATACGCTCTCGCGCTTCACCCATCAATTGCTCATATAAACGTTCCCCGCGCGCCAGTAACAGTCGACTTTCCATACGCTCACGCGGGTGTATTTTTATCTCTGCCAACTGCTGTAAGCGCGCCTGTATCTCAGCGTCCGACAAATCACAGCTATCATTGCGGATAATCGTTGATTTACTGTTGCCCTCATGGAGGTCTGTCGCCTGCACTTCCAAAATACCGTTGATATCGTAGGTATAACGCACACGCACAATGGGTTCGTCTTCCGGTGTGGGCGGAAACTCAATTTCCAGCTCACCCAATTTGACGTTATTGCGCGTCAGGCGACTTTCCCCCTGATAGATTTGCAGCAGCATGTTGGTTTGCCCTTCATGACAGGTGCTAAACACTTTTTCCCGGCTCACGGGGACGACCGTATTACGATCAATAATCGGCGTATAATAACCGCTTTCCAGATGTCCATTCGGCAAGCGGCGTGCCGTTTCTAATCCTAGGGTAAACGGGCAGACGTCAGTCAGCACGACCTCCGCTAGCCCTTGGCTACGCGCCTTGAGCCCAGCCTGCACAGCCGCACCCAACGCCACGATTTCATCAGGATTTAGCGTCGCGATCGGGTACTGACCAAATAGTCTGGCAGCCAGGCTTCTCACCACGGGCATACGGCTGGCTCCCCCGACCAGAATGACGCAATTCAAATCACGCGGGGTAATAGCCGCATCATTCAATGCCCGCTCGATAGGCTGCCGTAACGCATCAATTAAAGGGGCACAAAGTACTTCGAAATCATCGCGGGTAAGGTGCCACGGATACGCTACGCCCCCGAACTCTGGCGCTATCGTCGCCTCATGTTGCAGCGTTAACTCCCGTTTCATCCCTTCGATATGCTGGCGCAGGCGACTCATTTCTGACAAGTCGAGCGACGTCAGCGCATGCGCATTCAGAAACGCTTTTACCAGCGTATCGACAAAATCTTCGCCCCCCAGTGTGTTGTGCCCTGCTGTGGCGTTCACTTCCATAATGCCGTCAAATAGCGTCAGGACTGACACATCGAAGGTGCCGCCGCCTAGGTCGAAGACTAAAAAACGGCTTTCTGGATCATTAACATGCAATCCGTAACTTAGCGCAGCCGCTGTCGGTTCATTCACCAGACGCTCCACCTTAAGACCGGCTAGCTGCCCTGCAATCTGCGTTGCTTTACGCTGTTTATCATTAAAGTAGGCAGGCACACTGATGACCGCTTCTGTCACGGGCGCACCAAGAAATGCCTCAGCATCGGCTTTCAGCACGCGTAGCAGAAAAGAAGATAATTCTTCAGGCTGGTAGGTTTGTACACCGCCGAGCGAGTAGGCCTTTTTCGTCCCCATGTAGCGTTTGAACAACGCTGCGGTTTTAAGTGGGTGGGTAATCAAGCGTTCTTTGGCAACACGCCCTACCAATAGATCGCCGTTATCATCAAGGCCGATAACTGAAGGAGTGAGGTAATCACCGTGTGCATTGGGAATCAGTACGGCTTTCTCGCCATCCCAGAATGAAACCAAACTGTTTGTCGTGCCTAAATCTATCCCTATGATATGAGACATGTTCCTCCCTGATTTAACAAACGCAAAACGCCTGATGAAATTCATCGGGCGTTGGTTAGACTGAGTAAAATTAACCGATAAGAGAACTAATTATGACCACAATAACGGATTCGAAAAACGCATTATTGTAAAGTAAAGCAGGTAATTATCCTGCAATCAGGTATTTATCTTGTAAATAATTCCGTGCGTGATTATCCAGACCGTATTCCACTTCAAGCCAGCTATCGATAGAACCATGTCGTTCATAGATCGCCTGCAACGCCGTCACAATGAACTCTTCCTGCACAGAGAGCACATAAGAAAACTGTCCTAATGCTTTCTCATTCAGCGTTTCTGACAAATGTGCCAGTAACTGCTGACGGAATGGCGTCAGCGTCGTATCCGTGAGCAGGTAATCTTCCATCACGGTCTGCTCATCGGCACCCAGCGCAAACATCACCAGCGCAGAACCGATACCTGTGCGATCTTTTCCCACCGCGCAGTGCTGTACCAACCCGCCTTCATCTGGCCGTAATAGCAGCGACACCAGTTGCTTATAGGCAGAATTGTTGAAGGGCAAACGGCGGTAGAGTTCTAACATAAACGCGCGGGAATCAAACGCCGCCAGCACATCGGACCCTAGCGAATCCAGATTGGCCGTCACTTCGTGGCGTAACGGATTGGCCGGATAAGCGTGATAATTGGCCCCAGTCCACAGTACATCGGGCTTCTGCGCAATTTCATCGGCATCCCGATAATCCACCACGTGAGAAATAGGCACGCCAGCAAGGTGTTCACAATCCGCCTGGCTCAGCAAATCCAGCGAACCGGAGCGAAAAAGTTTACCGTGTCGGATAAGCCGCCCATCAGCAGCCCGGTTACCACCTAAATCACGGAAGTTGATTCCACCGTCCAGCGGTAATAAAGAGGGATGAAGCAACGTTGGTTCGGTCATACATCTCCTTGCGAGGTTGAAAGGCGAGCAAGGCAACCATATTACATACGCAGGGCGCGTCGCAGGTTAACCCAATAAACCAGAACAAGTTTATTAGGATAAAGGCTGGCCTCTGCGATGACCAGCCCAAAATACCATCAATTTTTGTGCTTATTCAGCGGCTAACAAACGGCGTGTCGCGTCCAGCAACACCTTGATGACGGTGGTTTCGGCCAGCTTCATGGTCGCCGCATCCGGGATTTCCTGCTGAGTACGGTTCACGATCACACCCGCGATCATGCCCGCTTTTAGCCCCTGGCTGGCGCACATGGTCAGCAGCGTGGCAGACTCCATTTCATAGTTCAGCACCCCCATGCTCTGCCACTCCTCCATCGAACCGCGGAAGCGACGAACCACGCGTCCAGAGAAGGTGTCATAGCGTTCCTGACCAGGATAGAACGTATCGGAAGATGCCGTGATGCCAACGTGCAACGCGGCACCCGACGCTTTCGCGGCTTCCACCAACGCGGTAGTACAGCCGAAATCAGCCACAGCAGGGAACTCCATTGGCGCGAAGTGCAGACTCGCACCGTCAAGGCGGACGGCTGCGGTGGTCACTAACACATCACCGACATTGATACCGGACTGAATCGCCCCCGTCGTACCAACGCGCAGAAACGTGCGGATGCCAAGCTGCGCCAATTCTTCTACCGCGATTGACGTTGACGGACCACCGATACCGGTCGAGCAGACAATGATTGCCTTGCCGTCCAGTTCTGCACGCCAGGAGGTAAATTCACGGTGTGATGCCAGATGAACCGGGTTATCCATCAGGCGGGCAATTTTTTCGACACGCTCAGGATCGCCGGGCACGATAGCCAGCGTCGCGCCCTGTAAATCGTTCTTAACCAGACCAAGATGGAACACATCAGATGTAGACATAACTGCCTCCCGGGCAATCAATTGGGTATTCAGAGAAATCGTGCCGAATGCCTCATCTATGCTGCTTGTCGCAGTCTGTAAGCATCCGCGTTATAAAAAGACTCTAGCGCATCATTACGTTTTTTTAAGTGACAGGAGTCACCTATAAAAAAGAAACAAACATCAACATACATAAAAAACGTGACTTAAATCACTATTTATTGGGTGAGGAATTCATTTTCGCCGATTAATTGTCTTCTAGTGTAGATTCTTTAATCATTGATAGTATTTATCATGACATCCCTCTTTCACATGAAACTCGGCAGACCGATAACAGGAGAGCGCGTAATGAAGACTGATGAACAGACGACCTTCAAACATCTTCCTCAAGGGTTATCCCCGGCGGTAAAACCGCAGGGCTTCTCCATCATTACAACGGATTCTGTCGGTATCGTTGCCAGTGAAACCACCATTCCTTCTCAGGGTGAGCAGTTGCCTGCCTATATCGCCAGACCAGCGAACCATAATGGGCCGCTCCCTATCGTCCTGGTGGTACAGGAGATTTTCGGCGTTCATCAACACATTCAGGATGTGTGCCGCAGGCTAGCTAAGCAGGGCTATATGGCCATCGCCCCAGAGCTGTATTTCCGTCAGGGCGACCCCAGCCACTATAACGACATTCAGCAAATCCTGACCGAGCTGGTGCATAAGGTTCCTGATTCACAGGTGCTGTCCGATCTCGATCACACCGCCAACTGGGCGATTAAACAGGGCGGCGATGCCAGCAAGCTGGCGATAACGGGATTTTGTTGGGGCGGACGTATCACCTGGCTCTACGCCGCGCACAATCCACAACTCAAAGCGGCCGTGGCCTGGTACGGCAAATTTACCGGTGAGAAAACGCTGAACAGCCCCAAACATCCGGTCGATATTGCAACGGAGTTGGAAGCGCCCGTGTTGGGGCTATACGGAGCGAAAGACGAGAGTATTCCGCTGGAAAAAGTGGATATTATGCGACAGGCGCTACGCGCTGCGAACGCGGCGGCAGAAATCATCGTCTACCCCGATGCCGGCCATGCTTTCCATGCCGATTACCGCCCCAGCTATCATGAAGAATCCGCACGTGACGGCTGGCAACGGATGCTGGCATGGTTCCAGAAAAACGGTGTAGCGTAGCGCCACCACACGCGTCCGTTCTTACCTACGATCTAAAACGCCACCGAACAACGGTGGCGTTTGTGTTTCAGCGTGTTACACCGACGGCCTTAGAACGTCGTCCAGTCACCGTTGTTGCCTTGATCTTTCGCAGGCGTCACGGGTGCTAAAGACAGCGTTGGGGTACGTGTTGGGGACGATGCATAAGAAGCGGCTTTGCCGTTGCCATATGACAGCAGTTTAAACGCGCTCACCGCTTCCGCCAGCACGGAAGCCTGTGCTTGCAGAGAAAGTGCCGCAGAGGCAGATTCTTCAACCAGAGCCGCATTCTGCTGGGTCGTGGTATCAATTTGCCCAACCGCCAAATTCATCTGGTTAATCCCGTCGCTCTGCTCACGACTGGCCTGCGAGATTTCACTGATGATCTCATTCACATCCCGCACATAGCCGGTTAATCCGCCCATGGTTTCTTCAGCAGTATCCACCAGCGACATACCTTCCTGGATTTTGCTCACGGAGTCGTCGATCAAATCCTTGATCTCACGCGCGGCTGTCGCACTGCGCTGTGCCAGAGAACGCACTTCACCTGCTACCACCGCAAAACCACGCCCTTGTTCGCCCGCTCGCGCCGCTTCAACCGCCGCGTTCAGTGCCAGGATATTGGTCTGGAAGGCAATACCATCGATCACACCAATGATTTCCGCCATTCGCTGGGATGAATCGCGAATACCGCGCATTTTCTGCGTAACAGAAACCATGACGTCACCGCTTTGCTTGGCAGCACCAGAAGCTTTATTCGCGATGTCTGTTGCCTGCTGCGTATTTTCCGCCGTATTTTTAATGGTAGAAGTCAGCTGTTCCATTGAAGCTGCCGTTTCTTCCAGCGAGCTGGCCTGTTCTTCGGTGCGCGAGGACAGATCCTGATTACCTGCGGCAATCTGCGAAGCCGCCGTCGAGATCGTTTCCGCCCCGTCACGCACCTGCCCAACAATCGTGCTCAGGCTGGTGTTCATGTGATCCAACGATTGCAGCAGCAATCCGGTTTCATCTTTGCTGGTAACAGTGATACGTGAGGTCAGGTCGCCCTGCGCTACTCTATCTGCGACTTGCAAAGCCTGCTGTATCGGTCGGGTGACGCTACGCGTAATTGACCAGGCAATCAGCGCACCAAATACGGCGCCCAGCGCTAAAATGAGCAGCAGAATAATGCGGGTCTCGCTGTACACCTCAGCCATGGCTTCAACAGAGGTATCCATCGCATCATCCTGATAGTTAACCAATTGTCTTACCGCATCACGGTACTGGCGTTGGACAACATTCAGGTTATTGTTGAATTCCTCAATCGCCGCTTCCCGATTGCCAGCGACCACTTCGCTGATAATTTTGTCACCGGATTTCAAAAATTCGGTACGGATCGCGCGGATAGCACGCAACTGAGAGATTGAACGCTCTTCAACCGTCTGGCTGTCCAGCTTATCCAGCAAGCGGCCTATTTCCTGGCGGAATCCATTCACACGATCGACGTTTTCCTTGATTTTATCCTCACCTGAAACCAGCATCAGCCGCTGATAGGCCACCAGAATGCTGTTTACATTATCGATAAGGCTATTTGAATCAACCGTTTGTGGATAAACCTCTTTCACAATGCCTCTGGCACCGTCCTGAAAGCCGGACAACTTAGACAGGGAAAAAATACTTACGGCAAACAACATCAGAATCAGGATGGCAAATCCAGCCCCCAATCGATAACCAATACGCCAGTTTGCTAAATTCATGTCTCACTCCTTTTAGGTAATACATAGCAAGGTCAGTTGCGCACATGTCGCAACTTGATGGACCACAGGGCGGAGAATGGCTGGCTATCCAAAGGAAAAAGCGGTTTCCTTCTGACATACCAGAGATACCTTGAGGCAGGCATTTTTACGCACGCTCTCAGCATGAGAGGTGCGATCAAAAATCAAATAATTTTCCTCAGGTGTTGAGGTGCAAAAGTGGCAATAAATCTAACAGTGGTACAAATACGATTGATAAGACCGAGGAGACGTTATCGAGGTGAGATGATGACCTTCCCTCTCCGTATTCGTGCATCCATAGCCGTTCCTGTGTGATCCATTTTATCGGCAACTTGTTTCTGAACTTTACAAATTGATCGTTTAAATCATTCAAAAACATATAATAAATAGACTAGAACTATCAAAAGTTAAGTTTCGATCGGAAAAATCACAGATTAATTCAACGGCGATTAACAAAAATAACACCACAACTACATTAAATGATAGTCAGACATATTTGATATTAAAAATAAAGAGAGGGAGTTTTTCTTAAAAAAGGACAACAAACTGAATAAGCAAAGGAAAAAACAGATTTGCTCTATATACCCTAAATAATTCGAGTTTCAGGAAGGCGGCAAGGGAAGGAATCCCGATGAGCTTACTCGGGTAAGTGATTCGGGTGAGTGGACGCAGCCAACGCACATGCAACTTGAAGTATAACGGGTATCGCGAGATAACGGAATCAGGGAGGCCATTACCCCCCTGATGAAATAGACGTTGCACAGCAACACAGGCAAATTATGGCAGCAAATTTACTCTTTATTTGCCAGCGCCAGCAGTGGTGTACTCATCGGCCTCGGTGCATAAGACCCGGCATCGCTACGGCTAGATGACTGTACTTTAAACGCGCTCACGGCTTCCGCCAGAACGGAGGCCTGCGCTTGCAGGGACAAAGCAGCAGAAGCGGATTCTTCAACCAAGGCCGCATTCTGCTGGGTCGTGGTATCAATCTGCCCAATCGCCAGATTCATCTGGTTAATCCCGTCGCTCTGTTCACGGCTAGCCTGTGAAATCTCAGTGATAATGTCGTGCACATCCTTCACATGGGATGTTAAGCCACCCATGGTTTCTTCGGCGGTATCGACAAGCTCCATGCCTTCGCGAATTTTGCTGACGGAGTCGTCGATCAAATCCTTGATCTCCCGCGCGGCTGTCGCACTGCGCTGTGCCAGCGAGCGGACCTCTCCTGCCACTACCGCAAAGCCGCGCCCCTGCTCACCCGCACGCGCAGCTTCAACCGCCGCGTTCAGTGCCAGGATATTGGTCTGAAACGCAATACCGTCAATCACACCAATGATTTCTGCCATACGCTGGGATGAATCGCGAATACCGCGCATTTTCTGCGTCACGGAAAGCATGACATCACCACTTTTTTTCGCGGCACCGGTCGCCTTATTGGCAATCTCCGTCGCCTGCTGAGTATTTTCCGCCGTGTTTTTAATGGTCGATGCCAGTTGTTCCATTGAGGCTGCCGTTTCTTCCAGTGAGCTGGCCTGTTCCTCTGTGCGTGATGACAGATCCTGATTCCCTGCGGTGATTTGCGATGCCGCCGTCGAAATGGTTTCTGCACCATCACGCACCTGGCCAACAATCGAGCTCAGGCTGGTATTCATACGATCCAACGACTGCAGCAGCAATCCGGTTTCATCCTTGCTGGTTACAGTGATACGTGAGGTCAGATCGCCCTCCGCCACTCTATCCGCGACTTGCAAAGCCTGCTCAATCGGTCGGGTAACGCTACGCGTGATTGCCCAGGCAATCAGCGCGCCAAAAGCCGCACCCGACAGCAAAACAAGCAGTAAAATTATGCGAGTACTGCTATACACCTCTGCCATGGTCTCGACAGAGTTATCCATCGCTTCATTTTGGTAATTCACCAACTGCTTCACCGAGTCACGGTAATTGCGCTGAATCACATTCAGGGTGTTATTGAATTCCGCTACGGCGATGTCGTTATTACCCGCCAGCGCATCACTAATAATTTTATCGCCGGATTTGATAAACTCAGCACGAAACCCACGGACAACCCCCACCTGCGTGCGAGCACGCTCTCCTGAGGCATTGTTTTCCAGATTATCAAGCAGGCGGCTAATTTCCTTGCGGTACGCCATAATCCGATCGACATATCCCTGACGCTGCTCCTGATCGGATACCAGCATCATCTGCAAATAAGCGACAAAATGCCCATTCACGTTATCAATGAGATCATTAGCCTCTACCGTTTGTGGGTAAACCTCTTTGACGATATCTCTGGCACCATCCTGAAAACTGGACAGTTTAGACAGGGAAAATAAACTCACGGCAAATAACATCAAAATCAGAACGGCAAACCCGCCTCCTAATCGATAGCCAATACGCCAATTCGCTAAGTTCACATCTCACTCCTTTTAGGTAATAAATAATAATGACTACTGCGCACAGCACGCCGTCGAATAACGTCGCAGAGTGGGGAAATAATCGTTTTTCGGGAAAGGAAATATGCTTTATAGGTATATTTAATCTACCCATAAGAGAGTAATTACAGGTGCACTTCCAACATAAAGAAAATATTAAAAATAAAAAATCCTCGCGCTATTGGTACGTCCTGAGCCGCCTCCATGCCGTTTACCTTATCGGCAAAATATTCTCTAGCTTTATGACCGTGTCGATTTACCCCAGCGAAAAATAGAGACATGGATAGCGGCTAAATATTCATTTTCGGAAGATAACCTACCAGTTGATGCAGAAAAACAAGGGGGATAGCGCGGCGATTTTATTAAAGAAAAGACAATATAGTTAATTTTTAGGAAGAGAGAATATTTGCAGTGAGAAATAATGAAGAAGCGTGAGGAAAAGCAAAATGACGCGTATTTTATCTATTCGTGAAGGGTACAAAAAATCAGGGAGAGCATAGCCTCCCTGATTTCATCAGTCATTAACGATTACTGGGTTTCACGCAGACGCTGTGCTGCCTGAACCATGTTTGCCAAGGCCTGACGCGTTTCCGGCCAGCCACGCGTTTTCAGACCGCAGTCTGGGTTCACCCACAGGCGCTCAGCAGGAATACGCTGAGCCGCTTTTTTCAGCAGGGCTTCCATCCATTCCACACTCGGTACATTCGGAGAGTGAATGTCGTAGACGCCTGGACCAATTTCATTCGGGTATTCGAACTCTTCAAACGACTCCAGCAACTCCATATCGGAGCGAGAGGTTTCAATCGTAATCACGTCTGCATCCAACGCGGCGATAGAATCCATGATGTCGTTGAACTCGCAATAACACATGTGAGTATGGATTTGCGTATCATCTTTCGCTACAGCGGCATTCAGACGGAAAGCATCCACTGCCCAGGCCAGATAAGCGTCCCAATCAGAGCGGTGCAGCGGCAGACCTTCACGCAGCGCCGGTTCATCAATCTGGATGATACCAATGCCTGCGGCTTCCAAATCGGCCACTTCATCACGCAGCGCCAGCGCAATCTGCTTGGCAATGGTTTCACGCGTGACGTCCTCGCGCGGGAAGGACCAGCACAGGATGGTCACTGGACCTGTCAACATGCCTTTCATCGGCTTGTCAGTCAGGGACTGTGCGTATTTCGCCCACTCAACGGTAATCGCTTCTGGACGGCTCACATCACCAATGATAACTGGCGGTTTCACACAGCGAGAACCGTAGCTCTGTACCCAGCCGTTCTGGGTAAAGACAAACCCATCAAGATGCTCACCGAAGTATTCCACCATGTCGTTACGTTCAGCTTCACCGTGCACCAGTACGTCCAGCCCCAGTCGCTCTTGCTCAACGACAGCTTGCTTGATGTGCTCGGCAATGCCGGTGCGGTAGTTATTACCGTCCAGACGACCCTGCTTGAAATCCAGACGCAGACCGCGAATTTCGGTGGTTTGCGGGAAAGAACCAATCGTCGTGGTCGGCCATGCTGGCAGATTAAAGCGCTCACGCTGAGCATCGGCGCGCACGGAATACACGTTCTGACGCTGGCTGTCCTGTGCGGTGATGGCCGCCAGACGCTGCGCAACAGCGGCGTTGTTGACACGCGTAGAGGTACGACGAGCACGAATCGGCGCGCTGTAGGCTTCCAGTGCCTGACCGTTGCCGCTGTTAAGTGCCTGAGACAGCAGTGACAACTCCGCACATTTCTGAATCGCAAAGGCAAACCAGCTCTTCACTTCATCATCCAGGCGCACTTCCACACTCAGATCGATAGGGCTATGCAGCAGTGAGCATGAACTTCCCAGCCATAGAGCGCGCGTCCCCACCAGCGGTTGCAAACGCTCGAACCAACTGCTCAGGTCAGCACGCCATACGTTACGGCCGTTAATCACCCCCAGCGACAATACCCAGTTAGCTGGCAGTTGGGCGCTCAACGTCGCGGCATCGTCCTTCCCATGAACCAGATCGATATGCAGCCCCTGAACCGGCAGCGCTTTGATCGTTTCCAGATTCTGGCTAACGCTGTCGAAATAGGTCGTCAGCAGCAATTTCACCTGACCTTGCAGCGCATCGTAAGCGGGTTTAAACGCGGCCAGCCACGCTTGCGGCAGTTCCAGTGCTAGTGCCGGCTCATCAATCTGCACCCACTCAATGCCACGCTTCGCCAGTTCAGCCAGCACTTGCTGGTAAACGGGCAGAATGTCTTGCAGCAGTGATAAACGGTCAAATTGATCGCCTTTCACTTTGCCCAGCCACAGGTAGGTAACTGGGCCTAACAGAACAGGCTTCACCTTATGGCCCAGCGCCAGTGCTTCATCCACTTCATCCAGCAACTGCGTCCAGGTCAGCGCAAACTGCTGCCCTTGAGTGAATTCTGGCACCATGTAGTGATAGTTCGTGTTAAACCATTTGGTCATTTCTGCCGCAGCGGCAGGCTGACCGGTTGGTGCCCGTCCACGGCCAATACGGAACAGCGTGTCCAGATCGACCGATCCATCTTCATTCTGATGACGCGCAGGTACATTACCCAGCAGCAGACTCGTGGTCAGCACATGGTCGTACCAGGCGAAATCACCCACTGGCAGCAGATCAACGCCAGCATCCTTCTGTTGTTGCCAATGACGCGCACGCAGCTCACGTCCAACGGTCAGCAACTCTTCCTGTGTTGCGTTACCTGCCCAATAGCTTTCCTGCGCTTTTTTCAGTTCACGGCGTAACCCAACGCGCGGAAAACCCAGTGTGTGATTCACAATCGTCATCGTTAATTCCTCATTTAGCCGTCCAGATGTTTACACATCCATAATCCGCAGGTACTGTAGTAAGCACAAGCGCAATTTATTCACTGTCACTGTGAAGGACTCTCATGATCGAATTTAAACACCTGCGAACGCTGCAAGCACTGCGCAATACGGGATCGTTAGCCGCCGCTGCCGCTGCACTTCACCAAACCCAATCGGCGTTATCCCACCAGTTCAGCGATCTGGAACAGCGTCTTGGGTTCAGGCTATTCGTGCGTAAAAGCCAGCCGTTGCGCTTTACGCCTCAGGGAGAAATTCTGTTGCAGTTGGCAGAGCAGGTGTTACCGCAAATTCAGCAGGCGTTGCAGGCGTGCCATGAGCCGCACCAAACCATGCTGCGTCTGGCCATCGAGTGCCATAGCTGCATTCAGTGGCTGACGCCTGCGCTAGATGAGTTTCATCAGCACTGGCCACAGGTCGCGATGGATTTTAAATCAGGCGTCACGTTCGACCCTCAGCCCGCACTCCAGCAAGGCGAATTGGATCTGGTTATGACCTCCGACATCATGCCGCGCAGCGGGCTGCACTATTCACCTCTGTTTGATTTTGAAGTCCGACTGGTACTGGCTCCCGAGCACCCACTGGCAAAAAAAGAAAAAATCGAACCGGAAGATTTCAGCGCAGAAACCCTAATGATCTACCCGGTACAACGGCAGCGGTTGGACGTCTGGCGTCATTTTTTACAACCCGCAGGCATCAGCCCTGCGCTGAAAAGCGTGGATAACACACTGCTGCTGATTCAGATGGTTGCCGCCCGTATGGGCATTGCCGCGCTCCCCCACTGGGTGGTGGAAAGTTTTGAACGCCAAGGGCTGATTGTGACCAAATCGTTGGGTGATGGGCTTTGGAGCCGGTTGTACGCCGCCGTCCGCGACGGAGAACAGCGCCAACCGGTCATTGATGCGTTTATTCGTTCGGCGCGCCAGCACGCTTGTGATCATTTACCGTTCGTGAAGGATGCTTCACGACCCAATGCTGGTGTACCCACAACGAGGACGTAATGATTGCTGTCCCTACGATAAAGCTCAGCCAATCTGGCGTTTTATGCCAGATGGCGAAGTTGACCAGTAGCCCAGCCGGCACGTGAAAGTTATTCATAATGCTGAGCGTTCCGGCATCCACCTGGGTTGCGCCATAGTTCCACATAAAATAACCCAAGCCTGAAGCGCCAATCCCCAGCCAGGCCAGCACACCCCACTGCAAGGTTGTGGTGGGTAACTTAGCCATGTTGCCGAAGAGCAGCCACGCGGCTATCGTCACGATCGCGGCTCCCAGATAAAACCAGGAAAACGCGCAGTGCTGCGGTACAGGATGAATCTCCATCAGACGCTTATAGCCAACCTGACCTGCGGCAAAACACACGTTCGCCACCTGCACCAGCAGGAATCCCCACCAGAAATGCTCACTCACGCCGTGATAGTGGATTACGGCTGCGCCGAATACTGCCAGAAGCGCACTCATCGCGTAGCCCCAGCGTAGGCGCTGTCGGGCAAGCAGATCGTAAATCAGCGTGACGTACAACGGCGTCATCACCGTGAAGAGTAAAAACTCAGGCACAGTCAGGTACAGGTAAGCCTGGAATACGAACAGGTACATGATACCCAGTTGGCAAGCGCCCACTAACATATACAAGAAAATGACGCGCGGCGCGTAGCCCCGCCAGCGTAAGAACGGTAAAAATACCACTGCCGCTGCCGTCAGACGAAACATCGCAGAAAACCAGCTATCGACCTGGCCCGCCAGATATTCGCCAATCAGACTGAATGAAAATGCCCACAAGATCGTGGTGATAATAAGTAATGGCACGACAGCATCCACTGAGAAAAAAGTATCGCCATTGTAGCGGAGATGGCTGAATGAACATCAGTCAATATGGTTTACATCAGGATAAATAACGAGCAAATAGAAAGTAAACGTAGAGAAGAAAAGATGTGGCGTTAAATACCTTTATCCAGATAACACTTACGCCATTCAATATATTTCATCAATGCGCGATCTACAGAATAAACAGAGCCTCGTTTTGTAAAACAAAAGAGGCTCGTTAATCTAAGAATTAAATCTGCCACCTGAGCCAGGCAAAGAAAACATTACCGTTATTGTATGTTCCGGGAATATACGTCGCCTGAAAAGAAAGTTTGTTATAACTTATTGACGCCAAAGGCAACAATACAGGGATCGGGATATAGTTCCAGTTATCACGCATCGTGAAACCTGCCGTAAAGCCCAGGCCCAGTTGAAAATCCTGATCGCGGGTGGGTCGCCAACGCTTTTCATAACCGTAGCCACCAATAGGCTCCCATTTGTTATAGGAGTCTTTGAACGCCATGAGATAAAGCCCGTGCCAATCCCCATCCTGATCCAGGCGAGAAACACCGTAACCCGCGCCCCACGGTCTTTCATTATATCTGTCAGTCTTTTCTTTATCGTACGTCCAGCGGTTATGCCAGGTGATAGCAGGGATATAAATATCGTGACTCTGCGGCGCATTCCAGGTCGTAGACAGGTTATTTTTACTTCTCTGCCACCAACTTTCATCCTGCTTATTCGACGCAGAATCAGTAGAATCCGCCGTGACGGATACAGGGTTTTCCATGCTGCCCGTATTATTTATGCTTTCTACTGCGTAACTCGAAAAAGGGATGATGGGTAGTGTAATCAAACTCAACGTGATTAAAGTTCGCTTCAAATGCATATAAGGTTCTCTGTAACAGCGTCACGATTCCATTCAAACAAAGGTGATCCAAGCAAAGCTATTCTGATGGTTACCAAAATATATATAGTTTAGTTCACGTAATCTGCCTATATAACCGATGAAAAACTCAAACGGCCTATTATGAAGGGTTAAACAGCGGCAGTGCTTAAATAGATAGCGAACCAAGCGTTGCTTTCAGACGTTTCTTAGCTGCAATAACAAAAAACCACCTTATTTGTCGGTGGTTTATATTCAGCAGAGGGTAATGAAGAACCTATGTCGCGAGGTTAGATACCATCGCCGTATTCGAAACCGCGGTTGATACCGTTGAAATACTGATCCATATCCATCGCAGGTTTATCGCTTTCCGGGCGACCGACGATACGCGCCGGAACCCCTGCCGCCGTCGTGTGTGGTGGAACGGATTGCAGCACGACAGAGCCAGCACCAATTTTTGCGCCACAACCGACCTCAATATTCCCCAGAATTTTAGCGCCAGCGCCAATCATCACGCCTTCGCGAATTTTAGGGTGACGATCGCCACTGGTTTTACCCGTTCCGCCCAGCGTGACGGATTGCAGAATGGAGACATCATTTTCAACCACAGCGGTTTCGCCGATCACAATACCTGTTGCATGATCGAGCATGATCCCGCAGCCGATTCTCGCCGCCGGGTGAATATCCACGCCGAAAGAAACCGATATCTGATTCTGGAAATAGACCGCCAACGCTTTACGATCCTGAGACCAAAGCCAGTGACCAATGCGATAAGCCTGCAATGCATGAAACCCTTTCAGGTAGAGCAATGGCGTCGAGTATTTATCCACCGCAGGATCGCGCAGACAGACAGCCTGAATATCGCGTGCGGCAGAAACGATCATCTGCGGCTCGGCGCGGTAGGCTTCTTCCACCACCTCACGGATAGCGATCGCGGGCATAATAGAATTGGCTAGCTTGTTCGCCAGCATGTAGCTCAGCGCACTACCTAAATTCTCGTGCTTCAGCAATGTGGCATGAAAAAAGCTGGCCAGCATCGGTTCACAGTCCGCGAGATTGCGCGCTTCTGTTTTGATATTGCTCCAGACCAGCTTCAATTCTTCTGTCGACATTGCCTTACTCTCCGAGACACCACAACGACTATCTGTTCTAAAACAACAGGCTTATTAGCACTACCGCGCGTATACAAGAAAATGAAGATACTATGAGCCCCCAGGATTAGGAAGCCCAGCATAGACTCGTCATACTTCGAGTTGCATGTACATTATTAAAAACGTTAACATTTTTAATAAAACTCGAATTATTTAGAGTATAGAACGACGTGTTTTATAATTTGGCGGTTTCGTCTTTACGCGTACGTCCTAACAGACTCAGCGCCGCCTCTCGGGCATCTTTCCCACAATACAGAACCTGCCAGAGTTGCTCCGTAATCGGCATTTCAACGCCGTAGCGCTGCGCCAATGCCAGAACCTCTTTCGTATTGCGGTATCCTTCAACAACCTGACCAATGCTATCCTGCGCGCTCTGCACATCCATTCCCTGCCCCAACATCATGCCAAAGCGTCGGTTACGGGACTGATTATCAGTACAGGTCAGCACCAGATCGCCAAGCCCAGCCATCCCCATGAAAGTGGTAGGGTCTGCACCCAGTGCGGCTCCAAGCCGGGTCATTTCCGCCAATCCGCGAGTAATCAAAGCGGTACGTGCATTAGCACCAAACCCAATGCCGTCAGACATTCCGGCACCGATAGCAATGACGTTTTTCACCGCGCCGCCCAACTGCACCCCGATAAAATCCGGGTTGCTGTAAACACGGAAGCTCTTCCCGCAATGTAGTAGCCGTTGCAGGTCGTCGGCAAACTCACTGTCCGTTGATGCCAGCGCAATCGCCGTCGGCATACCCGCCGCTAATTCTTTGGCAAATGTCGGACCAGAGACCACCGCAAGCGGAATAGCTTCGCCCAATGCTTCGCGTGCGACATCCTGTAACAAGCGCCCCGTTTCCGCTTCCAGCCCTTTGGTCGCCCACACGATACGCGCATCGGCACGCAGGTGAGGTTTCAACTGACGCAGAACATCACCGAATACGTGGCTCGGCACAACAACCAGCACGTTTCTGCTGGCAGCGAGCGCCTGTGCCAAATTAGTTTCCAACTGTAGGGAATCAGGAAAAGGCACATCAGGCAGGAATGCCTGATTACAGCGAGCGGCCTGTAACGCCTGAATGTGCGTAGGGTTGTGGCCCCACAGCACGACTCGATGGCCATTACGCGCCAGCGTAATGGCTAATGCGGTGCCGTATGAACCGGCACCGATGACGGTCATGGAAGCGTCAGACGCGTTCATCAGGCATCCTGATGCTGCGCAGCGCCTTCACCTTCGGTCTGCTGTTGCAGGTAATTCATGAACAGCGCGTCAAAGTTAACCGGCGCCAGGTTCAATTGCGGGAAAGTACCGCGAGAAACCAGGCTGGTGATGCACTCACGCGCGTAAGGGAACAGAATGTTCGGGCAGTATGCGCCCAGGCAGTGCGCCAACTGAGTCCCTTCGATACCGCCAACGGTAAAGATACCACCTTGTTGAACTTCACACAGAAATGCCGTTTCTTCGCCCAGAGATGCCGTTACGGTCACACGCAGTACGACTTCATAGATGTCATCAGCCAGTTGGCTAGAAGCCGTATCCAGATCCAGTTTTACTTCTGGCTGCCATTCCTGCTGGAACACCTGAGGCGCATTCGGCGCTTCGAAAGAGATATCTTTGGTGTAGATACGCTGGATTTGGAAAGCCATTTCTGTGTTGTTTTGTTCAGACATGTTAAGTAATACCCTTTTGTTGGATTTTCTTGACGTCTTCCGTCGTCATAAGTAGGCGGACGTCAGCACATTTTTGTCATTGTCGTACTGCAATCAGCCTGTCGGTTATCCTGCAAAATCGTCGCCATTTTCGCAGTGTATAACTGACGCACATGGCACGATGCGGATAGTTTTACCACAAACCGTTTTATTTGCCGCGGACTAAAGGCAGATTCTCACCGCTCCAGCCAGCCAAACCGTCTTTCAGTACCTGCACACGCTCAAAACCCGCTTTATGCAAGTTCTCGGCCGCTTCGCGTGAAGAGAGGCCGTTGGCGCAGACCACGATAATCGGCTGCGACTTATGTTTTTCAAGTTCACCTACGCTGCCGTTTTTAATGTCGTTCGGCAACAGGTTAAATGCGCTGGCAATATGGCCACGGCGATAGTCGTCACGGTTACGGATATCAACGACGACAGCATCTTCTTTATTAATCAGTCGGATCGCTTCACCACGAACCACTTCTTTCACGTTCGACAGTTTACTCTTCACAGTAAGTACAATTACCGCAACCAACAGCGCAACCCAGGCGATGCTCAAAATAGGGTTCTTGCTAACGAATGGCATAATCTCTTGCATGGGGTGTAACGGCTCCCGGATCAGTTAAGCAACAAAAATATAAGGTTCCTGAGTATACCTGCGCGATACGGCAATTACAGCCAGTAAGCCAACATAGCGTATCGAATCTGCGGCGCGCTTTCCATTTATCTATCATTGATACGCATAGACATGCGCCTTTGTGCCATGCTTGTCACGTCTGGAAATAGAAATCAGACAAGAGACAACTGGTAAGCCGCTGTTCATCGTGGAATAATTTATCGATATGAGTAAAAACGCGTTATTTGTACAGAGTCGAGTAGCATGTAGCGCCGATCGCCAGTTATCCGCATTACACAGGCTACTCACCCGCTGCGTCAGCGCGCTCTGCGTTGGCGTTTTGCTGTTGCCCGCGCTCGGCCAAGCGGAAGATAACCAGGCACAGCTTAAGACCCTGCAACAAGATATCGCCGCGAAAGAAAAAAGCGTCCAGCAGCAGCAACAGCAGCGCAGCACCTTAGTTCAGCAGTTGAAAAAGCAGGAGCAGTCTATCTCTCAGGCCAGTCGTCAACTGCATGAAACGCGCAATACGCTGTCTACGCTCAATAAAGAATTAACCAGCCTCAGTGCCTCTATCGCAAAGCTGCAATCTCAGCAGGATAAGCAACAAACGCTTCTCTCCCGTCAGTTGGATGCCGCCTTCCGACAAGGCCAGCACAGTGCGCTGCAGCTCATGCTGAGCGGAGAAGAAAGCCAGCGCAATGAGCGCATCCTCGCTTACTTCGGCTACCTGAATGAAGCACGGCAGAAATCTATCAACGAATTGCAGCAAACCCGCGTAGAGCTGGCTAATCAAAAACGTCAGTTGGAACAAAAACAGACGCAGCAAAAAACGCTATTAAGTGACCAACAACAGCAACAGCAAACGCTGGAACAGGCACAGTCCGACCGGAAGAAAACGCTGTCAACGCTGGAAAGCTCGCTGGAAAAAGATCAGCAGCAGTTGACGGAACTGCGCCAGAATGAAACCCGCTTACGCGACCAGATCGCCCGCGCCGAGCGAGAGGCAAAAGCCCGTGCCGAACGGGAGGCACGCGAGGCCGCCAAGGTTCGTGCCAAAGAAGAGCAGGCCAAACGCAGTGGGAGCAGCTACAAACCCACTGAAGGTGAGCGCTCACTTATGGCGCGCACTGGCGGTTTAGGCCGACCTTCTGGTCAAGCTATCTGGCCAGTTAACGGGCGTATTGAGCACCGTTTCGGCGAGCCGCTACAGGGTGAGCTACGCTGGAAAGGTCTGGTCATTACCGCACCGGAAGGGACTGAAGTGAAATCTATCGCCGATGGCACGGTGTTGATGGCCGACTGGCTACAAGGTTACGGACTGGTGGTGGTCGTACAGCATGGTAAAGGTGATATGAGCCTGTATGGCTATAACCAGAGCGCATTGGTTTCCGTTGGTACTCAGGTCAAGGCCGGTCAAGCCATTGCGTTAGTCGGCACCAGCGGCGGGCAGAGCAAACCTGGACTGTATTTTGAAATCCGTCGCCAGGGTCAGGCGGTCAATCCACAACCTTGGCTGGGAAGATAGTCTTGTCTTATTTAACCAAAACACCGTTATTGGCATTAAGTCTGTTAGCGCTTTCTCCTTTGGCACTGGCCGGAAAACTTTCCATCGTGATCGATGATTTTGGCTATCGCCCACATAATGAGAACCAGATTCTGGCGATGCCGACGGCAATTTCCGTCGCGGTATTGCCCAACGCACCGTATGCCCGTGAGATGGCAACCAAAGCCCACCAGCAAGGGCGCGAAGTGCTAATCCACCTACCGATGGCGCCAATGAGCAAGCAGCCGCTGGAGCGTGACACGCTACGCCCAGATATGAGCAGCGAAGAAATTCAGCGCATTATCCGCCAATCGGTTAATAACGTGCCTTACGCTGTGGGGTTGAATAACCATATGGGCAGCGCGATGACCGCCAGCCTGCCCGGCATGCAAAAAGTCATGCAGGCGCTGAGCGCCTACCCGCTCTATTTCCTCGATAGCATGACCATTGGCAGCAGCCAATCAAGCCAGGCCGCGGCAGGAACGAACGTTAAGGTCATCAAACGCAAAGTCTTTTTGGATGATTCGCAAAACGAAGCCGAGATCCGTAAACAGTTTACCCGTGCGGTGCAAATCGCCCGTCGTAGCGGTTCCGCTATCGCTATCGGGCACCCACATCCTTCAACCATCCGTGTCTTGCAGCAGATGCTGCCCACGCTGGATGCCGATATTGTCTTAGTGCGTCCCAGCCAGTTGCTAAATGAACCAACGCGGCAGTATGAACCTCAGCCGCAGCCGCCAGTCAAACCACGTAATCCATTCCGCGGCATACCGCAGTGCCAAGTCAAACAGCCGCCGGAACCGGTGAAGAACGATGTATTCTTCAAGCTGGTGAGCAGCAGCATTCGGGACAGTGCGCCTGTACTATTTATCAAGCACCGCTGGCAGACCTGGATTGCCCCAGCCGACACCGAAACACACAAGCAGCCGTAATACCGCGTGGACTCGCTACGGCAGGGTTACTCTTCATCCCAATTGAGAATAACCTTGCCCGACTGACCCGAGCGCATGGCATCGAACCCTTTCTGAAACTCATCAATGTGAAAGCAGTGGGTGATAATCGGTGACAAATCCAGCCCAGACTGAATCAGTGCCGACATTTTGTACCAGGTTTCGAACATTTCCCGTCCGTAGATCCCTTTGATAAATAGCCCTTTAAAAATCACCTCTCCCCAATCAATCGACATCGGTTCATGCGGAATGCCCAGCATGGCAATGCGACCACCGTGATTCATCGCTTTCAGCATGGCACGAAAGGCCGAGGGTGCGCCCGACATCTCTAACCCAATATCAAACCCCTCGGTCATGCCTAGTTCTATCATTACATCGGCCAGTTTTTCCTCTGCCACATTGACGGCGCGCGTTGCGCCCATTTTGCTGGCTAACGCCAGGCGATACGCGTTCACATCGGTAATCACGACATTCCTTGCGCCAACATGACGGCACACCGCCGCCGCCATCATGCCGATCGGTCCCGCTCCGGCAATCAACACATCTTCCCCCACCAAGTCGAAGGAAAGTGCGGTATGCACGGCGTTGCCGAAAGGATCGAAAATGGCAGCCAGCTCGTCAGAAATATTGTCGGGAATACGAAATGCGTTGTAGGCAGGGATCACCAGATATTCCGCGAACGAACCGGGACGGTTTACTCCAACACCGATGGCATTACGGCATAAGTGACGTCGCCCGGCACGGCAATTGCGGCAGTAGCCGCAGGTAATATGCCCTTCGCCAGAAACCCTATCGCCAATATGAAAACCATTAACTTCCTGACCGATGGCGACAATTTCGCCAACGTACTCATGCCCAACGACCATTGGAACAGGAATCGTCTTCTGCGACCATTCGTCCCAGTTATAGATATGCACATCCGTTCCGCAAATCGCGCTTTTGCGAATTTTAATCATGATGTCGTTATGCCCGAGCTCCGGCGTGGGGGAATCCGCCATCCAGATACCCTCTTCTGGCCGCAGTTTTGCCAATGCTTTCATGACGGTATCCTCAGATGATCACACCCAGACGTTTGCCCACGCGGATAAACGCCTCGACGGCGAATTGGATTTGCTGCGGTGTATGAGCAGCCGACATTTGGGTACGAATACGCGCCTGGCCAAGGGGAACAACAGGGTAGAAAAAACCCGTGACATAAACGCCTTCCCGCTGTAGTGCCTGCGCAAAATCCTGTGCCAACTGTGCCTCACCCACCATAACGGGAATAATGGCGTGATCGGCTCCCGCCAGCGTGAACCCTGCGGCGGTCATCTTTTCACGGAACAAACGAGCGTTTGCCCACAGACGCTCACGCCGTTCTCCGCCATGTTCCAACAGAGCCAGCACCTTGAGCGACGCGGTGACAATGGCTGGCGCAAGTGAATTGGAAAACAGATAGGGCCGCGAGCGCTGGCGCAACCAGTCGATCACCTCACGCCTGCCCGCCGTATAGCCGCCTGACGCACCGCCCAGTGCCTTGCCTAACGTGCCAGTGATGATATCGACACGCCCCATTACTCCGCGATGTTCATGCGTCCCACGCCCATGTTCACCGACAAACCCCACCGCATGGGAGTCATCAACCATCACGAGCGCGTCATAACGATCGGCCAGATCGCAAATTTCCTGCAAATCCGCAATCACGCCGTCCATCGAGAAAACGCCATCGGTGGCAATCATGATGTGTTTCGCTCCTTCCGCTCTGGCCAATTGCAGCTGTGCTTCCAGTTGGTTCATATCGTTATTGGCGTAACGGTAGCGCCGCGCCTTCGATAGCCGAACACCATCAATGATCGAAGCATGGTTAAGCGCATCGGAAATAATCGCATCCTCCGGCCCCATCAGCGTTTCAAACAGCCCGCCGTTGGCATCAAAGCAGGAGGAATAGAGAATCGCGTCCTCCATGCCCAGAAACTCCGCCAGCTTACGCTCCAGCTGTTTGTGGATATCCTGCGTTCCACAGATGAAGCGCACCGAAGCCATACCAAAACCGTGGCTGTCCAATCCAGACTTTGCGGCGGCAATTAACTCAGGGCTGTCCGCCAGGCCAAGATAATTATTGGCGCAGAAGTTGAGCAGGCGGTCGCTGCCCATTACCCCGATTTCAGCCTGCTGCGCAGAGGTAATGATGCGCTCTTCCTTGAACACGCCTTCGGTGCGTGCAGCCATAATTTTTGCAGTAAGTTGTTGATAAAACGCGGCAGGCATAGCGTCACTCTCCCATAAAAAGATTGCGTTATGGTTTTTAAGCTAGCGGATGTGGGCAAAAATGCGGGGTAAACAGTCTGAAAATGCTGGCGTCGTCACGGCCTGACTCATCTTAAAAAAGTTGGCGCAACACGGGATAAATTAAGCTCTGGCTGCTTGCGGTAAAATGAAATGCTATTATAGCGGTCATAAACAGTGTGGGGCGCGGTGCCTCACCGGCAAGATTAACAAAGGTCGCGCCCATGATTATCGTTACTGGCGGTGCCGGTTTTATCGGCAGCAATATCGTAAAATCTCTGAATGACATCGGCTATCGGGACATTCTGGTTGTCGATAACCTGAAAGACGGCACCAAATTCGTCAATCTGGTCGATCTGGACATCGCAGATTACATGGATAAGGAAGACTTTATCGCCAGCATCGTTGCAGGTGACGATCTGGGTGATATCGATGCCGTATTCCATGAAGGTGCTTGCTCTTCCACGACCGAGTGGGATGGCAAATACATGATGGATAACAACTATCAGTATTCCAAAGATGTGCTGCACTATTGCCTCGATCGCAGTATTCCGTTCTTGTATGCCTCTTCTGCCGCGACCTACGGTGGTCGCAACGATAACTTCGTCGAAGACCGTCAATACGAGCAGCCGCTGAACGTCTATGGCTATTCCAAATTCCTGTTCGATCAATACGTGCGTGAGATTCTGCCGGAAGCGGAATCACAGATCTGCGGTTTCCGCTATTTCAACGTCTACGGACCGCGTGAAGGTCACAAAGGCAGCATGGCGAGCGTCGCGTTTCACCTGAACAACCAGATCAATCAGGGTGAAAATCCGAAGCTGTTCTCCGGTAGCGAAAATTTCAAGCGTGATTTCATCTACGTCGGTGATGTCGCCGCCGTCAACCTGTGGTTCTGGCAAAACGGTGTTTCCGGCATCTTCAACTGCGGTACCGGCCGTGCCGAGTCCTTCCAGGCCGTTGCCGACGCCACACTTGCCTTCCATAACAAAGGCAGCGTGGAATACATCGAATTCCCTGAGAAGCTGAAAGGTCGCTATCAAGCCTATACGCAGGCCGACCTCACTAACTTGCGTGCTGCGGGCTACGATAAGCCGTTCAAAACCGTCGCCGAAGGCGTAGCGGAATATATGACCTGGCTGAACCGTACCGTTTAATCGGATAAGGATTCATAAGCGGTATGAAAATTTTGGTCATCGGCCCTTCCTGGGTCGGCGATATGATGATGTCGCACAGCCTTTATCGCACATTGAAGGCTGAACACCCGGAAGCGGTCATTGACGTGATGGCACCGGCCTGGTGCCGTCCGCTGCTGGCACGGATGCCGGAAGTCAATCAGGCGTTAGCTATGCCGCTAGGGCACGGCGCACTTGAGCTGGGGGAACGCCGCCGTCTTGGCGTATCGCTGCGTGATGCGGGCTATGACCGCGCTTACGTGTTGCCCAACTCCTTTAAGTCTGCGCTGGTGCCGTTCTTTGCCAACATTCCGCAGCGCACAGGCTGGCGCGGCGAAATGCGTTATGGGCTATTGAACGACGTACGCGTGCTGGATAAAGCCGCCTTTCCGTTGATGGTTCAGCGCTACACCGCATTAGGCTACGATCGTAGCCGTATTCATCGTGCAGAGGATCTGCCACAGCCGTTGCTTTGGCCACAGTTACAGGTCAGCCAGACCGAAATTGCGGACATGACGCAGACCTTTGATCTCAGCGATACACGCCCTATCATCGGTTTTTGCCCCGGTGCCGAATTCGGCCCTGCCAAACGTTGGCCGCATTATCACTATTCAGCATTGGCGCAATCGCTGATTGAACGCGGCTACCAGATAGCACTGTTCGGTTCAGCCAATGACCACTCGGCCTGTGACGATATCCTTCAGGGATTGACGGAAGATGCCCGGCAATATTGCACCAATCTGGCGGGAAAAACCTCGCTGGAACAGGCCGTGGTGCTGATTGCCGCCTGTCATGCTGTCGTCAGCAATGACTCAGGGCTCATGCACGTCGCGGCGGCGCTTCATCGTCCGCTTGTCGCACTTTACGGCCCCAGCAGTCCCGACTTTACTCCGCCGTTATCTCATCAGGCCGAAGTGATTCGCCTGATAACCGGTTATCACCGAGTGCGTAAAGGGGATGCCGAGCAGGGTTATCACCAGAGTTTGATCGATATTCAGCCCGAACGCGTGCTCAGCGCGCTAGATAAATATCTGCTACCGGGAGCAGACGCATGAGAGTGCTGATCGTGAAAACATCGTCAATGGGCGATGTGCTGCATACGTTACCCGCCTTGACCGACGCGATGCAGGCTATTCCCGGTATCCAGTTCGACTGGGTGGTTGAAGAAGGTTTTGCACAAATTCCAAGCTGGCACCCGGCAGTTTCCCGCGTTATTCCGGTAGCGATCCGCCGCTGGCGCAAAAGCTGGTTCAGCGCCCCGATTCGTCAAGAACGTGCAGAATTTAAGCGTCAATTACGCCAGTATCGCTATGATGCCGTTATTGACGCACAAGGGCTGATTAAAAGCGCGCTGCTGGTAACACGACTCGCCAACGGAAAGAAACACGGATTGAACTGCAAGAGCGCGCGTGAGCCGCTGGCAAGCTGGTTTTATAACTATCGCCATCCGGTAAGCCGCAGGCAACACGCCGTAGAGCGCGTACGCGAATTATTTGCCGCGAGTCTAGGCTATAGAAAACCCACTGAACGCGGCGATTATGCGATTGCCCAGCGCTTCCTCTCTCAATTACCCGCAGATGCCAATCGCTATCTGGTGTTTCTCCATGCCACCACGCGTGATGAAAAGCACTGGCCTGAAATGCACTGGCGTGAACTCATTGCCCTATTGGCACCGAGTGGGCTGCGTATCAAACTCCCTTGGGGAGCGGAACATGAGCACCAGCGTGCATTACGGCTGGCGGAAGGGTTCCCACACGTTGAAGTCTTACCACGCCTGGCGCTGCAACAGGTCGCCGAGGTGCTGGCGGGCGCTAACGCCGTCGTCTCCGTCGATACCGGGCTTAGCCACCTGACGGCAGCGCTGGATCGCCCGAATATCACGCTGTACGGACCGACCGATCCAGGGCTGATTGGCGGTTATGGGATGAACCAGGTGGTGGAAATGTCTGAAAGCCAGAAAATGGAGACAATTCCCGCTAGCCTCGTCCATCAGAAATTAGAGAAGCTGATAGAATTACCTGCATCAGGCGAGTGATATCGCTCCCGACTGTGAACAAATACATGCTTAATGAATTAAGGTACGAACTGGGCAAAACGCCCAGTATAAGTTCGGCTGTCGCACTTAACGCCGTCTTCCCCGGCTGTTTACTCACATTAGCCATTATGCCATTTAGTAGCATTCTTGCCGGATGGCTTTTTTATCTCACTGGCACGCTATCCGTTTTCTATGTAGTGACACACCTAAAAGCTATCGTGGGCGCTAAGCGACGTCTACTTATTCCACTTTGCCTGCTAGCTATCGGTATAACCAACCTCATTTGGTATCACCACTATTATCAACCCGATAGTCTTTTCCCCTATGTGTATAACGCCTACAAGACATCTGCGCACGCCGGGATTTTGGGCGCGTTTATCCTGCTGACGGCATTGCATATCACCCAAAAACAACGAAAGCAGTCGCTCTTCTACATCATCGCAATTTGTGTATTAGCGCTAGGTTATGCGTTCTATCAGTCGCTGTTCAGTGGAATGCATCGCATTGGGTTGATATTTGGCACGGCAACCAGCGCCGCCTATTTTCTTACTTTTATTGGTGCGTTAAGCGCACAGGCGCTGCTGAAGCTCGATTCAACCTATAAGTATTATCTCTATCTGGTACATTTTCTGTTAGTCACGATAGCCATTCTACTGACAGAAACCCGGGCTGCTATGTTTGTCTACCCTATTGTGGGCGCAACCATTTTATTGTCAGAAGTCAGACACGATAAACGTTTGTTCATAAAGGAATTCATTGGTTCAGTAACAACACTTCTCCTATGCTTATTCCTGTTTCAGGAGACGATTCATCAACGCGTCAACGACCTGTTCAACGACGTACATAGCTACAGCATGAATAACAGCAAAACATCAGTGGGTGCGCGCATCGCCATGTACCAATCTGGTATAGAAGCAGGAGAAGAAGCATTATTGGGGCAATCTGCCGAACAGCGTGCCGCCCAGATCATTACACAAGCGGAACAAAAGCCGAGTTTAGCGGGTGCTGTCGAGTATCTGAATGTCCATCTACATAATGAAGTGGTTGATGCCTTTTCCCTTAAAGGGTTACCGGGGGCGATATTACTAATATTGCTCTATGCCTCCTTATTCTATTTTTCATTTTTTGTTCTACGTAGCCACCTCTCCGTCGCGCTACTTTTTGCTCTGATTATGTATGGACTTAGCGATGTCATCCTTTATTCACGGGATATGCTTATTACGTGGCTAATGACGTTTTGCCTTGGCACAACGCTGACCGGAAAATGGTTAAAGAATTAACCCTGTTATAATTAGCAGGTGGCAATAGCATTTACCCCTGTGAGAGAAATGTGGGTTCTAGTACCATACGGAGGTTTAGCACAATATGTGCTGTAGCAACATCGCGAGATAAATTTGCGTTCCGCAAATCGCTATGAAGTCTTGAATCATCTCAGTTAACTGGTAGCTGTCGAGCCAGGGGCGGTAGCATACCCGCAATAAAATAATAACCTTTTGATTAAATGAAGGAAAACGAGTGAGTCAACGCATCATCTCCTATCACCGGATTCTTGTAGTAAAGCTCAGATATCATGGCGATATGCTGCTGACCACTCCGCTCATCAGCACGCTGCAAGCAAATTATCCTGACGCCAAAATCGACGTATTGCTGTACCAGGATACGATGCCAATTCTCTCCGCAAACCCAGAGATACATCAGATTTATGGGCTCAAGAGAAAGACCGGAACGCTTTTAGAAAAAATCCGTAATTTCACAGAAACCAGGCAAGCGCTTAAACAAAATAATTACGATCTGATCGTCAATCTAGCTGACCAGTGGCCGATTGCTCTATTAGTCAAATCATTGGGATGTCGCAGTATTGCTCTCGATCGGGGCAATAACCTGAAAGGAAAGATATGGCGTTCATTTTTCAGTGATTGTGTTCCGCCAATAGGCGCGCATATTGTTGAGCAAAATCTTTATCTCCTCACCCCGCTCAACTTACCAGCGTCAAATACGCGCTCCCGGTTATCCCTGTATTATCGTCAGGAAGATGCCCAAAGCATCATAAACCAACGCCCTACACTGTTAACGCAGCGCTACGTTGTCATCCAACCCACAACTCGCCAATACTACAAATACTGGGACAACGACAAATTCGCTCAGGTCATTGATTATCTTAAAACCAAAAATCTGGAAGTCGTTTTAACCTGTGGTCCTTCTGAAGACGATTTAAATGTGGTGCAAGATATTCACGCACAGTGCACACATAAACCCGATATGACCTTCGCAGGTAAAACGAGTTTTCTGGAGTTGGCCGCACTCATTGACAACGCTGTATTGTATATCGGCGTAGACTCGGCCCCGATGCATATGGCGGCCGCGTTGGATACACCACTAGTGTGCCTGTTTGGTCCAACAGATTACAAATTATGGCGCCCGTGGTGCGACCGTTATAAGCAAATTTGGGCTGGGGAATATCAACAGATGCCAGCCCAACAGAATTACGATCAGACCATTAAATATTTGTCCTGTATTCCTGCACAAGCAGTGATTCAGGCATCGGAAAACATGCTGCAAGAGACGCAGGAAGAGAATCCCAAATGAAAATCGCCTTCTGTGTCTATAAATACTTTCCTTTCGGCGGGCTACAGCGGGATTTTCTAAGTATCGCACAAACCTGCCAAAAACAAGGCCACGAGATTCGCGTTTACACGAGCGAATGGCAAGGTGACAAACCAGAAGGGTTCGACATCGTTCTCGTACCGATATCAGGACTCGGTAACCATACTCGCCATCGCCGTTTTTCCGACTGGATACAACGCCATTTACAGCAACACCCTGTCGATCGCGTTGTCGGGTTTAGCAAAATGCCAGGGCTGGACTTCTACTATGCCGCAGAGGGATGTACGGCAGAAAAAGCGGTTCAGGAAAAAGGCTTTTTTTATCGACTAACACCCCGCTACCGCGGATATGCGGCGCTAGAACGCGATGTGTTCGATAGAAACAGCCACACGCGTATGCTGATGCTAACACCGCGGCAAATTGCCCATTTTCAGAAGCATTACGGCACACAGGATGAACGCTTCTTTATGCTGCCCCCAGGTATTTCATCGGATAGAAAATACAGCACGCGTTCTCCAGAGACGCGCACTCAATTTCGCCAGCAACATAAGCTGGATGAAAACGGATTCGTTCTGTTACAGGTAGGCTCCGACTTCAAACGTAAGGGCGTTGGCCGCAGCCTGATCGCTATTGCTAGCTTGCCACAGGAACTACGTCAACAGGTCGTGCTGCTCGTTGTCGGCCAAGACGATCCAAAACCGTTTCAACAGCAGGCTGAACAACTCGGTATCGGTAAACAAATACATTTCTTTTCAGGCCGAGACGATATTCCTGACTTTATGGCAGCGGCGGATCTGTTACTGCATCCGGCTCATCAGGAAGCAGCCGGCATTGTCTTGCTCGAAGCTATCGCAGCAGGATTGCCGATACTCGTTACCGATGCATGCGGTTATGCTTTTTACATTGAGCGCTCGCAGGCAGGACAAGTTATTTCCGAGCCTTTTAGCCAGACAGAACTGAATCACGCGTTATCACACGCGCTCAGTCAGCCAAAAACGCTCAAACAGTGGGCGGAAAATGCCCGCCACTTTGCCGACACGGAAGATATTTATAGTCTGCCAGAAAAAGCAGCGCAGTTGATTATTGAATCATAAATATTCTGACCTGTTTTTTGCAACACGTTATTCTCTTCGCTACTCATCCAACACGGTAAGCACATGTACTTTGACAAAGAAAAAGTCATAAAAAACGTACACTCATTCTCGTATTCTAAAAAAAAACCTGAGTTAAATATAGCATTTGGTACTGATGAAAAATTCATTTATGGCTGCGCCATAGCTATAGCGTCTACTCTATTAAAAAATCAGGATCACTGCTTATCCTTTCACGTGTTTACCGACAAAATCAGTGATAGCGACAAAGCCAAATTTCAGGAAATGGCAAAGCAATATAATACAACCATTAATATCTATATCGTTGATTGTTCTTGGCTAAAAACATTACCAGAAACAAAACTCTGGAGCTATGCTATTTATTTCCGTTTCATTATTGCCGATTACTTTCATGGAGTACTTGATAAAGTTCTCTACCTTGATGCAGACATTATATGTAATGGATCATTACAAGAATTAATAGAATTAGATGTTAGTAACCATATTTCCGCTGCGGTTCTAGATGGTGACAGGCACTGGTGGAGTGAGCGGGCACAAAAATTTAATCATCCTGAACTCAGCAATGGATACTTTAACTCTGGCGTTTTACTAATTGAAGTCAACAACTGGCATCAAGCAGCGGTAACAGAAAATAGCATGCGTTTTTTGACCGATCCAAAGATGAAGAAAATTATCACTCATCCTGATCAAGATGTTTTAAATATATTATTGGCAGGAAAATTCTGCCACTTGGAAAATAAATACAACACACAGTTTAGTATAAATTATGAATTAAAATACAGTCATGGCGAGTCTGCACCTACGCCGATTTCCAGTGAGACTATTTTTATTCATTACATCGGCCCTACTAAGCCCTGGCATAAATGGGCAGCTAATTATTCCTGTACGAAATATTTTTTAAAAGCCAAAGAACACTCGCCATGGAAAAATGAGTCGCTACTAGACGCAGTAACAGCGAGTAATATGCGATATTGTGCTAAGCATCAGTTTCATAATGGTGAAATTATTCGTGGAACACTGAGCTTCTTTAAATATCTTTATAAAAAAGCATTTTAAAAAAATTTAAATTTCACATGCTAAATTTTCTTCTTTAAAGGTGATTTAATGGTCTTTTCATCACATATCGATGTTCTTTCCACTTTCGAAAAGAGGCATCAACTAATCGCCGATAATGACACGCTAAACGTTGCTTATGGTATAGATAAAAACTACGCCGTTGGTTGTGGAATATCAGTAGCATCGATTCTCATCAATAATAATATCAATTTTACATTCCATATTTTTTCTGATGATTTTGATGATGAGTTTATTAAAAAATTAAATATTCTTGCGGGAAAATTCAAAACTAAAATCGTCTTATATAAAATAAATTCTGAAATGTTAAAAACATTGCCTTGTACTGATATTTGGTCGCATGCTATGTATTTCAGATTACTAGCCTTTTCCCACCTTTCAGATAAAATCTCAAGCCTCCTCTATCTTGACGCTGATGTAATCTGTAAAGGTTCTTTAGCACAGCTTCACAAGTTGGATACGGCACCACATGTTGCTGCCGTAATTCGTGATTTACCTGAAACACAAAAGAAATCAGCAAATCGATTAAAGATGACCGCCTTAGAAGGGAAATATTTTAACTCTGGTGTTTTATTCGTAAATTTAACTATCTGGAATGAATTGAATTTAACACAAAAGATATTTGATAAACTAAGAAATGGTGAGAAATCAATTCAATATCCGGATCAGGATGTCATGAATATATTGTTGCATGATAACGTAATCTTCCTTCCCAGAGAATATAATACTATTTATTCTATAAAAAGTGAGTTGAAAGACCCAAGTCATCAAAAATATAAAGAAATTATAAAAAATACTACTATTCTCATACACTATACAGGTGTAACTAAACCTTGGCATAAATGGGCAAGCTATCCATCGACTGTCTCTTTTCAGAGAGCATTTCATGAATCACCATGGTTGACCTCAGATCTAAAGGATGCAACTTTTTTCGTTGAGATGAAGAAAAAATATAAACATTTAATTGCACAAAAAAAATATTTCTCTGGATCTTTAAGTTGTTTTTTATACGGAATAAGAAAAATTTCAAAGAAAATCCGCAATTCATTATAAATATACTAAATGATTTTGCAAAATAGTAGATCGCCTGAAGGGAACTCAATCCGACGAGTGTAATTTGATCAATCGCCAACCCAATACAAACCACTAGCCGAACTGAGCGATACTGAGCGGTGAAACATGACTGTTTTTAGGATCGCTAACATGCTATGTACTGCTCGCTAATCTATCGGAAGATGAGTAATTCTACTGGCTATTTATCAATATATCCTGATAAATGAATCCAAAAAATAGGTTATTTATGATTTCTTAACTCGTCTAATGATATATTAATATTTTTCACATCTTACTTAATTACATTCTATCTTATTAAGATAATAGGAAAAAAATGGCTCCCTCCATAACAATTGTTACCGCATTCTTTGATATAGGTCGAGGAAATTGGACTCCAGAAAATGGCCACACCCCATACTTCCATAGAACAACAGACACTTATTTTGAGTATTTCAATAACCTTGCCCGCCTTGACAACAAAATGGTTATATTTACGTCAAATGAGTTTAAAGATCGCATAAAAGAAATAAGAGGAGAAAAACCGACAGAAATAATAGTTCTTGATTATAAAAATAAATTGAATAGGCTGCGAAATAAAGTATCAAAAATTCAAAAATCTACGGAATTTAAAACTAAACTAAACAAAGAACAGTCAATTAGCCCCGAATATTTCTCACCAGACTATGTTATAGTCTGTAACCTTAAAAGCTATTTCGTCGCTAAATCCATTAGCATGGGGTTAATTGAAACAGATTTTGCTGCTTGGATAGATTTCGGCTATTGCAGAAACGAGAAAGTATTAAATGGGCTTACACAGTGGAATTATTCATTCAATAGAGAAAAAATACATTTTTTTACCATAAATAAAAACTTGGAGGTAAATTCATTAGACTCTGTTTTTGATAAAATGTTTAATAATGAAGTTTTTATTATTGGCGGGGCTATCGTAGGTACTAAAGATAAGTGGGACGAATTTTTTAATCTTGTCTGGCGTTGCCAAAAATTGACCTTACAGGAAAAAATAATTGATGATGATCAAGGTATTTTTATTATGTGTTACTATAAAAATAAAGATTTAATACAATTAAACTATCTTGGAAAAAACAATTGGTTTAATTTATTTAGAAAATATAACCAAAAATCCTTGTTCTCTAAAATAGAGAAATTTAGAGAAAAATTACTTTCTCACTTTTTCTCTACTAATCCATAAATATATAGATATTATATATTTATTTTTATAATCATTATCTTTGATTACAAAGCATGAATGGGGAAAAATAATAAAAACAATAGAAATAAAGAACTAAGGAAAATAAAAAACCTAAAGATAAAAACACTTAATTAAATGGAATAATTTATGACCGACACTTCTCTCTCCAATTACCATAATGTTCGTATACTATCGTTGTATTGGGACAATGTAGATCTACGTTTAGTTAATGCTCAGAAAAAAGTCTTTAATAAATTAGGTTTTCACATTGAACAGCAAAATTTCCATAATATAGACCATGCAATATGGATGATGGAAGCTCTTGATAATACATCAGATGAAGATGTAATTATAATTGTTGATATTGATTGTATTCCTTTAAATTCAGATGCGGTACATAAAGCAATAGACAGCGCATGTAATGGACGTATTTATGGTTGTACTCAATCAGCTAATCACATTGACTATCATTATATTTATGTTGCTCCAATGTTTCTCGCTTTAACAGGGAAAACCTGGCGTGGTGTAGGTCGCCCATCATTAATTGCAAATGACGAATTTGATGTTGCTGGCCGACTAACATTAGCAGCGCAAAATGCCAAATACCCAATAGATTTTATCTACCCAACAATATCAGCCGTACCTAAATGGCTATTAGGTGACAGCCACGTGTATGGATTATTTACAATATACAATAACGATTACCTTCATCTATTCGAGTCAAGAAATAAATTTCTCATTGAATGTTTTATCGAGTTATCAGATGAAATAATTCAATTTGGGGATAATATAGATTATCGAAAATATGTAATAAAAGCATCAATAGAAAGTCACAATACACATTTAAAAAACCACCTAAATAAGAAAAGTATTTTAGGAAAGATAAAAAGAGAGTGGTCCCGTTTCAAAAAACGCAGGCTAGTCAAAAACCATTAATTATTAAGAATCACTATCTCTCTAAAATATAAACCCATAAATTTTAATTTTGGTAAAATATGAAAATAATATTTCATGAAAATCAATTATGCTATAGAGGAACAACCAATGCAATGTTCCATTATGCGTTAGAAAACCAACAGATTCTGGGGAATGAATCTATAATTATATATGAAAAAAACAACCCAAATAATTTCCCTCAAGCAGTTGAATTGTTCAAAAAAAACTTTGCAACATATAATTACTCTTATCATTCTGAAATAAAAAAAATAATAAAAGAGACCCAATCAGATATTTTATATGTAATAAACTCGGGAAAAAAATCTGATGTAATAAGTGATGATATTAAAACTGTCGTTCATGCTGTGTTTAAAAACTATGAGCCACATGGTGATGTATATGCCTATGTCTCAAAGTGGCTTTCAGATGAGATGACTTCAGGCAAGGCTCCCTATGTACCTCATATGATATCATTACCTGATGAAGAATCAGATCTGAGAACCACTTTAGGAATCCCTAAGGACGCAATCGTTTTCGGTAGACATGGCGGCGCAGATACATTTGATATAAAATTTGCTAGAAATGTTGTAAAAAAAATATCAAGAAAGAGGAAGGATATATTTTTCTTATTTTTAGGGACAGATTCATTCGTTAAGAATAATTTCTTCTATAAATACGATAACATTATTTTTCTTAATGGAACCTCAAATCCAAAATATGTATCAAAATTTATAAATACATGCGACGCTTATCTTCATGCTAGAACTAACGGAGAAACATTCGGCATAGCTATTGGTGAATTCTCGATCAAAAACAAACCGATTATAACATGGGGATTATCCGATGAACGTTGTCATCTTGATATACTAGGAGATAAGGCAATAATATATAATAACGCTAATGACCTTAACCGTATAATCAGTGAATTTGATAGAGAGTATATGAAAAAACAAGATTGGGATTGTTATACTAAAGAATTTAACAAATTTTCAGTCATGAAAAAATTTGATAATGTTTTCCTAAAAACAAATTAAATATAAAAAATGAAAATTGGCATACAAAAATCAAACTGTAAATAGTTTAAATAACGATATTATAAAATACATCCACCACTCTAAAAACGATTTTTATATTGTGAATTTTGAATAGTGGTTTTTATATGGTCATTAAGCCTTTTCTTTTTTAAGAAAAATCCTTCTGATATATTTGTGATAATATTTTATCACATAATAAAAAGGTTGTTTTTTTATTACTCCCATTTGATATTTTTCTTTTTCATTTAACAGCAATAATCTTTCAGTCTCTATGGAAGACAGCGATTTATCAATATCATATGCCTTGACTAGTTCTTTATTCAACGCATAAACCTTTAATAAAGATACTTGATAAAACCATAGCCATGCATCAGCCACTAATATTATAGGATTATTTATCCGTATGAGTTTTTTAGCAGCTTTGCTCGAGATAATATATCCATGAGTACATGATGCATTATAGACCTCATAAAAAAAATAATCTTGGGTGATATTTATTTTTCTATTAGTAAATCTTAATCCTGAAGGATATAATAAAAAAACATCTCCTTGTCTCTTATTTTTAATATTTGAAAACTGTCTTAAAAACACATTAATATCTTGGGGGATTTCGACATCATCTTCTAAGATGAGAGCGTAATCGATGTTATCATCTAATATTTTTTTATATATTTTTTGATGGCTCAAGGCACAACCTATTTCGCCCTTAGAAAGATAATTAATACTAATATGATGGATCTTTGATCTCAACTCACTGTTACTTAGCTCTCTGCCATCAACTGCATTAATTATTTCGTAATCAAGTTTAGCTTTTATGCATTCATCCTGTATCTGATCTCTTTTATTTTTATCTCTTTCCAAGTTTACTACAAATGTCTTCATGGTAATTACCTTATGATAATATTAATTGGCTAGCGTATATCAATAACAATGAAAAAATCAAGAATAACTTACACCATAGGTGTAGTATGAATAAAAAGTTATCTATAATAATCATCACAAAAAATGAATCCGAACTCATAACAGAGTGCCTGCAATCTGCCAATTGGGCAGATGAGATCATTATCGTAGATTCTGGCAGCACTGATTCTACGGTAGAAATAGCTCGTCAATATGGTGCTAGAGTCTATCAACACAATGACTGGCAGGGATATGGCAAACAAAGGCAACGAGCACAGAGCTATGCCAGTGGAGACTATATCTTTTTCATTGATGCTGATGAAAGAGTAACCCCTGAACTACGTCAATCCATTGAAAGCGTGCTACTCAACTCCAATCTAGACGATAAAATCGTCTACTCTTGCGCGCGACAAAATCTCTTTCTTGGCCGCTTTATGAAACATAGCGGTTGGTATCCCGATAAAGTAATACGACTCTACGCAAATCATCACTACCAGTATAATGACAACCGCGTACATGAATCATTGGATTATGGTGATGCTCCTATTCAGCATTTATCTGGAGATCTTAAGCATTTAACCTGTCGTAATTTTTCGGCATTCCAAGAAAAACAGTTACGTTATGCTTCTGCGTGGGCAAAAGAACGTTATGAAAAAGGTAAATCTTGCAGTTATATTGCGATATTTACTCACACCATTTTCTCATTTTTAAAAACGTGGATATTCAGAGCGGGTTTTTTAGATGGAAAGCAAGGATTGTTGCTCGCATTTGTCAATGCTCAGTATACCTTTAACAAATACACCGAACTGTGGTCACTAAATAACAACAAATAAAGCGAAATATATTTCCCATAAAATATAAATTAAATTTTAAAATCATCAATAGATATATTTTTTATTTTTTTAAAAACCAAGGACGACACAGTGATGAAAATACCTAAAAAAATCCATCAAATATACACTAAAGGCATACATGAGTTGCCTGAAGAAATATTAGCATCTATAGATAACCTGAAAAAAATAAATCCTGAATGGACATATTTTTTTTATGATGAAAATAAAATATTAACATATATAGAAAATCATTACGGGAAAGAAGTGCTGAGTCTCTATTTAAATATAGATCCTAAGTATGGTGCAGCCAGAGCTGATTTATTTCGCTATCTATTGATTTATATCGAAGGCGGTGTTTATCTGGATATTAAAAGCTCATGTTTGATCCCACTTAACGATGCCATTGCAGAAGATTGTGAGATACTGCTATGCAGTTGGGATAATAAAGCATGTGGCTGTGATAAAAATATGGGGATACACAAAGAGTTAGATTTCTTAAAATGTGGCGAATACCAACAATGGAACATAGCCTCAGTACCTAGGTCTCCTTATATAAAATCTGCAATAGATGAAGTTATTCATAGATTAAAAATTTACAAACCCTGGATTTACGGTGTAGGAATGAAAGGCGTGCTAAATACTACAGGCCCAGTTCCATTTTCTATTGGTATTGAAAAAATCAACAAAACCGAATTCTTCTACCATGAAGAAAACCATCGAAACATCGGATTAAAATATCGTAATGTTACCGATGATATAATAAGAAAGTTTAACAGTAATCATTACAGTAAGCTAAAAGACTCCATTGTTATGCTAGAAGGGAAAGATAAATTATATTATAGATTATGGTTATTACTGGTTTACCCACTACAGCGGCTAAAGAAAAACATTATTAATGAAAGCAAAAGCGTAATAAGAAAAATAAAACGTATCTTCTGTGAAAAATCCCAATAGCTACAAACGTCTTATAAATCAAGGTCCGGGCAGATAGCACAGTTGGCTCTTCTAGTTCGTTCGATTGACTGTTTAATCCGAACGCTATCCAATAGCCACAGCCATGTACGTATCTGTCCGCATTTTTTAGGAAATGCGTCAGAGGAATAAGTGCATCCGTTTTACAAATAGCCTTATCCTCACGAACCCGATAAAATCCCCCCAGCGATAACCGATAACAGTAGATCTTATGTTACAAACTCTCTACACCATCATCCTGTACCTCATCCAACCGTTGATTTGGCTTCGCCTGTGGCTTCGTGGCCGCAAGGCACCTGCTTATCGTCGGCGTTGGGGTGAACGCTACGGTTTTTGTGCAGAGAAGGTTAAACCAGACGGTATCATGCTGCATTCGGTCTCAGTGGGTGAAACATTAGCAGCCATTCCTTTAGTGAGAGCATTGCGTCATCGTTATCCTAATCTGCCGATCACGGTAACGACAATGACACCCACTGGCTCTGAGCGCGTGCGTTCCGCTTTTGGTGACACGGTCTATCACGTTTATCTGCCTTATGATTTACCTTGTGCCCTGAAACGTTTTTTTGATCAGGTTCGTCCAAAAATCGTCATCATTATGGAAACCGAACTATGGCCAAATCTGATCGCGGAGCTGCATAAACGCGAAATTCCGCTGGTCATTGCCAATGCTCGGTTATCAGAACGCTCTGCGGCGGGTTACAAAAAGATCGGTAAGCTAACGCGTCATATCTTGCAACGTATCACGCTCGTCGCCGCACAAAATCAGGAAGACGGGAATCGATTTATCGATCTTGGTCTGAAACGCTCAAGCCTGAAAGTAACCGGTAGCCTCAAATTTGATATTTCCGTTACACCGGAGCTAGCCGCCCGAGCGATCACATTACGCCGGCAATGGGCACCGCACCGCCCAGTATGGATAGCGACCAGTACGCATGAAGGTGAAGAAGCAATCGTTCTGGCCGCACATCGCCAGTTGCTTAGTACCTACCCCGATTTATTGTTGATTCTCGTTCCTCGCCACCCAGAACGTTTTTCTACCACACAGGTGTTGGCAGAAGATTTGGGATTCACCTACACCTTGCGCAGCAGTGGTGAACAGCCTTCTGCGAACACTCAAGTGGTCATTGGTGACACCATGGGTGAGCTGATGCTGTTGTACGGCATCGCCGATTTGGCCTTTGTCGGTGGAAGTTTGGTTGAGCGAGGCGGACATAATCCGTTAGAAGCGGCAGCTCATGCTATCCCAGTATTGATGGGGCCACACACGTTCAATTTCAAAGATATCTGCAACAAACTAGACCAGGCTGACGGGCTGATTACCGTTACCGATGCAGACTCACTTGGAAAAGAAGTAGGGAAACTGCTCGCTGACGAAGACTATCGCCTCTACTATGGCCGACACGCCGTGGAAGTGTTACATCAAAACCAAGGCGCACTACAGATGCTGCTAACGCTACTGGAACCTTATTTACCCCAGAGAACCCAGTGAAACAGTGACCACCGAGACAGTGAATGAAGGGCTAACGTGATGACAACCAAAGCGATTTATCCTGGCACGTTCGATCCATTAACCAATGGTCATTTGGATTTACTAACGCGTGCGTCACGCATGTTCGATCAGGTGGTGCTGGCTATCGCCGCCAGTCCGAGCAAGCATACGCTTTTCACACTGGATGAGCGCGTGGCGTTAGCAAAGGGCGCAACACAACATTTGTCGAACGTCGAAGTCATCGGTTTTAGCGATCTCATGGTGCACTTCGCGCAGCAGCAAAAAGCGAATATTCTTGTGCGCGGTTTGCGAGCCGTTGCCGACTTCGAATATGAACTTCAGCTCGCGAAAATGAACCATCACCTGATGCCGACGCTTGAAAGCGTCTTCCTGATGCCATCGGAAGAATGGTCATTTATTTCATCCTCTTTGGTCAAGGAAGTCGCTCGTCACGGCGGCGATGTGTCACATTTCTTACCCGACGCCATCGTTAGTGCACTACACGATAAATTAGCGAAGAATCTGTAGAGACATTATTTTTTCTTTGAAAATAGATAAACAGTAAGATTAAAACGTAGGGCATACCAAAAATCATTAAATGAGCCCATTTCCTTGAATAAATTCCCACCAATGCCAGTAGCAATAAATTTCTGGGCTAACTGTTTCCGAATGGAATGAGATGATATTTTTTTACGCAAAAGCCCAAACAAATGGCGACTCTCTCGGTTTGCATGACGAATTAATGCTTTATTTAAAATAGCGTTGTCTTTTTTTCGATGAGCAAGAGCAATCAGGCCATGCATGATATCAATATAACTGTTTGCTCTACGTGATATTTTCTCAATCGACACTGATTTTGTTATCGAATTCGTATTACCGATTCGATAACCATAACCTACCTTTTCACAGAAGCCCACTCGTTTAGCAACCAGCGCTAAATTCGCCGTCCATAGAATGTCTTCATGCATCATATCTGGAATAAAACTTAATTTATTCAATGATATGACATCATGGCGTATTAGCTGCAACCATGCAAAGTGGCACCATTCATTATTTCTTACACTACGAATGATCCATTCATCTCCGCTCATTACCTCATCCCATGGCTGCTTTGTTTGAATAGGCTCTTTTACTTCCTGTTCTGGATTTTCATTAAACTTAAAACCATTGCCTATCAATAGATCAAGGCGTTGTTCCTTGGCTTTTTCAAGCCATGTCGATAGCGTACTTTTTTCCAACCAGTCATCACCATCAACGAATGCAATCCACTCGCCACTGGCGTGTCGAATCCCTGTGTTTCTCGCTTCAGACAACCCTTTATTCTCTTGACTGACAATAATCAAATTTGTAGCCGACTTGCCTATCTCATTCAATTTCAGAAGGCTGCCATCTGTGGAACCATCATTTATCGCAATAACTTCAAAAGCGACATTATCCTGGGCAAGCAAAGACGAAAAAAGAGGCTCGATATACTCTTCACAGTTATAAATAGGAACAATGACGCTAATATCCACACGACTCATAATGTCCTCTAAAGCACCTTATATTTAAGCGAAAAAAGCTAAATTAAACAATATTAACGCTGACAACGGCGGCAAAAGAATGTGCTACGCTGCCCATGTTTCGCGGTTTCTATTGGTGTTCCACATGTTCGGCAAGGTTCACCGTTGCGGCCATAGACCCGCAACTCCTGTGCGAAATAGCCAGGCTTGCCATCTGATTGCAAAAAGTCACGCAGCGTCGTGCCACCCTGCTCAATCGAAAGCTGTAACACCTGTTTAATCACGTGCACCAAGACGGCTGCATCATTCTCATTTAGCGATCCGGCCGTTCTATCAGGGTGGATACCCGCAGCAAACAGCGATTCACTCGCATAAATATTGCCTACGCCAACGACCACTTTGTTATCCATAATCCACTGTTTTATAGACGTTTTTTTATTTCGTGACGCCTGATAGAGATAATCTGCGGAGAATTCTGACTCTAATGGCTCCGGCCCTAGATGTGCCAATACCGAGCAAGTTTCTATATTATCCGTCCACAGCCAGGCGCCAAAACGCCGGGGATCGGTGTAACGCAGCACTTTACCGCTGTCCATCACCAAATCAACATGATCGTGCTTTTCTGGTTCGCTATATTCCGGCAATACCCTCAGGCTACCAGACATACCAAGGTGCACGATAATCCAGCCACGCGTAAGCTCAATCAGCAGGTATTTTGCCCGTCGACGCACGCTTAGCACTGGCTCATCGCTTAGTGAGAGAACCTCAGCCGATATCGGCCAGCGCAGGCGCGTATTCCTCACTTCTGCATAAAGGATGGTATGACCAACGAGATAGGGTGAAATTCCCCGACGACTGGTTTCAACCTCAGGTAATTCAGGCATGTGCGTCTCCTGATAAAGGTGGCTACATTAGCATAAACAACAGGATACCATCTGTGATGGCCCCCAAAACAGGGGATACGGCGGGAAACAACGCTATCGCTGACATATTTTACCCACAGCGATTAAAACAAATCAGTTAAGACAAATCGACACGTGCCTGACAGACAACTGCCAAAAAAAAACCCAGCCTTGGCTGGGTTTTTCATAAAGGAGCAAAAATTACTTAATTTTAGCTTCTTTGTAGAGAACGTGCTGACGGACAACTGGATCGAATTTCTTCAGTTCCAATTTTTCCGGCTTAGTACGTTTGTTCTTCGTAGTGGTATAGAAGTGACCAGTACCAGCAGAAGAAACAAGCTTGATCTTCTCGCGAACACCCTTAGCCATGATTCAGTTCCTTAATACTTTTCACCACGGGCACGCAGATCGGCCAAAACCGTCTCAATACCCTTCTTATCAATAACACGCATACCTTTAGCAGATACACGCAGTGTTACAAAGCGCTTCTCGCCTTCAACCCAAAAACGGTGTGAATGCAGGTTCGGCAGAAAACGGCGTTTGGTCGCATTCAGTGCGTGGGAACGGTTGTTCCCGGCCACCGGACGCTTGCCAGTAACTTGGCAGACTCGGGACATGTCTATTCTCCAAAAATCAAATCAGCTCGAGCTTCGTATAGGGTTTGGCCGCCTCGTCAGGCTTTAGAGCCCATCTCAGCAACTTCACTGAAAAGACTCTGTCATCAGGATAAACCTGCTGAGATAGGCTCTTAACGCCACACCCAAGATTCTCAAAGGTGGCGTAGTATACGCTCTGAAGCGTAAGTGCTCAAGTCCCGAACAGCTAAAGATCCCATTGGATCGCGGAAATATCTGTTAAATCCAGCCACGCTCGGCAAAAGAAACGTATTCGCCATGCCCAATGACTAAATGATCGAGCACGCGGATCTCCATTAACAGGCACGCTTTGACAATCTGTTCGGTTATCGCACGGTCAGCCTGACTCGGCTCCGCTTTTCCCGACGGGTGATTATGCGCCAAAATCAGCGCGGCGGCATTCGCCTTTAGCGCTTCACGCACAATTTCACGCGGGTGTACTTCCACGCTGTTAATCGTACCAACAAACATCTCCTGATGGCGAATAACATGGTGTTGATTATCCAAAAACAGGACTAAAAAAACCTCGCGCTCACGTCGCGACAGTAGCAACTGCAAATATTGACCGGTCGCTGCCGGGTTTAGCATCGCGTCCTCTTTTGCCAGGCGAGAGAAAAACAACCGCCTCGACAGCTCTGCTATCGCCTTAAGCTGCGTATATTTTGATATTCCTACGCCTTTGGCGCTATGAAACGCAGACTGCTCGGCCGTCATCAGTTGATATAACGACCCAAATTGCACCAACAAACTTTCTGCCAGTTGCATCACATGCATACCGGGTAGCCCTGTGCGTAAAAAAATCGCCAGCAGTTCGGCATCCGTCAGCGATTCCGCCCCTAAACGCACCAGTTTTTCACGCGGTGCCAATCCCTTTTCCCAACCCATCAGCCTCTCCCTGTACCGCTCGACGGCATCATGTCACACCGGCAAAAATAGGACGATATCGCCGATAAAAGGCTGCGAGGTGCCTCGCAATCTTCTCAGGGAAACCCTGGCAACGACCTTAAGGTTCTTATCTGACCGCAAGGTTATGGTAAAATGATGCCTCTTAGGACTTTTAATCGGACCATGATGATGACGGAATTTTCCAGCCTGAATGCACTCTCCGGCAAACGAATCGTACTGGGTATCAGTGGCGGTATTGCTGCGTACAAGTGCCCGGAACTGGTACGGCGCCTGCGCGATGGCGGTGCCGATGTACGGGTTGTCATGACATCTGCCGCTAAAGCTTTCATCACGCCACTGACGCTACAGGCTGTCTCTGGCTATCCCGTATCAGACGACCTGCTCGACCCCGCGGCAGAAGCCTCAATGGGCCACATCGAGTTAGGAAAATGGGCTGATTTAGTCATTCTTGCCCCAGCCACCGCCGATCTGATTGCCCGCGTCGCCGCTGGCATGGCAAACGACCTGCTGACCACCCTTTGCCTCGCAACGTCTGCCCCTATCGCCGTCGTCCCTGCGATGAATCAGCAGATGTATCGCGCAGAGCCCACGCAAGACAACCTGCGCACGCTGGCGGCAAGAGGGCTACCAATCTGGGGGCCGGATAGCGGCAGTCAGGCGTGTGGCGATGTTGGACCGGGTCGAATGATCGACCCGATGGACATTGTTAGGCTGGTGCAGCGTCATTTTTCTGCCATCCACGATCTGCAACATCTGAATATTCTGGTCACCGCTGGGCCGACGAGAGAAGCACTGGACCCGGTGCGCTTCATCTCTAACCACAGTTCCGGAAAAATGGGCTTTGCTATCGCACAGGCCGCTGCCGCTCGTGGCGCTAACGTCACACTAGTAAGCGGCCCAGTCTCGCTTGTTACACCGCAAGGCGTCACGCGTATTGATGTCGGCAGCGCGCTGGAGATGGAGCACGCGGTGATGGAACGCGCAACACAGCAGCACATTGTTATCGGCTGTGCTGCGGTTGCAGACTATCGCGCCAAACATATCGCTGATGAAAAGATTAAAAAACAGAATCAGCAGGGTGATGAAATGACTCTCACCCTGGTCAAAAATCCAGATATCATCGCTGGTGTCGCAGCCATGACAGAAAATCGTCCTTATGTTGTCGGGTTTGCTGCCGAAACCCAGAATGTGGAAGAATACGCCCGGCAGAAACTGGCGCGTAAAAAACTGGACCTGATTTGCGCGAACAACGTCTCTCTTTCCGGGCATGGTTTTAACAGTGAAACCAATGCGTTACATCTTTTTTGGCATGATGGAGACACCGCGTTGCCGCAGTGCGACAAACGTCTTCTTGGCCAAAAATTAATCGATGAGATTATCAGCCGTTATGATGAAAAAAATCGACGTTAAGATTGTTGACCCACGTGTTGGACAACAATTCCCGTTACCAACCTATGCTACTCCGGGTTCTGCCGGGCTCGATCTGCGTGCCTGTCTGGATCAGGCGATTGAACTCAAAGCAGGAGAAACCACCCTGATTCCAACCGGGCTGGCGATTCACATTGCCGATACCGGACTGGCGGCGGTTATTCTGCCTCGTTCTGGGCTAGGCCATAAGCACGGCGTGGTGCTGGGGAATCTGGTTGGTCTGATCGATTCCGACTATCAAGGGCAACTCATGGTTTCCGTCTGGAACCGGGGTCAACAATCGTTTACGGTTGAACCGGGCGAACGCATCGCGCAGATGGTTTTTGTGCCCGTCGTTCAAGCTGAGTTTAATCTGGTCGAAGATTTCGTCGGCAGCGAACGTGGAGAAGGCGGCTTCGGCCACTCCGGCCGTAGCTAACGCGCTCCAGCCACCCTGTAGTGTAAAAAATTCATATAAGCCACAGCGCCGCCTATCCAAAAGGAAATGGCGACTGTGGCGCTAACGGGTGCTTGTCAGTCAAATATTTAGCAAGGGTCTTTTCAGACATGGCAGAAAAAGAAAATACGAAAAGGAATCGCCGCGAGGAAATTTTGCAGGCGCTGGCGCAGATGCTGGAATCCAGCGACGGTAGCCAACGCATCACCACGGCAAAACTAGCTGCGAACGTCGGCGTGTCCGAAGCAGCGCTCTACCGGCATTTTCCCAGTAAAACGCGGATGTTTGATAGCCTGATTGAATTCATTGAGGATAGCCTGACCACCCGTATTAACCTGATTCTGCAAGACGAAAAGGAAACGTTTAATCGTCTTCGTCTGATTTTGCTGCTGATTTTAGGGTTTGCAGAACGGAATCCTGGTCTGACTCGCATCATGACGGGTCATGCGCTGATGTTTGAACAAGATCGCTTACAGGGGCGAATTAACCAACTGTTTGAGCGTATTGAATCGCAATTGCGTCAGGTATTGCGCGAGCATAAGCTACGTGATGGCAAAGGTTTCCAGCATGACGAAACGCTGCTGGCTAGCCAACTGTTAGCGTTTTGCGAAGGGATGTTGTCGCGCTTTATTCGCTCTGAGTTCCGCTATCGTCCGACGCAGGAATTCGATACCCGCTGGCCGCTGCTGGCTGCGCAACTCAACTAAATGCGGTTTATCGCACCGCACTTTAGATTGCACAATACCTTAAATAGACAGGATTCCGCCAGATGTTCCTGACGGAATCCTAATTTACAACGTTAAATCCCGTACTGCTCACGATAGTCTTTCACCGCATCCAGATGCGCCGCCATTTCTGGTTTTTCTGCCAGATAAGCGATCAAATCCGTCAGCGTAATAATCGAAATCACCTTGCACTGATAATCACGTTCAACTTCCTGAATCGCAGACAAATCAGCACGACCGCGTTCCTGACGATCCAACGCAATCATCACACCCGCCAGCGTCGCGCCGTGCGCACCGATGATCTCCATCGACTCGCGAATCGCCGTACCCGCCGTGATCACATCATCCACCAGCATCACGCGACCCTGCAATGGGCTGCCGACCAGACTGCCGCCCTCACCATGGTCTTTAGCTTCTTTGCGATTAAAGCAGTAAGGCAGGTCACGATCGTGGTGTTCTGCCAGCGCTACCGCTGCGGTGGTGGCAATAGGAATACCTTTGTAAGCTGGCCCGAACAGCAGATCGAACTCCACACCAGAATCAACCAAAGCTTCGGCATAAAAACGCCCCAGTAAGGCCAAATCGCGCCCGGTATTAAACAGCCCGGCGTTAAAGAAATAGGGACTGATACGCCCGGATTTCAGCGTAAACTCGCCGAACTTCAATACCTGCTTGCTGAGTGCAAACTCAATAAACTGGCGCTGGTAGGCTTTCATTACTGCATCTCCTCGTCTTACGGATTAATCATGTTGTTGAGTAATTTATATATACCCTAAATAATTCGAGTTGCAGGACAAAAACGGCAAGGCGTTTTTGAACAGTGCTTGCGCTGACCCCGAAGGGGCGAGGCCATAAGTTGGCCGAGTAACAAAGCCAACGCACATGCAGCTTGAAGTATGACGGGTATAAAAAAGCGACCAATTGGTCGCTTATAAAATCAATCAGCTAAGGCAGCTTTCTGCGCCTGAACGATGGTATCGATTCCCCCTCGGGCGAGCGCCAGCAAGGTAAGCAATTCTTCGTGGCTGAACGGCTCGCCTTCGGCCGTCCCCTGCACTTCAACCATACGGCCATCTTCAGTCATGACCACATTCATGTCGGTTTCAGCAGCAGAATCTTCCACGTATTCCAAATCGCACAGCGCTTCGCCGTTCACGATGCCGACGGAAACCGCTGCGACCATGCCTCTCATCGGGTTCTTTTTCAGCTTACCGCTGGCAACCATCTGATTTAACGCATCTGCCAGCGCTACGCAGGCTCCGGTGATGGACGCGGTACGCGTGCCGCCGTCTGCCTGCAAGACATCGCAGTCGAGCGTAATGGTGTATTCGCCGAGCACTTTCAGGTCGATAGCCGCGCGTAGGGAACGTGCGATCAGGCGCTGAATCTCTAGCGTCCGCCCGCCCTGCTTGCCTTTAGCCGCTTCACGCGCGTTACGGCTGTGCGTCGCACGCGGCAACATACCGTATTCGGCAGTGACCCATCCTTGCCCCTGGCCTTTTAGAAAGCGCGGAACACCCTCTTCTACCGTGGCATTGCATAACACTTTGGTGTCGCCAAACTCGACCAAAACGGAACCTTCGGCGTGCTTCGTGTAATGACGGGTGAATGTAAGGGGGCGTACTTGCTGTGCACTTCGGCCTGTTGGGCGCATGGCTCATCTCCGGCGGGTCAATGAAAACTGGCGCGCATTATACGTTTTTCGCAGCGCGCTGCCTAATCTTACCCTGCGCCAGTACCGATAAATTTGCAAGATTAGCGGTTAATTCTTCACCAGCCATACCTTATCCTTATGGTATAACCTGAGGTTATACCCTACTCATAAACAAGTATTCGTCAGTGATGATGCATCATGAAATAGTCCGTTCATCCCTTGAGCGTGAATGAGAAAAATCATGATGCGGCATATGCACATTGAAACCGTCAATCTGCCACTGGCCCGCCCCATCACGGCCGATAACGGCACGCGTCATGTGGTCACCGTTATCCGCGTCTCGCTGGAAGAAAAAGGATTTATTGGCCAAGGCGAATGCACGCCTGCCGCCTATTATGGCGAGTCTGCCGACAGCGTATGCCACCAACTTTCTGCGATCCGTGAGGCGGTAGAAAACGGCCTCACCATTGAACAACTTCAACAGAATTTATCGGCAGGCGCGGCCAGAAATGCGCTGGACTGCGCGCTGTGGCGGCTCAACACCGCATTGAAAAAACAGACGCTGTGGCAACACCTCGATATTCGTCCGCCAGCATCCGTAGTTTGCGCGCAAACGTTGGCGCTCGACAGCGTGGAAAAAATGGCCGCTGCTGCCTCAAATGCCATTTCTCATGGCGCACTGCTACTGAAAATCAAGCTGGATCGTGAACTGATTCTGGAGCGGGTTGCCGCCATTCGTGCCGCCGCGCCCAATGCCAGATTGATTATCGACGCGAGAGCAAGCTGGAGCGGACTGGATTTACACAGCCTATCCAAAGCTCTGCTGCCTTATCAGGTTGCGATGATCGAACAACCGCTTCCCGTCGGTAAGGACGAGGATTTACAGCGCTTTGCCCATCCGATTCCCATCTGCGCAGATGAAAGCTGCCGCGACAGCGGTGACATCATCGGGCTGCGCCGTCGTTATGACATGATCAACATCAAGCTGGACAAGTGTGGCGGACTGACCGAGGCGCTGGCAATGGTACGTGAGGCGAGATTCCACGGCCTGCGCATTATGGTCGGCTGCATGCTGGGTTCATCAATGGCAATGGAAGCCGCTTTGCCGATCGCGGCAGATGCCGAACATGTCGATCTTGATGGCCCTATCTGGCTGGCAGCCGACAGCTCGCCTTATCTGACCTATAACCTTGGCCGAATCTGGCTATGACGCTCTCAACCGAAGCAACCCTAAAACCCTCAACCGGAGTGACCATGACGGATATCATGCACGCGGGTGCCGCCACAGCACCCGGTAACGCCCCCAGACCTGTACTGGAAATCGACGATCTGAACGTTAGCTTTAGCGGCCGTTCCGGCACGCATCAGGCACTAAAAGGCATTTCCTTTACCGTCAATAAAGGGGAAGTGGTCGCCGTGGTGGGCGAAAGTGGTTCAGGCAAATCAGTGACATCACTCACCGTGATGGGGTTGCTGGCAGATTCTGCCAACATCGAACGTGGCGCGCTCCGTTTTACTACGCGCGACGGTCAACAACACGACCTGTTAAGCATGAAAGCAGAAGCACGCCGTAAGCTGCGCGGTCGCGATCTCGCCATGATTTTTCAGGAACCGATGACCTCACTCAATCCGGTGCTGAAAGTCGGCGATCAGCTTACCGAAGCCCTGCTTGATCACAAAATCTGTGATGCCGCCAGTGCAGACAAAAAAGCCCGTGAGCTACTGCGCAAGGTGCGCATTGCAGACGTCGATCGCGTGATGAAAAGCTACCCGCATTCGCTATCAGGCGGAATGCGCCAGCGTGTGATGATCGCACAGGCGCTGGCCTGCGACCCACAACTGCTGATTGCCGATGAACCGACCACCGCGTTGGATGTCACCGTGCAGGCGCGCATTCTGCAAATCCTGCGCGACCTGCAACAACAGAGCGACATGGCGGTATTGTTTATTACCCACGATATGGGCGTCGTCGCAGAAATCGCTGACCGCGTCGTAGTGATGTATCGCGGCGAAATCGTAGAGCAAGGCACTGTCGAACAGATTTTCGCTGCACCGCAGCACCCGTACACCCAATCGCTGCTGGCCGCCGTACCGAAACTGGGCGACATGCGCGATAGCCTGTGGCCGAAACGTTTCCCACTGTTGGGACAGGCTACCGACCCAAACAATATTGAACAAGTCACCGCCCGCTATGATGCCGAGCCGCTGTTAGATATTCGCGGGCTGCGCGTCTATTACCCCATACGCAGCGGGATTTTATCTACAGTGACCCACCACGTTCACGCGGTAGAGCAGATCGATTTCAACGTCTGGCCGGGCGAAACGTTGGCAATCGTCGGTGAAAGCGGCTGTGGTAAATCGACTACCGGACGTGCCTTACTGCGTCTGGTTCAGAGCGAGGCCGAAAGCATTCACTTTCAGGGCAACGAAATATCCCAGATGAAAGAGCGTGATTTCCAGCCGCTGCGCCGGGAAATGCAAATGGTGTTTCAAGACCCGTATGCCTCGCTCAATCCACGTCTGACGGTCGGTTTCACCATCGCCGAACCGCTGCTGCTACACGGTCTGGTGAAATCACTGGAAGAGGCGACACCGCAGGTGCAGGCGCTGCTCAGAAGTGTCGGTCTGCTGCCTGAGCACGCACGTCGTTACCCACACGAATTTTCCGGCGGACAGCGCCAGCGTATCGCGATCGCCCGTGCGATGGCGTTGCAGCCGCAGGTCATCATTGCTGACGAAGCCGTCTCGGCGCTCGATGTGTCAATTCAGGCGCAGGTCGTCAATCTGATGATGGACCTCCAGAAGAAAACCGGCGTGTCATGGATTTTCATCTCGCACGATATGGCGGTGGTTGAGCGTATCGCTAACCGCGTCGCGGTGATGTACCTCGGCCAAATTGTAGAGATCGGCCCGCGTCAGTCGGTGTTTAACGATCCGCAACATCCATATACCCGCCGCCTGTTGGCCTCGGTCCCGATTGCCGATCCAACCCGTCGCGGCACACGCCAGTTTGACGACAGCGAAATCCCCTCCCCCTTGCGTAAAGCAGGTGAGGCCGTCGCCAAAACGCGCTACCGAGAGGTTGCGCCGCAGCACTGGGTCGCCGACAACGAATCGGCAGCCTGAAATACGATGTAGCTATAAAAAATAGTAAAAAAACACGACACATTCATAAACACAACACACGTTCATTGCTGACCAGGAGAGATAACCATGAAGCCATTCGTTCGCCGCTCCGCCGTTGCCCTCGGGCTCTCACTGTGTCTGGCTGCTGTTGCCCAGGCGCAAGACCTTCGTATTTCCATCTATGCCGATATCACCGGGCTCGACCCGCACGATACGTCGGACACGCTGAGCTACTCCATTCAGAGCGGCATCTTCGAGCGTCTGTTCCAGTTCGATAACAAAATGAAGCTGGTACCGCGTCTGGCGACGGGTTACACCAGCAACGATACCGCCACCGAGTTTGTCGTTACGCTGCGTGAAGGCATCACCTTCCAGGACGGCGCGCCATTCAACGCTGATGCCGTTAAAGCCAACCTCGACCGTCTGGCGGATCAGAGCAAAGGCTTAAAGCGCAACAGCTTGTTTAACATGGTGCAAACCGTCACCGTGCTGTCGCCAACACAGGTCAAAATTGAACTGAACAAATCCTTCGGTGCCTTTGTGAACACGCTGGCGCACCCGTCGGCCGTGATGCACAGCCCGGAAGCGCTGAAGAAATATCCAGACGAAGCACAGCTGCGCGTACATCCGGTCGGGACGGGTCCGTTCAAGTTCACCGAATGGCAGCAGGGTAAAGACGTGAAGCTGGTGAAATTCGACAACTACTGGCAGAAAGGCTGGCCGAAAGTCGACAGCGTGACCTTCTACCCAACGCCGGAAGATTCCACCCGCGTAGCCTCACTGAAATCGGGCCAGGTTGATGCGGTCTATCCGCTGCCTTCCGACCTGATCGGTACCGTACAAAACGACAGCAAGCTGGCGATTCAGCGCGACCCAAGTATTTATCAGTTCTGGCTGGCGATGAATAACCTGCGTCCGCCGCTGAACGATATCCGCGTACGTCAGGCGCTCAACTACGCTATCAACCGCGACATCTGGCTGAAAGTGGGCTTTGCTGGCATGGGCGTTCCGGCTTCCTCCGCGATGGCTCCAGACGTGCAGTTCTTCGCACGCCAGACCTCGCCGAACTACACCTACAACCCAGAAAAAGCCAAGGCGCTGCTGAAAGAGGCGGGCTACGCCAACGGTCTGAGCCTGAAACTGTGGACGACGAACCGCACCGACTACATCCGCAGTGCACAGTTCTTCAAACAGCAGTTAGAGCAGGTTGGTGTCAAAGTCACCGTCACCCCGATGGATTCCGGGATGCGTAACGCCAAGCTGTTCGGCGTAAAAGATCCGAAAGATGCCGAATTTGACCTGTTCTACAACGGCTGGTCTCCGTCTACCGGTGATGCTGACTGGGCGCTGCGTCCACTGTTTGCTACAGAATCCTGGGTGCCGGTTGCTTACAACGTCTCCTACTACAGCAATCCGGTCACAGATAAAGCGATTACTGCTGGGTTAGCGACGGCCGATGCAGACAAACGTGCTGCCGCTTACGCTGATGCACAGCGCCAGATTTGGCAGGATGCACCTGTGGTCTTCCTGGGCTCGCCGGACAACGTTGTCGGTAAAACCAAGAACCTCGACGGCGTGTACATGCTGGCAGATGGCTCGCTGATCTTCGATCAGGCTGAATTTAAGTAATCGGTCAGGGAGAACGCCATGTTTGCTTATATCGTCCGACGTTTGCTGGAAATGATCCCGGTTCTGCTGGTGGTCTCCCTGTTAGTGTTCGGTTTTATCAAACTGCTGCCGGGTGACCCGGCACGGATTTACGCCGGTGCTGACGCAACCATTGAGGCGGTGGAAGCCGCCCGTCAGCAGTTAGGGTTGAATGACCCGCTACCGCAGCAGTATGTCCACTGGCTCGGCGGCCTGTTCAGCGGCGATCTGGGTGTGACATACCGCACGCAGCAGCCCGTCATCGATGTCATCAGCAAGAGCTTCATGCCAACCATGTGGCTGGCGCTGGCAGGTTTCGTCTGGTCGGTGCTGCTCGGCCTGCTGATCGGCGTGGTATCCGCGCTCAAGCGGGGAAAATGGCAGGATTGGACGCTGATGAGCTTCGCCGTCGGTGGGATTTCCATGCCGCCGTTCTGGCTCGGCCTGTTGCTAATCCAATTTGTGGCCATGCCGTTCGGCGTCTTCTCCGTCAGCGGCTTTAATCAGCCCAGCGACATCATTCTGCCGGCGCTGACGCTCGGGGCATCGGTCGCCGCCGTGATGGCGCGTTTTACCCGCTCCGCGTTTCTGGAAGTCGCACAGGAAGATTACGTGCGCACCGCGCGCTCTAAGGGGCTACGCAATCGGCTGGTCACCTGGAAGCATGTGATGCGGAACGCGCTGATCCCTGTTATCACCATGCTCGGGCTGCAATTCGGCTTCCTGCTCGGTGGCTCCATCGTGGTGGAGAGCGTATTTAGCTGGCCGGGACTGGGTTGGCTGTTGATTGAATCGATCAAAACGCAGGATCAGCCGGTCATTCAAGCGCTGGTGATGCTGTTCGTATTTGAATTTATTGTCATTAACCTGTTGGTGGACCTGCTGTACGCGGTGGTCAATCCGGCGATTCGCCTACGTTAGGAGACACGATGAACCTGCCTTCCGAACCCGTCGTGGCCGCTGCCACGCTTGATGAAGAGACGATACGTTCGCCGTGGCGCGATTTCGTTCAGGTCTTTATCCGTAACCCGATGGCGCTGGTGTCCAGCGGCTTCGTCCTGCTGCTGGTACTGGTCGCGATTTTCGCCCCTTGGCTGGCACCGTGGAACCCGATGGAGCCCGACTGGATGGCGCTGGCTTCACCGCCTTCGGCGGCGCACTGGATGGGTACCGACGACCTTGGACGCGATGTGATGAGCCGTATCATTTACGGCGCACGCATCTCGTTATACATCGGTATTTTCTCCGTCACGCTCGGCATGCTGGTCGGTATCGTGCTCGGCCTGCTGGCGGGGTACTACGGCCGCTGGGTGGATACGCTGATCATGCGCGGTTCCGACGTGCTGTTCGCCTTCCCCGGCATGCTGCTGGCGATTGCAGTCGTTGCGATCCTCGGCCCAGGTCTGAATAACGTGATTATCGCTGTCGCCGTCTTCAGCGTACCCGTCTTCGCCCGCATCGTGCGAGCCTCCACGCTGTCGCTGAAACAGGCAGCTTATGTGGAAGCCGTGCGCTGCGCCGGTGCGCCGGATCGCGTCGTGCTGATGCGCCACATCCTGCCCGGCACGCTGCCTAACGTGATCGTCTATTTCACCATGCGTATCGGCACCAGCATCCTGACCGCGGCAGGGCTGAGCTTCATCGGCCTTGGCCCGGAGCCGGACGTACCAGAATGGGGCAATATTCTGGCGATGAGCCGTAGCCTGATGATGGCGGGCGCGTGGCACGTCAGCGTGTTCCCCGGTCTGGCGATTTTCTTCACCGTGCTGGCGTTTAACCTGCTCGGGGATGCGCTGCGTGATACGCTCGACCCCAAACTGAAAAGCTGAGGAAGGCGATGCACGGCGATCATCCGATGAACGACTATCACCAGCAGCAGCAGGCGCTGTTGCTACAACGCTGGAAGACGACGCGGCAACTGGGTACGCCGCGCTCGGCCAGCGGGCCGCATAACAGCATTAGCGATGTGGCAGGCGTGCGCGTCGGCCACTGCACGCTGGCGGCAGGCGAAGTGCAAACCGGCGTCACGGCGATTGTGCCGCCCGGTGAAAACCTGTTTACCCAACCTCTACCCTGCGGCGCGGCGGTGCTAAACGGCTTCGCTAAACCCGTCGGGCTGGTGCAGATTGAGGAATTGGGGCAACTGCAAACGCCTATTCTTCTCAGCAATACACTGGCAACCGGCACGCTGTTTACCACGCTTGTGCGTGACGCGATTTCCCGCAACCCTGAACTAGGTCGCACGCTGCCGACGGTGAATCCGCTGGCACTGGAGTGCAACGACGGTTGGCTGAACGACATTCAGGCGCTGGCCGTGACGGAACCTATGGCGCGGCAGGCGCTGGACAGTGCAACAGACCGCTTTGCACGCGGCAGCGTCGGTGCCGGACGTGGCATGAGTTGCTTTAGCCTGAAAGGCGGCATCGGCACGGCATCTCGCCTGATTCCCGAATTAAACGCCACGCTCGGCGTGCTGGTGCTGGCAAACTTCGGCACACTTTCCGCGCTGACGCTGGACGGTGTACAGATGGGAGATGCCATCGCCCCCATTCTACCGGGTCTCGCGCCACAGCAGGATGCCGGATCGATCATCATTATTATGGCGACGGATGCCCCGCTCGACGCCCGCCAGCTCAAACGCATTGCCAAACGCGCTGGCGCAGGATTAGGTCGGCTCGGCAGCTACTGGGGACACGGTTCCGGCGATATCGCCGTGGCATTCTCCACCTGCCCACAGCCACAGCCGCCGGAGGATGCTCAGCTTGAATCATTGTTAAGCGCCGCCGCCGACGCCACCGAACACGCGGTGCTCGACGCCATGCTTCAGGCAGACGCCGTGACCGGTTTTCGCGGCCATCATCGCCCAACGCTGCCACAGGCGTTGGATAAGCTAGCCGCAGCTCTCTCTTCCGTAGGACATTCTCCCGTAGGAAATTAATTATGAAAATTTTTATCTCCGCCGATATTGAAGGGATCGCAGGCGTCATGCGCCCAGAGCAGTGCAGCCCCGGCACTGCGGAATACCAGCTGGCACGCGGCCTGATGGAACAAGAAGTGAATGCCGCCATCGACGGCGCGTTCGCGGGTGGCGCAACAGAAGTGGTGGTCGCCGACAGCCATGCCGCAATGGTTAACCTACGTGCGGAGAATATCGACGCCCGCGCCCGGCTGGTACAGGGCAAACCGCGCGGCTACTCCATGGTCGAAGGATTGGAGCAGCAGCAGTACGATGGTCTGATGTTCATCGGCTACCACAGCGCCGCGGGCGAATTTGGCGTGTTATCGCACACCATCAACGGCCGCGCCTTCTACCGCGTGCGCATCAACGGTGAAATCATGGGCGAGAGCGATATCTACGCTGCCGCCGGGGTGGAACAGAAGACGCCACTCTGGTTGGTCAGTGGCGACGACACGCTCCAGAGCTGGGTCGCCCGCTACTACCCTGCCACCGACTACGCCTGCGTCAAACGCGCTATCTCACAGCACGCGGCGGAATCCCTCAGCACCGAACAGGCGCGTCAGGTGATTCGTGACGCAGCCAAGGCCGCGGTGGAAAAAGCACACCGTACCTTAAATTCGCGGATTCAGGCACCTTACCGTCTCGAACTGATGGTGGCAAAACCGGTGCTGGCCGATCTATTCTGTCTGCTGCCGAACATTGAACGTTTGGATGCCATAACCGTAGGTTATACGGCGCAGAGCATGCGCGAAATCACCAGTCTGCTGGGTGCATTTTCCTATCTGGCGACAACGCAAAACTGATTCCGGTCTCTCCGCCCCGACCTTCTGGGGCGAAAACCGATTAAAAAGAGAATTTATCGCATGACGAAACCCGTGATTGTGATCCACGGTGGCGCAGGCGCGCTGACCCGCTCGGCCATGAGCGCTGAAAAAGAGCAACGCTATCTGGCCGCGCTGTCCGAGATTGTCGCCAGTGGACAACGCATTTTGGCTGAAAATGGCACTGCGCTAGATGCCGTAACGGAAGCTGTCCGTCTGCTGGAAGAATGCCCGTTGTTCAATGCTGGACATGGTTCAGTCTTCACCCACGCAGAAACCCACGAACTGGACGCCAGTATCATGGACGGACGCTCGCTGGATGCGGGTGCGGTCAGTTGCGTCAGCCATATCCGTAACCCGATTCTGGCAGCGCGTACCGTTCTCGAAGCCAGTCCGCATGTGATGTTTACCGCCGACGGCGCGGAAGCCTTTGCAGAACAACACGGGCTGGAAAGGGTTGATCCTGCATTTTTCTCCACCGACGAACGCCGCCAGCAGTTACATAACGCGCAGGCCGGCTCAGGCCGTGTCATCCTCGACCATGACGGCCAGAGCGACCCTATCGATCCCGACCGTAAGTTCGGCACCGTAGGCGCGGTCGCACTCGACAGCGCGGGGAATCTTGCGGCAGCCACCTCGACGGGCGGCATGACCAATAAACAGGCCGGTCGTGTGGGCGATAGCCCTATCATCGGCGCGGGCTGCTACGCCAATAACCAGACGGTCGCGGTTTCCTGCACCGGCACAGGCGAAGTCTTTATGCGCGCCGTCGCGGCTTATGATGTCTCTGCGCTGATGGAATACGCCGGACTGACGCTACAGCAGGCCACCGATCGTGTGGTGATGGAGAAACTGGTGCAGATGGACGGCAGCGGCGGGCTGATTGCCGTCGACAAGGCGGGCAACATCGCCCTGCCGTTCAACAGCGAAGGGATGTACCGCGGCTATGGTTACGTGGGAGAAACCCCCGTCGCCGATATCTATCGTTAAACTATCAGCACGCCGAAACAGAACCAAAACGCCCAATATCGGTGCAGTCGCACCATTATTGGGCATCAAAATAGTGCATAAAGCGTCCTCATCGCTTATCTATCGACCATTCATCGTGGCCTTATAATCTGGCGTAATAATTGCAGACTTTTTGGTTATTACTCATACGACGTTCATTAGAAAACGTCAGCCGGAGCCTGCACTCATGCGATTACGCCATATTGAAATCTTCCAGGCCATTGTTCAGGCAGGCACCATCAGCGGCGCCGCCCGGTTGCTCAACGTCTCGCAGCCCAACGTCAGCCGGGTACTGAATCACGCAGAACAACAGCTCGGTTTTTCTCTGTTTGAACGTCGAACTCAGGGGATGGTCGCCACCGAAGAAGGGCTACGCCTGATCCCGAAAGTACAGGAACTCTTCAGCCATCTGCAAAGCATCAGTTCACTCACCGAACAAATCAAAACCAGCAAAGCCCACTCTGTACGACTGGGCGCGGCGCATGCGTTCGGGCAGATGGTCGTCGCGCCAACGCTAGTGGAATTTCATAAGCAGGCGGCGTCGGTTAATGTCGAATTGGTGACCGAACATTTCAGCACGCTGTGCCAAAACATCCTGCAAAACCAGCTCGATTTTGCGCTGATCTTTGGCCAACAGGTGCCATCCGAGCTGCTGGCAGAACCGCTATTCCAATCCACGATGGTCGCCCTGTTACCGAAAGATAGCCCGGTGAACGGCCCAGTATCGCTGGAATGGTTGTGCAACAACAACCTGCTAATGATGCAACATCAAGATCCGCTCGGTCAGGTGGTACACCGTGCGCTACGCGACAAGGCGCTACAGCCGACGGCGTCGCTCTACATCAAAACCTACTCGGTGATTGCCGATATGGTTTTGGCAGGCGGTGGCGCGGGCATCGTCGATCTCTTCACCGCCTGCCGCTATGCCGACCAGCTAAAAATCGTCCCGATTGACCAGCCGCTGCCTTTTGAAGTCACGCTGATCAGCCGCCGTGACAACCCGCAATCGCAGGCGACACTGCAACTGAAACAGATGATGAAAAACCGCTGTCGCGACATCGCCAGACAGCACGAGACTCTGCTTTACGCCGCCTGATTCGCGACAGACGCCACGCCACGGACGGTTTTTCCTATCCCCTGTGTGGGACTCAACGCTATAATCCTTCTCATCATTTGCTTTACAGGTATGCACCAATGATTCGCAGCATGACCGCTTACGCCCGCCGAGAAATCAAGGGCAACTGGGGAAGCGCAGCCTGGGAACTGCGTTCCGTTAACCAGCGCTATCTGGAAACCTATCTTCGTTTACCGGAGCAATTCCGCAGCCTCGAACCCGTCGCCCGTGAGCGCATCCGCGCCCGTTTAACCCGTGGAAAAATCGAATGTAACCTGCGTTTTGAGCTCGACCCGAGTGCGCAAAGTGCACTGATCCTGAACGAAAAGCTGGCAAAGCAGCTGGTTAATGCCGCCAACTGGGTCAAAATGCAGAGCGACGAAGGGGAAATCAATCCGGTTGATATTTTGCGCTGGCCGGGCGTGATGTCGGCAGAAGAGCAGGATCTGGACGCCATCAGCGCCGAACTGCTGAAGGCACTGGAAGGTGCACTGGATGACTTTATCGCCGCCCGTGAAAGCGAAGGTAACGCGCTGAAAGCCTTGATTGAACAACGTCTGGCAGGCGTCAGCGCCGAAGTCGTCAAAGTCCGCGCCCAGATGCCGAACATCCTGCTATGGCAGCGCGAACGCCTGCAAAGCAAGCTGGAAGATGCACAGGTACAGCTGGAAAACAACCGTCTGGAACAGGAACTGGTACTGATGGCGCAGCGCGTCGACGTCGCTGAAGAACTCGACCGCCTCGACGCTCACGTCAAAGAAACCTACAAAATCCTGAAAAAAGAAGAAGCCGTCGGCCGCCGCCTCGATTTCATGATGCAGGAATTCAACCGCGAATCGAACACACTGGCCTCGAAATCCATCAACGCTGACGTCACCGCTTCAGCCATTGAGTTGAAAGTACTGATCGAGCAAATGCGGGAACAGATTCAGAATATCGAGTAGTGTTTCACGCGATCTCATAGAGTCTCATCGCATCTCACCGCCTAAAAAAGCCATTGTAAAAAATGGCTTTTTTTGTTTTATATAGTCTCATATCGTATCACTACAGCGCATGTTTTAGGTGTACTTAAAGGTGTACTTACTCGGTTTTATGCACACCACTTTAAGTACACCCCATCTGGTAACGAGTGACATATGAGCAAATTGACAGACATACAGATTCGTACATGGATAAAAAACAAAGAAAATTTCGCGGGACGCTCCGATGGAAATGGGCTATATATCTGTTTTCCAGAGACATATAGCGCCCCATTCTGGCGCTTTCGTTACAAAATGGCGGGTAAAGCCAGAGTGATGCTCATTGGCTACTACTCCAGCATTTCACTTGCCAAAGCGCGGGAAATCGCTAAAGAGCTTTCCGCTCGTGTCGCTCTGGGCCATGACGTAGCGGGAGAGAAGCAAGAACGCAAAGCAGACGCGTTGAAGAAAATGGAGGAAGAAAAACACGCATTACGTGTTTCAGAGTTAGCCGCCGAATACTTTGAACGCCAGATCCTGACCCGCTGGAAGCATCCGGACATTCTGCGCCGTCGCATAGACAAGGACATCAACCCTAATATCGGGCACCTCAGAATAGAAGATGTTCGTCCCTTCCATATTGATGACATGCTGCAAAAAATCGTTCAGCGTGGTGCACCGACAATCGCTAACGATGTGTTGAGATGGACTCGCCGCATATTCGATTACGGCATAAAACGGCATATGTTGGAAACGAATCCTACTGGCGCTTTTGAAATCGCTGATGCTGGTGGACAGGAACAAAGCCGGGAGCGCTGGCTCAGTCGTGAAGAACTCGTGCAGTTCTTCCAGACCATGCCAAAGACAAAGGGTTTCTCACGTCAAAATGAGTTAACCATGAAACTTATTCTGGTTTTCTGCTGCCGAAAAATGGAGTTTTGCGGCGCTGCGTGGGAAGAATTCGACTTTAAAAATGCCATCTGGCATCTGCCTGCTGAACGGGTAAAAAACGGCGATGCGATCGATATCCCTATTCCTGCTCCTGCGCTTGAATGGCTACAGGAACTTCATTGTATGTCATGTAATAGTAAGTGGGTTCTTCCGGCCAGAAAAATGCAGCATCGAATGATCCCCCATATTCAGGAAAGTACATTATCTGTAGCGTTAGGAAAAATTAAAGCTAACATGCCTAACGTCCCTAACTTCACTATTCATGATTTCCGGCGTACAGCACGCTCACATCTGGCCGCGCTGGGAATAGATCCCATAGTTGCTGAACGTTGCTTAAATCACCGTATCAAGGGCGTTGAAGGTATTTATAATCGTTACCAATATTTTGATGAACGTAAAGCAGCATTAGAGCTATGGATTAATTTACTCTTGTCTTTAGAAAAAGGTGAAAATTATAACGTAACGCCATTAAGAAAGGATATTGCGTAAGTTTTCCTCTATTTTAAACCCCTTATTTCCAACCTGAACTATTTCAGGTTGGAAATTGGCATTCCCAAACTAATTACTTCTTCTTGTATTTCCCATCCATAGCACCTATAGCTGATACGCCGCAGTAGTTGTCACATTTGTCAGTAATAACCTGTATAGTGCCATTTTGTTGTTCACTGATAACTACTGCGCACATACTTTCTTTATCGCTATATGATCCTACCCACGTAATGTGGACACAGCCCTAAGCGAGGTTCTGGTTTTCAAATTGTTCCGGGCTGAGACCGCCACAGGCACTGTGACGGCGCCAGCGATTGTAATCGCACTCAATATAATTAAATACCGTTGAGCGCATCATTTCCCTGCTACTAAAGCGTTCCCCGTGTATGCATTCCACTTTCAGTGAATGGAAAAAGCTTTCCACACAGGCGTTATCGTAGCAACAACCCTTTGCGCTCATGCTGCCATGTAGCCTATGTCGTTTCAGCAATGCCTGATAATCCGCTGAACAATACTGCCCGCCTCTATCTGTATGAACAATGACATTCTCTGGGCGTTTACGTCTCCAGAGCGCCATCTGTAACGCATCACAAGCCAGTTGTGCCGTCATCCGGGATGACATCGACCAGCCAATTACCGCCCGTGACCACAGGTCAATCACAACAGCCAGATAGAGCCAGCCTTCATCCGTGCGAAGATACGTGATATCACCTGCCCACTTCTGGTTCGGGCTGCTGGCGATAAAGTTCTGCTTCAGCAGGTTTTCCGATACCGGCAGGCCATGTTCACGGTAGCTGACCGGACTGAATTTACGGCTGGCTTTCGCCCGTAACCCCTGACGACGCAGACTGGCTGCGATGGTTTTAATGTTGTACTCAGGCAACTCATCAGCAAGGCGTGGCGCACCATAGCGCTGTTTTGCCTCAGCGAAGGCTTTACGGACCGCTTCATCACAAGTGAGCCGAAACCGCTGACGCGAGTTAACCTGATGGCGGCGACAACACCAGACATACCAACCGCTGCGGGCAACCCGAAGCACCCGACACATCGCTTTAATGCTGAACTCAGCCTGATGCTTTTCAATAAAGACATACTTCATTTCAGGCGCTTCGCGAAGTATGTCGCGGCCTTTTGGAGAATGGCCAGTTCCTCGTCTCTCTCTGCCAGTTGGCGCTTGAGGCGGGCAATCTCTGCAGCCTGTTCACTCTCTCGCTCAGAGGTAGTTGTCTGGCTCTGTTGCTTGCTACGCCAGTTATAGAGCTGGGATTCGTGCAGACTGAGTTCACGAGCAGCGGCGGCAACACCGATGCGTTCTGCAAGCCTCAGGGCTTCGTTACGAAATTCAGGCGTATGTTGCTTACGTGGCTTCTTACTGGTTGATACGGATTTTGTCATGTGAGCTACCTCTGGTAGAGAGTTTACTCACTTAGTCGCGTGTCCACTAATGCTGGGTAGGATCAATACACCCATTGATTACGTAGCCCTTTCTCTGCCCCAATTGATATAGCTTCACCATATACTTCACATATTGATGTATCACCATGTGAAGCATTAATATTGAATTCAGCAATCTCACCTCTCGGAGAAAGGGATAAAATACCATTACGTTTAACATATTCGCCAGCATGTGCCAGAGATACACTCGTGATTAAAATAAATGCTATCGTTATCTTTTTCATCATAATTCCATTATAAAATAAAAAATTTATCTTTTATATAACAGATGGTTACCGATATGTTTTGGTACTTGAAAAACTAGTTTTCCTTGTTTCCACCCCTTGCTCCTGATATGCGTCACCACAAACAACACAACGATATTTTCTGGTGACATCATATTTTTCTTCCGTCCAATTTTCATGTATTACAATATGCTTACCTTCACGATCACCTGATGTTACCCGACCTCCATTTTTGATTGCACTACGAGGTATAGCGGATAAAAATATCTCTTCTGTATCAAGAAGCTCAATACTATATGTTGCATTGCAAGCCTCACATTGATAATCACCAGAGAGAAAATAAATAGTAACCTTAGTTGCAATAAAAAAAGATGCCGTAAATACTATTAAGGACAAACCTATTCTCGCAAACATAGGTTCAATAGCAAAAATAAAATAAACAGCACCCGCAATTAATAATGCGATGCCAGCGCCATACCCGATAGCTCTAAGAACTATTTCATTCTTGATTTTTTTCTGTGAAGCAGAAAGATTCTCGCTCATAATCCACCCATTCAAAAATAGTTAATCTCTAGACCTAGTTAATTTGTCGTTTATCTTAACGACAAGTTAACTTTAATAAAACACGCGATTTATTCATAAAATATTGTTCATGAAGGCTCCAATCGTATAGGTTCGTGAAATATAAGGTGACTCGATAAGTTTAAAAGTTCCTGCACCAACGATATGATTCATTACTTTTACATTCTGGGAAGATGACTTTTCGTGTGATTGTGTTCGATGGTAAAATGCAGAATATGCAACCAACCCTTCCCCCCAACTAATATTTCTAGTTGGAGCAACAATTGCATTGCAGAAAGATTTATGCAGAGTAAATAATTCTGCTACTCCATTGCCAACAGAGCAACTTGAGAAACAAATACACTTCCCTCGTAAAATTGGCCATGCAAGACGGTCGAAATCACGCCACGTAACAATATCACCGTCAGTAAGAGAAAAACCTTCATCAAAACCGTGCGCACTGATATGAATGTATTTTATATTTTCTCGCTTGGCTATGTTTAAAGCTTTAATAAACATTTTCTCATTAATCACCTCTATACTTTTTGCATTAACACCCTGTAGTTGAAGTACACGTTTTAATGTATCTCCTTCGCATCTGCCATCATAAATATCCTGATCACTGCGTGATTCGATAATCAATATTTCTTGTTTTCTCATCAGCCATGCCAAACAAGCTATTCGTTTAAGAGTTTGTTATAGACTTATCAAAAAGATCTCTTATTACGGGAACAAAATGAACTTTTGCTCTCGTAAAAGCGGCTGATTACGAGGTATCCAATCTCTTGCTCCCTTCCCTTCATCACTATGGCTATAGATGCGCAAAATACATTTATAATCCATAGATGATGTTCATACAAGAGCAAAATGACCACAAACTTCCATCTATAGACATTTTATAGGTGAAGAGTGGTACGTATGGCTCAGTTATCTTCGGACAGTGCAGACAAACAGGTAGGCCAACGCATTCAAATGCGTCGTAAAGAACTGGGAATAACAGCTCAGCATTTAGCAGAACTCGTTGATATATCTCACCAACAACTATCGCGATACGAGCGCGGAACAAACAAGATCAACGTGGCGCATCTGGTAAATATCGCCATTACACTTGATACACCAATTAGCTGGTTTTTCATTGATTGTTTCACGGAACCAGATAGCCATAAACAGAAACAACTCGAATATGTACCAGTAAAGGATGCGGATCTGAAAAGCCGATTTGAAAAAATTTGGCCTCGGCTGACACATAAGCAGAGGCGTATATTGATTATGCTTCTTGATGAATATACCAAACAGTAATAAATATCAAGAGTTATTTCAGACAGGAATATTATGCTATTCCTGATGACTTAATGGGTAAAGGTTTTTTAAAATCGTGATCTAATTGCTTTAACGTCTCAATTACCTTTTCTTTATCCAACACTCTTTTTAGTGCTTTTTCACTCCACGAAGAATTTTTCCCGCCTTTAATCACCGATAAGGGGGTGAGCATTTTATCAGATGTCATCTTTGTTATGATTTCATTATCAGAGTAATTTTTATCATGTTTTAAATGATTCACAATTTTATATAACCGATAAAATTTTTTAGCTGTTCGTGATTTAGGTTTGTAAATCGATGATTCCCTTTCAATACGAAGCAAGTGAATCAAACTAGCTGAGTAAATTTCTATCAGGTTACGTTTTTTTGCCTCTGGACGTTGATATCCTAAAATTTCGCAAATATCCGATAACGACTCATAATCGGTATTATCCAATCTTATTGTAATACTATGTTCGCCAAGTTTTTCAAGTTTCTCTTTACGCTTATTTTGATATTCAACATCCCTTTTTCTTCTAACAACTAATTCATTAGCTTTTTCTGCTTTTGTTTTTTTCGTCATTCTTATTCCAACCACGCGTTAAAAATATCAGATCTGACGATCAGATTAATGTTCGATACACGATTGTCAAGATTGGATCTGATGATCAGATTAAAATCATTTTTTATAAATCTGACGATCAGACAATTTAATCCCAATCTAAGAAAAAATAACATTTAATATCAATGTATTAAACAACAAAAAATCTGATCGTCAGATTTACAAAAACCAGTATAAAAACGTATAAATCGAAAACTGTAAAGAATCTTCGTATCAATCCGATACGCAAATCGAACAGGTTTTGAGATGAATTTTTCACGTTTGATCAAGATGAAAATGGTTCTTGAATTGTGCGCTATATCCCGTGCAACGCTGTATCGCCAGATCAAAGCAGGCCACTTCCCTGAACCAGTTCGCTTAACAGGTGGGACAAATGACCAAAGTAATTCTTCTCGTGCGATTGCATGGCGAGAGGAAGAAATACTTCAATGGATTATGAGTCGCCAGAAAGTACCTTTAGCGCAGGAACATACGAATTAACCCTCCCATAACTAATATACCGTTGCTCTAATAATAGCACGTTATATACACACACATAGTATGTCTGAATAGAGAATATATCAGTTAAACATGCTTCAATAGCCATTAGGAGCATTTACACCCTATTAGGGTAAGTATCAACTGTCATTGTTCTCTATTCTATATATGGCTATTAGCCGTAAGGAATAACAATGCTATTAAATAAGCACAATATCGACTTTTGTTCTTCTATGAGAATTGGTAAGGACAATTTTGGACATTCATTAAAAATGCGAATTGATGGACTTGCAATTGTAAGTTGCTTCCTCAACAAAGCTGAGAAGAAGAGAGTATATTCTAAACTTAGAAAAATGAGAAAATTTAACTATAAAAAATATAGAGTGAGATACATAAAAAACAAAAAAGGTAAACCCTATCGTAACGCGCTATTAATCATGGGAATCAAAGAAAACTCTCCAGTTTTATTACGAATTGACTATTCACCAATAAATCATAACTCAGGAGGTATACGCTTAGATTTCCACCCCCAACATCTGACTGCAAGTAAGATCGATCATCTACTATCGTGGATGAATCAACGATTAGGGGAAGTATTTTATCACCTATTGGCACGCTCATGGATTACACGAATAGATGTTGCTGTCGATATTTATGGTTGTCAGTTAGATAACTATATATGGGGATTGGAACGAGCAGGAAAAACATCGTATCGCAATAATAAAAAGAGTTTACCGAGTGTCAGGATCGGCAGTTCACGTTCTATTTTATATATTCTTTGCTATGAGAAGATCGATGCTCATGGAAGCAAACAACTCACATTTCGGGAGAAATCCAGATTCATTAATATCAATCTGAATGAGCATCGGCAATTCTTGCGTATCGAGTCCCGATACCAACCCAATGCCACGCCTACGAGCAAGAGAGGTAATGCCCTGATGCTGGCTCACCTTCTGAGTATGGGAAACCCTTTCGAACGACTTCAAGTCTACTCGGACGATTTAGCATATGAGCTACTAACTAAGGGATACATTCGCGCGATTCCAGCAGAACCCAGCATAGCGGCATTGAAACGCTCTATAGTGCGAAACATGCAGAACTCACGTTTGCCCCGTGAGGTCATTGGCATAATCGTTAAGCATGAAATTGAGCTACTCAATAAGAATACAATTTGGGAGCAGTGGTCGCTCTGTGTTGAACGATTAAGCAGCATATTTAACATATCGTCTGTTTTCTTTCTACATAACAAAGAGTCAGATCGAACAAATCCACAAACCAGAAGATAAAATCTATTACTTCATATCTATTTAGCGTAAAAATTTCAATTAGGAAAAGGCTATGATTAATCATAGCCTTTTCCAGGATAACCACCATAATAAAGCAATTTATCTATTTCAATTTCACCCATCAGTAACTGCCGTAATTAAAAATAGAAATCACTATAGCTACCACGTCACGCTACATTATAAAAACAAACATTGGCTGTAATAAAAAAAGGTTATGCTACTTAAAAATATTTCACTTAAGATATCCCCGAGATATCTTCTTCAAGCTCTTTAACTGCGGATGTTATCTTGTAATTAAATTTCCTTTCCACCTCAGAGTCCCTCAATTTGTTAGCTGCCTCTCTCCCAATCCACATAGAAACTACTTCACGTTTCTGTTCTATAGTGAGATTGTCAAAATTGGGGATATATCTTGATGTAAATGCCACTCCACGATTTATTTCATAAAATGTCTTTATCAAGGATTTTGCTTTGATATCATCACCCAGTCCAAACCGCTTAATAAACTTTGTAACAGTATGGTTAACTGCTCGTAATTGAGCGGTGCTTGAAATCTGAGAAAAATAAGAAACCCAACCAAGACGTTTACCACCGAAAATACAACCTGTAATTCTTAAATTGAGTTTCCATTTACAATAAGCGATTGCTTTTTCTTTATCCCGCTTATTTTTAGCCTGCGAAAGCGCGTGTCTATAGGCAGTGAATATCTTTGCGAGTGATGACTCAAAACGAAGAATACTATCCCTTTTAATTAAAAGTTCTTCACCAATAATTTGATACCCTAAAAAACTAAAGGGTGTACCTATCACACCCACTACTGATTTAGAGTTTTCTTCGTTGAGCGGATGTGGTTTAAGCTCTATTGATTCTAATTTTCTGATAACATTTTCTGCTACGATACTTGCTTGACCGGAAGTAGTTAAAATTAATATGTCATCAACATATCTTTTAAACCATATATTAGGATCAGATGACAATTCATTATCAAGCTTTCCAAGCGATATTTCGGCAAGGATATTAGAAATAGCTAAACCTTGAGGGACGCCTTTTGTATTCGGCATGGAATGCTTACTACCCTTAAATTCATTAACTGTAGGTACAGCTAATGCCGACATAATTAGCGATCTAAATTCTTTTTTCCTGATTCGGCTTTTTATCGCGTGTTCTATAAGTGAGTGTTCAATTGAAGGGTAAAAAGATTTAAGATCAATCTTGGCATATTCTGTGAATTTTTTCTCGTGCAATGCCTCCTTCAAAGAATCCATGACGGTATGTGGTAACTTAAGTCTCGCTTCGGGAAATACATCTGACAAGCACTCACATAATGCTCTTAGAGTTATTCTATCTCTAGCAGTGGGAATTGAAATTTGTCTAGGATTAGAGTTTGCACCTTTTGAAATTAATTTTTCTTTGTATGCTGTGAATTTATAGATTCCAGCATTAACTTTTTTTGAAATAAGTTCCAGTTCATCATTAAGTTTTTTTTCTAAACTCGATGGACGGACTCTATCTATACCAATAGCACCAGAACTTTTTATTTTGTTTTGATAAATAGATTTAAGATTCCTTATGGAAAATTTCCCTTTAAACTTACGCGCCGCATTCATAATTAATCCACATCAGAATCAAAGGAGTTAAATACAATAGAGATATAATGGTGATCCTCACTATTTTAAAACGTCTAACTTCTTTTATCTCTTCTATAGTTGGGTTTCGCGTTGTTAATGTTAAATGGGAGGAAACTCTCGCCATTTTATCGTCGATTTCTTTATGGTTCTCAACCTCACTCAAGAGATCATTATATGCTGCAATTTGAGCTGACGTGAGAGAGTGTTCTTGAGGAATTTCAGCATATAATTTCTGGAGAGCCAAATAATTTTTTCGCATTGCAATAGCTCGTCCACGGAAATCCAGATTAGATACTACTAGCGACACACCGAGTAAAAAAATAGACAGAATAGCAGCCCAAATATCTGTATTATCTCCAATAATTTTAGGATAACGTATTGTTATAACAGAAAGCACCGCTCCCAAAATAGCATACCAGACAAGAAGAAACTGCGAATGTTTTTCCATCAATTCAAGACGATGATGTGCGTTTATACGAGCTTTGTAAGTAAACCAAATATTATCCCGCACAAATCCCCCTGTTAGTTTGAAGAAAGAAGGGACAGGAACTATTGAGAACCGTTGAACATCCCGTAGGATCAGTGAGCCGAAGCCCAACAACAGCCAAAAAGTAAGCTGTTCTTTATTAGAGCCACCCTTACGTAGGTAAGAGGAAAAACCTGCCCTTCCAAATATACTAATAACAACATCTCTGAGCTATAGTCAACCCGATTTTTCATTATTATTAGCCTATTGGGCCGATTTCACCCTAAAAAACTTTTGCAGCCCCATTTTGGGCAAAACTGCTATTCGTAGCATGGCATAGACTCAGCTCTGTCAAGGCTAAGTTCAGATTTCATCAACCCATACCAGCAAAGTTGAAAAGGCTGCTGCGAAAATCAAATCCGGCAGCGGCCTCTTTAGCATAACATCATTATGCGAACCAGTTATTTGCTTTTATTCAGAAAATCAAATATTTGTATCATTGGGTTCTTATAAATCAATAAAATAAATACACCTATTGCTCCAATAAAACTACCATTGATAACACCAAAATCAAATGACATAGTTGAATCAAATGGTAGTGAATAAATCGTCACTGGCAGAGTGACATAAAATACAAGAGATAGTAATAATATTTTCTCCCTAGATGAAAACATCATTATCAAAATAATATAGAGAGCATTAAAAACCAGTCCATACATGAAAATAAGATTATCATTACCACTCAGTGCCATTATAAATATTATAAAAGTAGCAATCACCGTTAATATGCTAAATGTCAGTTTTCTTTGGTTTTTAATTGTCATACGCCTTAACCCATAGGTTGGTATTCCCAATCCATTAAATTCGTTAATGAAATTCTTTATCTCGTTTTTTTTACCTTTATCATTTATTTTACACGCCAGCCTCATTAGATCAGAATAAGCTGTATTACTTATTGTTGTGTTTTTTCCAATTTCATTTTTCATATAAGTAAAGTGGCGTTTTATAAAATGTAAAGTGTCAAAGCATGTCTCTACAACGTATTGATAATCAACTAAGTTTTCACCATCATCTGTATTGTAATCGCTCGCTATAGTATCAACATAACGTAAGAGTTCCCTCGCTTTCTCATCTAAGTAATCTAGTTTTTGCACTGATTTATCAGATTGATAACCATAGTAAGCATTCTGATATACAGAATTTAAAAAATCTTGTTTTTCTTCTATTTCTTTTCTTAAATCCACCATCAAGTTCAATCCTTATCCCTTTTATAATATAAAAGGGATGTTTACGTTATTCTTTATCTTTCTTTTCCTCTTTTTCTTTCTTTTGTTGCTGAATCCCGTTATCTAACATTTTTAATGTTTTGGAGTAGTCGTAGCCCTCACAACCGATAACCAATTTAAATAGGTTGTAATCATTGTCAGATACACCTAATTTTTCTAACTCGCTAGCTATATCATCCTTGCTCAATCCATATAATTTTTCGGCATCATACTTTGATAACGAAGTTAATAACTTATCCATTATTTCGTCAGTGATAACGCCTTTATTTAAATTCATCGCCGATTCCAGTCCTGATGAAAGAAAATGGACATCATCTTGTTCTGAAATAAAAATCTCTTCAAATAAACTCTTTTTCATAAATGTCTTCCTTTTTTAAACTTTAACCATTCTTTCATCAGTACATTGTACTATGATGATATTTTCAGCTTGTAATTATACCTCGAAGCAGTTCGGGGTTCAGTGACACCCGAACTTTACCATGGTTTCCATGCAGTTTTCTCTGTATATCATATCATTGAAGATATTTACTTGTACCTAAGATTTCCTCAGAACGTGCCTGTAATGTCTTCCATGCCCAAGCATATCGTCACCATACAGCGAATGCTGGGATTTCTTTCCTCTTGGTTTTCTGTGTCGCCGTGAGGGGCCACCACCGGCAAGTATTGCCTGTGAACGATATGAGTGGGGTATAGAAGAGCAGCCTCGTTAAGCCGGTGTTCTTTTAGCCCATCAGGGTAGTGCAAGACTTCGATATATTTACCAATAGCCTTTCTATTTTATTCATTTTCTTCAATTAGATAGAACACTTTTTCATACTGTACTGTCATGGATCTTTCACACGACGGGGTTCCTAACAAATGAAAAATGCCGCTAGCGGCCTATGGGCATCAAAGTCAGGTCGGGAAGCTTTAGCAAAACGCTGGTTGTAATCGTCCATAAACCCATTAGTAGAATCATTGGTTGTTTCTACAGAAGAAATTTCCCTGAGCCGTCATCAAAATCCCCAGAACGGACATTACAACTTTGCCATTACAATCTTGTTACATATATCGTGGGTTATGTATAAGACACCTTAACTTGGTTTTTGCACGCAAGAATTGCCGCCACACTTTGAGCAATTAGGTATAGCGTCTGTTTCCGTTGTACTTAAGGGTGTAGTTACTCGAAAGCAAGATTAGATAAAACCATTAAAAATCAAACAACTTAAACTAACACTCATTATTCAGATTCAATCGAGTGATTGTCCTATCGCTTAAAGTTCTCATATAACGCCCTGTTTTCAGGGCGTTTTTGTTTTCATGGGCTATCATAGAGGAGCAACAAAGCGCATGGTTATCGTGTACACTTGGGTGTACCCATTAAAGGAACTACGTAGCGCTTTGGGTACAGTGATAAAAAACCACGAGAGTTGCGATTAAAATAATAAAATTTCAATTTTTATTTATTAAAGTCATCATCTGTCCATATTTTTCTCTGCTTTCTTTTAGCTTTAATATTGTCAGGAAATAAATTATTTATTTGTGAACGATAGTTATCGACGATTTTACTTTCCTCATCAATCCTATTAAATCTATCTATGATTACATCCAATGGGCCTAGTTCTGACCCAATCCACTTTCTATTTTTTATTTCAGCAGCTATATATGTTGTTCCTGAACCACCAAATGGATCAAGTATGACATCACCTTCATTCGTAGACATTTCAATTACACGATCTAATAATTTAATTGAAAGTTCATTAGAGCCTTCTCGCCTTTTATATTTCGCATGCCTTACAGGTGGAATGTCATACCAAATATCAGTCATATTCACCCCTTTAGGGTTCATTTTATCTTTATATCCACCATAATCTTTTAAATCACCATAACATTTAGGACAAACCTGCATTGGCAATCTATCTGGATGGAAAACATTCGGCTTCTTTCCTTTAATGTAATAAAGCATTGAATAATGAGAGGGATATAGCTTACTTTGAATAGGGAGACTATACTTTATATCCGTAGCAATCCAATGTCTAAAAGTCAACATTCCAGATAAATATGCAGAAAGTTCAGTATTCCATTTTGGCAGATTCCAAATAAAAAAACTTCCCCCATGCTTTAAAACTCGAACGCACTGATAAATCCATTCTTGACACCATCCGATATATTTATCGTGCTTCAAATTATCATCCATACCTGACGGATAAATTTTATCCAAATTAAAAGGTGGATCGGCAAAAATCATGTCCACGCTATCGCTATCGACGCTTTTCAAAAACTCAATGCAATCGCCTTGATATAACTTACCTAATTTCGTTTGAAAGTTGAAATTAACATTATTAACTAAGTTATCACCTTTAATCTCAGAATTAATTATAGAATAAATTTCATCTGATTTACTTCGTAACACATTCATTAATGAGGCATCAACAAACCCCATTTTTAGCTTTAATAAAACATCATTCAACCCCGATGCGGTACAAATTTTAATAAGATCACTACCTGACGGGTAAATGTTTTCCTCATCATAATATTTCAACCTTGCAACCGGAACCCCAGAGATTTTACAGAATGCATTTAGTTTCTTTTTATCAGCTGGATCAATACCTATCGCTGAAAAAAGACCATTTTTATAATACATCCAATCCCCCTAGCTAGTGGCGTTTTTGCCATTATACCACTTTTGATAGAAGCGAAACATTGCAGACTATAGTCTGTGGAACTACTTATCATATCACAACATAATCAAGCATTAAGGAGAGTCCTTCATGGCACCAGAAACGGCATTTGGCATTGTATTAAAAAGACAAAGATTGGCTTCTGGTCTGTCTCAAGAGCAGTTAGGCCTAAACAGCAACCTCGATAGAACATTCATATCATTGTTGGAACGTGGGCAAAGACAGCCCTCTCTGACATCGATAATTATGTTAAGTAAAAGTCTAAATATATCGCCGGCTGAATTTTTAACACTTACTATGGAGCTAATTAATGAAGATAAAAAGTGAAATAACTCTAATTAAAAATGGTGTTTTTGCAAATTCAAAAGTCGTTGCAAAGATAAAAAATGACATACATGATGCAATCCTAAAAGTAGTGTGGCCTCTCGGCAATGATCGCTTCTCTATTAATCCTATCCGCAAAGGAAATGGGGTCAAACCTATAAAAAAAGAGTGTATGGATTACTTATACGATAGAGGGTGGACCTTAGAGAAAAGATTAAAAATATCTTCTGAAAGAAATGCTGGTCCAATTGATGCGACATATTCTGTTAAAAATTACGCTTATTTCGCCGTCGAATGGGAAACCGGAAATATTTCTTCATCACATAGAGCATTAAATAAAATTTGTTTAGGAATGCTAAATGGGTCTCTACTTGGTGGGACACTAATTTTACCTTCTCGTGAATTATATCCATTTCTAACAGACAGGATAGGTAATTATCTTGAATTATCACCTTACTTCGAGGTTTGGAAAAACATCAATATAGCCAATGGATACTTGTCAGTAATAGAAATTGAACATGACGAGGTGAATACCAATATTCAATTAATACCAAAAGGAACAGATGGGTGGGCAAATTTTAATTGAATTAATTTTAAGAAAAGGCTAATTTAAAGAATGCTACGCTGGCTTCTACGAATTCCTCTTTTCTTTTCGCCTGTCGGTTAAAAATTAAAAGCAAAATCGCTACCTTGACAGCGTTGTGGCATAAATCAGGTTCTGAGCCAGTATTCCCTCAATAAGGTCAACTTTCAGATAACCTGCACGTTTTCCTCTCTCTTACCGTATCATTCTACGCACATATCCCTATAGCCTAAATAGCTTCGCATATTACTGCTCCACTTTAGCCAGACCATGCTGATTGCCGGGGAACGGCGAAGCGGCATTCATAAATAGCTTTACCTGTTCCAGTAACTGCCACATATACCGGCACTGATGGTTACGCGTTATGGTCTCGTGTAACGACAACCACAGCAACTCGATTGGATTCAGCCACGGCGAATACGTGGGCAGGAACAACAACCGGAACTTCGTATTTTTTTCCAGCCACCGTTCCACCTTGCGGCTTTTATGAATGATGTAGTTATCAACGACCAGCGTAATGGTTTTCGCTCGCCGATATGTCCGCCGTAACATCTCTAACAGATTGATAAATAAATCAGAACTCTTTTTACTGCCGCCGACGTAATGGACTCGTCCCGTATCCGAATGCAGTGCCCCTGCCAGATAATACTTTTGGTTATGTCCCGGCGTAGTCACTCGTTTCTGTTGCCCTTTGAGCATCCAGTCCGTGCCGATTTTCGGGTTCAGGTCGATATCCACTTCATCCTGATAAAATACCGGATGGGTCGGCTGCTTCCGGACGACCGCCTGTTCGATGGCGAGTCGCTTTTCCTCATAATACGGGTCTTTGATTTTCAGTGTTGGCGCGGCTCTGCGCCAGACAATACCAGCCTGTCTCAGGTAGCGGTGCAGCGTGGTAGGATGAAGCGCTACATTAAAAAGCCGATTAACAATAAGTGCCAATAACTCCGTGCTCCAACGAGAACGCAGCCAGCCAAAGTCCTGAGGAGAACGCTGAACCAGAAGCGGCAAAATAGGCAGGATATCCGTGACTGGCCAGCATGGTGTTCGTCCGGGCTTGAGGCTCTTTAGCCCTTCAACACCGTATAAAGTAAACCAATTTATCCATCTCCCGACGGAAGAGCGAGCCGCACAGAGCAGTCTGGCGACGTCGGTGACGGTCATTCCCCGATGCAGCATCAGTAGGGCGATGAGTCGTCTGGAATGGTTTTTATCGCGAGTTTGTTGGGCTTCTTTACGCATTAGTCGTCGTTCTTCATCAGGGATTGCTGCTATGATCGGCATCGCTCAGTCCGGTTGGTGATTTGTTTGGTTTGGCGATTGATCAGATCGCTCAATTTGGACTGAGTTCCCTTCAAGTGATCTACTATTTGGCGAAGCTATTTAGCCTCAACGTTACAGAACGGCCTCCCAAACAGTTGCCTACGCAATGAATGCCAGTAGACCACTCTCGCTATTTGTCTTATTCTCACGCGCAGCCCAATTAACCGCTTTTAAGCCTGACAGAACGCCAAATGGAGTGAAAATGAGTAAACCAACGGTTGTTTTTATCGTTGTCGCCGTCATCGTTGGCTTAGGTAGCCACTTTGGCTGGTGGTAACCACGATACAAGATAAATTCCTGCCCTATCCCAGGTGCATGGGCGTTAGTTTCTCTTCAACGCTAACCGTCGTGTGCCTGCCTCCAGAATGCCGCCGTTTGAGAGATAGACCGAGTTTAAAATCGCATCCATTCTGGCGGGATAAGATCGCACTATCCAATTCCATAGCGTGCTAAAAATGAAGAAATACAGCCTAGTGTTGTTAGTTTATGCTTATTATTTTAGAAATTTAATTGTTATTGATTAAATTATTTTTTATATGAAGCATAATGAAATCGTTTCATTTTTTTCAAAATAAAAATGGCATCTATAATATTATTTACACTGTAAACTTTACGTTACTTATTTTAATAAATCGTTCATTTACTATTTTCACCTCTCAGTTGATTTTAACGATCAATATTTTTATATTGATAGGTTTTACCTTTTTATTGTTTGTTTTTAAATGCTATAAACGATCAATTTAATGAAGATTTTATTTCACTGGCCGATAATCCATGCGGTATCAGGGTGTGACCAGATTAGTGCATCGATTGTAAAAATCGATGATATTAATACAGAGAATAAAATGGTCTATCGCATTGTTAACAAATGGTTTTATCATTTTGTGCTGTTCTCGAAAAATGATGATATACCACTGCTAACAGCACCATTCATCCACGCTTAATACCAATTTAGTGATCCAAAAAATATAACGTTAATAAATATCAACTAGATAAAGGAAGAATTATGAGTGTGGCTAACTGGCGTATTGGTTATCGACTGGGAATCGGCTTCACAGGGCTAATTGCCATGCTGTTCGCTGTCGGTATCTTATCAATAATGAAACTGTCCGATTTCAATCAAAGCGCCAAACTGATTGTTACGGATACCTATGCAGATACCGTTGATGCAAATAACCTGCGCAATGTAGTTAATCAAACCGTGATTGCCTATGAAGGTTTATTATTGGCTTCCGACGAGAAACAGTTACGTGATGTACTCAACACTATAGAAGATATTCGCAAGAATGGTGGTGTCTTATTAAAAAAGATCGATCAGGACACCCAGGCAACTAACGATCCCAATCTCAGCAAAATCATGTCTGACATGCTATTGATAAGAAACGATTTCATCGCGTCAGGCAATAAAATCATCACTATGATGACGGCAGGCGACCGTGAAGCGGCGCTGGCGGAGTTCCACGATCGTTTGGATAATACGCAACGTCAGTTTAGCGCACAAATCCTCCGTTACGTTGATTACAAAGATGATGGCATGACGCGAACGCTGCATGTCATGGACGCCGATTTTGGAAGCTCGCGTTTATTCTTGCTGGTTTTCATGGGTATCGGCGCATTGCTCGGTGCTATCGCTGCATGGTTGATTACACGTAGCGTGACCCACCCCATCCAAGAGGCATTGACCATCGCCGAACGCGTGGCGAAAGGCGATCTGACCTCGCAAGTCGTTATCGATCGTCAAGATGAAACCGGCCAGCTATTAACTGCGTTGGATAACATGAATACCAGCCTGCGCTATATTGTGAGCCAGGTTCGCGACGGGTCGGAAGCCATTTCGACAGCAGCCTCACAGATCGCAGCCGGTAATCAGGATTTGTCAGCCCGTACTGAAGAGCAAGCCAGTTCACTGGAACAAACCGCCTCATCAATGGAAGAGCTCACCTCTACCATCAAAAATACGGCAGACAATACACGTCAGGCAACGGCGGTTTCCCATCAGTCCTCAGAGGCAGCCAAGACCAGCAGTGATGTGATGGCCTCAGTGACGCACAAAATGCGCGGTATCCGCGATTCATCACATCGAATGGCAGAAATTATCGGCGTGATTGACGGCATCGCCTTCCAGACCAATATTCTGGCGCTGAACGCCGCCGTTGAGGCGGCACGCGCGGGCGAACAGGGTCGCGGTTTCGCGGTCGTCGCCAGCGAGGTACGTTCTCTGGCACAACGCAGTGCCACAGCGGCGAAAGAGATCAAAGAATTGATTGATGATTCAGTGAATAAGGTACAGGAAGGGATGCAACTGGTCGATTCTGCCGAAGCGACGATGAATACTCTGACCGGCCATGTCTCTGACGTCAATGCCATCATTGCCGAGATTTCTCAGGCAAGTCAGGAACAAAGCGACGGTATCAGCCAGATTAATATTGCCGTTGGACAAATTGATACCACCACGCAGCAAAATGCCGCGCTGGTAGAAGAGTCGGCTGCGGCAGCACTATCATTACAATCTCAGGCCACGACGCTAACGCAAACGGTCAGTGCCTTTAAACTGACGTCACAGGCTACGGTAGGGCGGCGATCTTTGGCACCAGAATTGGCCCTTGAAACAGCAGGCAAGCTAGCCCACCAGGCTTTAGCAAAACCCAAGAATGATTCACAGGACTGGACGTCGTTCTAATATATCGCAGGGCCACAGCAGTGGCCCAATCATTGACGATTTCCTGACCGTTGAATTTTTCCAACGCTAATGTTTTCATAACCGCCTGATTCCGAATAAACAGCGAAGCTTTAATAGGGAACCACTCTTCTCCACACCATTTCCAGAGCATCTTCACTCGTGGCAAAACAGGGAAAATAAACCGACATGCGTTATCTCGTTCTCCCCCTCATTCTTCTTGCCTTAACAGGCTGCCAGGCGTTAACCACCTTCGATAAATACGCCACGCTGCGTCTTTACGAAGTCTATGAAGCCGAGAATCTTTCTGCCTGTGATTACAAACCGCAGTTTCGTGACTGTACTGTGGATAAGCGATCTTTTAACGTCAGGATTACTGACGATAAGAGCAAAATTGCGTTAGTGGTAGGAAAGCGCTATGCCTATTTCGGCTTCACGCGTGATGATTTTTCACGCCAGACGCAGCCGCTGCGTGACTTCCTGATCTGGGCAGAAAATCCGAACGCACAAGATAAACAGATCAAGCAACTACGTAAGGCCGGAAACGTTGGCGGAAGTTTGTTTTACAACACGGAGGTGGAATATCAGTTCGATTATCTGCACACGCGTGCCGATGTTCCGTTGCTCGTCGTTAAACCTCATGAAAATGCAAATTCTTACGGCCTGACCGTCGAAGAAGTGAAAAATCTGCTATCAGTGATGGATGCCTGGTATGCCGGCACGTTCTCGGGAAAACAACTGACGTAAACGCAGTAAAGACGGCCAGACAAGTTTACGTCTGGCCGAGTATTTCATTAAAACTTCTGCATTCTGGAAGAGAACTGGCCGCAGTTTTTCAGCATCAAATCTTTGACTGGCCTGCGATCGTAGTAGCCTTTTTCCGTCTTGAACACTTCGTAGACTTCAATGCGGCGTGGCGAATAAGCATCAACAAATTTACCAGTAACATAATAGTAATTCCCCACCACGGGCTTAAAAGTCACGGTACTAAATCCGCCATTCGCAGCAATCATTCTGACTGCAATATTGTGCTGTGCGCTGACCCAGAATTCACGAATCATTGTTGGCGTTTCAGGAATAGCCGGGAAGCCGAGCTCTTTATTATTGAGCTTAGTTTGGAACCCAAATGCATTATTGGTGTAGCCATTTTCTGGCGCATCAATATTAATGCATCTATCGGTCGTCGGATAAACACGAATATAGTCGAGATTGCGATTATCGAATGTGACCCCTACGCGCTCAGCACCCTGATCATCTTCCAGCTTATGACTATAGGTCGCAACCGAACATCCGCTAAGTAATAACGCACCCATTCCTATCAGGAGAATTTTCCCAAACATAACCATCCCTTACCTTTATAAAATCAGAACGTCCTGATTATTTTTCGCCGTTTTTTCTTCGAGAATTTATGTTGTATTACCTCACCTTAAACCCTCCTGAAGAGAGGGCTGTTGGCGAATTGGCCTGTCGTTCTTCGCCAAAGCTCCCTCAGGCGTCGTGTGGATCACGCCTGAGGGCAAGGGATTTGGACGTAGTGCAGGCGGATCACTCTGCCTTCTTATTTTCCACGTCCTGGCTTTCCCCCCTTCGCTCCGTTGCCGTCTTGCTATCCAAAGGCTGACTCGCCGTCGCATCAGCGCCTTCTGGATTCACTGTACTCGCATACAGGCGACCCTCTTCGATAAAGTCTTCATCAATACCTTCAATATTTTCCTGATTATCGCGGCCAGACAGAATGTTCCAGCAGGCGATGAACAGCGCAGCAATGAGCGGACCAATCACAAAACCGTTAATACCGTAGATTTCCATGCCGCCCAGCGTGGCGATCAGAATCAGGTAATCCGGCATTTTTGTGTCTTTCCCCACCAGCAGCGGACGCAGAATGTTATCCACCAGCCCAATCACCAGCACAAAGAATGCGACGATGAAGATGGCCTGCCAGAGCATATTTGTAGCGAACAGGAAGACGGCGGCAGGTACCCAGATAATCGCCGAACCCACAGCGGGGATCAACGACAGGAACGCCATCAGCGAGCCCCATAACAAGCTACCTTCTATCCCCGCGATAGAGAACGCAATGCCGCCCAGCGTTCCCTGCACAATCGCCACGACGGCTGTACCTTTCACCGTCGCCCGCGATACGGCAGCAAATTTCACCAGCAGGTGATGTTTAACGTGGGTGGAAAGCGGCAACGATTCCAGAATCAGGTTCACCAGATAGGAACCATCTTTCAGAAGGAAAAAGAGCAGGTAGAGCATCACCCCAAAGCCAATGAAGAAGGTGAATGTCCCTTTGCCGATCAGGAGCACGCTCCCTGCCAAATATTGCCCCCCTTTCAGCGCCACCTGAGAAAGCTCTTGCTGTATTTTGGCAGCGTTATCCAGATTGTGTTCCGTCAGGAAATGGCGTGCCCATTTGGGCAGATGCTGAAGCAGCTCCGCTAACACCACCGGAAATTGGGTATTACTGTCCTGCAATCGGGTGTAAACCCCGTTAATCTCAACCACCAGCGAGGAAACAATGATCCCCAATGGAATGAAGACGATCAGGAAGATAATCAGAACGGTCAGCAGCGAAGCGATGCCGTTGCGATCGTTCAATTTTTGCCGAATCTTGCTTTTCAGCGGATGGAAGATAATGGCCAACACTGCCGCCCATAAAATGGCGGAATAATACGGCGCCAGTATGTCAAAAAACGCCAGTGTGACGGCAAATAGGATCAGGATGAAGAATCCCTTCGTAAGCCCTTTAATATTCACAACGATTTCCCCTTCGTTCAATCTATCCCCGAAATATAGAACGAAGTAGGACGTTTGCAATACAGGAAAAAGCGCATAGTGCTGAGGAAATGGCTATGCACGTGCCTCATGCGTTGCAATAAAGTCATTTTTTAACTGACTATACACTGCGGCATCGTTGCCACATGCCAGCGCCGCGGCACGCTTTACTGCCGCGTATTCCGCACACACGGAAGGATTAGCTCGCAGGTAATCACGAAAAGCCAGGTGCCGCTGAACATGCTCGTCACCCACCACAAAAGCGTGAAGATGATGAGTACGCGCCTCGCCGCCCTTGGTGTAGTAACGGCGTCCCGCCATGCCATTTTCGCCGCGCGGATGATAGCCCAAATCTATCATGGCGCAATCTAGCCTGTCCAACTCGGACAGCGAAACCACTTCCAACAACATATCAATCACCGGTTTAGCGGGTAGCTCTGGTACGGCCGTACTGCCGATGTGATGCACTCTCACCGCAACCGCGCCGAGCGCCTGCGTTAGCGCTCTCGCCTCTGTTGCGTAATTCGTCACCCAATATGGATCGTAATCCACCACGGCTATTGTTCGTCTGCCCATTCACGTATCCCCAACACAGTCTTATTGCATACAGGTTATAACGTTTAGGGGAAGGATCAAAAGCCATCAGGAAACGCGGCGAGAGGATGATTCCTACCGCCTGATTAGCGCTTACAGACCATTCAATCGCTACCGGGTCGCCTGCACCAACGAATCGGCGGTAATGTCGGCAATGGATTTGGCACCCGTGAGCGTCATCGCCACTCGCATCTCTTTTTCGATCAGGTTCAGCAAGTTAACCACACCCGCTTCACCCGCCGCAGCCAGTGCGTAAACAAACGCACGTCCGAGCATCACACCATCCGCGCCCAGCGCAATCATGCGCACCACGTCCAGACCGGTGCGAATACCGGAATCCGCCAGAATGGTGATATCGCCTTTCACCGCGTCGGCTATCGCTGGCAGTGCACGTGCCGTTGACAGCACGCCATCCAACTGACGACCGCCATGATTGGAAACCACAATCCCGTCTGCGCCGAACCTCACCGCTTCCTTGGCATCTTCTGGATCGAGGATACCTTTGATGATCATCGGCCCTTTCCACAACTCGCGAATCCACGCCAAATCCTGCCACGAAATAGAGGGATCGAAATTCTCCGCCAGCCAGCCGATATAGTTTTCCAGCGTCGTCGGCGTGCCGCGATAGGCAGAAACATTCCCCAAATCGTGCGGCTTACCATGCAGCCCGACATCCCACGCCCACTGTGGATGAGTAACCGCCTGTAAAATACGCCGTGTCGCCGCATTCGGACCACTCATGCCAGAATGCGCATCACGATAGCGCGCACCCGGAGTCGGCATATCCACGGTAAATACCAGCGTCTTCACCCCCGCCGCCTGTGCACGCTCCAGCGCATTACGCATAAAACCACGATCTTTTAGCACGTAGAGTTGGAACCACATCGGGCGATCGATGGCGGGAGCCACTTCCTCAATCGGGCAGACTGAAACGGTAGATAAGGTAAACGGAATCCCTTTCTGTGCTGCCGCTCGAGCAGCCTGTACTTCGCCGCGTCTGGCATACATACCGGTCAGGCCAACGGGTGCGAGCACCACCGGCATCGCCAGCTTTTCACCGAACAACTGCGTCTCCAGACTCAGGTCAGACATATTTTTCAGGATGCGCTGGCGCAGCGCGATATCTGCCAGATCGGCAGTATTGCGCCTGAGCGTGTGCTCGTTGTATGCCCCGCCGTCAATATAGTGAAAAAGAAACGGTGGCAGCCTACGTTGCGCTGCCGCTCGGTAGTCCGTTGAAGCAGAGATGATCATCGTCCTTTCCCATCCTTCTTCTTGTTGGTGCCATTATTGCGGTCAGTAATAACCGTTACTGGAACGGCTTTTAGTGAAATTGATGCTGTGCGCGTAAGCCCGTTTTTAGGGGAAACACAGGGGGAGGTTTCCACAGGGACACCTCACCCCTGTGGTCACCCCGTGTATCTCGATGCTTAAACGATCGGCATGACTTTAGTAAAATTACCTGTTAATGAAATTGCAGGTACGCGACATGCGTTTGCAGGTATTCCTGCAAGCCGTGTTTGCCGTCCGCACCACCTACACCGGATTTACGCCAGCCCGCATGGAAGCCCTGCATCGCCTCGAAGTTTTCACGGTTAATGTAAGTTTCGCCGAACTTCAGCCCTTTCAGCGCTTTCATCGCGGTATTGATGTTTTGAGTATAGATCGACGATGTCAGGCCGTATTCGCTGTCGTTCGCCATTGCAATCGCGTCTTCCAACGTGTCGAAGGTCGCTACCGGCAGCACCGGACCAAACACTTCTTCGTGCATGATTGGCATCTCTTGCGTCACGTTCACCAGCAGCGTCGGTGGATAGAAATAGCCCGTACCGCTTTCACGCTTGCCGCCAAGCAGCACTTTCGCGCCCTGCGATACCGCTTTCGCTACTTTGTCTTCCACACGCTGTAGCGCCGCTGCGCTGATCAGTGGCCCCATATCCAGCGCTTTTTTCTCCGCCGTATTGCCGAAGGTCACCTGCTCCATCGCGGCTTTAATACGCGTGATAAAGTCGTCGTAAATGCCTTTCTGCACGTACACACGCTCGGCGCAGTTACACACCTGCCCGCTGTTAATCACGCGAGAACTGACAATCGCTTTGACGGCCAGATCGAGATCGGCGTCGTCCATCACGATGGCAGGCGCTTTGCCGCCCAGCTCCAGCGACACTTTGGTCACGTTCTGCGCCGCCGCCGTCATGGTGGCAATCCCCGCCGCCACACTGCCAGTCAAACTGACCATGCCCACTTTCGGGTTAGCGGCCAGCTCTTGCCCGACCGTCGGGCCGTAGCCGGTAACGAAATTGATGACGCCTTTCGGCAGGCCAATCTTGTGAATGATTTCGGCAAAAATCACCGCATTATTCGGTGTGATCTCACTCGGTTTGATAACGATGGTGTTGCCGGTGATCAGCGCTGGCGCTGCCTTACGCGCAATCAGGAAGAAAGGAAAGTTCCACGGCAGAATACCGGTCGTGACGCCAATCGCTTTGCGGAAGACGAAAATATTCTCATTCGGGCGGTCGCTCTGAATGATTTCGCCTTCATAACGGCGCGCCCACTCTGCCATGTAGTCCAGATAGTCAGCGGTGAACAGCACTTCCGTCTGCGCCAGACCGTGGGTTTTACCGCCTTCCGCAATAATGGTATCGGTCAGTTCGGCTGCGCGTTCGCGAATACCGGCAGCTATTTTGTGTAACCAGACGCCGCGCTCAACCGCGGGCAGTGCTTCCCAGCCCGGCTGTGCGGCTTCTGCTGCATCAATCGCTCTTTTTGCATCGTCAGCGGAGCCTTCCGGGATCTGCGAAATGACCTGTTCTGTGGCCGGGTTCACCACATCAATCCACTTCCCGCTTCTGTTTTCAACAAACTCACCGTTGATGTACATACGTTTCTGGGTGGTGCTCATGTCAGGCATCTCCAAAGTGATATACGAGTTGTTAAAAAAACACGTCTTTTTTGTGAAGTTTTGCCATGCTGCGCGTTCTGCGCCGCATTTACCTTTTCATGGCTGCCATCTCAGTCTAGCAAGTGGCAAAAAAGTCATGATGAGAACGTCTGACGTAACACTTTTGCAAAGTAACGGATAACACAGAGAAATAACGGCAGTGTGGGGATGCAGAGGGAGTGGCAGACGCCGCATTCATCTACGGCGCCTGTCTTTAAAGCAGGGAAATCTTACGGTTCGTCGCTTTCCGCGATCTCTTCCGTCACTTTCCATTTACCGCCCACCAGCTCGCGAACGGTGACTACCGTCGCCTGCCTCTCTTCAGAATAGGCTTCCGTGGTTTCGACAATCAGGACAGGCTTATTATTGACCACCTTGTAGGTAAACGACTGGAACCAGCAGCAGCTGCTTTTGGCAACCGTCGTGATAGTCTTACTTTTCTCATCGATATCGAACAGGCTGAGGTCGGAACTGGCTAACTCGGTCAGCGGTGCATTCAGGGTGAACTGCTGCTTTTCCACATCAAACAGGTACACATCGTAAGACGATCCGCCAGAAGCCTCGTTAATGCCCGTGCGCAGCATGATATCCGCATGATGATCGAAGTTAGCGTCATCAATTACCAGCCCGCGATGGTTCTCACCGTCGACGTCGACCCGATTCGCCGTCACCTCGCTCTTCGTGTTCAGTTCGATAAACATATTTTCCATCGTGATACGCTGGAACAGGTCACCACGCCCTTTCTTAAAAATATCCAGCGTGCCGGAGCCTTCACAGGTTGAATAAGAGGAATCAAGATGGCACGTTGCCACGCTGAGAACGAAGTCCCACTGGTCTGATGCCTGCGTAATCAGGGAGATATTTTCACTACCGGAAAGTGCCTGAATACGGGAAATCATCTCATTCTCCAGACAAACGTCATCCTTACAGCGGTCACGCTCGAGCAGCCACGTGTGCTGCTCCTGACGCACCTGCGCGCTGTCTGCCTTTTTTACATAACCCTGATTCGCCTGGTTTAATACCGCATCGAACTGCTGTAAGCGGCTGCTGGCGCAAATCCTTTTCTCGGCGTCTGTGCTGGCCTTGCTGCAATCCATCGCCCAGACGGACGAGGTGAAAAAGAACAGCAGGGATGAAACGGCCAGAAATAAATAACGCATGACGTATCGCTCCTTGAATACAGATAAAAATCTAACAGATTGATAAAAATGGGTAATAGCGATTGTTAGCCACCCTTTCCCATCTTTTTAAGAAAGCGCTGCTGCTCAACTAAAATTGCTTTCAGCGTAATGCACTGATACTCAATGCCGTAACGTGGGGCAACGTCCGCAATAATTTTCGATAGCGCGGGATAGTGTCGGTGATTCCAGTTGGGGAAAAGATGGTGGGTCAGGTGCATATTGAGCTGCCCTAGCCAATAGCCAAGCCAGGCGGGACGAGTAGACCAATCGACCGTGGTGGAAAAGACATGCTGATAGCGGCCGTGCCTGAATAGTCCATCTTCCGGTGCCTGATAGAACGTCCCTTTTGCCCAATGTGACCCCAGAATCAGCACGACAAAAATCAGCGACGACAGCATCTGGCTCAGCAAATAAACCAGCAGCAGTGAGCCGAAGCCGATCGGCATCGGCGACAACAGCCAGTAAGGGATCGCCAGCGCTAACAAAGCATGCAGCGCTTTTGATAATAGAAACACGCTCCAACCTTTAACGCCCTGAAGCGTCATATTGCGCGTCACCTGCGTTTTCCCCGCACGATCGATCCAGTCAAAAAACCAGATAATGCAGGGGAAGGTCAACGACGCCACCATCGGCCAGTAATAGCGCTGGGCACGCATAAAAAAGCGAAACCGATGGTAGGGTGACTGCCGTAAGACACCGTTTTCTTCGATATCCAGATCGTAGTGCTGCACATTCACGTGTGCATGATGGAAAATCACATGCCGCACGCGCCAGCAGTCAGAATCCATACCAAGTGGAATACTCACCACGATATTGAGCAGGCGATTCGCCCACGGTTGGCGGAAAAAGACGTTATGCGAGGCGTCATGCACCACGTTCACCGCCAGAAACATCGCGGTAAAAATAAAGACAAAATAGCAGCCAGCAAAACCCCATAGCGTTGTCTGCTGGAGGCTAAAACCATAAAACGTCAGGCTCAGCGCCACCAGAAACAGCATCTTGCCGATAAACCCCGCATTGGCAAAACGGTGATCGCCCGTCTCTGCCAGATACGCATTTGCGGCCTTCATCAGCGCCCGATGCAACGCCAAATCGCGACCTTGTTCATAGCGGAGTGGCTTCAGCGGTGCGGGCATCATTATTCCTCCCTTCCCTCTTCCGCGGTACGTTGTGCAGCACGTTGATCGCGACCTTCGCCCATCGATTTTAAAAACCGACGCTGGCTAGCCAGTAGCTCACGATAGGTAATGCAGCGATAGTTCATACCATGCTCGGCGGCAACGCGCCGTAAAATAGCGGCGAGCGCGGGGTAATGCCGGTGATGCCATCCGGGGAAAAGATGATGCGTCAGGTGTAAATGCAGCCCTCCCGTCCAGTACGCAAGCCAGCGCGGCGTCGGCAGCCAGTCGCAGGCGGTCGCAAAGTTGTGTTGATACCAGCCCAGGGGCATGGTCTCCGTATCGGTCACCGCATAAAATTCCGCTTCTGCCCAGTGCGTGCCCAGCAGTAAAAATACCACCAGCAACGAGGCCAACATCTGACCCAGCAAATAGCTTAACAGCACGATACCGGGGCTAATGCCGTGTGTCGCCCCCACCATGATGGGAATCACCAGTAGCAGCAGGAGATGACCGACTTTACTGGCGATAAAAATCAACCATCCATCACGGCCTGATTGCGCCGAACGGGCGTTGACGGGGGTTTTACCCAACCGATCGGCCCAGTCAAAAATCCAGGCGATATAGGGGAGCGAGAACGCGGCCACCAGCGGCCAGTAAAGGTGCTGATAGCGCATGTAGGCACGGTGGCGCTGGAAAGGCGTTTGGCGAAAAACACCGTTCTCTTCCGTATCCAGATCGTAATGCTCCACATTCGGGTAAATATGGTGGAAGTCCACATGGCGCAAACGCCAGTAGTCAGGATCGATGCCTAACGGCAGCGTCACGATGCGCCCAACCACGCGGTTTAGTGTGCGATTGCGGAAAAACGTATTATGAGAGGCGTCATGATTAACAATGATATTCAATACCATCGACAGCATGATGAAAGAAAAATAGCTCAGGAAGAACGTCCATGCCGTCTGCTGCATCAGGCTCAGCGCATAACAGACAAGGCAGCCTAAAAAGAGTAATCCAGCCTTAACAAACTGGCCGCGATCGGCAAAGCGATGATCGTGATTCGCGCGCAGATAAGCCGATGTTTCCCGCTGTAATGCCCGATGAAAGGCTTGCTCACCCTTCGCGGGATACGGTTTGGCAGGAAGCACACTAGCCATTTTCATGTTCCTCTGTAAGGGGGCGTCGACCCCAGCCGACAGCCATCGCCAGCCCGTGTAGTGCCAACATCAGCATAGTGACTTTCCAATAGAGTGCTTCCCAAGACCAATAAACAAGAAACACGGCAGGAAATAACAGGGTCACCAGCAGCCAGACGTAAACGCCCCAGCGTCGTCCTTCGGAAATGCCGCCCAGCGCGACCGCCCCGCTCACCAGCAGCAGGAAGAGAGCCACCTGCGACAAGTTGGCGGAGTCATAGCCGTAGCCATACAGGTAGACATAGCCCACCACCAGCGCAAATAGCAGCATCGCCCCAGCGATCAACGCTATCGGCGTACAGTGAAACGTCGCCCGACGCGTACGGCGCACCGACAGTTTCAGGTACGGCATAAAAGGCAGGTTACTGGCCCAAAACGGATTGTTCGATGGCGTGTCTTTGCCTGCGCCGTAGCGGAAAGGCGTATCGGGCAGTTGTGGGCAAAAGCTGCCAAACAGTTTGTCCCAGAAAATGAAGGTGCCGCCAAAATTCTTATCGGCATAAGCGCGGTCGTTTACGTGGTGGACACGATGGTGTGCTGGCGTCACCAGCACCTTTTCCAGCCAACCCAATTTGGGCGTCATCGCATTATGGTTAAAGAGCTGGACGCTGTAATGCAGGATAGAAACCGTGACGAACACGTACAGCGGAACGCCAAGCAGTGCCAGAATCAGGAAGAACGGAATTGAAGTCAGTGAGGAATACCACGAGTTACGCACACCCAGCGACAGATTGAAATGTTCACCCTGATGATGCACCACATGCACCGCCCACAGTACGCCAAAGGTATGGTGCAGCCGGTGTAGCCAATAAAAGCCGAAATCCCAGGCGAGTAACGCAAATAGCCACATCAACACCGGCGGCCAGTTTTCTACCCAGCCGAAACTGAAATGTGCCGCAACATAGCCATAGCAAAAAATTTCCACGCTGCGAAAGAACCACAGCATGATATGCCCGGAATTCAGGTTGAACACCACGTCATGCCAGTTCACCTTCTCACGCTGCATCCACTGTAAAGCCAGCGCTTCACCCATCACCACAACCAGCATGAAGACGATAGGTAATGCTAAATCAATCATGATGTCATTCCTGATGGCGCTTATCGTTAGGCAACGGAGCCCGTGGGGAAATGGCCTTGATCGTCTCCCGACTACGCAGAAAAATCCATCCGGTTATGCCCGCCAGCATCGCCCCCGTCACCAGATCGATGAACAGGTGCCGGCGCAGTTGCAGGATGGAAAAAGCAATTGCCGCTCCCCATAGAAGATACAAACCCGTTTTCACTTTCTGCTGGCTATCGCTCATCGCCCACACCGCCAGTGCCGTTAGCGCCATATGCAACGACGGCAGGCAATTTTGCGGCGAATCGATACGTTGCAAGAGCTGTAGCAAACGAGCGGAGAGATCGTCCCCGATAGCCTGCGGATACACCATCGTTGTCGGAAAAATCAGGTACACCGCGCCCGCAATCAACGCAGTAAGCTGCGTTGCCCGACGTAATCCAGCCAAGCGCGTAATTGGGCAGGATAAGTAAGACAGCGGAATGATGATGAAAAAGGAGAGATACAGCCAGATAGCCGAGGGGCTAAAGGGAATCCATTCGTCGACAATCGAGGGAGGTAATACCGTTCCCCGCCCTTGAAACTGTGCGCTCAGTTGATACACCACCCCGACAGCTCCCCAGCCGAAGAGCAGCGCTTTCAGTCGTAATAGCATCGTTCCTTGAGGAAATCGCATTAGGCTTCCTCCTTCAGGCGGGTAATACGTCGGCGCTTTTGCGTAAATTCTGGCGCGATCTCACCTGCGCTTAACCGCCACTGTAGCCGCGTCGTATCAATACCCTGCACTGCAAACTGCTGCGACAGACTGTCCCGACAGGCTTCCAGCTCCGACAGACTACACGCGGCGGATAAATGCAGCGTCGCGTCTCCCTGCTGTACTAGCCGATAATCAGCATGCAGCGGCAGCGCGTTGGCAATCACCCGGTTACAGAAATCCGCAAAGACGGTCTGCGGTTCACCGCGGTTATCCGGCAATCGCAGACTGTCATCGCTGCGCCCTTCAATGCGGGCTATCGCCATGGTCACCCGACCACACGCGCAGGGCGCTTTTTGCTTCACCAACACATCGTCCAGCCGATAGCGCACAATCGGCTGCGTGCTGCGGGTGAAATCGGTAATGATCGGCGTAAAGCGTTCGTCATCCAGCCACTGTGGCTCGATGTGAATAAATTCTTCGTTGAGGTGTAGCGTACCGTGCTCGCAGGTCGATGCCAGAAAGCCTTCCGTTGCCTGATACACTTCTCCTACCTGTCCGAACACCTGCTGCAACAGTTGCTTATCCTGCGGTTCCAACACCTCGGCTACGGAAATTACCTTCTTGACCGACAGACGCAGATCACCGCACTGTACCGCCAGCGCCAGTTCGCGCAACACCTGCGCGGGTGCGACGATAATCGACGGCGACCAGGCTTCCAGACGCGAAAAATGTTCGGCAAACGGCGCAAAGAGATCGTAAAACGACAGGCTGAGCCAGCGGTTATCGACGCTGTGATACAGATTGTTATCCGCCCGCAGGAACAACGCCACCCGTTCACCGGCGCGTAAACCGTCCGGCAGCATTTTCGCCAACATACCTCCGGCCCAAACTTGCTGTTCGCGCGGACTGACGACAAACAGGCCACGCTGACCAGAGGTGCCGGACGACAGCCCGACGCTGAACCCGTTTACTCTCGGCGTGAAGTCGCGATCGTCCTCACTGCGGCGTGCGCAGGCAAGCAGTTCATCCCGCTTAAGCCCGGCGGTATTCATCCGATCGAATTCGGCCATCATCACGGCTTTATCCATCATCGGCCAGAATGCGATCGGGAGATGGCAGTAAGGTCGAAAATAGGGGCTACGCGCCAGCACCTGCCGCGCAAAGCGGGCGAGCTGGCGCTGCTGATGGCGTTCAAGCGCCTGACGAGTAGTAAAACGTAGATGTCTGGCGCGCAAATAGTGCCAGATCGTCATCAGCGGGATCATAGGTCACCCTCGTGACACAGCCGAATCTCAACCTGCCCGTTCAGATGCAACTGGTGCAGTTGGTCTAACGTGTGGTAATAGGCTTTTGGGTCGTCCATCACCAGATTCGCCAAGCGCGACGGCCCGCGACCTTCACGATAGCTGTGCGGCGACCAGGCGGCATCGCTTGCCAGCAACACCCAGCCGTCTTCCGTCAACACAAACGCGCCGAGGTGTCCGGCGGCATGGCCAGGCAACGGTACCAGCACGATTTCTTTATCACTCCCCGGCAGCGCATAGCCTTGCGTAAACGGCGCAAGCGCTTCTGGCAGGTCGGTAAGCGGGAAGTTTTCGACAAACTGAAGCGCCTGCTCAAAATATTCAGGGATCAACGCAGGCACAAACGCTCGTTTCAGGGCCGCGAAACCACGCAGATTCCGCGTCTGCTGCCAGCCCAGCGCCGAACAGATAAACGGCACAGAGGGGAAATCCCGCAGCCCCGCGATGTGGTCGCCGTGAAAGTGGGAAATAATCAGGCCGTCAATGTCCGCAGGTTGAATACCCCGCACGTGTAGCTGATGAATCAACGCGTCTTTCGTCTCGAAATGCACCGGTGTCATTCTACGGTACAGTTGAAACAGGCCAGAACGCGTGGCGTCGGTAAAATGCTGCGCATAACCGGTGTCCCACAGCCAGCGCTTGCCCTGACTTTCCAGCATCCAGACCCGCGCCGGAAAACGGCACACCTTCCACCCCGCACCGCGCAACGCCATGCAGCCCGGATGCAGGCAGTACCCTACTTCAAACGTTGAAATATTAGCCATGCCCGTTAGCACTCCGCTGTGCAAGAGGGGTATTGAACCAATTACCGGTTAATTCGATGCCCTGCTGGAGGGAAAAACGCGGCTGATAGCCCAGCTCTTGCCGCGCTTTTTCAGCACTGAGCGTCATATCGAAATTCACCGCTCCCGCACTGTAGCGCGTCAGCAGTGGTTCTTTCCGGCTAAACCACGAGAACAGCTCCATCCCACCCGCCACCGCATGCAGCAACGGATACGGTACCGCCTTAATGTGATAATTCATCCCCAGTTGCCCGACCAGCAGTTGCTCAAGCATGTCTGCAAGCCGCGCGGGCTCATGGTTGGTGATGTTATACGCCGAGCCAGACACTAACCCGCTTCTTTGGCTGGCAAGCGCCATCGCTTCGACTACGTTGCCGACAAACGTCAGATCCAGCAACGCCTCACCACCGCGCGGGAGCCGTAGCACGCCACCGCCCACCGCGATTTGTTCCAAAATACGTGGCAGAATCACGCGGTCATGCGGGCCAAACAGGCCACGCGGACGCAGGATCACATAGGTGGTTTGCGGATAGCGCGACGTCAGCGTCTGAAGCCGTTCTTCCGCCAGAAATTTGGTCTGCGCATAGTGATTGGCAAAACGCGCCGCGCGGTAGTTTTCATCAATATTCAGGTGGTGCTGGTAATCGAAGTAAATCGCCGGCGTGGAGATGTGCACAAAACGCGGGATACCCAACTGACCGGCGGCGTCGGCCAGTCGTGCCGTCACTTCGGTATTATTCTGATAGAAGTCATCATATTGACCCCACGGCGATGACTTCGCCGCACAATGCCAGACGACATCACAACCCGCCATCAGCGTTCGATACTGCTCTACCGAGGTTTCGACCAAATCGATGCAGGCAAACTGCGCGCCCTGCATGCCAAGCTGCTGTCCCACCGTGCGATCGCGCCCACAGGCCAACACCTGATGCCCAGCCTGAAACAACCATTCCGCCGCGTTACGTCCCAGCCCGCTGGTGGCCCCCGTGACGAAAACCTTCATGGAATCAGTACCATTCCGCCCAGCGTCAACCCGGCAGCCGTACCAACCAGCATCGCAGGCTCACCTTCAGGCAAGCGTTGCGTCACGATGGCATGATGCAACGCCGTCGGAATCGAGGCCGCCACCTGATTACCGTGATAGCGGTAAATATCAATCAGCTTTTCCGTCGGGATCGCCAGCCGCTTGCGCATATGCTCCAGCGACAGATGGCTAGCCTGATGCGGAACCACCGCCGCCATCTGCTCCAGAGAATAACCACTGGCATCCAGCAGCCGTTGCAGATAGCCCTCAATCAAGGCAGAAGCCTGCCTGAATAACCGTTTTCCCTGCATATGGAACAGAAAATCATGCAGTTCCATGCCCGCTCGCGGATTACGCAACGTACCACCTGCGCGGATCTGGCACAGTTCATTGCCTTTCGGGTAGGTTTCCAGCAGACAGGCGGCAATCCCGCTGCGACCGTCACCCCGTTCGACGATGGCACAGGCGGCACCATCACCAAAAATCAACGACGACTCTTCGTCATCCCAGTCAATACCGCGTGAGGCCAGTTCGGTAGAGACAATAGCAATGCGTCTATAAGCACCGGTATTTAACAGTCCAGCCGCCACCTGAAGCGCGGAAATAAAGCTGACGCAGCTGCTGTTAATATCAAAACAGGCCGTCCCTTTCGGCAGGGACGATGCCTTTAATACATGGCTGGCGCTATAAGGCAGCGCCTGAATCGGGATCGCGGAAGCAAACAGCAGCAAATCGATGGACGCGGGGGGAATAACGCCCCGAGTCAGCGCGTCATTTAACGCCGCCACGCCAAGTTCAGCCTGGCTGGCATGATTATCCGCATGGTGACGATAGATAATGCCTGAACGGCTTTCGACATAGCCTGCGGGTTTATTAAGCCGCACATCTAATTCGGCCGAGGTCACCCGCTGCGCAGGAAGCGCGCTGCCGGTAGAAATAATCTTGAGTGGAACCAATCCCTGAGTAAATGCATGACTTTGCGTTTTCAACGTCAATCCTTTCCAGCTTCATTATCGTTTTATCTGTACCTTCAGTGCCATATACCCTAAATAATTCGAGTTGCGTGAAGGCGGCAACCGCGTGAATCCCCAGGAGCTTACACAAGTAAGTGACTGGGGTGAGTAAGGGCGGCCAACGCACAAGCAGCTCGAAGTATGACGGGTATCACGTACAGTATTTATTCATTCTGCTGCTAAGAATAACGAAATCACCACAAATTTAAATCTTTACCTATGAACTCCCACTCTTCCCCACCGCTTTTTTTTCAGTATGCTCTACTTATTCGCTGCGTTATTAAGCTAGAAGTCATACTTATGTCATTGTTTATCAAATCTGTTATCGGTGCGTTGATCGTATTGCTCATCAGCGTACTGGCGAAAAGCCGAAACTATTACATTGCCGGGTTGGTGCCGCTTTTCCCCACGTTCGCGCTGATCGCACATTACATTGTTGGCAGTGAACGCGGGCTGGACGCGCTACGCACCACCATCCTGTTTGGTATCTGGTCCGTCATTCCTTATCTGGCTTATCTCATTTCACTTTATTACTTTACTGCATGGATGAAGTTACCACAGGCGCTGTTCGCGGCAGTCGTGTGCTGGAGTGTATCGGCGGCACTGCTGATCAAAATCTGGACGTGGTATCAGGGGAATTAGTGCCTGACTTCTTACCTTAGGATTGCGCAATGACAAAAATGACATACCCCGGTACATCTTTTCGCCCTGTACTCTCTGCTCAGGAAGCGGATCGCTTCACGCTCCCACACTATTTTACGCGGCGTGGGCACGATGAACATTCTGACACTGATGTTTGGCAACCTACACCGATTGAAGTCAATCCGGCTACGCCGTGGGTTGTCGGGCCACAGGTCGGGGTGGATGGCGCAACACACCGTACAGTGCAACAGGCCATCAACACCGCGCTACGGATGCAGCAGGATCGGCCGTATATTGATATTAAATTACTACCGGGCACCTATACTGGAGCAGTCTACATCCCCGCCGATGCGCCACCGCTCACGCTATTCGGCACAGGGGAGCAGCCAAACGACGTGGTGATTCAACTTGCGCTGGATTCGATGTTTTCACCAGCAACCTACCGAGAAACAGTGAACTCACAGGGTGAGTATCAACCCGGTGACCCAGCCTGGTACATGTACGATCTCTGTGCGTCAAAACAGAACGCAACAATTGATACCATCTGTGCCGCCGTGGTTTGGTCGCAGAGTGACAATTTCCAGATGAAGAACCTGACGGTGGTAAATGCATTGCTGGATTCAGTCGATGGCCGTGCACATCAGGCCGTGGCGCTGCGCACCGATGGCGACAAAATACAGCTTGAAAGGGTTCGCCTGATCGGGCGTCAGGATACGTTTTTCGTCAACACCAGTAACCTCCGCAACGAGTACGTCATAGATCGCTACAGCCGCGCCTACATTAAAGACAGCTACATTGAAGGTGATGTCGATTATGTTTTTGGACGGGCAACCGCAGTATTCGAGCATGTCCACTTTCACACAGTTTCCAGCCGTGGAGCGAAAGATATTCATGTCTTCGCACCTGACAGCATGCCGTGGACGCAGTACGGTTTTCTGGCGGTAAGTTGCCGCTTTACAGGAGACGAAGGCTTCAATGGAGAAAGAAAGGCCAAACTAGGCCGCGCCTGGGATCAAGGAGCAAGGCAGACGGGATACCAGCCCGGCCAGACGGCAAACGGCCAACTAGTCGTTCGCGACAGCACGATTGACGCGAGCTATGACAGAGAACAACCGTGGGGAGCCGCGGCAACCACCGCGCGGCCTTTTGCAGGGAACGCGGATTCAATACGTAATCTGGACGATGTGCATTTCAATCGGTTGTGGGAATACAACAACACTGATGAGGTGTGATATGCAGCGAAGTTGGGCATATTATTCAAGGCAGGTGCGACTCATTAAAGCACCACACAGATATAACGAATGCTACTGCAAATTAATGGGCCTGTAAAACAATACAGGCCCTGGAAAAGAAAAATTATTTTTTATTATATTACTGATAAATCTCGCTTAATTAGCATTCCCTGATGTCAGCCAATCATCACGCTTATCCTGAGCGATGTTTATTTCTTTTGCTTTACGCCCTTAACAATGTTGTAAGATTTTATGTTTTTTCACCCCAAAGAAAAGCTATACTAAAGTATAGTTAAGGCTATCTGTATAGGTTACTATGGATGTGCGTATAGGGATGGGTATATACTTTTTCAATTACAGGATGTTGAATTTTCAGGCAGAGGTCATGAGATGTCGCAATTATTCTACAACAATGAAACTATAAGCAGGATAATAAAAAGTCAATTTGATATGGCATTAAGCCACTACGGCGACATCAAATATGCCTACATGGTGTTAAATAAAAAGAAGCCAACAGAAATTTTGATCATTTCCAATCACCATGACGAGTGGCGAGAGATATACCAAGCAAATAACTATCAACACATTGATCCTGTGGTAATTTCAGCCCTTAATAAAATCACACCTTTTCCTTGGGACGAAGATTTACTGGTTAGTTCACAACTGAAGATGTCAAAGATATTTAACTTATCGAGAGAGCATAATATCACCAACGGTTACACTTTTGTTCTTCATGACCACAATAACAATCTGGTTATGTTATCAATCATGATTGATGAATCTAATGTGAATAACATCGATGACGTAATCGAAAGTAACAAAGATAAGTTACAAATGACGTTGATGAATATTCATGCAGAAACCATCTCTCTTTACAGAGAGATGGTTAGAAACAAAGAAGATGAAAGATCAAATGATAAAGATATTTTTTCTCAACGGGAAAATGAAATTCTTTATTGGGCCAGTATGGGTAAAACCTATCAGGAGATAGCACTGATATTAGATATTAAAACAGGCACCGTTAAATTTCACATCGGCAATGTTGTGAAAAAACTCGGCGTATTAAATGCCAAACATGCAATCAGACTTGGCATCGAGCTACAACTCATTCGACCGGTTCAGTCATAGGCTCGAAAGACAGTGGCCACTCTCGTAACTTACTTTCAACAAATTCTTGGTTGTGATTGATACGACGAACGAGTACATCCTGGCTTTCATTATCGACAGGTAAGAAAAGTAGATAAACTCTTTCCTGTTTTTCTGACATACCCTGCTCGACAATCGAAATTTTCCAACCAGAACGCTTCAGTATTGTGAGCATAGGGTGACTGACAATAGTGTAAACACCATCATATCCCTTACTTCTTGAATAATTCACTGTGGCCAAGAAGAACATCGTACTAACGGGATAAGAATTTCCTAAAATAGTTTTTGACCGCGCTTTATCTACAAAAAACCGGCTCGACTCAATATATTTCCCATCAGGAATATTTATTTTCTCAAAATAAGAAAAAAATGTTCCGGTAATCATATTAGGATATTTCGTTTCAATTAGCCGAGAACTGCAAATAACCTGGTCATCCTCTACGCCGAAAAGATAAGTCGCATTATCATCATCATACTGATCGAACTCCATCCCGTTAATACATTTCACTGCCCAATTCAGCCTGTCCTTGAACGTTTCTTTCCTAAGCGTAAACAATTCTTCCGATTTTTTTTCCGACAGTAGTGTGTAGCTTACATCGAATATTTCTAACATTTTTCCTCCATTAAAAATTTGCCGCTAGACATCAAAAAAACAGATAGACCATCCAATAGATTCTTTCGCCTTTTAACAAAAATCTAGGCTTATTGTTATTGTATTCTGTCGCTTTCCACGATAGTTGTACAGATGCAACCTGCATTGTCAGCAAGAGTTCACACACGAAAAAAATCGCGAGAAAATCAAACATAAACATAGGGTAAACAGATAAAAAAAATCCGGAACGCGAGACGGTTCCGGATTTTTATGTAACCCAATCTGTGCGTTACTTCTCTGTTTTATCCTGCAATTGCCCAACCTGCGGCAAACCGGTGCTGGCAGAAGAAGAAAGCAAGCCCGTCTCAGCGTAGTTAAACAGTTTTTCACGCGTGTCCGTGATGTCCAGATTGCGCATAGTCAGCTGGCCAATACGATCATCCGGTGAGAAGACCGAGTCGCCTTTCTCCATCGTCAGACGTTCTGGCTTATAGGTCAGATTGTCGGACACAGTGTTCATGATGGAGTAATCATTGCCACGACGCAGCTCCAACGTCACTTCACCAGTGATGGCACTGGCGATCCAACGCTGAGAAGCATCACGCAGCATCAGCGCCTGGGAATCAAACCAGCGTCCCTGATACAGGAAACGACCCAGTTGACGCCCATTAGCATGGTATTGCTCGATGGTGTCTTCGTTGTGGATACCAGTGACCAGACGCTCATAGGCAATGTGCAGCAGTGCCATTCCCGGCGCTTCATAGATGCCGCGGCTTTTTGCTTCAATGATACGGTTTTCAATCTGGTCGCTCATGCCCAAACCATGACGTCCGCCAATGCGGTTCGCTTCCAGCATCAGCTCAACATCGTCGGTAAAGGTCTGGCCGTTCAACGCAACTGGGTGCCCACGTTCAAAACGAATGGTCACTTCTTCTGCCGGAACCTTGACGTTCTCATCCCAGAATTTCACGCCCATAATCGGGTTAACAATTTTGACGCTGGAATTCAGGAATTCCAGATCCTTCGCTTCGTGCGTCGCACCCAGAATGTTGGAATCCGTCGAATAGGCTTTTTCGGCCGACATTTTATAGCCGAATCCTGCCTGCGACATAAACTCGGACATCTCCTGACGGCCGCCCAGCTCATCAATAAAGTCGGTATCCAGCCACGGCTTGTAAATCTTCAGTTCAGCATTGGTCAGCAGGCCGTAACGATAGAAACGCTCAATATCGTTGCCTTTATAGGTGCTGCCGTCCCCCCAGATGTTCACGCCGTCTTCCTTCATCGCCGCAACCAGCATCGTACCGGTCACTGCACGGCCCAACGGGGTGGTATTGAAATAGGTCACGCCTGCCGTTGTGTTATGGAATGCGCCACACTGAATCGCAGCGATACCTTCGGCGACCAATTGTTTACGGCAATCGATAAGGCGAGCATTTTCTGCGCCATATTCCATAGCCCGACGTGGGATTTCATCGTAGTCATCCTCGTCTGGCTGCCCCAGATTTGCGGTATATGCGTAAGGAACCGCGCCCTTTTGACGCATCCAAAGCAGCGCGGCACTGGTATCCAGACCACCCGAGAACGCAATACCAATACGCTGACCAACCGGAAGATGCTTGAGAATCGTTGTCATATATGTAATCCCTGCTCGAAAGATCTATGGTGATATACCCGTTATACTTCAAGCTGCATGCGCGTTGGCTTCTCTTACTCACCCCAGTCACTTACCGATGTAAGCTCCTGGGGACTCGCGCGATTGCCGCCTTCCTGCAACTCGAATTATTTAGGGTATAAGCTTAGCCGCCACACCATTATGTTACGCCATACATTCCTGAGCGCTCGTGCCCTGTGTACATCCTACATCAATGGGCTGGTCGATGACCAAAATCGACACGCTCACAAATGCATATTTATGCAAAATAAGTGAGTGATAATTTAAACATCTTTTTGGCGGGACAGGAAGAGAAGAGTCATGCTTTCATGCAAAAAAATTCGTGGCCGATCCACGACCAAGTTAGCAAGTATAACGCCATCTTCTCTTTAGGCTAAGCAGCAAAAATCGTTTACGCGACTCAATCGACATTAATAAAACATCGTTTCATTTTTACGATATTTTTTTGCTATCCTCTTGCGGTTAACACCTTCCCTTGCATATTGCTGGAGATGCTATGTCTAAGAAAGTCGCCGTTCTGCTGGCTCCTGGGTTTGAAGAAGCAGAAGCGATTATGGTGATTGATGTTCTGCACCGTATGAAGATAGAAGTCACCATGCTGTCATGCTATGACAGACTGGAGTTGCACAGTTATCACAATATTCGCATGTTTGCCGATGCGCTGCTAGAAAGAAACCAGGACACGCTGTTTGATGCCGTGGTCATTCCTGGCGGCCCGCAGGGTACAGTTAACTTGGCCGCAAACCCGATGGTTGTCGAGTTCATCCGTCGCCATGACGACGCGGGCAAGCTGATCTGCCCACTGTGCTCAGCAGCTGCACGCGTACTGGGTGGCAACAAACTGCTTAAAGGCCGCCGCTACGTCTGCTCTGGGGATTTATGGCAAGACGTAACCGATGGCGTTTATGTTAACGAGAAAGTCGTTGAAGATGGCAATCTGATCAGCGGCAAGGGGCTGGGCGTGTCATTCGATTTTGCCTTTACCCTCGCCACCCGTCTGACCGGTGACAAAGAAGACGCTAACTTCCAGGTTGAGCACATCGATTACGATTACTGGCGCGTACCGGCGTAACGGTTAACCAGCCTAAGATAATAAGGCGCGCACCGCCGCGCCTTCCTGCTTGACCTTCCTACTTGAACAAACTGAATAGCCTTAATAACCTTCCCCATAACGCTCACGGTACTCTTTCGGCGTGATGTCATAGCCTTTCTTAAAGACAGCGTAAAAGTAAGGCAGTGAAGGGTAGCCGCACATCAACGAGATCTCGCCAATCGAGAGCGAGGTCGATATCAGCAAATTGCGCGCCCGATCCAACTTCTCTGCGTGAATCACACCGTGAATCGTCTGACCTACCTCATCTTTGAAGCGCTTTTCCAGATTTGAGCGGGAAATCCCTACCGCATCCAGCACCTGCTCGACCTTAATGCCTTTACAGGCGTGATAGCGGATAAAGTGCATGGCCTGGATAACGGCAGGATCGTGCACGGAGCGATAGTCTGTTGAACGGCGTTCGACCACCCGAACCGGCGGCACCAGAATACGTTGCAGCGGCAAGCCAGACTGATCCAGCAGCAGCTGATGCAGCAGTTTCGCGGCACGATACCCCATTTGACGCGTACCTTGCGCTACCGATGACAGCGCCACGCGTGAAAGATAGCGAATCAGATCTTCGTTATCGATCCCGATGACGCACAGTTTTTCCGGTACGGCAATATTCAGGTGTTCGCAGACCTGTAACAGGTGGCGTGCACGGGAGTCCGTCACCGCGATAATGCCTGTCTGCGGCGGCAGCCCTTGTACCCAGTCGGCCAACCGATTTTGCGCGTATTGCCAGTTATCCGGCGAGGTTTCCATTCCCTGATACACCACACCCTGATACTTTTCTGCCGCCACCAGTTGCCGGAAAGCATGCTCTCGCTCCTGCGCCCAGCCTTTCCCACCCGATGCGGGTAGGCCATAAAAAGCAAAGCGATTCAGCCCCTTTTCTTTAAGGTGCATAAACGCGCTTTCCACCAGTGCATAATTATCTGTGGCAATATAATGCACAGGCGGGTAATCCTCAGGCTGATGATAGGAACCGCCCACCCCCACCAATGGCACGTTCACATCCTGTAATAGCTGTTTGATCTCGCCATCGTCAAAATCGGCAATCACGCCATCGCCTAGCCATTCTTTGATATTATCAATGCGGCAACGGAAATCCTCTTCAATGAAGATGTCCCAATCACACTGAGAAGCCTGTAAATATTCGCCAACACCCTCAACCACCTGGCGGTCATACACTTTATTGGCGTTGAACAGCAGCGTAATGCGATAGCGTTTTTCAAACATGGTTTTCGGTGCTCATTAATCGCAAACTCCTTGAATAAAATCCTCTTTCTTGAATAACACAGCTCCCCCAGAGGCCAAAATAATTTGCTGATTATTGCGAGCCGCCACGTATCGCCGCCATGAACCCTCTATCACGTCACACACGCCGCTTTGTGGCAGTATCCATCCACACCGCCAGCAGCAGAATTCCACCTTTCACGACGTATTGCCAGAATGTCGGCACATCCAGCATACTCATCCCGTTATCCAGCGACGCCATGATAAATGCTCCCATCACTGCACCTGCGACGCTGCCAATACCGCCAGCCAGACTGGTTCCACCAATCACGCAGGCCGCAATCGCATCCAGCTCGGCAATATTCCCGGCGGATGGTGACCCCGCCCCCAATCGTGAACTGAGAATCAACCCTGCGACCGCGACCATCAGGCCATTAATCGCAAACACTGCCATTTTAGTGCGTTCGACGTTTACCCCCGATAAACGTGCAGCATCAATGTTCCCGCCCACCGCATAGATACGGCGACCAAATGCAGTTCGCGTCGCCAGAAAAATGCCGCCCAGCATCAACAACGTCAGCACCAGAACCGGCGTTGGCACACCGCGATAATCATTTAGCAGATAGATCGCACCCAATACGACGAGTGCCGTCACTGTCTGTCGACCGATGTCGCCTGCGGGTGGATTTATCGGTAATCCTAATCGGGCGCGGCTACTGCGCCGACGCCACTGCCAGGCAATGAATACCATCAGCCCAATGGCACCGAACGTAAAACCGATGCCGGAAGGCAAATAGCTCTGCCCAATCTGCGACATTGCCTCGCTGGTCGGGGAAACCGTCGTCCCATTGGTAATGCCGATCAAAATGCCTCGAAAAGCCAGCATCCCTGCCAGCGTCACGATAAAAGAAGGGACCTTACGATAGGCGACCCACCAACCATTCCACGCGCCAAGCAGCAACCCCAGCGCAAGTGTCACAACGATGGTCAACGGTAAAGGCCAGCCAAACCAGACATCAAAAATAGCCGCCGCCCCGCCCAATAGCCCCATCATCGAGCCAACCGACAGGTCGATCTCGGCGGAGATAATGACAAACACCATGCCGACCGCCAGAATACCGGTGATCGCCGTTTGCCTCAGCAGGTTGGAGAGATTACGCGCGCTGAGATACGCCCCATCGGTCATGTAGGTGAAAAAGAGCATGATGGCGATGATGGCGGCAATCATCACATAGACCTGAAGATTGATGCTTTTCAATCGTTGCAGCATCGAGACAGAGCCAGCAACATGTTGTTGTTCAGACTGCGATGTTTTCAGCACGATGTTCACTCCTCAATGCAGCTTCCATAACCTGTTCCTGGGTTAAATCACGATTGATCAAATCCGCTTTGATACGCCCCTGATGCATCACCAGCACCCGATCGCTCAACCCCAGCACTTCGGGCAATTCAGAAGAAATGACAATCACAGCAATGTGCTGTTTTACCAGCGCATTAATAAGCTTATAGATTTCATATTTGGCACCGATATCGATACCGCGCGTGGGTTCATCAAGGATCAGAATGCGAGGATTCAGCAGCAGGCATTTCGCCAGCACCGCTTTTTGCTGGTTACCGCCGCTTAAGCGGGCGATCGCCAACTCCGGGCTGGAGGTTTTCACTTTCAGATTTGCTAGCGACTGCCGGATGATGTCCTGTTCACGCGCATCGTCCAGCATGGAAAACGGCCCAGAGAATTGATCGAGCGCTGCCAGCGTCATATTCTGCGCTACGCTCATCACCGGGACGATGCCATCCTTCTTACGATCCTCTGGCACCATCGCAATACCCAGTGCCATCGCATGCTGGCAGTTGCTGATGGTCACCTGCGCGCCATCAATAAAGATGTCGCCTTGCCAACGGCCGTGATAGGCACCAAACAGGCATTGCACCGTTTCCGTACGCCCTGACCCAACCAGCCCGGCAATACCGAGAATCTCACCTCGGTGCAGCGCAAACGAGACATCATCCACCCGGCGAATGTGGCGATTGACCGGGTGCCAGGCAGTAAGGTGTTCTACGCGCAGTACTTCTTCGCCAATGACATGCGGTTCATTGGGATAAAGCTCCGTCAGCTCTCGCCCCACCATCATGGCAATGATCTGGTCCTCGCTCAGTTCGACCGCCGGGCGCGTGCCAATCGGCTTCCCATCGCGAATTACGCAAATCACATCGGAAATGGCTTTAACTTCGTTGAGCTTGTGCGAAATATAGATACAGGCAATACCGTGATCGCGCAGATCCTGAATGATCTCAAGCAGAATGCCCGTTTCCCGTTCAGTCAATGAGGCCGTTGGCTCATCCAGCACCAACAAACGCACCTGCTTGTTTAGCGCCTTGGCAATTTCCACCAACTGCTGCTGACCTAATCCGAGCTCTCCCACTTTGGTATTCGGATCGACGGCCAGTTTGACCTGCTCCAGCATACGTTGGCAGCGAAGGTACATATTGTCGTAATCCATCACGCCAAAACGCGTCCACTCGTTGCCCAAAAAGAGGTTCTCTAGCACCGTCATCTCTTTCACCAGCGCCAGTTCCTGATGAATAATCGCGATACCTTTTTGTTCCGTATCACGAATATGGCTGGCGCGCAGTTCGTCACCGGAAAAAACGATCTGCCCGTCATAGCTACCATGCGGGTAAATGCCACACAGCACCTTCATCAAGGTAGATTTACCTGAGCCATTCTCGCCGCACAACGACAAGACCTGACCCGCCTCCAGCGTCAGGCTGACATTATCGACGGCTTTCACCACGCCAAACGCCTTGGTGATGTTTTTCATTTCCAACAGATGTGGCATCACGGCCTCCGTGATTCAGGTATCTCAGACCTCGCCTGCGACAGTGGCGAACCACAACCTCGTGTCGTGGCTCGATGAACGTCTTTCCTGCATCCTGAAATCTAGTGGCTGCGACGTGTGTTAATACACATCCGCTTTTTTGTGGAAGCCATCAGCAATGACGGTGGAGTCGATATTGGATTTATCGACGGGAATCGGCGTGAGCAAGAAGGAAGGAATGTCTTTCAACCCATTGTTTAATTTAGCATTAGACTCAGGTGCTTTACCGGAACCCAGCGCCACGGCGATATCCGCAGCATCTTTCGCCAGCTTGCTGATCGGTTTATAGACCGTCATGGTTTGCGTGCCTGCCACAATACGTTTGATTGCCGCCAGATCGGCATCCTGACCGGAAATGGCAACTTTCCCAGCCAGTCCCTGTGCGGCAAGCGCCTGAATCGCGCCGCCCGCCGTGGCATCGTTCGACGCGACAACCGCGTCAATCTTATTGCTGTTCGCCGTTAGCGCATTTTCCATAATTTTCAGCGCATTCTCCGGTAACCAGGCATCGACCCATTGATCGCCGACCACTTTGATTTTTCCGCTTTCGATCAGCGGCGTGAGCACTTTCATTTGCCCCTGGCGAAACAGCTTCGCATTATTATCAACAGGTGAACCGCCCATTAAGAAGTAGTTCCCGCCGGGCACCTTATCGACGAGATATTTCGCCTGTAGTTCGCCAACCTTTTCATTATCAAATGAAATATAAAAATCCACATCTGCATTATTAATCATGCGATCGTAAGCAAGCACTTTTATTCCTTCACGCTTTGCTTCCGCAATAACATTGCCAAGTACCTGGCCGTTATAAGGAATAATAACCAATACATCGACACCACGATTAATCATGTTTTCTATCTGAGAAATTTGCGTGGCTTCATTGCCGTTTGCCGATTGAACAAACACATCAGCACCCTGTTTTTTGGCTTGTTCAACAAAAAGATCGCGATCTTTTTGCCAGCGTTCAAGACGTAAGTCATCAATCGCCATGCCTATTTTAACATCTTTCGCGAATCCGGGCTGACAAGCTAAAGTGAATACGGCACAAGCTGAGAGTAAAAAATGTTTAACTTTCATCATAGCGTACCTTTTTTTATTTAAGATGCAGGGCCTAAGACTCCAATAGCAATAGCCAGATGAGTATTGTCGCTAAACATGCCCCCATCAATTACAGATTTTTATCCTCCAATTATGTTTTTTGGTTTAATTCCCATTTTTTGATACGGGTCATATTTTATTGTTGAGCTACATTTTTATGTTGTTACTTATTGCGGCGCGCATTCAGATTAAAACGCCATCATTTTTGCGACACAGCGCACATTTAATAATTCTCTGAATTTCAGTGTGAAATAACGTAATTGAGGAAACCTTCATCTGCTCCGAAAATTAATCCCATTCCCGCCTCTTCCGTCCGGGTGGTTTCTAAGGAGTTAACGATGCAAGCCTATTTTGAACAGATCGAAAAAGTCCGTTATGAAGGTAGCCAAAGCGATAATCCCTTCGCCTTTCGTCACTACAATCCCGATCAGGAAATTCTCGGTAAACGTATGGCGGACCATTTGCGCTTTGCTGTCGCGTATTGGCACACGTTCTGCTGGAACGGCGCAGATATGTTCGGCGTCGGCTCTTTTGCCCGGCCGTGGCAACAATCAGGCGATGCGATGGAGCTGGCGAAGCGCAAGGCGGACATCGCGTTCGAATTCTTTCAAAAGCTGGGCGTGCCTTACTACTGCTTTCATGACGTCGATGTCGCTCCAGAGGGGAACTCACTGAAAGAGTATCTACATAACTTTGCAGCGATCGCCGATGTGCTGGCGGAAAAGCAGCAGGCTAGTGGTGTGAAGCTGCTGTGGGGTACCGCCAACTGTTTCACTAACCCCCGTTATGGCGCAGGCGCGGCCACCAACCCCGACCCAGATGTGTTTGCCTGGGCGGCCACACAGGTGTTCACCGCAATGAACGTCACCCAAAAACTGGGCGGTGAAAACTATGTACTGTGGGGTGGGCGCGAAGGGTATGAAACGCTGCTCAATACCGACCTGCGCCAGGAACGTGAACAGATCGGCCGCTTCATGCAGATGGTCGTCGAGCATAAACACAAAATCGGTTTTCAGGGCACGCTGCTCATCGAGCCAAAACCACAGGAACCGACCAAACACCAGTACGATTATGATGTCGCCACTGTTTATGGCTTCCTTAAACAGTTTGGGCTGGAAAAAGAGATTAAAGTCAACGTTGAAGCCAACCACGCGACGCTGGCGGGTCATTCATTCCACCATGAGATAGCCACCGCTGTCGCGCTCGGCGTTTTCGGATCGGTCGATGCGAACCGTGGCGACCCGCAGCTTGGCTGGGACACCGATCAGTTCCCTAACAGCGTGGAAGAGAACGCGCTGATCATGTATGAGATTCTCAAAGCGGGCGGCTTTACGACGGGTGGCTTGAACTTTGACGCCAAAGTTCGTCGTCAGAGCACCGATCGCTATGACCTTTTCCATGCGCATATCGGCGCGATGGATACGATGGCATTAGCGCTCAAGGCTGCTGCCAGAATGATTGAAGATGATAAGCTCAATCAGCTTGTTGCTAAACGCTATGCGGGATGGAACGGAGAGCTGGGTCAGCAAATTCTGCAAGGCAAGGCCTCGCTGGAATCACTCGCCCACTATGCGGAAAGCCACCAACTGGCACCACAGCACCAGAGTGGCCAGCAAGAATTGCTGGAAAATCTGGTTAACCGCCATCTATTTGGCTAAAACGGTACGCTTGCCTACTGCGGCAGGCTATCCCCTGTCGCAGAGGCTTATCAGGAGCCACTATGTATATCGGTATTGATCTGGGTACGTCCGGTGTGAAAGCCATTCTGCTGGATGAATCTGGAAAAGTGATTGCCAGCCATAGCGCGGCGTTGAGCATTTCGCGTCCGCACCCGCTCTGGTCGGAGCAAGCGCCTGAAGACTGGTGGCAAGCAACCGATCAGGCACTACAGGCGCTGGCGACAATGCACAGCCTTCACGCCGTGACAGCGTTAGGTCTGACCGGGCAAATGCACGGGGCCACCTTATTAGATGCCCGCCAGAACGTGCTGCGCCCTGCAATTCTCTGGAATGACGGACGTAGCGCGGCTCAATGTCGAACGCTGGAACAGTTGGTGCCTACATCGCGCCAGATTACCGGCAACCTGATGATGCCAGGCTTTACCGCACCCAAATTGAAATGGGTACAGGAAAACGAAAGCGCTATCTTTCGCCAAATTGACAAGATCTTGCTGCCAAAAGACTATCTGCGTTGGCGCCTAACAGGGGAGTTTGCCAGTGATATGTCAGATGCAGCTGGCACCCTTTGGCTGGACGTCGCCAAACGAGACTGGAGCGACACCCTGCTGGAAGCCTGTGAGCTGAACCGCGAGCATATGCCCACGCTGTATGAAGGCAGCCAGATTACGGGTTATCTGCGGCATGATATCGCCAGCCGCTGGGGCATGGAGCGCGTCCCCGTTATTGCTGGCGGTGGGGATAACGCAGCAGGTGCAATTGGCGTTGGCCTATATCAAGCTGGACAGGCCATGCTGTCTCTCGGCACATCTGGCGTTTACTTCGCCGTTAGCGACGGTTTTCTCAGCAATCCGCAGCATGCCGTTCATAGCTTCTGCCATGCGTTACCAAATACCTGGCACCTGATGTCCGTGATGTTAAGCGCAGCATCCTGCCTGGATTGGGTCGCTCGCCTGACACAGGCCGAGAGCGTGTCCGCAATGTTGCAAGAAATCGCCTCGACACCAACCGATAATGCCATCACGCCAGTGTGGTTCTTGCCCTATTTATCCGGTGAACGCACGCCGCACAATAATCCCGATGCCAAAGGCGCATTCTGGGGGCTCACCCATCAACACGGTCGCCCGGAACTGGCAAAAGCGGTACTGGAAGGCGTGGGGTTTGCGCTTGCCGATGGAATGGACGCACTGCATATGACGGGGCTAAATCCCGATAGCATCACGCTGATTGGCGGTGGTGCACGCAGCGCCTACTGGCGGCAAATGTTGGCGGATATCAGCGGCCAAACGCTGGAGTACCGCACAGGAGGGGATGTCGGCCCGGCGCTAGGTGCTGCACGTCTGGCACAAATCGCCATGCATCCGCATACGCCACTGGCAGAGCTCTTGCCGCCGCTACCGCTGGAGCAGGTTCATCAGCCGGATGCTCAGCGCCACGCCGACTATGCCGAACGGCGGCGCACATTTAAATCGCTCTACCAACAGCTTAGCCCACTGATGTAACACGATGAGTCCGGTGCACCGGGCTCATCGTCAGCTCACCCAGCGACGCACATCAATCTTCTGTAGCGCCATCGAAAGCAGCAGGCTTGCCACCAGCGCAACGGCGAAGACATAGAAAATATCGAGAACCGGGTGAGATGGCAGCGCCACATCATGCGTACGCAAATAATGAATAATCAACGCGTGGAAGCCGTAAATCGCCAGAGAATGGCGCGAAATCGTAGCAAAACCCGGTAAAATCCGCTGGCTAAAGTAATGCTTAAACACCACCAGTAGGCTGACCGCAGCCAGAAACACCAACGGACCACAGTAGATATAAAACGTCTGAGTGAACGTATCGTTCAACAATGTGTGGTGCTTCGTTCCCATCGCCACCAATGCGACACACACGATGAAAAAGGGGATAGCAGCAAGCACGACTTTCTTTGGTACATCCAACATGCCCAACGCTCGTCCCAGCGCGGCATACAGCACGTAGTAAAACGTATCGCCGTAAATATAGAGATTAACAGGCAGTAATTTAAAGCCTTCAAACCCCACCCGCCCCGTATTGGGATTAGCGACAACAGCCAATAAAACAATCAAGACAACCACATATTTGCCCGATATTGGCTTGACTGTAATCAGTGGGGAAAGCAGATAAATCACGATAATGGCGTAGAAAAACCATAAGTGATAAAAGATCGGTTTTTGCAACGCATGGTGTAATGAGTTCAGGCCATTAATCGGTGTGAGTGTCGCAATATAGATCAGCGCGACCGTACTATAAAAAAGCAGGCATAAACCGATACGCAGGAAATGCTTCTTCCCCGCACTGCGTTCACCAAAAAATAAGTATCCCGAGATCATGAAAAACAGCGGGACGCAGACGCGCGACGCAGAGTTCAGAACATTCGCCACATCCCAATGTCCATCGCCCGGCATGCCCCCCGCGGTAATATAGTAGGTTGTACTATGAATCAGAACGACCATCATGCAGGCCAGCGCCCGCAGGTTATCAATCCAGCCGATCTTATCCGTCATGCACAACCTCTTGAAAGCAAAGCGCTATTCAAAACAGCGTAGCCGTTGTTAAGCGCTGACACAATCAACTATCAATCATCAGCTATAACAACCGGGCAAATCCTAGTGTAAGGACGGCTTAATACGGAAAACGGTGTTGAGTTAAGCTATGCGCGCCTACGGTGGCAAGCGCGCAAGGTTTTAAGGAAGTATGCTGTTAGAACAGCCCCATCGGCTTATCAGAGTAACTTACCAACAGGCACTTGGTTTGTTGATAGTGTTCCAGCATCATTTTATGGTTTTCACGCCCGATACCAGACTGCTTGTAGCCCCCAAACGCGGCATGTGCCGGGTAGGCGTGATAGCAATTGGTCCAGACGCGACCAGCCTGAATGCCGCGCCCGATTCGGTAAGCGATATTGCCGTTACGGCTCCACACACCCGCACCCAGACCGTATTCTGTATCGTTGGCGATCTCCAACGCATCTTCCATCGTCTTGAACGTCGTTACCGCCAATACGGGACCGAAAATTTCCTCTTGGAAGACGCGCATACTGTTTTTACCGAACAATATCGTCGGTTCCAGATAGTAACCTTCCGCCAGACCACCCGACATCGCCTTACGCTGGCCGCCCGTGAGCACCCGTGCGCCCTCTTTCTTACCGATATCAATATAGTTAAGGATGGTATCAAGCTGGCCTGCTGACACCTGTGCACCCATCATGGTGCTGCTGTCCAGCGGGTTGCCGATGCGGATCGCCTCAACGCGCTTGATTGCCCGCTCCATAAAGCGATCGTAGATCGATTCCTGCACCAGCGCACGACTCGGACAGGTGCAGACTTCTCCCTGATTGAAGGCAAACAGCGTGAAACCTTCAAGCACTTTGTCAAAGAAGCTGTCTTCCTTATCCATCACATCGGCAAAGAAGATATTTGGCGACTTGCCGCCCAGCTCCAGCGTCACCGGCGTCACATTCTGCGCCGCATAGCTCATGATCTGCTGACCTACTTCGGTCGACCCAGTGAAGGCAACTTTCGCGACGCGTTTCGACGTCGCCAGATATTCACCGATTTCGCTTCCCGACCCGTTAACGACATTAATGACACCCGGCGGCAACAGATCCTGAATTAGCTCCATCAAAACCAGCACCGACATCGGCGTCAGTTTGGCGGGCTTCAGCACAATACAGTTACCCGCGGCCAGCGCGGGTGCCATCTTCCAACAGGCCATCAGCAGCGGGAAATTCCAGGGAATGATTTGTCCAACCACACCGAGAGGTTCATGAAAATGATAGGCTACGGTATCACCATCAATTTCGCTGATCGCCCCCTCTTGCGCGCGGATACAGGCCGCAAAATAGCGGAAGTGGTCAATCGCCAACGGCACATCCGCCCCGCTGGTTTCACGTATCGGTTTACCGTTATCCCAAGTTTCTACCTGCGCTAGCCGCTCAAGATTTTGTTCCATTCGGTCAGCGATGCGGTTAAGCACCAGCGCCCGTTCCTGCACCGACAGGCCACCCCATTGCGCTTTTGCTTTGTGAGCAGCATCCAACGCATGGTCAATATCTCGCGTTGTCGAGCTGGCTACCTCACACATCGGTTGACCCGTTACTGGCGTTAAATTGACAAAATACTGACCCGCATCAGGTGGAATCCAGGCTCCGCCGATAAAATTGTCATAGCGTTTTTTCAGATTAAGAGAGCCGATTTCGCCAGATGCAGATCGGCCTTCGAGATTATCGTGCGCCATTTCAGTCTCCTTTTCAGTTCCGGGTGAGCGGCCAGGCCGCAGTGAAAAAAGAGGCAAACAGTAAACCGTTACATTAAGCCTATACGGGGTATGGAGTTAGCGACAGGATTCGGCCAGAGAAGAAGGCAACTCTTCGAGTTGACGCACAGTTTCTTACGAGAAAAAGTCGCATCCCTTCAGGCGCGGTGAAATAATACTTTTAATTTCCAGGGTTACTAACATGCAGGTATTTCAGGTGGAAGAGGTGCATTTACGCGCAGATACGGCCCTCGAGGGCGCAACGCAACATTCGGTCTATCATCCCGATTCGCTACACCAGCCACAACCTGACTGGCTAGCGGAAGAAGTGCCCGTTGCGCTGGTTTATAACGGCATCTCACATGTTGTGATGATGGCTTCACCAAAAGAGTTGGAACAGTTCGCTCTCGGGTTTTCCTTATCTGAAGGCATTATCCAATCACCCGCAGATATCTACGGCATTGATGTACAGGCCGCCTGTAACGGCATCGAAGTGCAGATTGAGCTTTCCAGCCGACGCTTTGCCGGGCTAAAAGAACGACGTCGGGCAATGGATGGCCGCACAGGCTGCGGCGTATGTGGCGTAGAGCAGCTTGCAGAAATCGGCAAACCAGTGATGCCTCTGCCCTTCACCCAGACATTTTCCCTCAGCAAACTTGAAAACGCACTGGTGCGACTGCGCGATGTACAAAAGATCGGCCAGATGACAGGCTGTACCCATGCAGCCAGTTGGATAGCGCCAGACGGCGCGCTGTCAGGCGGGAGCGAAGATGTTGGCCGCCATGTCGCACTGGATAAATTGCTTGGCACCCGAGCAAAACAAGGATGGCAACAGGGTGCCGCGCTGGTTTCCAGCCGAGCCAGCTATGAAATGGTACAAAAATCTGCCATGTGTGGGGTGGAAATCCTGTTTGCTGTCTCGGCAGCCACCTCACTGGCCGTTGACGTTGCACAACGTTGCAACCTGACGCTGGTGGGGTTTTGTCGACCAGGGCATGCGACCATTTACACGCATCCGCAACGTCTAAGCGCATAAGCCATTACCGTTAGGATCGCGATGGCTCGCCGCCAGTGGACAAGCAATTTGAAGCACGACGGTATAGATTAATTTGTTTTTACATAGTGCAATAACGACATAAGCGTTTGTTATCATGAAGTAAAGCAATCTGATTCATGCCACCCATTCGAGAATAATCATTTTCAATATCATTTAATTAACTATAATGAAGGTATTGCTTACGCGGCACTAACAACACAGTGCCGTAACATTTTTTTTACCATGGAGATGCTAAACATGAGTTATTCACTGCCATCGCTGCCTTATGCTTATGACGCACTGGAACCGCATTTCGACAAAGAAACGATGGAAATTCACCATTCCAAACACCATCAGGCTTACGTCAATAATGCTAACGCCGCGCTGGAATCTCTGCCTGAACTGGCTAAATTGTCTGCTGAAGAGCTGATCGCTCAACTGGATAACGTTCCTGCGGAGAAAAGAACGGCACTGCGTAACAACGCGGGTGGTCACGTTAACCACAGCCTGTTCTGGAAAGGCCTGAAAGTAGGCACGACGCTGACTGGCGATCTGAAAGCCGCCATCGAGCGTGATTTCGGTAGCGTTGACGCGTTTAAAGAGAAATTTGAGCAAGCAGCAGCAACCCGCTTCGGTTCTGGCTGGGCGTGGCTGGTACTGAAAGACGACGGCAAACTGGCTGTCGTATCGACTGCAAACCAAGACAGCCCGCTGATGGGTGAAGCCGTTTCTGGTGCATCTGGCTACCCAATCGTCGGTCTGGACGTATGGGAACACGCTTACTACCTGAAATATCAGAACCTTCGTCCAGCTTATGCTAAAGCATTCTGGAACGTATTGAACTGGGACGAAGCCGCTGCTCGTTTCGCTAGCGCAAAAAAATAAAACCGCTGAGTGCCTGATACCATCAGGCCTCTTCTGCGTTTGAATATAAACTGGAATAACAGCCTGTTATTCCAGTTTTTTATTATCCCTCCTGGACGTCGAGCCTCATGTACGCTGGCTATCCTCGCTCATTGGCGCATAAAGTTTCAGAGTAAAGTGCCGATATCTACTGCGGATTTTTATCATGCTGTTTTGCAGGGATAAGCTTGGTAAGTGGTAATCCGAGATGCTAACACCGCTAAGCAAGTGTGCATCAGGATAGTGAATTCGACTCAATACGATATAGTGGTGGGATGTGATGGCTATGAATTTTGACAATCTAAAAGTCGGTAAAAAATTAGGATTGGGCTTTTTCCTGATTCTGCTGATGACCATGGTGATTGCCGGCGCGGGCATTATGCATATCAGCTCGCTGAAAGACAGTATTGATAAAGTTAATTTAAGCAACAATATCAATGATGAAATTAACCAGGCTAAATATTACCGCGCATTATACGGCACCACTTATAACCCAGATGATATAAAAAGGAACATTGAGCATATTACCAGCGTCAGTAAACTCGCTGAAAAAGCAAAAGAATTTCACTGGCCTGAAAGCGACGCCAAGAAAATAGCCAGCATCCCCACATTAATTACCAGCTATCAGGAAAAACAAAATAATTATATTAATGCCGTGAGCAAAAAGGATACTGTAAGAAAGAGCTGGAATATTTCAACCACGGAAAAACCCCTACAAGAGCTCAACGATCAATTAAAGACAGACAACAACAGTACAAACCTGCAATTATTACTTTCAGACCTGAACCAAAAACTGATTGCCGTCCGCTACCACGTTCGTGGTTTATTACTTTCTACCAATAAAGAATCCGAAGAAAAACTGACGGATGCCATCAACACGGCACAAACATCATTGACCTTCCTGTATCAGAGTCTGTCTGCCGAACAGCGTGACACGCTGGCACCAGTTATGACAATCATGAACAACTATGAAGAGCAGGTTCTGGCCTATATGCCAGCCTATCAGGAGGAAATGGCGCAGGCGGGGCAAATGCAGACTGTCGCCGAGCAGTTGAACATCGTGGTTAAATCCCTGCTGAGCGATCAGCTTGCTGCCTCACAGGCCGATATTCACAACGCCACGCTGCAAATGAGCATCGCGGCACTGATTACGCTGCTGCTTGGCCTGCTGATTTCCTGGTTTATTTCGCGTCAAATCACCACGCCACTGGGCAGCACGCTGAGCATGGCTGAAAAAATAGCAACAGGCGATCTCACCATGTCCATCAACACTACCCGCAAAGATGAACTGGGTCAGTTGATGAGTGCAATGTCGAAAATGAATGACAACCTGCACAATATGATCGATGACATTCGCGTCGGCGTCAGCCAGATTTCTAACGCATCTGGCGAGATCGTCGCAGGCAATACAGATTTATCTTCACGTACCGAGCAACAGGCCGCTGCCGTTGAACAAACTGCCGCCAGCATGGAGCAACTCACCGCAACGGTTAAGCAAAATGCAGACAACGCACACCACGCCAACAAACTGGCCATCAGCGCTTCCCACACCGCGAAACAGGGTGGCGAACAGGTGAATAACGTGGTGCAAACCATGACGGCAATTGAGAACAGCTCCAAACGTATCGCGGAAATTACGTCCGTCATCAACAGCATCGCCTTCCAGACTAACATTCTGGCATTGAACGCCGCGGTAGAAGCCGCCCGTGCTGGTGAGCAAGGCCGTGGCTTTGCCGTTGTCGCCAGCGAAGTCCGTAGTTTAGCTCAGCGCAGTTCTCAGGCTGCGAAGGAAATTGAAGACCTGATCTCTGAATCGGTTAATCAAGTATCACGCGGTGCGACACTGGTCGGCAATGCGGGCAAAACCATGAACGATATCGTCACCTCGATCACGCAGGTGCATGACATCATGGGTGAAATTGCCACCGCATCAGATGAGCAAAGCAGGGGAATCAGTCAGGTTAGCCAGGCGATTGTGGAGATGGACAGCACTACGCAGCAGAACGCCGCGCTGGTTGAACAATCCTCTGCGGCCGCCGATTCGCTGGAAGAGCAGGCGAGACTGCTGAAGCAGGCCGTCTCCGTCTTCCGTCTGGCCAACGCACAGCATGATGACACACCGGCCGGTATCGCGTTTACCAACCAAACACACCATCTGCACGCGCCGCGCTAATAGTAAAAATCGCAGAGCACCAAAAACGACAAAGCCCCTGTTAAGCAGGGGCTTTGCAATTAATCCAGTATCCTCTGTCTACGCAGAGAAAAGGCCTCAGAACGATTTCGGCGCGTAACCTGTCATCTCTTTTAAGCCCATTTCACGCCCGAGTGCAGTCATCGGGTGCACAATCACCAAACCGCGAACGCTCTTCTTCAACGTCCCCATATCAGCCTGCTCTTTTTTGGTAATCGCACGGTTGAAAGGCAGCTTCGCCAGTTTCTGCGCTTCTTTGCTAAGTTTCTGTTCTCTCACGTTACGCAGGCGCTCAATCTCAGCCGTAAGCTTTTCGCAAGCTTCCAGATTGAGTGCGATAGCTTCGGCATCACCTTGTGCCAGCAGCGTAGTCTGCTTATGCGTCAGCTTATCCAATTGGTCGCTAAGACGTTTGATCTCTGCTTTTTCCTGCTCTTTCATAAAAGATAACCTATATAACGGGAGAATAATGCGGGGCACAGCATACACTATACGCTAAATAATTCGAGTTGTTGAAAGACCAGTCAGCTTGAAGTATGACGAATATAAACACCTGACAGGTTAATGTAGCGTGATATCGCTGAATGGGACTAAAACGCCTTTTTCAGACTGATTTGCGCAATCAATGCAGTCAGAGATAAAACCAGTGTAGAACGTACCATCTGCTGGTAACGCTGCTGTTGCATGCTCACCAGAAGTGGATCGGCAGCTTCTACTACGGGCGGCAAAGCGGGTTCTGTGGGCAACGCAGCAACGCAGTGCAGCTCACCGATAGGCCCCAGAATTTCATCATCGGTAAAACGATAATGCCGATCGTCATGCGCTAGCTCTTCTCCCAACGCCATCAACAGTTCCGCATCTTCGTACTCTTTACGGCTGATCATTCCCAAGCCATAAATCAGTTTCAGGCGCACGGAAAGGTCGCCCAGTGGCCCCGTGCCCGTCATCAGAGGTTCAACGGCATATTTCACCGCATAATCATCTTTACGGAACACCTGCAACATCAGGATGCTGACCGCTTCAGCCAGTAATTCAACGGCACAGAGCATAAAGTCGCGCACTGTCTTCCCTGAGTTCAGCGCTTCCAGAACCCGGTTTTCAAACGCCTGTGTTTCTTCCATCGTCACTTCTCGACCCTTTAAACCCGCACACAGCATACCCATCTCGGTAGCATGCTTACCGGCAGGTGTGGCGACATCGCATCCCCGACGTCGCCCGTATACCTTTACACCGTGTCGAAAAGACCACACTTGCCTGGTGACGAGACGCGCCGATTACTGCATGGCGTTATACACATTCACTGCTTGCGCGACAACCTTGCTGTCGGCATCCAGACCAGAAATCTGCACCAACGCCGCCTGCACGCCCTGGGTGTGGATTAACTCAGCCAGTTCCAGCGCCTGCGGATCTTGTTCGCTGCGATAATGCATCGCCGCGGCAATACCGGTAATCAGGTTGTCATGCGGTAAATGGTATTCCAGCGTTCCCAGCAGCGGCTTGATCAGACGGTCTCCTGCACTCAGCTTACGCAGCGGCTGACGACCAACGCGTTCGACATCATCATGCAAATGGGGATTTTCAAAGCGGCTGAGAATTTTGTTGATATAGGCAGCGTGCTTATCCGCATCAAAACCGTAGCGCTTGATGAGTACCGCGCCGCTCTCTTCCATTGCACCTTTGACCACGGCTCTGACTTTCGGGTCAAGAATTGCATCGCGGATCGTTTGATGGCGCGCCTGCTGACCGAGATAGGCCGTAATCGCATGGCCGGTATTAAGTGTGAACAGTTTACGCTCGACAAACGCCATCAGATTGTCGGTCAGTTCCATACCGGGAATCGCTGGCGGCTCACCGCAGAACTGGGTTTTATCGACGATCCATTCGCTGAAGGTTTCTACCGTCACCGCCAGAACATCATCGCTACCGACTTCGGAAGGGGGAACGATGCGATCTACGGCGGAATCGACGAATCCCACATGCTCGACCACCCATTCCTGATGGCCTTCCGGCAGCAGTTTCAGTACATGTTGTTTTAACTGGCTGGTGCCACGCACCATATTTTCACAGGCAATAATGTTCAACGGCCGGATATTGCCGTCTTCGTGACGCTTAACCAGCCCCTGAGCGATAGTTCCGGCGATTTTTTCCAGAATCTGTGGCCCCACAGCGGTCGTCACCAAATCGGCCACGGCAATGAGCGCGACAGCATCCTGACTGCCGCTGTGAACGGCGCTAACGTTGCTGACGGTATCAACCTGCGTGTTATCACCGACAATCCGCACCGCGTAGCTTTTACGACTGTTCAGGGCATCTAACAGCGGCTGATTGACGTCAGCAAATGTCAGTTCGACGTTGGCATCCGCCAGCAATTTCCCAATAAACCCGCGGCCAATATTACCCGCGCCAAAATGTAATGCTTTCATGAGACGTAACCTTAAAAAGACATAAAAAGAGGCCGCCCGAAGGCGGCACTAGCCAAATTAATCAGGCACTCTTTTTACCGGAGAGTAAGTCGAGTACTTCCTGAACGTCCTGCGTGTGTGCCAGACGTTCAATAACCGCGTCATCATCCAACGCATTGGTCAGGCTGGTGATGACCTGAATATGTTCGTTGTTACGGGCAGCGATACCGATAACCAGACGCGCAACCTCATCCTCTTCATCGCCAAAGCGAACGCCTTCAGGATATTGGCAGAAGACAACGCCAGTTTTCAACACGCGGTCTTTCGCTTCTATCGTACCGTGCGGCACGGCGATCGACTCGCCCAGATAAGTGGAGGTCAGCTTTTCACGCTCCAGCATGGCTTCAACATACGCAGGCTCGACGTAGCCGCCTTTCACCAGTTGCTCGCCGGCGAAACGAATTGCCTGCTCTTTGTGTGTCGCATGCTGATTCAGGAACACGTTACCCGCCCCCAGTTGGAACAGGTTCGTCTGCGTGTCGACTACAGCGGATGCAGGCGTCGCGACGGTTTCAGGCTGCGCGGCACCCTGCGCTGCCACAAGACGAGCAGCCAGATCGCTATACAGACCGCTATCAAGGAAGTTGGTCAGAGAAATGTGCTGTGCCTGCGGCGCATGGCGCATAGCGCGTTCAGTCAGATCGCGGTGCGTAATCACCAGATCGACATCGTCCGGCAGGCTATTGATCGCGCTGTTGGTCACCGAAATGTTGGTCAGCCCAGCATCCTGAACTTTCTTACGCAACACGCCAGCACCCATCGCGCTGGAACCCATACCAGCATCACACGCTACGATGATTTTACGCACGGTGCTCATATCACCGCTGACGCCCGTGTTAGTCGCTGCACCTTTAGAAGACGCTTTCATTTCCTGCACACGACGCGTCGCATCGCCCAGGTCTTCTTCTTTTTGCTTGGTGCTTTTCAGCAAAATCGCCGACACGATGAAGGACACCGCGAAAGCCGCTGCAATCGCCGCCAGGTTAGCGAAGTAAGCACCTTTTGGTGTCATCGCCAGCACTGCAAGAATGGAGCCCGGAGAGGCTGGAGAAACTAAGCCACCGCCTAGTACGCTCAGCGTAAACACGCCAGTCATCCCGCCCAGAATCACCGCGATAATCAGACGCGGATTCATCAGGACATAAGGGAAGTAGATTTCGTGAATCCCGCCCAGGAAGTGGATAATCGCCGCACCCGGTGCTGATTCTTTCGCGTTACCACGCCCGAAGAACATATAAGCCATCAGCACGCCCATACCTGGACCTGGGTTCGCTTCGATCAGGAAGAAAATAGATTTGCCGGTTTCCGTCGCCTGCTGAATACCCAGTGGAGAGAAGATACCGTGGTTAATCGCGTTGTTCAGGAACAGAATTTTCGCTGGTTCAACGAAGATGGACGTAAACGGCAACAGGTTGTTCTGTACCATCAGGTTAACGCCGGAAGCCAGCACCTGAGAGAAGACTTCAACCAGCGGACCAATTGCCAAAAACGACAGAATTGCCAACAACATACCGATAATACCGGCAGAGAAGTTGTTGACCAGCATTTCAAAACCGCTCTTGATTTTACCGTCGACCATGCGGTCAAAACGTTTAATCGTCCAGCCGCCCAGCGGGCCCACAATCATGGCACCGAGGAACATCGGGATGTCGGTTCCGACGATCACACCCATCGTCGTAATTGCACCCACGACACCACCACGCTCACCGAATACCAGACGTCCGCCAGTATAACCAATCAGCAATGGTAGCAAATACGTAATCATCGGGCCGACGAGCTTCGCCAAGGTTTCATTGGGAATCCAGCCGGTAGGGATAAACAGCGCGGTAATAATACCCCAGGCGATAAATGCGCCAATATTGGGCATCACCATATTACTGAGGAAGCGACCAAAGTTTTGCACTTTGATCTTAATATCTGGTGAAAGCATAAAAACACACCCCTATTGAAACGCGCTGACAATAAGAGCGCGTGGTAATTATCGTGAGACGGCGTGGCAACGTGTGTTAGTCGCAGCGATGGTTAGCAACAACCGACAGTCTTATTTTTACCGAGATATCGACGGTTACCGAAAGCTCAGCTGTTATAAAAACACCGATTGCCACAAAAATATTTCCGTCATTATTACTGTATGCAGCGCGGACTCTAACACGCTGTTTTCATACCGCAACCTCATGGCAGGAACGTGACAAAAATCACACAACCACCCTACATCAACGATACAAATAGGTGATTTACTTCACAAAAAAACGTTAAAAATGAAAAACTAAACAGATTCGTAGACAAATACAGCGTCTTATATGTGATTTGCATCACACTTTAAGTGGTCATGTTTGTTTTATTTATGTGATTCAAATCACAATTTATTTTTCTCCTCTCGTCCGTCACACTCATTTTATCCAGAATACCTACCCGCTAATATCGACTCGCCAAGAGGCTATTAGGGATAATTCACGCCATTTACCCCTCTGAGCGCATTCATCACATTCTGTTGCTGCACAGGTAATGCCGCCACCATACTGTTATATTGCGCCGCCTGCTGTGGGGTGCGGAATTGGACAGATGCGCCGTTAAATACGGCCTGATCGCCCTGAGCCTGGAGGAAATCACCAACCTGAATCAGGCTTTGTGCAAACGATGTGGCGCCAGGAATAACAGGTAACAACGCATTCGTCGGCTGTATTACCGTGCTCGCATAGAGCCGCTCATAAGGAATTTGCACCTCTTCGGGCTGCTTTAACGTACGGTGGGCATTGTCAGCCTGCGCTTTTGCCGCCTGAACATGCTGCGCCAACAGGCTCATGGTTCCAACAGATTGCCTGAGCGCATCACGCTGTGTCAGATAGTCTTTAGGGACACGAATACGGGAAATTTGCCCCAGCATCGGCGTCAGACTGCCGGATACGGCTTGATTAAACTGCTGAGAAAAGGTGGTTAAAATCGCATAATCGTTGGCAAAATTGCCAAAACTCTTCTTCTGCTCTTCCGTCAATGCGGGCAGCGTCCCATCCTGCTGCGACTGTGCGCTTTGCAGAAATGCAATGAATGCCTTGCGCTGGTCGGCCTCACTATCACCGCAGGCAGCAAGCTGTAATGCCGCCAGAATAACCAGAACTGGCAGCAGCCAGCGTGAACGGTACGTCATCAGCCTTCTCATTCCCTACTCCTGTTATGCTTACTGCCCCGCCAGCCGTGCTTTATTTAGACAAAAACACGCTGACGACGGATTTTCCATGACAAGATTTTCTACGATATAAGCATAGTCGAATCGGGCTTGCTGTGTAGAAAAAGGCCAGCTCTTACAACGAATACCGACTGTTTAAGTCTCGAGATACACGGGGCGGCTATAGGTGGGCGTTCTGGAATGAGAAGAAAATAGCCCCCGAATAGGAGAACCTATTCGGGGGCTAAGATGACAATGACGCAGTTATCGTTATTGCAGAACGGAAATATCCGCAACCTGCAAGAACAGCTCTCGCAGTTGGCTCAGCAGCGTCAGGCGGTTCACACGCACCTGCTCATCTTCCGCCATGACCATCACCTGATCGAAGAATGCATCGACCGGTTCGCGCAGCGAGGCCAGCTCAACCAACGCTTCCTGATAGCGGCCTTCGGCAAACAGCGGCGTCAGTTTGTCACGCAGCACGACAAGGTGCGTTGCCAGCGTAATTTCCGCCGCATCTTTCAATACGGCAGCGTTGACGCTCTCATTCAGCGTATCGGTAGACTTAGCAAGAATGTTGGAAACGCGTTTGTTAGCTGCTGCAAGCGCCGCTGCTGCATCCAGCGAACGGAAGTGGCTAACGGCTTTCACGCGGGCATCGAAATCAGCCGGACGAGTTGGACGACGCGCCAATACCGCCTGAATGGTATCCACACTGTGCCCTTCTTCCTGATACCAGGCACGGAAACGACCGAGCATAAACTCAATCACGTCATCCACAACCTTGGTATTAGTCAGCTTGCTGCCATACAAACGTACCGCTTCTTCGGTCAGCGTCTGCAAATCGAGCGGCAGACGTTTTTCGACAATAATACGCAGCACGCCGAGGGCTGCGCGACGCAGTGCAAATGGATCTTTGTCACCTTTTGGATGTTGGCCGATGCCAAAAATCCCTGCCAGCGAATCCATTTTGTCGGCAATCGCCAGCGCACAAGCCACCGCAGAAGACGGCAGTTCATCACCCGCAAAACGCGGCTGATACTGCTCATTCAGCGCAACAGCAACATCTTCGGCTTCACCATCATGACGCGCATAGTGCATCCCCATCACGCCCTGCGTGTCGGTGAATTCGAACACCATGTTGGTCATCAGGTCGCACTTGGACAGCAGACCCGCACGCGTTGCGTGGTTCACGTCAGCACCAATTTGGCCAGCAACCCAGCCTGCCAGCCCCTGAATGCGGTCAGTTTTGTCACGCAATGAACCCAGTTGCTGCTGGAACAAAACCGTTTCCAGACGCGGTAAGTGATCTTCCAAACGCTTCTTGCGGTCGGTATTGAAGAAGAACTCGGCGTCAGCCAAACGTGGGCGCACCACTTTTTCGTTACCGGAGATAATCTGCTGTGGATCTTTGGATTCAATATTGGCAACAAAGATGAAATTCGGCAGCAGATTGCCGCTGTTATCATAAACCGGGAAATACTTCTGGTCACCTTTCATGGTGTAAACCAGCGCTTCGGACGGTACGGCGAGGAATTTTTCTTCAAATTTCGCGGTCAGTACCACCGGCCATTCCACCAGCGAGGTGACTTCTTCCAGCAGGCTGTCGCTAAGATCGGCATTACCGCCAATCTTGCGTGCGGCTTCTTCTGCATCAGCTTTGATTTTCGCTTTACGCGCATCGTAGTCGGCGACGACTTTACCGCGTTCCAGCAGAATCTGTGGATACTGCTCTGCATTGTCGATCGTAAATTCAGCTTCACCCATAAAGCGGTGGCCGCGAAGAGTACGAGCGGAATCGATACCCAATACCTGACCGGGTATCAATTCCTCACCCAACAGCATAGTCACGGTATGCACCGGACGTACAAACTGGGTTTCTTTGTCGCTCCAGCGCATCAATTTTGGAATCGGCAGCTTCGATAATGCAGTGCTTACCATGCCAGCCAGCAGTGCCTGTGCCTGTTCGCCTTTAGCGTGGGCGCGATACAGCAACCACTCGCCTTTGTCGGTCGTCAAACGTTCAGCTTGCTCAACGGTGATACCACAGCCACGCGCCCAGCCTTCTGCCGCTTTTGTCGGCTTACCTTCCGCATCAAACGCTTGGGAAATCGCTGGACCGCGTTTTTCTACTTCACGATCGGGTTGGGAAGCGCTTAGGCGTGCAACCTTCAGCGCCAGACGGCGCGGCGCAGCAAACCAGCTTACGTCACCGTGCGCCAGATTGGCAGCATCCAGCTCCGCCGTGAAATTCGCGGCAAAGGATTCTGCCAGATTACGGAGAGCCTTCGGCGGCAGCTCTTCCGTGCCAATTTCCACCAGAAAAGTCTTGTCAGTCATGGCTGCCTCTTAGCTCTCTTTCTTATTACACATCGGGAAACCCAATGCCTCACGAGAGGCATAATAGGCTTCCGCAACCGCTTTGGTCAGGGTACGAATACGCAGGATGTAGCGCTGGCGCTCGGTAACCGAGATCGCTTTACGCGCGTCCAGCAGGTTAAAGCTGTGCGCCGCTTTCAGAATGCGTTCGTAAGCTGGCAAAGGCAGCGGTTTTTCCAGCGCGAGCAGGTGCTGCGCTTCTTTCTCATATTGCTCGAAACAGCTGAACAGGAAATCGACATCAGCGTGTTCAAAGTTGTAGGTCGACTGCTCGACTTCGTTTTGATGGAACACGTCGCCGTAGGTGGTTTTACCTAACGGGCCATCGCTCCAGACCAGATCGTAAACACTATCAACGCCCTGAATATACATCGCCAGACGTTCCAGACCGTAGGTAATCTCACCGGTCACCGGTTTACATTCCAAGCCACCAACCTGCTGGAAGTAGGTAAACTGCGTGACTTCCATACCATTCAGCCAGACTTCCCAACCCAGGCCCCATGCGCCCAGCGTTGGGTTTTCCCAGTTATCTTCCACGAAACGGATATCGTGAATGGTCGGGTCCATACCCAGTTCTTTCAGAGAACCGAGGTACAGCTCCTGAATATTGTCCGGTGATGGCTTAATGACGACCTGAAACTGGTAATAGTGCTGTAAGCGGTTCGGGTTTTCGCCGTAGCGCCCATCGGTCGGACGACGAGAAGGCTGCACATAGGCGGCGGCCATTGGCTCCGGCCCCAGTGCCCGCAGGCAGGTCATAGGATGTGAAGTGCCTGCGCCGACTTCCATGTCCAATGGTTGAACAATGGTGCAGCCCTGGCGAGCCCAATAATCCTGTAATGTCAGGATCAGGCCCTGGAAGGTCTTGGTATCAAACTTTTGCATGTTGGATTCGCGCGCGATACAAGTGGATTTATAAGGAATGCGCCAGTATACCCTCTGACCGCAAGATATACAGCCAGAATGCGGTAACAAGTGCAAATCCCCGTTATCATCTTTCAAATTCCGGGATCAACCGGAAAAAACGGTCTGCAACATTTTCAGGCTTAGCAGCAGTAACAATGCCGCAAAGGCCTTTTTCAGCGTTGCCACAGGCAGACGATGTGCCAAACGGGCGCCGACAGGGGCGGTGAAGAAGCTGACGACGGAAATCAGGAAAACAGCAGGCAGAGAAACATAGCCGACGCTGTAGTCAGGCAATCCGGTCGTCGACCAGCCGTTGATCAGGTAGCCCAGCGCGCCGGAAACGGCAATCGGTAGCCCAACCGCCGCCGATGTCCCAATCGCCTGCTGAATACGGACGTTGCACCACGTCAGGAACGGCACCGTAAGCGACCCGCCACCAATAGCCACCAGCGCCGAGATGCTGCCGATCGTCAATCCCGCCAGCGAAATCCCTGCCGTACCGGGCAACTGACGCTGCGGTTTGGGCTTGATATTCAGCACCATTTGCAGAGAAACATAGGCCATAAAACAGGAGAAAAAGATCGCCAGCGTCCGCGTCGGCAACAGCGTCGCCAGCCAGGTCGCGGCGAATGTCCCGATCAGAATGGCGGGCGTAATTCTGATAACCACAGGCCAAAGCACCGCCTGATGCTGATGATGAGTACGTAGACTGGAAATCGCCGTGACGACAATCGCCGCCATTGACGTTCCCAACGCCAGGTGCACCAGATGCGTATTATCCACACCCTGTGCGGCAAACAACGCCGTCAGCACTGGCACCATAATGCCGCCACCACCGATACCTAATAATCCCGCCATGAAACCCACCACTGCACCTAATGCCAGATAGGCTGCTACCCACTCCACTGCCATTCCCTGTACCCCTGTTTCTATTTACGTTTTTCTTATGATCGATAACAGCCTTGAGCGAATAAAATAGCCCTGAGCTGTCGGCAAAACATTATTCACGATTCCACGACGACTTTCCGCCCCATCCGCAAATGACTTTCCCTATCTGCGAGCACGCCCGCAAAATGCTGGTTGCATATACAGCACTATGAATGCCATGATCGCACCACATTGCGGCAGACTGCCTTACAATAAACAGTGCGTCAAAACACCAACGGCGCAACCGAATAAGGAGAAAGGAATGCAACGCTGCGGCTGGGTTACACAAGACACCTTATATCAGGATTATCACGATAACGAGTGGGGGAAGCCCTGCACCGACAGCCAGAAACTATTCGAGCTACTGTGTCTGGAGGGCCAGCAGGCGGGCCTTTCCTGGATCACCGTCCTGAAAAAGCGCGAAAACTATCGCCGTTGCTTCCACCAGTTCAATCCTGAGCAGGTGGCGAAAATGACGCAGGATGACGTAGATCGATTAGTACAGGACAGCAGCATTATCCGCCATCGCGGGAAAATCGAAGCGATTATCACCAATGCAAAAGTGTGGGTGGCGATGGAAAGCCAAGGAGAGAGCTTCGCGGACTTCATTTGGTCTTTTGTCGAACACCGGCCACACCTCAACCATCCCGTTTCACTCGCAGACGTTCCCGCCAAAACGGACGTTTCAGATGCCATGTCCAAAGCCCTGAAGAAACGCGGCTTCAAATTTATCGGTTCGACTATCTGCTATGCCTTCATGCAGGCGGGCGGATTGGTCAACGACCATGTCATTGACTGTTTTTGTCATCAGGAAAGCGCGTCATGATCCGCCCTTATCGCAGCCTCGATCTTGCGCCGTTGATGCAACTCTGGTTAAAGAGCACTATTCTGGCGCATCCCTTTATCCGTGAAGATTACTGGCGAGAAAGCGCCAGTGCGGTACGCGAGATCTATATTCCCCAGTCACAAACCTGGGTTTATGAAGAACAAGGAAGCCTTATTGGCTTTATCAGCGTACTAGAAGCACGGTTTATCGGCGCGCTGTTTGTGGAACAAGCCTATTATGGAAAGCAGATTGGCACCGCGCTGATCCAACATGTTCAGGCGCAGTACCCCTTACTCAGTCTGGAAGTGTATCAACAGAATACACGCGCTTGCCGGTTCTATCATAAGCAGGGGTTTGTCGCCGTTGAGGAAAACATCAATCAGGAGACACAAGCTACGGCGCTGATCATGCAGTGGGTGAACGAGGGGACAGCAAATGCCGTTCCCTCTAGTTCAATCGGCCACCTCTGAGTCATCGACTCAACGGGGTATCAGAACGTTGTCCAGTTATCGTTCCCATTATCCCGTGACGCGAGCGTCGGCAGGCGAGCCGTTGCTCTATTGCCCGAATTTCCATTGCCGGTGTTAGATCCTTGCAGTCTTGGTACCCCGGCAACATCCGCATCGGATATGCGGAAAACGGACATGAGTTTTGCCAGCTTCGAGGCCTGTTCCTGCAACGAGTTCGCCGCGACGGAGGATTCACTCACCATAGCGGCATTCTGCTGGATGGTGGTATCCATTTCAGCCACTGCACTGCCAATTTGCGCAATACCGCGACTCTGCTCATCCGATGCTGAAGATATTTCCCCCATGATGTCATTCACGCGGCTTACGGAAGCGACAATGTCATCCATCGTTGTTCCCGCTTGAGAAACCAGATCGGTTCCTGCATCCACACGAGAAACCGATTCTGAAATCAGGCTTTCTATCTCTTTTGCCGCCTGTGAACTGCGCTGAGCAAGGCTGCGAACCTCGCTAGCAACAACCGCAAAGCCACGGCCTTGCTCACCGGCCCGCGCCGCTTCCACTGCTGCATTCAATGCCAGAATATTAGTCTGGAAAGCGATACTATTAATGACACTCGTGATATCAGAGATCTTCTTCGAGCTACCGGAGATATCGCTCATGGTGTTAATCACGCGGTTAATAATATCCCCGCCTCGATTCGCATTGGTTGAGGCTTCCCCGGCAATCTGGCTGGCATGTCGGGCATTATCGGCGTTGTTCTTCACCGTAGCCGTTAACTCTTCCATACTGGCTGCCGTTTCTACAATCGCCGCCGATTGCTGCTCGGTGCGTGATGACAAATCATTATTGCCCGATGCAATGTCAGAGGAAGCGCTCTCAACGCTGTACACGCTTTGACGAATATCCGTCATTAAATGACGCAATTTCTCCGTCATCACCGTCATGGCCGTCGTTAACTGCCCCAGTTCATCATGCCGTTCCACCGTGACGTTTGCAGAGAGATCGCCGCCTGCAATGCGCTCCGCCAGCTTCAGATTAGTAATAATGGGTCGGGTGATTTGCCGCGTAACTGACCATGCAATCAGCAATCCAAAGACGATGGCAATCGCCCCTAAAATCAGTGTTTGCAGTACAGAGCTATTGATAATGTCATCATTCCTCGCGCCAAGCTTTTGCAGAATAGTACCGATATCGCTCGTCATTCTGTCTCCGGTTGCCCGGAATTTGACATCTGTGGTTTTTAACTGCCCCAGTTGTTTGTAGTATTGCTCTGCCGTTTGATTATAATTTTCAAATGCTTGCCAAAAAGAATCCACGACGCGACGACGATCGTCACTGACCGATGCTGCCAGCGCAGCATAGGATGCTTTCGATTCGGCATAAGCCTGTTTCTGCACGTTAAACGCAGCTTCGCTGTTCTCTCTTTGTAAGATATAGGTGCTATTAACCAGTTTCAGAAACAGTAGTGAGAGGGTATCTTTCTGCGCCGCCAGCGCATTTTCATCCGCGCCGACCGGGAGATTGGTCATAAATGCCGTTAACGCATCGGAGGCATTCATCTGGCTGATTTTCTTTGCCGTATCAACCACCGCGTTCGCAGCGGCTTTCATGGTATTCAGATCGGTATCATAATCTGTAAAATCCTGGTCAAGTTTATTAAAATCAGATAGATAAGCCTCTTCCCACGCTAGTGCTTTCGCTTTTTCCTTTTGCGCCCTAGCCTGCTCAATGTACTTATTCAGGTTTTTAATATGCTCATCTGCAAAGGTGAATGAATACTTGACCCTCGCCATTTTCGACTGATCGAGCTGATGATTCATTTCATTCAAAATCGTCGTTTTAACATACAGTTCATGAATGATAAAAAACCGTATGGCGCCAACACCAGACGCCATCATGACTAACAATAGGACAATACCAAACCCGCCATACAGCTTATGAGAAACCTTAAGATTGCTCATAATTCTGGTAAAAAAATGCATTTCCGCCCCCGTTAACAACATCGTGTCTAAATAACAGCATCATTTCTAAAACATCCCCGCAAATAGCGTTATCGGTTTTTTGCAGTAATGCTTTACAAGAAAATGATTAACAAAAATCACAGTGGAATAATTTTAATCAAACTGTAATAAATCTCATGCGGCCAGTACGTGATTCATGCTGTGAGCGTACTCTGGAGCGGAGGTCACACCATCACTCATGACATAAATCGTGCAAATCCCCCATGAATCACGGTTAACCTTGGGCAAATGCAGGGGCAGTATCACTTGCAGTCTCTTGCCAGCTACGCGATTATTCGATGAGCGATTTCTACGTTAACTTCCTTAATCTGCTGGAGTTTGTCATGAAACCTAGCGTTATCCTGTATAAAACCATTGCTGACGACTTACGCGCTCGTTTGGATCAACACTTCACCGTCACTGAACTTGACGCCTTTCCTTCACTCGATCATCCGGCTCTGGCAACGGCAGAAGGCATCATCGGTTCCGGCGGTAAAGTCGATAAAGATTTCCTGCAACACGCACCGCGTTTACGCGCGGCTTCCACCATTTCTGTCGGTTACGACACTTTCAACGTCGATGCGCTAAATGAAAAAGGGGTCATTCTCATGCACACCCCGACCGTGCTGACGGAAACCGTGGCGGATACGGTTCTGGCACTGATGCTCGCCAGCGCACGTCGGGTTGTAGAAGTGGCTGAGCGGGTCAAAGCGGGAGAGTGGAAAGGCGGTGTCGGCAGCGACTGGTTTGGCACCGACGTTCACCATAAAACCATCGGTATTCTGGGGATGGGGCGCATCGGTCTGGCCGTCGCGCAGCGTGCTCACTTTGGTTTCAGCATGCCGGTACTGTACAACGCGCGCCGCCATCACGCCGAAGCCGAGCAGCGTTTTAATGCCCGTCACTGCGATCTCGATACGTTATTGGCCGAGTCGGATTTCCTCTGTATTACGCTGCCATTGACGGCGGAAACTCACCACCTCATTGGCCGTGAACAGCTGGCAAAAATGAAACCCAGCGCCATTTTGATTAATATCGGCCGTGGTGCCGTGGTGGATGAAGACGCGCTGACGGAAGCCTTGGTGAAAGGAACCATTCAGGGTGCAGGTTTGGACGTTTTTGTCAAAGAACCGCTGCCCGTCGATTCTCCGCTGCTGGATTTACCCAACGTCGTGGCACTACCGCATATCGGTTCCGCCACGCACGAAACGCGCTATGACATGGCCGCCTGCGCCGTCGACAACCTGATTGCCGCCCTAAGCGGTCAGGTGAAAGAAAACTGCGTGAATCCACAAGTATTGAAATAACCCTCCGTCTACCTGAGCGCTGCGACGACGTTTTCGCAGCGCTGCTTTTCCCCACGAACCAACCCCATCATCACACGCGAAACGCGGCGATTTCTCGCAAAAACCATGCTTTTTCCTAACTAAAAACTGGATAACCAATACCGGTATTGTTCTTTGCTGTTTCCTACTGCCTATGGAAGTATCGGCTGTAACGAGCGGTTAACGTCTTCTGCTGTATTCCCCGTTTCAGGACGTAATCGATACGCGTATTCACCTGATAAAAACAAATTTAATAAAAACCATCACATGTAGGGACAATCATCGTGGCGACTTTTTTGCATCCTCATCAAAAACTCACTATCTTTGCCTCGCTACTCCTTCTAGGCGGTTCGCTGGGAGCACAGGCAGCGAACGACACACCGAAAATCGGCGGCACGCTGGTTTATCTGGAGCAGCAGGCACACACCAATCTCTATACACCCGCAGGCGGTTTTTATCCGAACGGCGGCATTCTCAACCAGATTACCGATAAACTGACCTACCAGAACCCGGAAACGCTGGAGATTGAACCGTGGATTGCCGAATCCTGGACCATCAACGCGGATAACACGGAATACACATTCAAGATCCGCCCCGGTATCAGCTTCTCTGACGGCACCCCGCTGGACGCCAACGCCGTGGCGAAAAACCTTGATACGTATGGCTTAGGAAACACCGCTCTTAACCAACCGGTTTCGGAAGTCATCAACAATTACCTGCGCAGTGAAGTCATCGACCCGCTGACGGTGAAATTTTACTTTAAGAAGCCCTCACCCGGTTTTCTACAAGGCACCTCGGCCATCGGTTCCGGCTTGGTTTCTCTCAGCACACTTGAACGTAATTTCAATCAGTTAGGTAATGCCAAAAACATCATTGGCTCCGGCCCATTCGTGGTCAGCAGTGAGAAGCTGGGACGTGAACTGAAACTGACCGCCCGTAAGGATTACAACTGGGCACCCGTTAAATCGAAGCATCAAGGGCGCGCCTATCTGGATGGCATTACCTATCTGGTCACTCCAGAAGACAGCGTGCGTATCGGCGCGTTGGTCTCCGGTCAGGCAGATTTCATTCGTCAGATCCAAGCCTATGATGAAAAGCGAGTGCAAAGTCAGGGCTTCAACCTTTATGCCCCGCCTACGCGCGGCGTCAATAACAGCGTGGTTTTCCGTCCAGATAATCCGCTGGTAGCGGATATCCGCGTACGTAAAGCACTGCTGCACGCTACGAATACCAAAGAAATCATCGATACGCTGTTCTCTGAAAACTACCCACAGGCCACGTCACCGCTGGCGAAAACTGCCGCGGGCTATGTTGATCTCTCCAGCAAACTGACATTCGATCCCGCCCAGGCCAGCAAACTGTTAGATGACGCAGGCTGGAAAACCGGTTCTCAGGGGTTACGACAGAAAGATGGCAAAACGCTGGAACTGACCGCTTATGAATCGCTACCACAACCGCAGAACAAAGAAACCTTACAGCTGGTTTCGCAACAGTGGGCAAAAGTCGGCGTGAAGCTGAATGTGTTAGCGGGCGACGCGGGCAGTAAAACCGTGGATAGCCTCGATCCGCTGAAAACCGGCGTTGCGCCAGCGATGGTAGGCCGTGCCGATCCAGATGTGCTGAAAAGCCAGTATTACCCAACGGTACGTAACGTCCTGCTGCAAAAAGGTGGCTCAAGCGACAAGGTGAAGGACTTTGTTGATCCCCATCTGAATACGCTGCTGGATGGCATCGCCGCAGAAACTGACCGCAGCAAGCGACTAGCGCTGGTAGGAGAAGTACAGAGCTATCTGATCGATCAGGCTTACGTCATTCCCATCTTTGAAGAACCACAGGTATTTGCGGGTGCCGCCACCACAAAAGGCATCGCGTTTGAAGCTGTTGGTCGCCCCAGTTTTTACAACACCTGGCTGGATAAGTAACACAGCGGCAAAGGGAGGAGATCATCATGAACCGATATCTGGCACTGCGCATCGGTCAGGCACTGCTCGTGCTGTGGGCTGCATTCACCCTGTCTTTTATCCTGCTTCAGGCGATGCCGGGTGATGCCGTACTGATCAAGTTTCAGAACCCAGAGCTCGGCCTAAGTGCCGAGCAGATTGCGCAATTACGGTTATCCTACGGCGCCGATACACCGGTAATCACGCAGTATTTTCATGCGATAACTCAGATACTGCGTGGCGATCTTGGCCTGTCTATTCAGGCTGGCGTACCGGTCACCGAGCTTATCGCCGCGAATCTACCACCCACGCTGCTGCTCGCAGTACTGGGCTTCATCGCTGCCGGGCTGTTAGCGTTTGCCCTCGCGTTCTTATCGACGCTGACGCCGTTTCAGTGGTTGCGAACCACGCTGCAATCCCTGCCGTCGCTGTTTATTTCCGTACCAACATTCTGGCTCGGCATCGTTCTGATTCAGATCTTCTCTTTCCGTTTGGGGCTGATTCCCGTGATTAACCCCGGCGAATGGGAGGGGCTCATTTTGCCCGTTCTCACACTGGCACTGCCGATCTCCGCCCCGCTGGCTCAGGTGCTGATGCGCAGCATCGATCAGGTACAAACCCAGCCGTTTGTCGCTGTCGCCCGCGCGAAAGGGGCGAGCCGCAGCGGTGTGCTCTGGCGGCATATCGCCCGTAACGCCATGCTGCCCACGCTGACCATCGCCGGTTTATTGCTGGGTGAGCTGATTGCAGGCGCGCTGATTACCGAAACCGTGTTTGGCCGCAACGGGCTCGGCCAACTGACGCAGGAAGCCGTGAACTATCAGGACAGCAGCGTGCTACAGGCCATCGTGCTGATTTCTGCCGCCGCCTTTGTCGTCGTCAATCTGGCCGTCGACCTACTCTATCCTCTGCTCGATCCGCGCCTGAAAAGAACGCCAGGAGCCACGTTATGACTACCGTACCGTTGGAAAAAATTACGTTTCCCCTTCTGCGCAAGCGACCGTTTCTGCGTCGCCACGCCTTTCAACCTGGGCTACTGCTGGCGTGGCTGGTCATATTAACTGTCGCACTCTGGGCGCTGTTTCCAGGCTGGTTCACTAGCTATAGCCCGACAGAAGGCATCGCAGGTGCACAGCGACTGGCACCCGACGCAGACTACTGGCTCGGCACCGACCAGCTTGGGCGCGATCTCTACGCACGTATCGTTTATGGCGCGGTGCACTCGCTGTCAGGCGCATTTATCGCCGTCGGGCTGGGTTTGGTGCTCGGTAGCCTGTTCGGTTTATTAGCCGGTGCCGTTGGCGGCTGGCTGGATAGCGTCGTCATGCGCAGCATCGATGTCTTGCTGGCCATTCCCGGTCTGCTACTGGCGCTGAGCGTCATCATTCTGCTGGGTTTCGGCACGGTCAACGCCGCGATTGCCGTGGGTGTTACTTCCGTCGCCAGCTTTACCCGACTGGTGCGCTCAGAGGTGTTACGTGTACGCCATAGCGACTACGTTGAAGCCGCCTATGGCAGCGGCGGCACCTTTTTCAGCGTGCTGTGGCGACACATCCTGCCAAATTCACTCACCACCGTTTTTGCTTTCGCCGCCCTACAATTCGGCAGCGCGATTCTGGCGATTTCCACGCTGAGTTTTCTCGGCTACGGCGCACCACCGCCCACGCCAGAATGGGGGCTACTCATCGCCGAAGGCCGCAATTACATCGCAACCGCCTGGTGGCTGACCACCTTCCCCGGCCTGATTGTCGTACTTGTTGTGCTGTCCGCTAACCGCATCAGCCAGTCGATCAGGAGGACGGAACGATGAGTCTGCCAGCCAGCTTACAAACCAGCGCAGCAGTCCCCGTATTGGCTCTGGAAAATGTCACTATCGCCTACCGCAGTGACGACCGCGAGCAAACCGTCGTGGAAGGCGTCTCTTTCCATATTCAGCCCGGTGAAGTCGTCGCGCTGGTAGGAGAATCCGGTTCAGGCAAGACCACCACCGCACAAGCTGTCATCGGCTTGCTCGCCGAGAACGGCAGGCTCACGCGCGGCGCTATTCGGCTAAACGGCGTAGATATCAGCAGTTGGTCACAGAAGCGGTTGGACAGCGTGCGCGGCGCGCAGATCAGCCTGATCCCCCAAGATCCCACCAGTTCCCTTAATCCAGTACAAACCATCGGCGAGCAGGTGGATGAGATTCTGCGTATTCATCAACGGGAAGATCGCCAGACTATCCGCCAGAAAACGCTGGCGCTGCTGGAACGTGTTGGCCTGAATCAGCCGGAACTACGAGCGAAGCAGTATCCACACGAGCTATCTGGCGGTATGAAACAGCGCGTGTTGATAGCCATTGCGATTGCACTGAAACCCGCGCTGATTATTGCCGATGAACCCACCAGCGCGCTGGATGTCACGGTGCAGAAGCGTATTCTCGATCTGCTCGATGAGTTACGGCGCGAGAATGGCACGTCGGTGCTGTTCGTCACTCACGACCTAGGGGTCGCAGCCGAGCGTGCCGATCGGCTGCTAGTCTTCCAGAACGGCTACATTCAGGAACAGGGGCCAACGCTTGAGGTGCTCAGCGCGCCCGCAAGCCACTATGCCCGCACGCTGCTGGCAAACGTGCCGTCACTTAATCCAACACCACGTCCACCGCGCAACCATGCCTCCGAGATTATTGTCTCGGTCGAAAATCTGGTGCAAACCTTTCCTCTGTCAGGTCGCAAAGGCGAGCATTTTCGCGCTGTGGATGACGTCTCTTTCAGCGTAGTGCGCGGCACAACGCATGCCATTGTTGGCGAATCCGGCTCGGGTAAAACCACCACGGCACGCAGCTTGCTCGGGTTCCATCATCCCAGCGCCGGACGTATTCTGATCGACGGCACGGATATCTCTCATCTGAAAGGTGAAGCGCTGCGCCAGTTCCGGCAGAAAATCCAACTGGTCTATCAAAACCCCTTTGGCTCGCTCGATCCGTCACAGCGGTTGTACGACATCGTCGAGGAGCCGCTACGCAATTTTAATCGCCATACTGCCGCACAGCGGGAGCGAAAAATTCATGAGATGTTCGAACGCGTCTCCTTACCGGTAGCGCTATTGTCGCGTAAACCGCGTGAACTGTCCGGCGGCCAGCGTCAACGCGTCGCCATCGCCCGAGCACTGGTGCTGGAACCGCAGGTGTTGGTATTGGACGAAGCCGTTTCCGCACTGGATGTCACCGTGCAAGCGCAGATTCTGCGTTTGCTGACCGATCTACAAGAATCTCTGGGGCTGACGTACGTGTTCATCTCGCACGATTTGGCGGTAGTGCGCCAGATCGCCGATACCGTTTCCGTGCTGTACCACGGCAAGCAGCTTGAGTCCGGCCCCGTGGAGCGCATCTTCGCTCAGCCCGAGCATCGCTATACCCGTGAACTTATCGAAGCTATCCCCGGGCAGCATCACCCGGCGTTTGCCCGTTCACACCAATCCCCAATTCATACTGAAACCACATTCGCACTAAACCAAGGACTGTAAAATGGCAACGAAACGTCTGGGATTTTTCACACGGTTGCTGGATGACGTTTCCGCCCAGCAGCGCTACCGACTGGCAACGGAACAGATCGTCAAAGCAGAACAGCTAGGATTCGACAGCGCGTGGGTCGCACAGCACCACTTCCACGCAGATGAAGGCGGGTTACCATCACCGCTGGTGTTTCTGGCGCTGGTCGCCGCACGGACTCAGCGCATCCAGCTCGGTACTGGCGTGATTACCCTGCCAATGGAAGAACCGCTGCGTGTGGCGGAAGACACCGCCGTGCTCGATTTACTCAGCAATGGTCGACTGGAAGTCGGCGTGGGTTCCGGCGGCACGCCGTCCTCATTTGCCGCATTCGGTCACGACAGTGCACAGCGCGGGCAGATTCTTGGACGCTATCTGGAGAAACTCCGCGCCGCCTGGCGGGGCGAGGCATTGAGCGAAGACGGTAATCAACTTTATCCTGCCGCCCCACATTTAGATAAGCGCGTCTGGCAGGCCACATTTTCCATCGAGGGTGCAGAACGGGCGGGCAAAGCGGGCGATGGCCTGATGCTCTCTCGTACCCAGCCACGCCCGGAGCATTTCCCAGACGCCACGCTCGCTGACTTGCAAAATCCGATGATCGACGCCTATCTGGCTGCGCTGCCCGCTGGCGTCACTCCGCGTATCCTCAGCTCACGCAGCGTTTTCGTCGCTGACGATCGCCAATTGGCGCTGAGTCTGGCAGAGAAAGGGCTTAATCGTTCTGCCGCCCGTTCCGGAACGTTCCGCGCAATTCCTCACGACTCGGTCGAGGCACTTATCGCCTCCTTCGATAGCCATGTCGGCACGGCACAGGATGTGATTGCATCGCTTCGGGCGGACAGTTCGCTGGAGCGGGCGACAGATGTAACCTTCCAGGTACATTCTATCGATCCGCCACATGCGCTGATCCTGCGCTCGCTTGAATTAATTGCTACTCAGGTGGCGCCCGCTTTGGGCTGGAAGCCCGCCGTCAAACAGAAAAGCCCACTCGGGCAGGAGATTGCATGACGCACGCTAACACCTTACACACGCCTGACGTATTGGATACGCTGGCCGACATCAACCCGAACTCCGTCCTTGCAGAAGCGAGAAAAATCCGTGAAGCGGCAACCCGCCATACCCAAGGCAGTTACGACGCGCTGTTTAGCGCCGCTGCACATGATGACGTGACATTACCGTTATCGCTGCGCTTCTGGTTTGCAACAAAGATCAGCGGCTGGCAGCAGGATGAGCAACTACAACGTTTTTATGCCGAGCGACTGGCGGACTTCCCAGAACCTACCCTGACACCCGCGCTACAGCTGGCGTTGGATCACGCTGAGCGCCTGACGAAGACCCCCGTGCAGGCCGCCCCATCCCACGTCAACGCGCTGGAGCGAGCGGGCTGGTCAGTAGACGACATCGTAACGCTGTCGCAGCTCATCGCGTTTGTGAATTTTCAAAGTCGCTTGCTGCGCGGCTATCGCCTGATTGCGGGTCACCGCGTCGGCCAGCCGCATTCGCAGGCCGCCGTTGCAGGCCAGTGGCATACCCAGCCGCTGGCGCACAGCGGCAAGTCCGCACCACAGGCGTTCACTCAGGCGGAACTGGATTGGGAACCGTGGATTGCCCCCAAACCGCTGGCAGCATTCAATGCCGACGAGCAGGCGATTCTGGCGCGCTTCGGCCACACCAATTCCGACTATTTCCGCCTGCTAGGCCGCAACCTTCCGGTGCTGGAACAGCGCACGCTAACAGATAAAGGGATTTTCTATACCTCTGGCGGCCTGCCGCGCAAAGAACGTGAACTCATCGCCGCCGTTACCAGTAAGGTTAACGGCTGCATCTATTGCGCTTCGGTGCACGCGCGTAAAGCCAGTCAGCTCTCCAAGCAGGACAGCGATGTGCAGCGGTTACTGGATGTCGTCCCCGGTGGCGATTTGAGTATCGGCCAAAGCCCGCGCTGGCAGGCGATTATCGATTTTTCGGCACGCCTTTCTGCCACGCCCGCACAGGTCAACGCAAACGACGTGAAACAGCTGCAAGAACAGGGATTGGATACGCTAGAGATTGTCGATGTGGTGCAGTCGGCCGCCTTCTTCTCGTGGGCCAACCGACTGATGCTCACGCTAGGCGAACCTTTCTGGCCAGAGAGTTAATCGGCCTTATGGGATAGCGAATCAGGCGGCACAACCTCCGTGACGCCTGTTGCTGCTTATTTTTTCAGGTAAGCAGGAAAACCCGCAGGCAATTCGCTGGCAGGGCAGTTGATGACCTCGTTGTTGTTTTCCCCACAGTCGCGTATGAACGTGATGGTGGCGAATTCATCAATGACTTCGGTGGGGTACGCGGGGCCCGCTTCACGATACGCTTCCATTTCAGCAATATGTTCGTTCTGGAAACATACCGTTTTTTCTGGATTATTAATGATCCAACGTGGGAAGAAGATGGTGCCGTGGAAAATCTTATCGGCTATGTTAACAATCAGACTGACATCCGTTCCCGTTGGTTCTGTCCATGAAATTTTATACACATCGCGAGCGACCTGCACGATATACACCAGCTGATCTTTGACCCAACGGTTACCCACAATGCCACTGTGAATACGATAGTCTATTGTATTGGCGTTTTTGACATACAGCTCGTAATTCCAGCCATTATCGTAGGTATATACCAGATGTTTCCCTACAAAATGGCTTAGGTCGTGTTGATTGAATGAAAGCATGATCGTTCTCCTGAAGTGTGTAAATTCACTCTAGAGCTTTATTAATTCGATGAATAACGCTATTTTTCAGGTGAAACCATTCAATATTTAGATATATTAAAGATGCTAGCAAAGACGACGCTGGAACAGTGGGAAATTCTTCAAGCGGTTATTGATTTGGGCGGCTATACGCAGGCGGCGAATGCGCTTCACCGCAGCCAATCTTCCGTCAGCTACCAACTTTCGCTGTTGCAAGAGCGGCTGGGTGTCGAACTACTCACAATACACGGGCGTAAAGCCGAACTAACACCAGAGGGGGAATGCTTACTCGCACAGGTGCGACCCGTAATACGTTCGTTTCATGCGCTGGAAGCTCGTGCCCACTCGCTGAAAATGGGCGAGCAAACCAGCATCAACCTGGTGGTTGACAGCACATTCCCCAAAGATCGCCTATTCCACTTGCTCAGCACCTTTCAGAAACGGCATCCGGCTACGCGTATCCACCTGACCGAGGTGCTGCGTAATGAAACGTCTGCGCAGTTGAAAGCGCGCGATGCGGATATTTATGTCATCACGCCGCGTGAACTCGACGGCGTCGCAGGGCAATGGCTAATGAACGTTGATTTCGTCGCTGTCGCACACTGCCACCATCCGCTTTTCACACTCCCCACACCGTTAAGCCATGAGGCTCTGTCTCGCTATCCTTGCGTAGAGATTGTGACGCGCACGACGCCACATTCGCAGCTGACATCCGCCGAGAGCTGGACATTCACAACGTTTGAAGCGGCAACGCAGGCCGTTTTGCATCAGGTCGGTTACGGCTGGCTACCGGAAGCGCGGATTTCAGAGCACATCACACAAGGTGAATTGCAAATATTGCCATTACAGCAAGGGGAACGGCGCACCACCCCACTCTATCTGCTAGCCGAAGAGAAAGGGCAGCCGCTCAGCAAAGAGATCCTCACGCTCATCGCGCTATTGTTCGGCAGACTCTGATGTGTGGGCCATTGGGTGCCAATCATCAAGACCATAAATGAGCTAAATCTCAGTCACTAATACACAAAAGTGTTAAAAATGGACAAAAATAAAGCTAACGGGTTATACTTAATCTATTAATGGGTTAAATAAAAAAAAGAGTCCATTTATGAACACACCTACCACTGCACCAACATTACTAAAGCTCGACGCCATTAGTGAAGCTATCAACGAGCTACGGCACGAACTCGCACATAACGAAACCGCTAATCAAGGTTCAGTGCTGGGGGAGCGTATTCATTCTTTGGATGCTTTTGGTTCTCAGTTAAATACACGACGTAAAGCGCTGGGCATCGAACTTGCGACACTTGAGTTACAAACTGGCGTATCCATATCCACCTTAAAACGTCTATTCAAAGACCCCACTCAGGTGAAATTTTCCACGGTTTATAGCGTCTGTTCCGCGTTAGGGATAAAACTATGCGCCGTCAGATAAAGGTCTATCTTTACGGTGTCCATATCGGCCAGTTAAGTCAGGATGATGAAGGCTATCTGTTTGAATATAAAAAGTCCTACATCGGCCCGCCATTATCACTAAGCCTACCGATACAGACCGGAACATTTCGTAGCAAATCATTGCCACCCTATTTTGCCTCGTTGGCGCCGGAAGGCTGGTTGCGGCGACAGTACAGCCAGTTTCAACATCTGGATGAGAAGGATTTATTTGGCATCCTCATTCAAAACGGTAAGAACCTAATCGGCGCAGTACAACTGATCGCAGAGGATAAGGCATGACAAGATGTCGAATTTTACTGACGCCTCTGGCACATGAAGAAGAAATTGCCACAGGCTATAGCCGTAAAGGATTGAAGCATCTTGCGGGGTCAATACATGCTTCCCCAACCTTACGTTTCACACGCCAGCAATTCATGCACGACTTGCCACAAACGCAGAAAGGCATGAGTATTTCTGGTTATCAGCCCAAGATTCAGATGGTATTAGAAGATCGGGCGTTTACCGTCGTTGACCACCAAGGTCTGTATATTCTTAAACCCTCTCCAATTGAATTTCCCCATTTGGCAGAAAACGAACACGCCACCATGACGCTCATGGAACGTCTGGGGTTTTCCGTGCCACCGCACGGGTTGCTCCGTTTTAAACCGAAACAAGTTGATGACGAACCTGAGTTTGCTTTCGTTATTAAGCGCTTCGACCGAGACGAAAAAACAGGTCACCCTATCCATCAGGAACAGTTGGATGGTGCAATGGGGATCGGTGAAAAATTCGGTAAAATACGCGCAGATGGCAGACAATATGTCAGTTATGAGAGGTTGGCGTTATTCCTTAGCGAGCACGTTAATGACAATATCGTCTTCAAAATTGATCTATTCCGCCGCATTGCTTATGCCTATATGCTGGGTAACAATGACATGCACCTGCGTAATTTTGGCCTGATACATTCGCGTTCAGGCCAGTTAATACTAGCTCCCATTTATGATTTTGTTTCCGTCGCCCCTTATCCCGCCTATTTTTCTTCCTGCTTCATGGCATTACCGCTGTTGATCCAAGAAGAAGGTGACGAGGTACTCGCACCAGGGTTTGAAACCGCGTATGGGGAATACCTTGGTATGGATTTCATACTGTTTGGCCAGCGTATCGGGCTGAGTGAAAATCTCACCAAGAAGCTACTAGCTGACTTCATAAAAGAAGCTGGATGCGTTGAATCAACCTATCGGGATTCTTTTATGCCTGCGGACGCGATTGATGCAACGCTACAGTGCTATCGACACCGTCTGAATCTTATGAGTATTCTCGATGCAAAGCGGATTTAGTGATGAGTAATCAAACACTTTAATCACATCACTGCTGACATCAGTACAATGGCACGAAGCCTACCGCCGGGAAAATGCCAGACGTGCAGCAAACGCTAAAAAGACAACGCCCGTTGTTCGATCCATCCATTTAACCACCGAGCCACGACGTAGAAAGCGCGCCAGCGGGCGTGTCGCGGCGATCAGCGTAGACGACCACAGCGTGCCAATAAAGACATGAATCAGTACGAGTAGATAAGTCCACAGTACCACCGAATGGCCGGCAGGGATAAACTGCGGCAGGAATGAAACGTAGAACACACCGATTTTCGGATTGAGTATGTTGCCCAGCATACCACGGAGAAACCAGTTTTGATTCTTCGGTGCGTCTTGTGACGCCGTCATCACCAGCTCGGTTCTGGGCTTCAGGAGCATTTGCAGACCCAGCCAGCAGAGATACGCCGCACCGCACCACTTCAAGATGTTATAGGCCAGCTCCGACGCAGCAATCAGCGTTCCCAGACCAAACGCCACCATCGCGCCCCAAATCAGGCAGCCGACTTGAATACCAAACGCGGCATGGAAGGCTTTCTTACTGCCTTCAACAGTAGCGGTACGTAAAATCAACGCCGTATCCAAACCCGGCGTCAGAGTCAGAAGCGTCGCGGCAAACGTAAAAGCAATCAGCGATTCGGTCAGGTTCACGGTAATTCATCACTCCAGCAGGGAAAACCACAAAACGCCATAGTCAGGCGAAATCAATGCCGTAATGCACCTTCTGACAGTGCAGACACTCAAAACGGTAAAGCGCGGTTTCGCCGCCGGGCTGATAGAACTCAACGAGATTCTCCCAGGCTTCCAACGGCCATGAGAAATCCGTAAATTGCGCCGATAATGCCCCTGCCCCCAATGCAATGAGCTCTTCGTGACTGGCATCCCCCGCAAATGCACAGGCATCGTCGCAGCATGAAAGCCAATGCTCCTGCTGCCAGGAAACATAACCCGGCGTCCGCTCGCACACTTCATCAACGATCTCCCTCGCCACACCTGCGCAAAGCAGAGGGTGGCTGTCCGCAAAATGCATGTCGTAGCGTACCGCCGCGCTGCCATCTGCAATACACCAGGGGCAAAATGTCTCTTCGGGCAAATCATGTGCGGTATAGCATGAAGCGGTATAAACATAGCCACGCGCCTGATTGCAGCATGGGCAGACATCATCAGCCGCTTTGATGCTCCCCGTCGATAACGGATTAGGGTGATAACGGAAATGGGGGAAAGGTGTATTCATGAAAGAAGCGCTCCACGCAGTAAGTAAGCCATCCTAATTAAGCCCTGCGTAATATACGCCAGAGAATGATCCTACCCAACCCATCTCTTCAACCAGACAAAATCTGTCTCTGATTCAGAAAGTGTAAATACACTCTCCCGATAGATGGCCTTGCGCTACGCTATCCAGCAGACCATGATTTACGATACAGGTGCAATACCATGATAAAACGCGTCTTCCTCACGCTCTCCTTATTGACGTTTTCCGCGTCTTCATTGGCGCAAGATGCCCTGCCGGACGCGGTGAAGAGCATAGAAAAACAGGGTATTACGATCATTAAGCCGTTCACTGCACCCGGCGGCATACAAGGTTGGCTGGGCAGCTATCAGGGTGTGGGAGTGACCATCTACTTAACTCCTGACGGTAAGCATGCCATTTCGGGCTATATGTATGATGAACACGGCAACAACCTCAGCGAAGCGCTGATTCAGCAGGAAGTGTATGCTCCTGCCGGTCGAGAGATGTGGCAGAAATTGCAGCAAGCACCATTTATCACTGAGGGTTCGCAGGATGCGCCACGTAAAATCATCGTCTTCGCCGACCCGTTCTGTCCGTACTGCAAACAGTTCTGGCAGCAGGCACAGTCGTGGGTAAAAGCAGGAAAAGTGCAACTGCAAACGCTGCTGGTTGGCGTCATCAAACCGGAGAGTGGACGTTATGCCGCGGCGATTCTTGCCGCCAGCGATCCGGCCAAAGCCTGGCATGAATATGAGCTATCGAATGGCAAAACGGTGCCACCGTTCCCCGAAAGCTCTTCACGCGACATCTGGAATAACATTCAGCTTAATCAGCGGCTAATGGATGAATTAGGCGCAAACGTCACACCGGCCATCTATTACCTGAATGATAAGAATGAACTACAGCAGGTGGTTGGGCTGCCAAATGAACAGCAGATGGCGGAGATGATGGGGAAATAACCTCAGGAGAGAATATCCCTCCTGAGGTTTTCTCTTAGCGATGCGACCAGTAAGCCATAAAGTTGATCGTTTCTTTATCGAGGTGGCGCTCGTCGAGCAGATAGCGGCGCAGCCGTTTGATGGCAGAAGACTCTCCCGCAGCCCATGCGTAAAAGGGACGGTGCGCCGTTGCCCGCTCCCACAGTAGCTCGTCTTCCGGCGTCTCTTGTGCGATTTCATCGCGGTTGGTACAGGCGCTGGCGGGAATTTTCACGTCCTGTTGCACCGCAGCCAGTAGGCGTTCACCCCATACTGTGCTATCGGTTTCCTCACGCGGTAACCAGTGAATCTGTGCAAACGGAAAATTGCCCGACGTCACGCAGTCGGCCGCTTTCGGCACTTCAAAAAAAGCCTGCACCGACGGCGGAGAAGGCTGAGTAGCCAATTGTTCAAGAATTCCCATTGCCGCTGGCAGCGCCGTTTCATCTGCAATCAGCAGCACCTGCTCAACGCCATCGTGCGGTGCCCATTCATAACCGCCGCTGTCGCCATCGGCCTCCGCGTTGGGCGCGACGATCTGTAGCGCATCGCCCGGCTTAGCGTGATTCGCCCAGCTTGAAGCTGGCCCGGTATCGCCGTGCAGCACAAAATCGATCGCCGCTTGCTGTGATTCATGGGAGACAGACCGCAGCGTATAGGTGCGTAAAATAGGGCGACGCTCACGCGGCAGTGCCAGATAATCCTGATACCACGTGTCGCTCACGGCCATCGGCGTCAGTTCCCCGCTTTCACTAGCGAGCAGCAGTTTGATGCGCTGATCCGGCGCGTCCAGTTTCATCTGGCGCACTTCAGGGCCGGTAAACACACAGCGAACAAGCGAGGGCGAGAGCAGCGTCTTGCTCTCTAAGCGTAAGTTGAACAGCCGATAGGCGGAAGACGTTGTACGGGTAGCTAAAGACATAGTGAGAAAACCGTATGTTTTGTAAGGAAAATCAGTTCACGGGATAAACCCCATTAACCGCAACTTACCATAAACAAAACACTAACGATAATCATTATCACTCTGCCATCCCAAAATACTGCAACACATACACATTATAGAAAAATAGGAAACCCAAGACAGGCAAAGTGTTGCTCCCTGTCGTGCCAATCTGACATCACCCTATAAATTCTTTTTTTGACTCTACGATGCACTGTGCCCAAGAAGGCGAAAGAATTAACATTAGGCTAAATTATTCACAATAAATATCTGTGCTATAAAATTGTTAATTTTCTCCCACTGGAATTACTGAGCCATCTAACTATATCAATAAATAATTACTTACAGACTCTAAAAACCATAATAATAATTAACAGGACTTACTTCCCTATTATTTTGAATATAGGCATATGGATAATAGTGCTTGAACCTAATATTGGGTTCCTAATAAAGAGGAATACACTATGTCTAATCAATACAGCGTTGAGTTTATCAACAAATCAAGTAATTCAGGCAATGTAGCAATCTTTCAAAAAGCACCGGACCAGAAGGCACGGAATATTTTCTCACTGGCATGGTTTAGCAAATTCGTGAATCCGAACGTGCATGAAACCTTCCGCTGGAACATTGATTACTCTTTCGTCTGGTCAGATACCGGGGAAGTTAAACCTGGTGTCATTTTTGAAGGGGGGGAAGAAATTCCTGCCGACCTTCAGTCAGCAAATACCATCACATTGGACTACAATGGAGGGTATCTCTTTGGCCCGACATCATTCACGGGTCAAGCGGGTTCACTCTATATTGATGAAAGCGGCAACGTTCCACTTAAGCAGGCTGCTGTCGGCATCGGAATGAGCAATGCAGGAACTTTCGTACAGGCGGCACAGCCAAATTTACATATTGAGTTTATCCCACACCCTTCTTACTGGATTGTATTCGGTAACTATGAAGAAGGTGAAATTCTGGATATTGAGCAAATCAGCGATGCCGTTGAATTAGTGTTCGAACCAAACATTTACAGCGTTGTCGCTACACTGCAACAAAACAATACCTGGACGGTTTCCTGATCCAGCAATCGGAAGGCAGGAGGGTTCCTGCCTTCCTCATCCCCTGTATTTTCTTTTGGAGAAATAATATGTCTGATATTTATATCATTGATCAAGGTGTACAAAGCGGTCCTTTCAACCAAATGCAGGCAGAAAATGAATTAGCAGGCTACCTTGAGAAAAATCGCCATGCCAACATGAAACAAGCAATGAATGATGTTACATCTGGAAGAGGAAAAGCGACAGGCAGCTACACCTATGATGGCCACACCGTGCTACATGCTTCTTCTGGTAATAGTCAAAAAAGCGTGAGTATCTTTTTCTACCATACCGAAACACATGATTACCTGATCGCAATGGGAGAACATATAACGCCAACAACCTACCGATTAACCGACTTTGGACAAAAATCTGGAGATTTCAAACTCGGTAAAACCATTTCACTTTAAAAAACAAACAAATAAAAAGCATCCACGTTATCTTGGATGCTTTTTATTTATCAATGCTATTCATAATCTTTATTTATACACAGTCTTCTTGATATTAGCCACTTGCCTTACTCCGAGGTTATATATTTTAGCAACTTCCGTACGCGACTTCCCCCTATCTAATAAATTGATTATTTCACGATTACGTAACTGCCTGTCAATATTTTTAGCGTGGGGAACATCGATACTTAAACCACCAAATTCCTGGCATAATCGTGCTACAGAATCCCCATTGATATCTGAGCAAAAACACTTCGGTGATTTAGGAATATATTTACATTGCCCACCAAATAATTTTGAAAAAATATAGGCATCCTCCAACCCCATGATATTAATTAATTCCTGAAATTGATCAGGTAATTTATTTATATCAAGTCCATAGAAAAAATCATTATGTGCCGCACTTTCTTTATAGCTCATAGAACCATTCCTTGTGTTGTTCCTGTAATTTCGATGACATCACATTTACAACGCTCAAACGATAGGGAAACAATTCATGCTATAGATTATTTTCAGATTTAAGACAAGCAACCTATCCATAGACTCCATTAGTAGGGGAAAGGATAAGGCATCATATTTTCGTAGAGGAAAAAGAATACAATAGGCATTGTAAGATAGACACTTTAATTAGCACTGAATTAAATTATTCAATAAATGATTATTTATACATTTATTTGTCATCTATCCAACTACTTTCAAAACGATTCACTCTCTATTTATTGGCGAAAAATCGAGGATTGGATCGGCTCACTGCGCCAACGGGGCACGACCATTTGAAAAAATCAGTTAGGCCAGGTCATTACCCTCATAAAAAATGCCGGCCAAATAGTTCACTATTCAGCCAGCATGTTTTCGTTTTCCCGAGAAGCAGTTAAGCCCGCTTCCCTACACCATTACCGCATCGTCACAAACTCTTCCGATGCCGTTGGGTGGATGGCAACGGTGTTGTCGAAGTCTTTCTTGGTTGCACCCATTTTGACGGCAACCGCGAAGCCTTGCAGCATTTCATCCATACCAAAGCCGATACCGTGGATACCGACGATTTTTTCTTCTTTGCCCACGCAAACCAGCTTCATGCGGCACGGCTGGCGGTGCTGCGTAACGGCAGTGTACATTGCGGTGAAGGCGGACTTATACACTTTCACCTGCTCGTCGCCGTATTGCTCGCGCGCCTGTGGTTCAGTTAACCCGACGGTACCAATCGGTGGGTGACTGAAGACGACGGTCGGGATATTGCTGTAATCCAGATGCTCGTCCGGTTTATTGTTAAACAGACGCTCGGACAACCGACGCCCCGCCGCAACAGCAACCGGCGTTAGCTCGACGGCACCGGTATTATCGCCAACAGCGTAAATGCCAGAAACGTTAGTGTTCTGGAATTTATCGACATTGATGTAGCCTTTGTCGTTCAGCGCCACACCGGTGACGCTCAGGTTCAGGTTATCCGTCGCCGGTTCGCGGCCAATCGCCCAAATCAGGCAATCGACAGTTTGTGACTGACCATTTTCCAGCTCCAGCGTCAGGCTGCCATCAGCATTTTTCACAATCGATTTCGGGATCGACTCGGTATGCAGCGTCGGTCCTTCGGTGTTCATCACTTCCACCAGCGTATCGACAATCAGCGGATCAAAACTGCGCAGTGGTGCATGTTTACGCACAAACAGATGGGTTTCAGAACCCAATCCATTCAGCACGCCAGCAATCTCCACGGCGATATAGCCTGCACCGACAATAGCGGTGCGCTTCGGCAGCGCATCCAGTTCAAAGAAGCCATCAGAATCGATACCGTACTCCGCACCGGGAATATCAGGGTGAACCGGGCGACCGCCCGTCGCAATCAGGATATGGTCAGCCGTGATTTTCTCGCCGTTCACCTCCACCGTGTGCGCATCGACAAAACGAGCGAAACCGTGGATGACATCGACCTTATTCTTACCCAGCACGTTATCGTACGACTGGTGGATACGATCGATGTAGGCGCTACGATTCTTGACCAACGTACCCCAGTTAAACTGGTTCACCGTGGTATCGAATCCATAATCTGGGCCGTACTGATGGATCGCTTCGGCAATCTGCGCCGCATGCCACATCACTTTCTTCGGCACACAGCCGACGTTGACGCAGGTGCCGCCCAGGTATTTTGCTTCGATCAACGCACATTTTTGTCCATACATCGCCGCACGGTTGATAGACGCAATACCGCCGCTGCCGCCGCCAATAGCAAGATAGTCATAGTGTTTGGTCATCAGTGTATCCATGCTTAAGTGAATAAAATTTGCCTAGAGTGTAACGCCAGAGCCACATGTCCAATAAAGGTTATGCCTATGGTTGCGATAGGAAAAACCGACCGCATCGCCCACAGTAATCGCACGCATTATTCCGGTACGATTTGCTCTACCAACGTATGTCCGGTGCCTTCCGGTACCAGCACGTTATGCAGCCACGGCAGCACGCTTTTCATCTGCGCCGCCAGCTTCCACGGCGGATTAATCACAATCATGCCGGACGCCGTCATGCCATAGCGATCGCTGTCGGGCAGCACTGCTAACTCAATTTGCAGAATGTTGCGTATGCCCGTGGCTTCCAGCTCTTTCAGCATGCGTTTGATATGCTGACGCAACACAACCGGATACCACAGTGCAAATACGCCCGTGCCAAAGCGTTTATGTCCTTCCTTAATGCCTTTGACCACGGCCTGATAGTCCGTCTTCAGTTCATAAGGTGGATCGATCAGCACAAACCCACGACGAGAAAGCGGCGGCAGCTGTGATTTCAACTGCTGATAGCCATCATCACGCGACACTTTGGTTCGTGCATCTTTCTGGAATTCATTACGCAGCAGCGGGAAATCGCTAGGGTGCAGCTCGGTCAAATGAAGTTTGTCCTGCTCACGCAGCAACTGACGCGCTATCAGCGGGGAACCAGGGTAATAGCGCAACTGCCCGTTGTGGTTATAGGTGCGCACCGCCTGCATGTAAGGTTCGAGTTCAGCCGGAATATCGTCACGCTGCCAGATTTTCGCAATACCATCCAGATATTCACCTGTGCGCTCAGCGTGTTCACCGCTGAGCTGGTAGCGGCCAGCACCCGCATGGGTATCCAGATACAGGAAAGGTTTTTCTTTCTCTTTCAGGGCGGTGATGATTAGGCTCTGAACAGTGTGTTTCAGCACGTCGGCATGATTGCCGGCATGGAAACTGTGGCGGTAACTTAGCATGCTTGCTTTCCGGTGAAGTTTTTATAAATAACGTCGATTAACCGACAGTATAACCGTCTGAGGCGAAAAATATCCCGTCAAACGCTTCATGTCGCGAACACCCCCGCAAACCAGCAATTTTTGTCGTCTTAAATCAGTAAATTGTGAAACATCCCCATTTTCCGTTCGATTAGATGCTATCGATATTCAAGCGGAAGAAGTACGTGCATACGCCAGGGGATTCAGGAATATTTTCCAACAGATCTGGTGAGTGATAAATAAGCGTTATATCATAAAATATATAACGATCATTCACGGAGCATTATCATGGGAAACCATTTTGAGCGAGGCGTCCTCGCGGGGCTGAGATCGGCCAATCCAAAATCCAGCAACGACATTAACCCTTACTGCTACGATTATCGACGCGGCTATATCTGTGGTTATGCTCACAATCTGGCGGAAACCAAAGGCGACCGCCAGCAGGCTGCCTTCGAGGCAGGGTTGTTATCGCGCCGCTACGGACTAGAACGGGAGAGAGTCGCAGAGTTCTTTACCGAACAAGGCAATCCCTACGCCATTCGGTTTTTTTATGCTGGCTATGATGCGCACACACCGCGCTAGATGATGCCAGCTAGCGGCGTGCTTCGCGCAAATCGAAGCTAATCGGGATCGTGATGGTGAGTTGCGTGTTATCGCCAATCACTTCTGCCGGCGGAGCTGGAAGCGGCTGAGCACGCTTCGGCAAGGCGATAGACTCCGTATCCAATGGCGTCACGCCGCTGCTGCTGACCAACGAAACGGCCAACACATTTCCGGTTCTATCCAACGTCACGCGAATCTGTGCAACACCCTGCAATCGCTGCCGTGCGGCCTGAGCCGGATAGCGTTTATGGCGGCTCAGATGCGCCAGCAGCTTGCTACTCCAGTCCGCCACCCCTTTACGCATCTGCGCGGCATCACTGTTATACGGCGCAGCGACGTGCTGGCTGCTACCCGGAAGCGGTGCGCTGGTAACGGGGGCTGGCGGCTTTTCCGATGGCGCAATTTCTTCCTGCGGCGTCGTCTCCTGCACCTGCTTTTCCATTTTTTTCTGTACTTTTTTCTGCGGCTGCGGTTTTTCCTTTTGCGCCGTCGCAATTGCGGGCTTTGGTGCAGGCGCAAGCGGCGGCACGTCTTGCATCATTTTTTCCGGTTGAACCGCCGACTCTTGCGGTGTGGACAGCGTTTGCTGCGGGCCAACAGGGGCATCCTGAGGACTGGACGTGGATTGCACGCTATCCGCAACCATTAACATCATAGCCGGCGGCGGCGCTTCAATTGAGGAATCGAGTGCATAGTAGCTCATCCAGACAATCACCCCTGCGTGTAACGCCAACGCCAGCAGCGAGCCACTTCCCCAACGTACTGTCGTTGCGGGCTGAATCGTATTGTATTTCAGCGTCTGGGCGGCCATTAGCATGCCGACCATCGCCGTGGGGAGAGGGGCGGCATCCTCAATGAATGCAGTTCCGAGGAAATCATCATGCGTTTTTCATCACATCGTTAGGTATAAAACAGGCAACAGATAATAGTAGGTCGTTCAGCGACAGGGATCGGGCAGAAAAAAAATCAAAACAGCATAAAATGTAATGTTATTACGCTTTGGCAGGATATTTTATCGCGCAGCAATCTGAATCCAGTAACGAGAGAAATAACGCACTTGCACAGGAAGCGCCTCCACCAGCGCAGCCAAAATATTATCGGTATCCGACAGCGGGAAGACACCGGAAAACCGCAGGCTCTCAACCTCTGGCTGGCAACGAATCACGCCGCTGCGATAGCGACTCAGTTCATCAACAAAATCCACCAGACGCTGGTTATCCGCCAACAATTGCCCTTTCACCCAAGCCGGCTCTGCTTTTGCTGTCTCAATCGCCCCACAGCGCTGCGTGGTGAACGTCGCCATCTGCCCGCTTTTTACCACTTGTACATCTTGACCGTTCTGCTGCGGATAAAGCCTTACCGCACCGTCATACACCGCTACCTGAGTGTGTTCACCCTGTATCCGCAGGCTGAAGCGCGTCCCCAGTGCCTGCACCTTTCCCTGCGCCGTTGTCACAACGAAAGGACGAGGATATTGCCCAGTCTTCACAGCCTGGCTAGTTTCGATCATGACTTCACCGCGGATCAGCGCGAGCTGGCGTAGATCGTCACTGTAGGTCACATTCAGCGCCGTCTGCGTATTCAGAAGCAGCGTAGTGCCATCCTCCAATACGGCATGGCGCTGTTCGCCTACCTGTGTCTGGTAATCCGCCGTAAACGACCGCCAGAGATCGGTGCGCGACCCAACCACCCCAGCGCTTCCGGTCAGACAAAAAATAGTCAGCGCTTTCAGAACGCTGCGACGCTGCATACCGTTAAGCGTCGACAGGCTCTGGTGTGCGGCTCGCGCGTTAAGCTGACCCAGATTGGCACACACAGACTCAATATGCTGCCACGCCTGTTCGTTATCCGGTGAGGCTTCTCGCCAACGCTGCCACTCGCGGCGATCCTGTTCCGTAACACTGTCGGACATCAGTTGCGTCAGCCACGCCACCGCTTCACGCGCGCTGTCTGGTTGAATCGGCTGACCCTGCCCGTCACGATAAAAAATACGATCGTTCATAGCGGTAGTGCAAAGAAACACTGGAGGTTGGCGCGTTGCAGATACTGTTTCACCGAACTGCTGGAAATACGCAAACGTTCGGCGATATCGCTGTAGCGCATACCGTGAAGGTGCGCGAGCAAAAACGCCTCTCTGACCGGCGCTGGCAGGCCATCCAACGCCGCATCAAGCTGTTCAAGAATTTCGAGGGTAAGAAGACGCGTCTCAGGGGATGGCATACAGACATCCGGCTGCGTGCTCAACACATCCAGATAAGCATCTTCAATCTTTTTACGACGATAATGATTAGCGACTAAACGGCGGGCCACGGTGGCCAGAAACGGGCGCGGCTGGCGAATCGTGAGAAGGTCGGGATTCATCAACACGTTAAGGAACGTGTCCTGTGCCAGGTCTTCCGCATGCTGGGCGCAATCCAATTTATGGCGCAGCCAGTTATACAACCAGCGGTGGTGATCGAAATAGAGCTGTTGGGCAAAGTCATTTACGCTGGCCGTCGCTTTCCTCACCATCGAACTTTACCCCAGAGTGCCATTTAAATATAAGAATGATAATCGTTCTTATTTATGTTTTTTCCCTCTGGCTGTCAAGTTCCGAAACGAAAATTATTCAAATTTGCTGAATTTGCATTACGCCCACGCAACACGTCCCTACAAACGGGGCGGACATCACATCCGCCCCACGCAATGCTATCAGAAGCGTTGTAGTACGCTGATTTTCACGTTACGTCCCACACCGGACACCGATTCGCCCAGATACGGGTAATAATCGGTGTTCAGTAAGTTATCGACCGTCACACGCGCTTCAAATCCTTTTATCGTCTGCGGCTGCCAGCTGGCAAACAAGCCATGCAGCACATAGCCTTTAGTCTTCGGTAACGCCCAGCCAGAAGCCAGCGGGTCGCCGTCAGCAGGTGAGCGATCCTGCTTACGCACGAAATCACCCGTCCAGCCTATTGCCATATCCAAACTCGGAATTTTGGTGCCCAGCGTCGCATGTGCGGTTGTTGGTGGGATTTCAGCAATCCAGGTTTTATTGCCCCACGGGTTACGCGGTGAAGCATCGCGTTCGCCGCGAATCGAGGAGAAGGACAGGCTACCAAACAGCCTGCGGCTGTCGTAGAACGACTCAATTTCAATCCCTTCGATGGTATATCCCGTCAGATTGCGGTAAACCGACAACGGCCCGGCACAGGATGAATTACGACCCGTCTGTGCAGACGCTTCGCAATACACGCCTGTACGTTTGAAAATTTCGTTTTTGCCACGGTTACGGAACAGCGTGGTGCGGATTTGCAAACTGTCTTCTTCCAGCATGAGGTTATTGAAGTCCAGAATCGCTCCCAGGCGGATGCCTTTAATGCTTTCCACTTGCAGATTACGGCTGCTACCAGGCACACCCGAGGTCGCAGATTGTACTTCATACTGCTCATCGATAACGGGCGCGCGCCAGGTTCGGCTGGTATCAGCAAACAGCGAGAGGTTATCCGTTGCTTTCCATAAAGCACCGATTCGCGGCGACCAACCGGTGTAAGTCACGCTGCTGTAATCATGCCCAGCAGCAGGATTACTACTGTTATAACGAGGGGCTATGTTGGGTCGCCCAGTATTGGTTACATGGTCATAGCGTACGCCCGGCGTGATCGTTACGCTGCCCAGCGTAACCGCATCCTGTAGATAGACACTACGCGTTTCCTGATCTCCCGCAGGCATGTAGTAAGGCTGTAAATAGCCATAGTTATATTCGGCGCTATTCTTGCCAGACGGGTAATAAATAAGCGTATCGCGCTTATGCTGGTGCCAGCTCATTCCGACGAGAACAGCATGGTCGAAAGGACCGGTGCTGAAACGGCTTTCGTTACTGACTTCCGCAAGCTGATCTTTATAGCTTACCCAACTTTCGTTCCCTAACGTGCCCAGAAAACTGTCTTGAGAAGCCGAATCAGGGCGTCTGTCATGCTGTTCAGTCTTTGAGGTAGCAAATGACGCCGTCAAATTCAGCCACGGCTTATCCTCCGGTGCAAGGTTCCATTTCAGCGAGTAGTTTTTATCAACCTGATCGCGGTAAACCAGCTTACGTAGCCAAGCCCCTTCCCAACCGTAGAGGTCAACATCCCTTTGTGAAGGTGCGGTCATCTCGTCACGTTTAGCGGCAAACGGCTGCCAGCCATCGGATTCGGAGCGCATCGCGGAGAGTGTCAGCGTCTGAGAATCCGTCAGATAGATGTTGGTCTTCAGTAAATAGGACGCCATGTCGCTGGTCGAGTAGGCAAAGCGAGTGCCATCAGGACGTTCGATATTGTCGCCATCGCGCTTGCTCATATAGAGCAGGCCATCTGCCATCCCCTCTTCCGTGCGGCCATACAGCGCGCCGCTGTAGATATTTTGCCGATCGTTGGTGTGATAGCTGTATTTGACCATCCCGCCGAAGTTTTCTCCCGGCAGCAGCAGATCGCTGGCGTCTTTAGTATCAACATGAATGGTGCCGCCGAAACCGCCGTTGCCGCTGCGAATGTCATGCGGGCCCTTATCGACGTCGATACGCTTAATCAGCTCAGGCTCAATAAACACAGAACCTTGGCGGTATTTCTCAAAACCTTTCGGCGCGCCGTCCAGAACAACTTTGACGTCTTCCATGTCGCCCATGCCCCAGATGTTCAGGCTCTGCCCACCCGGTCGAGGAGAACCCGCCATCGACACGCCGGGGAGTTTGTCGAGCAGGCTGGCAATGTTGTCGGCTTGTACACGATCGACATCGGCTTGACGCAACACAGAACGCCCAGCAGCGGCGCTGTCCGATGTACCACCGACAACCGAGAGCGTCGGGATCATCAGGCTGCCGTCGCTTCCCTCGGCGGCAAGCGTGGATTCCAACCGATAGCCCGTGGCCGTCTGAACCACATTGAGCCCCGTTCCCGCCAGCGCAGCCGCAAAGGCTTCCTGAACGGTGTAGGTTCCCTGCACACTCCCGCTAGTTTTATTCTGTGTTTGGTCGGGAGAGAACGTGAGAATAACATTGGCGCGGCTAGCGACAGCCTGCAAAGAGGCCCCTAGCGACCCTGGCGGAATGGAAAACGTCATTCTTGGTGCTGCGACAGCAGCAGAACTTTCCGCCGCCAACGCCGAGCTGGCCGCGCCAACACCCAAGATCAACACGCCAGACAGTGCCAAATGGACTGCCCGCGCGACCGCCAAGGCAGGTTTGTGCGCAGCGATGCACCCGCCATCATGATGGTTTATTGCCATTGTCATTCCCCTGAAATATTGAAAAAAAAGACACATCAGGTAGGTCACGCGAAAAACGAAATCGGGCAGAAAAATAGCAAAAAATTTCAGGGACACGTATTTAGCACAGCGTTAAGAACCGTGTTCAGGTAATGTTTTGGCGCTTATTCATGATGGAAAAATGTACCTTTGGTTACGAGGAGCACCGGCTCTACCATTGATTTTCGCGGCACTTGACCTCATCTTAGTAATTAATCCGCAATAGATATGCGCTTTGCCGGTCTCTTTTCAACAGACTCCATTTATCGGCAACGAGATCACCCACAATTATCAGGACGGCACCATGACGAATCCATTACTGACCTCATTTACCCTGCCCCCGTTCTCCAGCATTAAAACAGAAGATATTGTCCCAGCAGTGAAAGATGCGCTGGATGAATGCCGTAAGACGGTAGAGCGGGTGGTCGCTCAAGCGGGGCCGTTTACGTGGGATAATCTGTGCCAGACGCTGGCAGACAGCGACGATCGTCTTAGCCGCATCTTTTCCCCCATTAGCCATCTGAATGCGGTAAAAAACAGCCCAGAGCTGCGCGGTGCGTATGAACAATGTCTACCGCTGTTATCCGAGCACAGCACCTGGGTTGGTCAACACGCCGGGTTGTACCAGGCCTACCGTAGCCTGCGTGACGGTGAACACTACACCACGCTGAGCGTGGCGCAGAAGAAATCCGTTGATAACGCGCTGCGTGATTTTGAACTGTCCGGTATTGGCCTGTCGCCGGAAAAACAGAAACGCTACGGCGAAATTTCCGCCCGTCTGTCCGAGCTAGGCTCGCAGTACAGCAACAACGTGCTGGATGCCACGATGGGCTGGAGCAAACTGATTACCGACGTCACTGAGCTGGATGGCATGCCGGAAAGCGCGCTGGCAGCAGCTAAAGCGCAGGCAGAAGCCAAGGAGCAAGAGGGCTGGCTGCTGACGCTGGATATCCCGAGCTATCTACCCGTGATGACCTACTGCACCAATCAGGCACTACGTGAAGAGATGTACCGCGCCTTTGGCACGCGAGCTTCCGATCAGGGGCCAAACGCTGGCAAATGGGACAACAGCGAAATTATGGCGGAAGCGCTGGCACTGCGTCACGAACTGGCACAGTTGCTGGGCTTCGATAGCTACGCGCACAAGTCGCTAGCGACCAAAATGGCGGAAAACCCGCAGCAGGTACTCGATTTCCTGACCGATCTGGCGAAGCGCGCCCGTCCACAGGCGGAAGAAGAACTCGCTCAGCTGCGCGCCTTTGCCAAAGAACACTACGGCGTAGATGAGTTGCAGGCCTGGGATATTACCTACTATAGCGAGCAGCAGAAGCAGCATCTGTATTCCATCAGTGATGAGCAGCTTCGCCCATACTTCCCGGAAAACCGCGCGGTAAACGGCCTGTTTGAAGTGGTTAAACGTATCTACGGCATTACAGCGAAAGAGCGTAAAGACGTCGATGTGTGGCACCCGGATGTTCGCTTTTTCGATCTGTTCGATGAAAGCGGTGAACTACGCGGCAGTTTTTATCTCGATTTATACGCCCGTGAACACAAACGCGGCGGAGCCTGGATGGACGACTGCGCGGGTAAACTACGCAAAGGCAACGGCGAGCTGCAAAAACCGGTCGCCTATCTGGTCTGTAACTTCAACCGCCCGGTCAACGGCAAACCCGCGCTGTTCACCCACGATGAAGTCACTACCCTGTTCCACGAATTCGGCCACGGCCTGCACCACATGCTGACCCAGATCGATACCGCCGGTGTCGCTGGCATCAACGGCGTACCATGGGATGCGGTCGAACTGCCGAGCCAGTTCATGGAAAACTGGTGCTGGGAGCCGGAAGCGTTGGCCTTTATTTCCGGCCACCACGAAACCGGTGAACCGCTGCCGCAGGAACTGCTGGATAAAATGCTGGCGGCGAAAAACTATCAGGCCGCGCTGTTCATTCTGCGTCAGTTGGAGTTCGGTCTGTTCGATTTCCGCCTGCATGCCGAGTTTGATCCTGCGAAAGGCGCACAGATTCTGCCGACGCTGGCCGAAATCAAAGCGCAGGTGGCCGTGGTGCCGAGCCCAAGCTGGGGCCGCTTCCCGCACGCGTTCAGCCACATTTTCGCGGGCGGCTATGCCGCAGGCTATTACAGCTATCTGTGGGCCGACGTGCTGGCAGCCGATGCCTATTCCCGCTTCGAGCAAGAAGGCATCTTCAACCGAGAAACCGGTCAGTCATTCCTGGATAACATCCTGACTCGCGGCGGTTCCGAAGAGCCCATGGAGCTATTCAAACGCTTCCGTGGCCGTGAACCTCAGTTAGATGCCATGCTCGCGCATTACGGCATCAAAGGATGAGCATCTGCTTAATCGCAGAAGAAGGCGCCGATAGTGGCGCCTTATCTTCTCTGGCCGAACGCTGGGGACTGGTTTCCGATCCCGATGCGGTGATGGCGCTGGTGCTAACCGCCGAACGCCTGGAACTGCGTAAGCAGGACGAACCGAAGCTTGGCGCTATTTTCGTGGATTTCGTTGGTGGGGCGATGGCACACCGTCGCCGCTTTGGCGGCGGACGCGGTGAGGCCGTCGCTAAAGCCGTCGGTATCAAAAAAGATTACCTGCCGGATGTCGTGGATGCGACGGCCGGGCTGGGGCGCGATGCCTTCGTGCTGGCGGCATTAGGTTGTCGAGTACGCATGGTTGAGCGCAATCCGGTGGTTGCGGCACTGCTGGACGACGGGTTGCAGCGTGGCTATCAGGATGCGGAAATCGGCCCGTGGCTACGGGAACGGCTCACGCTGCTACACGCATCAAGTATGACTGCGCTGCGTGACATCACGCCGCCGCCGGATGTGGTCTATCTCGACCCGATGTTCCCGCACAAACAAAAGAGCGCGCTGGTGAAGAAAGAGATGCGGGTGTTTCAATCACTGGTGGGGGCGGATGACGACGCCGATGCATTGCTGGAACCCGCACGTGCGCTGGCGAAGAAACGCGTCGTGGTGAAGCGACCAGACTATGCGCCGCCGCTGGCAGGCGTGCCAGCACAGTCCATGTTAGAAACCAAAAGCCATCGTTTCGACTTCTATCTTCCCGCCTGAAAAATCTCATCGCCGTGACGCTACGCGTATCGGCGACTAAAAACTTAGCCTGCTTCGCATTTCCTACGCTGCTTTTGCAAAGTCTGTGGCACTAATGAGAAGCAAATCGCATAATTCCGCGTTATCACCTTTTATGACACTAAGATGACATAATGAAAAAAACGCTTCTGTCACTTCTGCTTTGTTTGAGTACTTCTGCTATGGCCGCTCAAGAACCCGTCAATATTACGATTCTGGGGACATCCGATCTGCATGGCACCTTTGTTCCCTGGGATTACGCCACCGACACCGCCAACATGGCTGGCAGTCTGAGCCAGATCGCCACGCAGGTGCATAAAGTTCGCGCACAGCAGCCGAATGTCATTCTGGTTGATGCGGGCGATACCATTCAGGGTAACTTTGTCGAAACCTTCAAAAATGACAAAACCAGCCCGATGATCCTCGGTTTTAATGCCCTGAATTATGACGTCTGGGTGCTGGGCAACCACGAGTTCGATTTCGGCCTGAACGTGCTTTCCACCTCGCTTGACCAGTTCAAAGGCACCGCGCTGGCAGGCAACATTTTTTGGGAAAGCGGTAAACCTTACCTACCCGCTTATAAAATTGTCGAACGGCAAGGCGTGAAGATTGGCATTATCGGTATGGATACGCCGATGACTGCGGAATTCGCCAAAGGCACTGACCGCGTGAAAGGGCTGAACTTTACCGATCCCGTCGGGGCGGTCAAAACCGTTATCCAGCAAATCCACGGCAACGTAGATGCCATCGTGCTGGTCGCCCATATGGGAATCGATAACGAAAACCAGCGACCGGGCACTGGCGTCGGTGATATTGCCCGCGCGAATCCTGAATTAGCCGCCATCGTCGCAGGCCATATGCACGTAAAAGTGGACAAAGAGGTGATTAATGGCGTGATCGTCACCGAACCGGACAGATATGGCCGTGCACTGTCGCGCATCGATTTGCAGTTTGAGCAGCAAAACGGCAAGTACGTGCTGATCAACAAAGACAGCTATACCTATTCGATCAAGGACGTAGATTCTGACCGTAAGATGGAAGACATCTACGAGCCTTACCACAATACGCTGCGCGCCAACGCTAATCGCCCGATTGCACAACTTCTTGGGCACGATCTGGTGCCGCAAGATACCGTGAAAGGCATTCCTCAGGTACACGTGCAGGACACGGGCATCAGCGCCCTGTTCCAGGAAGCCAGCCGCCATTACGCCCCTAAAGCGCAGGTCATCGCACTGCAAATTGATAACGATCGTCCCAAACTGAACGTCGGCACCATCGCCGCAAAGGACATCGCCTTTAACTATCAATATGCTGGCGGTGAAATCACGGTTTATCAGCTAACCGGAAAAGAACTGAAGAAATACATGGAATGGTCAGCAGGTTACTTCAACCAGTTGCAGGACGGCGATGTGACTTACAGTTTCAATCCACAGCGCCGCGCGTCCAAGTATTCCACCAATGATTTCTTCGACGGCGTGACGTACACCATCGACCTGACGAAACCCGCTGGGCAGCGCATCACCGACCTGAAAATGAATAACGGCATGCCAGTTACCGACGACATGCCGATTCGTCTGGGTATGAACAGTTACCGCATGGGCCACCTGACGCAGAAAGGCGGCGTGCTGGAAGGCATGCAGTTCCCAGTGCTATCGGATACCAAAGTAGAATATGGCGAAGAGGCCGGCACGATTCGTAACCTGACCATCCGCTATCTGACCGAGGTGAAAAAAGGCCAATACGAGGGTACAGTGCCGCAGCGCTGGAAGCTGGCAGGATTGCAGGGCTATGAGCGCGAACGCAAAATTGTCGAATCACTGCTCAACGGCGGAAAAATCAGCGTACCAACCTCAGACGATAGCCGCTACAGCAATGTGCAATCTATCAACGTGAAGTCGTTGCTGCTGCCAGATGCCGCACAAAGAGAAAAACGCGTGGCGGAATTGACGCAACAGCGCGACAGCACCACCAATGCGTTGACCAAACAGCGGCTGAACGATCAACTGACGATTATCGCAGCGATTAACTAACCGACGCCTTACGGAAACCCAAGATTCCTAACGAAGTGCATCGCGCGATGATAATGGATAGATCGTAAAGACGCTGCAAGTACGTCCCCGTAAGCTCGAGCCGCGCAGATAGGAATCTCATCCCTGAGATTCCCCCTTTCAGGGCCGTCGCAAGCGACGTTCAAAAACGTTCCTAACGTTTTTGTCCATGGCGCGGACGCTTTACTCTTCTATTCCATTATCATTCTACGAAGAGGTTTTCTAACGGTCTTCAAGGCCTGCCGTCGGTAGGCCTTATTATCGCTCGCTGCGGGCTTTCCAACGTTCGCTCGTCAGGTAGCCATTCACGCCAACATCCAGAAAAGGGCGTGGCGGCAGGTAGTTTGCCTGACCGAGCGATTGCATATCACCAATCAACGGATTGTCTTCACCTAACGCCAGATCCGCCAAAATATGCCCGGCAGCAGTTTGCTTCGACAACCCCGCCCCGTTACAGCCAGCGGACGCGTACACATTGTCGCTTAACTGTCCCCAAATTGGCGCGCCGTTGCGCGTGACGCTAATCAAGCCTGACCAGGTATGCGCCATCTTCACATCGCTCAATTGCGGGAACATGCGGGCAAAAATAGCTGCGTGACGACGTGCGTGGCGTCCGGTTTCTACCGCGCTATTGACCAACTCAGGCGTAAATTTCACATGCTCCCGAATCAGGAAACGATGGTCACGCGTATAGCGCAGCGTCGCACTGGCCAACGCATTAACCGGCGTCAATCCCCAATCCGGCATGTCACCAATCCGCGCTATCTGCTCCGCATTCAGCGGCTCTGTCAGTGTCGCAAAGGTCGCCACGGCAAATACCCGCCCCTTAAACAGCGGCAGGCCGCGCGCCGCGCCGTTAATCGCCATCATCAGCTTCTCTGCCTGAATCTCGCCATAGGGCGTTTCCACGCGAATGCGCGATCCAGTTTCGATATTCAGCGCGGGTGAATGGGCGTAAACCGTCACGTTCTTAGGCAGATTAGCCACCAGCCCGATCACCAGTGCCGCTGGGTTTAACAGAATACAATTGGGGGTATACACAGCACGATGGTAGAAAGACGTGCCGAGGCGGCGGGAAAGTTCATCTTTTTCGACTACCTGATAAGATTCGCCAAGGTCGTCCAATTCACGGACATAGGTATCGATCAGACCATTAAACGTCGAACTGACAGCACAGTGATATTTCCCTGCCACACTCCAGTCACACGCGATAGCGTGGCGATCCACCTTCTCTTTCAGATGCGCGACGCCGGACTGCAACAGACGGCGATAAGCCGCTGCTTTTTCCAGTTCAGCCGTCGAACTGCCGATATTGTGCGGCAAATCGATAACGAAACCGGAGTTACGCCCAGAGGCATTGTCGCCAATCTCGCCCGCATCCAGCAGGATAATGTGTTTATCCGGGCGTTGTTCAGCCAAACGGTGTGCAAAAGCAATCCCCGCATAGCCTGCGCCGATCACCAGCCAGTCCGCCGTTGTTTTCCCCCGCTGCTGCGGGTAAATAGGTTTATCGGCGAGATCTGCCGACCAGCCATTACGATTCTGATCGAAAGGAAGATGTTTGATTTTCACAATGGTGTAAGCCTTGAAGAGGACAGGTTGTACCGGAAGGCAGAAACACAATACCGACGATACGCAATACGGATTAAGATAAAGAAAGGCAGGAAGCGGTGTCCAGCAAGAAATGTCGCTAAAACATAGATAAATAAGTGAAAAGTCAAAGCACCTGCGAATACAAGCGCTTTGACTACATTATGCGTTACACCATTACCGTTGAACCATCATCCGTTACACAACGCCCTGTGCCAGCATCGCGTCGGCTACTTTTACAAAGCCCGCCACGTTGGCTCCGCGTACGTAGTTCGTCTGGCTATCTTCACCACCGTACTGCACGCATGCATTATGAATATCTAACATGATGTGGTGCAGACGCGCGTCTACCTTCTCGGCTTTCCAGCCTAAACGTGCCGCGTTCTGCGCCATTTCCAGCCCGGATGTTGCCACACCGCCTGCGTTGGCTGCTTTGCCCGGTGCAAACAGCACGCCCGCATCCAGAAACGCGTCGGTCGCCGGGATGGTGGTTGGCATATTGGCGCCTTCCGCCACGGCTTTCACACCGTTAGCAATCAGCGTCTGCGCCGCTGGCAGATCTAACTCATTCTGCGTCGCACAAGGCAGCGCGATGTCTACCGGCACTTCCCACGGCGTCTTGCCTGCCAGATAGGTCAGCTTCGCTTCACGTGCGTAATCTTCCACGCGGCCATAGCGTTTGTTCTTAATCTCTTCCAGCAGCGCCAGTTTCTCTGGGGTAAACCCGTTTTCATCCACCACGGTACCGTTGGAATCTGATGCCGTGACCACGCGAGCCCCTAGCTCCATCGCTTTTTCAATCGCGTACTGCGCCACATTACCGGAACCGGACACCGCAACTCGCATACCTTCAAAGCCCAAACCATGGCGCTTCAACATCGCTTCCGTGAAGTAAATCAGACCGTAGCCCGTCGCTTCAGGACGAATCAAACTACCGCCGAACGACAACCCTTTGCCGGTGAAGACACACGCGGTGTTGTTGGTCAGTTTCTTCATCATGCCGGTCATGAAGCCAACTTCGCGGCCACCCACGCCGATGTCACCCGCCGGAACGTCCGTATCCGCGCCCAGATGACGATACAGTTCCGTCATCAGTGCCTGACAGAAACGCATGACTTCACCCTGACTTTTCCCTTTCGGATTAAAGTCTGAACCCCCTTTACCACCGCCCATTGGCAGCGTCGTCAGCGCATTCTTGAACGTCTGCTCGAATCCAAGGAATTTCAGAATCGACAGGTTAACGGACGGGTGGAAGCGCATGCCGCCTTTGTACGGGCCAATCGCGGAGCTGAACTGAACACGCCAGGCACGGTTTACTTGTACCTGACCTTTGTCATCCGTCCACGCCACGCGAAACTGAATCACACGTTCCGGTTCCACTAATCGTTCCAGCAGGCTGTAATCCGCATAGTGAGGGTTCTGCTCCAGAAAAGGCCACAGCGTGGAAAGGACTTCATTAACGGCCTGTAGAAATTCAGGCTGATGCGGATCGCGTTGTTGAACAGAATCAAGAAAACTTGCCAGAGATACGATTTGTGCCATGAACAGCTCCTGATTGAACGAATAAGCTCCCGTCTGCTTCTTTAATTTTTAGACACGCAGAAGCTTGTGGGATCGGTGAAAATGAGGTTGTGTCCTCTGGACTATAACACTGGCGATGGATATTTAAGCAAGCGTTTTCTTTTCAGATAAACGTTACAATCCAATGAGATAGGAAGGGTTTTTGGGCGGTTTTGAGAAGGAAATTAGACATAAGTTTTTGTTATATAACAAAAGGCACAGCTAAGAAGCCGTGCCTTTCGTCACTGAAAAAAAATGCAAAAAAAGCTAATTTTTATTCGTCTTCTTCATCACGCAACGGCACGATGAGCATATCAACATGGACGGTATTAATCAGCTGACGTGCAGAAGACATCAATTTGCTCCAGAAGTCCTGATGGTGCCCGCACAGCACAAGGTCAGCGTCGTATTTCTTGATTGCATCCACCAGCACTTGCCCTAAATCACCGCTGCCGCTCAGCGTTTCACTGATGGGGTAGCCGGCATTTTGGGACAGCTCGGTCAACGCATTCTGGGTTTCTTCGGAGATACGCTGTTGCATGTCACCCAGATTGACGTCGATCAGCCCCGTGTAGAGATCGGAGTAATTCACATCAACATGGATTAACGAGACTTTCGCATTGTACGGTCTTGCCATTGATACCGCTTTTTCCACTAACACTTTGCTTTCTGGAGAAAGGTCAACCGCAATAAGGATGTGTTTGTAAGCCATAATGAGACTCCTTCCGTAAAGACTAATTAAGGGTTAGCAGCTATTTCTCCTGCCAATCTGATACTTAACGGCGGATTATAGGATAGCACTCGCCCGCGCTATCGGACTGTTCAGTCGATCACAACCCGTTTTCAAATCTGTTAATTCTATTGATAAGTGTAGTAGAAACCGCTCCTTTTCACAGTTAAATCGCGTAGCTTCTCCTTTCAGAAAACGCATTATCTCGTCGAAAATCATCCTTCATGTCGATTGCGTCTGCCTCTCTGGCACAAACGAACATTCTTCTTCTACACTACAAGTAGGGGGCAGTAAGACTATCCACTGCGCTCTGGGATGGAAAACAAGAATGGGGCTAGCCGTGACGCTGTTGGCTATCCACAATGACAATAAAATCGTGCGCAAGCGCGTGGCATAACTATTCGTCGTTGAAAGACGCTCGTCGTAGAAAAACATCGTAGATAAGCGTCGCAAGTAATCGTAACGCTTGTCATCGGCCACAGGTGGGCAACGGGAATGTGTGGCCATCGTATCTGACGAATAGAACGACCGGGAGGGAAGCATGATTAGTACATTTGCGCTTTTCTGGGCTTTATGTATCGTCTGCATCATTAATATGGCGAGGTACTACTCTTCATTACGCGTGTTACTGCTGATTTTGCGTGACTGCGATCCACTGCTTTACCAATACGTTGATGGAGGAGGTTTTTTCACATCGCACGGGCAGCCAAGCAAACAAATCCGGCTGGTAGGATACATCTACGCACAGCGTTATCTTGATCATCACGACCCTGAGTTTATTCGCCGCTGTGAGCGAGTACGAGGGCAATTTCTGCTCACGACCGCCTTGTGTGGCCTCATCGTCATCAGCCTGATTGCCATGATGATGTGGTATTAACACATTGTACTTATACAATTATTGGTATTAACAGCATGAACGTCGATAAAAAGTAAAAAGGCGATTCCCCACAGAATCGCCTTTTTTATGATTAACTCGTTACCAAAATCAAATCAGCTTCAGAGCCAACCAGTACAGCGCACCAGACATCAGCATTGAGACAGGCAGCGTCAATACCCAAGCCAGCAGAATGCTTCTTATCGTTTTGCCCTGTACGCCCCCACCGTCAGCAATCATCGTCCCAGCAACCGCCGAGGATAATACGTGCGTGGTGGAAACCGGCATACCGGTGTAACTGGCAACGCCAATCGACAAGGCCGCCGTCACCTGTGCCGAAACACCCTGTGCGTAGGTCATGCCTTTCTTGCCAATCTTCTCGCCGATGGTGACAGCAACGCGTTTCCAGCCCACCATGGTGCCCAGAGACAGCGCCAGTGCGACGGCAACGATAATCCAAAGAGGCGCATACTCAACCGTCTGCAGCATGTCTTTACGCAGGTTGCTCAGGTAGCGTTTATCTTCGCCCGACGTTTCTGGTAGCTTGATCACCCGATCCATCGTATCCGAGATGCACATCAGCAAGCGACGCACTCTGCTTCGATCGTCAGGGTTCAGTTGGTCATAGCTTTTCAGGTTATTCAGCAAGCCCTGTGTGCGCTCAATCGCAATCATTACGCGTGAACTGTCACAGTGGAACTCTTTCTGACCATTGCCGGGAATCGTGCTTTCTGGCGTAGGAATCACTGGCGGAGACAGGTCGATGACATGCGTCAACGCGTCGCCGTGCTGCTTGTAGTATTCCTGTAAATTAACAACGGCATCACGCGTCCGGCTGATGTCATAACCAGACGCGTTCATGTTGACAATAAACCCGGCAGGCGCAACACCAATCAGCACCAGCATAATCAGGCCGATACCTTTCTGACCGTCGTTTGCACCGTGAGAGAAGCTCACCCCAATCGCCGATAGAATCAGCGCGGTACGCGTCCAGAATGGCGGCTTACGTTTGCCATCCTGCTTTTCGCGATCGACGGGCGTCAGATGCACGCGTTTGCGTTTTTTACTGTTGTTCCAGAACCGACGCAGTACCAGCAGCATCAGACCTGCGACTACCATCCCCACAATTGGCGATAGCAGCAGTGACAGGAAAATGCTGATCATTTTCGGCACGTTCAACGCATCCACGATGGAGGTATCCGTCAGCAGTGCGTTGGTCAAACCAATACCGATGATGGAGCCAATCAACGTGTGAGAGCTGGAGGCAGGAATACCAAAATACCAGGTACCCAGATTCCAGATAATGGCAGCCAGCAGCATGGAAAAGACCATCGCCAGACCATGCGCCGAACTCACATTCAGCAATAAATCCGTGGGAAGAAGGTGAACAATCGCATAGGCCACACTCAGGCCGCCCAGCAGTACACCGAAGAAATTAAAGACACCCGCCATAACAACGGCAAACTCTGCACGCATGGCTCGGGTATAAATAACGGTGGCAACGGCATTCGCAGTATCGTGAAAACCGTTAATGGCTTCGTACATCAATACAAACAACAAAGCCAATATCAACATCAGGCCGGTGTAGTAATCCAGTCCGGCAAATAAATGTAGCATAAACGTTAGGCCATTTAGTGGTCATGAACGCGGCGCATTATCGGCGACAAGCAGGGGTGGGGAAAAGGAAAATATGACATTTTTTTGACTTAAAATGTGACGGGCATCGACAAGAAAACCACTTAATCAATATAAATCAATTAATTATATATTTTTACTAAAACATGCAAATTGTTACGCTGGTATCGAACAAAAACCAACACTACAATTTGCCGCCCCAATGGCCCATTTGCCTGCGGTAATCAATCACTCATCGGAGAAATGCATTGTGGAACAGTTTGACGTTGTCATCATCGGTGCTGGTGCAGCAGGCATGTTTTGTGCCGCACAGGCGGGACAGCGTGGGCTGCGTGTTCTACTGCTCGATAACGGCAAGAAGGCGGGGCGTAAAATATTGATGTCCGGCGGCGGACGCTGCAACTTTACCAATATGTATGCGGAGCCGGCCGCGTATCTGTCCCACAATCCTCACTTCTGTAAATCGGCACTGGCGCGTTATACCCAATGGGATTTCATTAGTTTGGTCAACAGCCACCGCATCGCTTACCACGAGAAAACACTTGGCCAGCTATTTTGCGATGACTCCGCACAGCAAATTGTGGATATGCTGGTAACAGAATGCGAGCAGGCTAACGTCACCCTTCGTCTGCGCAGTGAAGTCACCTCAGTGGCGAAATCAGACGATCTGTTCACCATCCACCTCAGCAACGGTACATCATTCCAAAGCGTATCACTGGTCGTTGCCTGCGGCGGCTTGTCGATGCCCGGTCTAGGCGCAACGCCGTTCGGTTACCAGCTTGCCGCGCAGTTTGATCTTAACGTACTCCCAACCCGCGCCGCGCTAGTCCCCTTTACGCTGCACAAACCACTGCTCGAACAGTTGCAAACGCTCTCCGGCGTTTCTGTACCTACCGTCATCACCGCAGAAAATGGCGTGACGTTCCGTGAAAACATCCTGTTCACACATCGTGGGCTCTCTGGCCCCGCTATTTTGCAAATTTCCAGCTACTGGCAAGCGGGTGAATTCGTCACCATTAACTTACTACCCGGACACAATCTCGCCCAGCTCATCAATGATGAACGCAGTGCCCATCCAAACCAAAGCCTGAAAAATACGTTGGCACAGTGGCTACCTAAACGACTGGTTGAATGCCTGCAAACACTAGGACAACTGCCAGATGTAACGTTGAAACAGCTCAACAGCGCACAGCAGCTACAAATTGAACAAAGCCTGCAACAGTGGCGCGTACAGCCGAATGGTACGGAAGGCTACCGTACCGCAGAAGTGACCATCGGCGGTGTTGACACCCGCGCGCTGTCTTCCAAAACCATGGAAGCTAATTCAGTGCCAGGGCTGTATTTCATCGGTGAAGTGGTCGACGTAACTGGCTGGCTGGGCGGCTATAATTTCCAATGGGCGTGGAGTTCGGCATGGGCCTGCGCACAAGCGCTGCCTTTTAGCAAATAGGCACTATAATAACCTCTATTCAGCGCTCTCCTTTAGTTAATGGAGAAAGGGACGTCTCTACATAGGCCTCTGCTGCCAGAAAGGAGATGTGAATGAGCCCCAGACGTAGTGAACGTAAAATCAACATGTTGCAGTTACTGACAGCAGGTATGCTGCCACTGCTGCTGGGATTACTGTTCACTTTTGTAGAATCCAGGTTAATGGTAAAACGCGATTTGGAAGCCACAGCGCAAATCGCAATGAATCATGCTGAGAATATTTCCACGCAGGCGTGGAAGATGGTGGATCGCCTCCAGCACTTTCATGGTCAGTCCTGTGATGCCATCAATGATGCGCTGCAACGTCTTGGCTCGATTTTTCCTTACTTTCGCGCGATCGGCGTCACCCATAATACCGATGTCTACTGCTCTTCAACGTTTGGCAACGCACTGACACCAATAAGTCGCGTCATTCAACAGCCGCTGCCGGATACCTATTCTGAACGCTGGAGCCTGTCAATTGCAGGCTCAGACAACGTGAGAACACGCCCTGCAATCATCTTCGTCCAGATGCCCCTCACGGGTTATGGCGCTTACACCATGGTTGACGCGCAGTACCTGATCGATCTTATGACGGCGATCAGCCAAACCCGCGGCTATCAACTTACACTGAAGATCGGCAACGGTTACCCCATTCAAATTGGCCCGATCATTACGCTCAACTCAGGCTTATTTTCTACCTCAGCGCTTGAAATAAAATCGAGCGCTTTCCCGATAGCCCTCACGGTTACCGCACCAACTTCTCAATCTGTCGCAAACTGGAAGCAGGCGTTCTTCACGTTCTTGCCGCTGGCAATGATTCTCTCCCTGCTCTTCTTCGCGATGATGTGGTACTGGCAAAAACGTAAATTATTATTCCGCGACGAGCTCCGTAAAGGCATCGCCAAAGGCGAATTTTCCGTATATTACCAGCCCATCTATGATGCAGAATCGCAATCCTGCATCGGCGTTGAGACATTACTGCGCTGGCGGCGCAGTAATGGACAGTGGATCAGACCCGATATATTTATCTCTGCCGCCGAAGCAGAAAGCATGATTATCCCCATCACCCGGCATTTATTTGATCTGGTCGCAGCCGATATCGCCAGTTGGCAGGTAAAACCCGGATTTCATCTGAGCCTTAACGTGGCAGCCGAGCATCTACATCACCCAAATTTCGTTTCAGACGTACATCGGTTCGCAGAAAAAGTTGCCTCTCATTCATTAAGCATTACGCTGGAACTGACAGAACGTAACCTCATTAGCAACGGCCCTGAAGTCATACAGCGCCTGCATCAACTACGTGAAGATGGCTTTATGATCGCCATCGATGACTTCGGCACCGGCCACTGTTCACTCTCTTATCTGCAAAATTTCCCACTGGATTGCCTGAAAATCGATCAGGGATTCGTCAGTGCCATTTCATCACCGGATGAAGAAGCCCCCATTCTTGATGCCATTATTAATTTGAGTCATCGCATCAAACTTCAATCGATAGCAGAAGGCGTGGAAACCACGCAACAACTCATGTATTTACAACAGCACGGCGTCAAATATATACAGGGATTTCTTTATGCGAAGCCGATGAACAATGAATCGTTGCTAGTATGGCTGCACTATCATAGTAATAAATCGATAGAGAGCTTTATGAATAAAAAAGAAGAGAGGGAAAAGAAGTAATAACCGGCAGAAGCTCGTCCACCGGTTTTCTATATTCAGACAAATTAGAAACGATAGCCGACGCCAATATTAAAGCTATCTACACGCGTTTCGTAGATTTTCGTGCCTTCGTAGCCAATATCAATTGCCCAGTTTGCTACCGGTGTGATTTGGATACCAGCGCCGTAAGCAAAGCGGGTTTCTTTCTCGCTGCCTGAATCAGCAAAAGTGCCGTAATCGTATTTCCAATCCACTTTTCCATGACCAACACCTGCAAGGCCATAAACACTAACGACATCGTTAAAACGATAGGATGGCCCAGCCATCAAGGAATAATATTTAAGTTTAGTCGTATCGTAGGAATTGAAGTCACGATCATAATACTCTTCTTTTGCCCCCAGATAAGTGAAAGAAGCAATAATTCCTAGAGCGGAATCACCCTGATAGTGATATTTTGCCGTAATCCCTTTTGGATCTTTAAAGTCATCAACTTTCGCCTGGGCATAACCCAATGATACCGTTTGTGTCGCCTGAGCAGCAGACATTCCCATGGCACAAGCAATCAGAGTGGAAAGCAGCAGTGTTGTTTTTTTCATGATAGAAACATCTTCCATGTTTGAATAAAAAGACGGCTTCAACAAAGCGAATAGGTAAGTATCGCGAATGTTGACCGCACATAAACTTACATTTAAATACGGTGAGGTAAAGCCTGTATTATTTTCAAACACCTGAGGGAGTTTTTGTTTTTAATCATTAAAAAACAAAAAGATACATATTATCCAGGAAGATTAACGCATGCTTTTCCGCTCTATTTTTGGGAACATTCCGAACTGAAAACAAAGGAAATAGAGCAATTCCCAACGCCAAGTAACGTTGATATAAGAATCTTTTTTTACAAAGGAATAAGGTGAAATCAGAGAGTATCGGAAAATAAAATAAGAGGGGATTATCTATTGAGAAATAAAGTGGTCGGCGAGAGAGGATTCGAACCTCCGACCCACTGGTCCCAAACCAGTTGCGCTACCAAGCTGCGCTACTCGCCGAATGCGGGCGCATATTACTGCTACCTCATTGAAGCGTCAATCCCTTTTTCACAAAAGGATTCCGGCTGCCGTTAAAGTATCCATCCCTTGTATTTACAAGCCTGAAATCGACGTCCTTGTCCGTGATTCATGTCAATCAGCAGGTTTCTGACACCAATTATTCTTAGGATTAATACCGCCGTCAGGCGACGTGTATCCCAAACATCCAAGAATCGTATCAAACAACTCTTCATGGCGATGTGTTTTACCAACGCGCTGCTGGGCTTTTAACTGCTCAAATGCATGTAAATTATCGGCGTCAGCCAGAAATTTATCCGATGTCCACACCATCATCGGTGAACGGAACTGCTCAGGTGGTGCCATCTGACGCGGCGTGCCGTGCAAATGGTAGTTATCATCAATAGACTCACCGTGATCGGAGGCATAAAACACGATCGCTTTCTTGTCCCGCACCTGATCGATGACGCTATCAATAAAGCTATCGGTATAGAGCACGCTATTGTCAAAAGCATTAATCAACTGCTCACGCGAACAGGAGGCATCAACGCCCATACATTCTGGCTGATAGCGCGCATAGCTGCGGGGATATCGCATGGAATACAGATAGTGAGAGCCTTTGGTATGCAACACAATCAGATGCTTACCTTGAGGGTAGCGTGCCAGCGACTCCTTGACCTCATCAACTAGCAACATATCCTGCACCGATTTGCCGTCATTCTGTTTCTCTGACGCGATCATTTCTCGGAAGGAATAGTTGTTCGCCTCAATGCTATTGTAAAACCACACCTCACTTTGCATCGCAAACAGTTCGGAGGTAAAGCCCAGCTCTTTCATTACGGCAAAGACGTTCTGTTCTTTTAGCGTTCGCTGCGGGTTGTCTTCCGTACCGCCTTCTCGCACAAACATACAGCGCATGGAAAGTTTGGTCGAGGTATCACATGATTGGCCACGGAATGCGACCAGATTTTTTTCTTTTGATAACTTCGGCGTCGTATCTCGCTCGTAGCCTAACAGCCCCATATGATCCCAACGGGTTGTTTCACCAATAATGAAAACCACGTAAGTATCATCAATACCTTTCGGCGGGACATAGGTAAAATGCTGAGCGGGGTCAAAAAGATTGGAGGAATCCTGACTCTCGTCATACTTGGTGTATGCAAATAACCCTAACGCAGATAACCAGTTAGAAGGCAAATAAGAATGAGCCACAACGCCGCCATAACTAGGTAAATCCACATTGGATTCTCGTTCAGACACCGACTGAGCCTTGTCCATATAGCGAAGTGGCATCCACACGAGTGCAACGACAGCGACAAGAACCAAAAGAGGAATCAAACGCTTCCCTGGCGATTTAAGTTGTTCGATCAACGTATCACGCAGTGAGTTCTTCCAGATCAAAAATAATGGCAACGCACTCACCACTAGCATCCATAGGAAAAAACGAAAGCCGATAACTTCTTTAGAAAGATCAATATCCGTGGTCATGACTGCTGCAACAATCCCATAGCCAATCACGACATTGAAAAACGTCATGTAATAACTAGCGGAAACAGAAATCAGCACTAAAAGAGAAGCGATAATCCGATAAAAACGGCGTCCCCCAAGTGAAATAATTCTCATCAGGAAAAAGGTGAATAAGATACTTGCTGTCAATTCGACAAGAGCGGGAATAAGCGTTGGAATCTGGCTGCCAGCAGAGAGTGAAAAATAATCAAATCGGCGGTAATACACTGAGATATTGAGAAAAAGACCAATATAGATTGCCAGGACAAACGATAACTTGGGTTGCGAAAAAGATGCTACAAACTTCATTATGACAAGTGCTCCAACAAACCTTTCTTATTATCTGAAGATATACGACAACATCCCTATGCTTGAGTTCAACGAAAATAATCAGACGCTCAGGCTTTTTTATATCGCAAAACAGCAAATAGGCTTAGACCGTTAATGAGTAAATATTACTTATAATGAAGTGAAGGAAACAGGAAAAAACTGTTCTTTTATGTGAATGAATCCACGAAAAAATAAACTGCGTGACCCAACATGTTCTAAGAAAACACGACCAATTATTGAGGTATACCCTCGCGATGCAATCGGGCAATGAGTTCCACAACGATGGGGTGATTCAGGAACGCCATAATTTCTTCTGCACGCCGTTCTCCAATACCCGAAAACTGTCGCCACTGCTGTATCGTCCGTTGCTGTAACGCCAGCCAATCCACATGATCCAATGCACTCATTGCTGAGCGGGGAACAGGAATACCCAATGCAAGTAGCCAGCGAGATAGCGGCTTCTGTCGTGCCGACTGCAAGCTCGTGTAAATATCCCGCGCCCGCTTATCACCCATACCATTGACGGCATTAAGCTGTGCTTCGGTCAGAGATAACCACGCCAGTACATCCCCCAGTAAATTATGTTGCATCAAGCGCAACCACATCCCGTCACGCATGCCCGCCAGATTTAAACCGTGTTCCCCACTTAGCCAAACTAAGCGCGCAAGAAATTGCTGCTGACACACCGCGCTATAGCGAAAACAGCTAAAATCATGGAAATCATGTTCACTGGGTGGGGTGATAGCTGGCCGCTCAGTCCCACGCCATACCACATTATCCAGACGCGAAATCCCCTGTCCCGCCAGGCTGACACTTACCCGATCGCCAGGCAACACATCCCATTGCTTCCAACGAGATAGCGAGCCCACATTCACCCGGCTGACCGATTTGTCATCCAATTTCATAGGACTAAGCTTCAACACCACGGCGATCTTACCCGTACGCCCGACAGAAAAAGCCACATCGGTGACTTCCGCAACCTGATGAACAGGCGGATATTTCCATGCGATCGCCCAGTCGGCCGATGTGTTACGCCAATAGCGTCCCTGCGGTTCTTTAGTCTGGCGGATAACCACGCCATCCGTCACGAAGGGCAAGGGACTGCTATACCAGTAGTGACGCCATTTCTCCGCGTCGGCGAATGACCCAATGGCATGGGTATACTCCGCTACCATAGCAAATCCCATTTCCTGCAATTTTTTCAGACGTTCGGGCATCGTCTTTGGGCCATCCGGCCATTCCCAGACAAACAGGCCAATCTGCGACAACACGGGAGATGGCTGATGACGACGCATTTCACCCGCCACGACTGAGCGTGCATTAACACCACCCTGAGTACGCTGTCGATGATCGGTCATCTTTAGGAAAAGCTCTCCTTGTAATACTAACGAGGAAGGTGCATCGGCTAGTAAATGAGGGATTCCCGGAATCAGACGAACTTTTTCAGTCCAGTCTTCGCCTTGAATGCCATTACCCCGGCTAACCGCGGACACGAGCTTGCCGTGCTGGTAGACCAGTGTGACGGCCACACCATCAACTTTTGGCTGAACCCATAAATCCTTACGCTGTGCGATCCAGTGCACCAATTGCTCGCGATCGGACAATTTTTTCAACCCCGTATGGGCAACAGGATGGAGCTGCTTGCCATGATCGGGTAGGCGGACAGGAAACACGTTTTGAGGCTGAAAGCAGCCAACCCACTGGTTTAACTGCTCCCTCAGTTGATCATAAACATCATCTGCTACAGGGCTTTTCCCTTCGGTGTAATACACGTCATCCCACCGTTCTAACTGCTGACGCAATGCAGTAATTTCTTTTTTCGAACGCGTGTTATCCCAATCGGGGCAGATTTCGGCCGCAGCCGAAAAACCACTGATGCCCCCAACAACGCAGATGATCAAAAAAGTGTAAATCCTGAGCCACATAGTCCCTCCAGCCATCCAGTCGCGAATGGGCGCAGTACATAGCAACAAAGGGGAAAAGACGAGGCAAAAAAAGGAGGAATGCCAAGCGCACCGCAAGATGATTTATCGTTTACAACACCGGTAAAAATGACAGGAACGCGCGTCGCAATCTCAAAAAGACACGTTGGCAAAAGATTTGCCCAATGGCATAACGGAAAAACAATCCGTGGAGAATTTATCACAGCGCGACTGATGACATATTGGCGTGTATAATGCGGGGATATGCACATGTTCCTGCTGCATATCAACATCCACCATCGTAACGTAAATAAACTTCATTATGGCTCAAGGCACGTTATATATCGTTTCTGCTCCCAGTGGAGCCGGGAAATCCAGCCTGATTCAGGCATTATTAAAAACTCAGCCGCTTTACGACACTCAGGTCTCGATTTCGCATACCACACGAGCGAAACGACCGGGAGAAAACCACGGCGAACACTATTTTTTCGTCGAAGTCGATGAATTCAAGCGTATGATTCAGGATAGTGAGTTTCTGGAACATGCTGAAGTCTTCGGTAATTACTACGGCACATCCCGACCTGCAATTGAACAGGTATTAGCGACAGGTGTTGATGTTTTTCTGGACATCGATTGGCAAGGTGCCAAGCAAATTCGCGCCCAAATGCCGCTCGCGCGCAGTATTTTCATCCTGCCACCGTCAAAAGAAGAGCTGGCTCGCCGTCTGCGTGGCCGTGGACAAGACAGTGATGAGGTTATTGCCCGCCGTATGTCTCAGGCTGTGGCTGAAATGACGCACTACGGCGAGTATGATTACCTGATTGTGAATGATGATTTCGATCTGGCACTGCTCGATCTGAAAACCATCATTCGCGCCGAACGTCTGCGTTTGAGCAGACAACAGGTTCGGCATGATGCATTAATCACCAAACTATTGGCAGACTGACGCCTCTTTCAGTATGATGCCCAGTCATTTTATTTCCTGTGGAGTAGCACATTATGGCACGCGTAACTGTTCAAGACGCTGTAGAGAAAATTGGTAACCGTTTTGACCTGGTGTTGGTCGCTGCTCGTCGCGCCCGTCAAATCCAGACTGGCGGCAAAGATCCGTTGGTTCCTGAAGAAAACGATAAGTACACCGTGATCGCACTGCGTGAGATCGAAGAAGGTCTGATCAACAACCAAATTCTGGATGTTCGTGACCGTCAGGAACAGCAAGAGCAGGAAGCCGCAGAGATTCAAGCGGTCACCGCAATTGCTGAAGGCCGCCGTTAATCACACCACGAGTCGCCCTTGTACATTTTTGAAAGCCTTAATCTGCTGATTCAACGTTATCTTCCCGAAGATCAGATCAAACGTTTACAGCAGGCTTACTTAGTTGCACGTGATGCTCACGAGGGGCAGACTCGCTCCAGCGGTGAACCCTATATCACACACCCTGTTGCCGTCGCCTGCATTCTGGCGGAGATGCGTCTCGATTACGAAACGCTGATGGCAGCACTGCTGCATGATGTCATAGAGGACACCCCCGCCACCTATCAGGACATGGAACAGCTTTTTGGTAAAAGCGTTGCTGAACTGGTAGAGGGCGTATCCAAGCTGGACAAACTGAAGTTCCGCGATAAGAAAGAAGCGCAGGCTGAAAACTTTCGCAAAATGATCATGGCGATGGTGCAGGACATTCGCGTCATCCTGATCAAACTTGCAGACCGTACCCATAACATGCGCACGCTGGGTTCATTACGCCCAGACAAACGTCGCCGCATTGCCCGTGAAACGCTGGAAATATACAGCCCACTGGCACACCGACTGGGTATTCATCACCTCAAAACCGAGCTGGAAGAGCTGGGTTTTGAGGCGCTGTATCCGAACCGCTATCGCGTCATTAAAGAGGTCGTTAAGGCCGCACGCGGTAATCGCAAGGAAATGATTCAGAAAATCCTATCGGAAATCGAAGGTCGTTTGACAGAAGCAGGGATTGCCTGCCGCGTCAGCGGTCGCGAAAAGCACCTGTACTCCATCTACTGCAAAATGCACCTGAAAGAGCAGCGTTTTCACTCCATCATGGATATCTACGCGTTTCGGGTCATCGTCAAAGAATTGGATACTTGCTATCGCGTGCTCGGTCAGGTTCACAGCCTGTATAAACCGCGCCCAGGCCGGGTGAAAGATTATATCGCCATTCCCAAAGCCAACGGCTATCAGTCGCTGCACACGTCTCTGATTGGTCCGCACGGCGTACCGGTCGAAGTACAGATTCGTACCGACGACATGGATCAAATGGCGGAAATGGGTGTTGCCGCGCACTGGGCCTATAAAGAAGGCGAGAGCAGCACTACCGCACAGGTACGCGCTCAACGCTGGATGCAAAGCCTGCTGGAACTCCAACAAAGTGCTGGCAGCTCGTTTGAATTTATCGAAAGCGTTAAGTCCGATCTCTTCCCTGACGAGATGTACGTCTTTACGCCGGAAGGCCGCATTGTGGAACTCCCCGCTGGCGCGACGCCTGTCGATTTCGCCTACGCGGTGCACACTGATATCGGCCACGCCTGCGTCGGTGCACGCGTTGACCGTCAGCCTTACCCGCTGTCACAGTCGCTTACCAGCGGCCAAACCGTTGAAATCATTACCGCACCGGGCGCCAGACCAAATGCCGCATGGCTTAACTTTGTGGTTAGCTCCAGAGCGCGTTCCAAAATCCGCCAGATGCTGAAAAACCTCAAACGTGATGATTCCGTGAGTCTCGGACGTCGTTTACTGAACCACGCATTAGGCAACGGCCGCAAACTCTCCGATATCCCTGAAAAGTCGGTTCAGTTGGAGCTTGAGCGCATGAAGCTCGCTACGCTGGACGATCTGATGGCGGAAATTGGTATGGGTAATGCCATGAGCGTTGTCGTGGCGAAAAATCTGCTGAACGAGCAATCTGAATTGGGAACCACTGGGCTGCGCAAGCTGCCAATCAAAGGCGCAGATGGCGTGATGCTTTCCTTCGCCAAATGCTGTCGCCCCATCCCAGGCGATCCGATCATTGCCCACGTCAGCCCCGGTAAAGGGCTGGTGATTCACCATGAATCCTGTCGCAACATTCGCGGCTATCAGAAAGAACCTGAGAAATTCATGGCGGTAGAGTGGGATAAGGTGACAGAACAAGAGTTCATCGCTGAGATCAAAGTGGATATGTTCAACCATCAGGGCGCACTAGCGAATCTGACGGCAGCGATTAACGCCGCGAACTCCAATATTCAGAGCATCAATACGGAAGAGAGGGACGGCCGCGTATACAGCGCCTTTATCCGCCTCACTACCCTTGATCGCGTTCATTTGGCTAATATTATGCGTAAAATTCGCGTAATGCCGGATGTCATCAAAGTTAACCGTAACCGAAATTAGCCGTCATGACTCCTCAACGTTATGCACGCATAAAAGAAATGCTGAACGGCCGTCAGCCCGATCTGACGATTTGCATGGAGCAGGTGCATAAACCGCATAATATTTCTGCCGTGATCCGCACTGCGGATGCTGTCGGCGTACATCAGGTTCATGCCATTTGGCCCACCAGCCGAATGAAAACGCTGGTTTCCTCCGCTGCGGGCAGTAATAGCTGGGTAGAAGTTAAAACCCATCGCACCATACATGATGCGGTCGGCCATCTGAAGGATGAGGGGATGCAGGTTCTGGCGACCAATTTGTCTGAACATGCGGTCGATTTTCGGGAAATTGATTACACCCTACCGACCTGTATTCTGCTCGGACAAGAAAAAACCGGAATTACTGCCGAAGCGCTCAAACTGGCCGATCGGGATATTATCATTCCGATGACCGGCATGGTGCAGTCGCTGAATGTCTCCGTGGCCTCAGCATTGATCCTGTATGAAGCACAGCGCCAGCGCCAGATCGCTGGCATGTATCAGCGTGAAGACAGCCCGTTGAATGAAGAAGAGCAGCAGCGCCTGCTGTTTGAAGGGGGTTATCCGGTACTGGCGCGCGTCGCAAAACGTAAAGGACTACCTCGCCCTTATATTGACCATCAGGGTCAGATTGTAGCGGATACCCCGTGGTGGGCCGCGATGCAATCGTCGGAGTGCTGATGAAAGGCCGCCTGCTAAACACCCAACCGCTAAGCACACTTGCCGGCGTGGGTGCCAGTCAGGCAGCAAAACTCGCCCGACTCGGGCTAGAAACCGTGCAGGATTTATTGCTGCATTTGCCCCTGCGTTACGAAGACCGCACGCACCTTTACCCGATTGGTGACCTCCTTCCCGGCATGTATGCCACCGTGGAAGGTGAAATCCTACGCAACGACATCACCTTTGGCAGCCGGCGTATGCTGACCTGCCAAATCAGCGACGGCAGCGGCATGCTGACCATGCGTTTCTTTAATTTCAGCGCAGCGATGAAAAACAGCCTCGCGCCGGGGCAACGTGTTACCGCTTATGGCGAAATCAAGCGCGGTAAAATCGGCGCAGAAATCATCCATCCTGAATACCGTGTTCAGGGGGATAATACCCAAGTTGAGCTACAGGAATCGCTGACGCCTGTTTACCCCTCCACAGAGGGCATTCGTCAGGCGACCCTGCGCAAACTCACCGATCAGGCGCTGGAGCTACTCACCGCAAACCACATCGATGAATTACTGCCTGAATCACTGAGCCGATCGCTCATTAGCCTACCGGACGCGCTGCGCACGTTACATCGTCCCTCACCGGATATGCAGCTCAGCGAGCTTGAGCATGGGAAACACCCAGCGCAGCAGCGGCTGATTATGGAAGAATTGCTGGCGCATAACCTGAGCCTGCTCGCCGTACGAGCAGGGGAACAGCGCCATAAAGCTTCGCCGCTACCCGCTAAAGACAGCTTGAAACAGCAACTGCTCTCCGCCCTACCGTTCACCCCTACGCAGGCACAAGATCGTGTCGTGGCGGAGATCGAAACGGATATGGCGAAAGATTTCCCGATGATGCGTCTGGTACAGGGTGACGTGGGTTCAGGGAAAACACTGGTCGCCGCGTTGGCCGCATTACGTGCTATTGCCAATGGCAAGCAGGTCGCGCTAATGGCACCAACAGAGCTATTGGCCGAACAGCACGCTCATAACTTCCGTCAGTGGTTTGAACCGCTAGGGCTTGAAGTCGGCTGGCTGGCTGGCAAACAAAAAGGAAAAGCGCGTCAGGCGCAGCAGGACGCCATTGCTAACGGTCAGGTTTCCATGGTTGTCGGGACCCACGCCATTTTCCAGCAACAGGTGAAATTCAACGGGCTGGCCTTGGTCATCATTGACGAACAGCATCGCTTTGGCGTTCATCAACGCCTTGCTCTGTGGGAAAAAGGCGAAGAACAAGGCTTTCATCCTCATCAACTGATTATGACCGCCACCCCTATTCCCCGGACGCTGGCGATGACGGCCTATGCCGATCTGGATACCTCAGTTATTGATGAGCTACCGCCGGGCAGAACCCCTGTCACCACGGTCGCCATACCAGATTCACGCCGCAGCGACATCATCGAACGAGTGAATAGCGCCTGTCAGCAGGAAGGTCGGCAGGCTTACTGGGTCTGTACACTGATTGAAGAATCCGACCTCTTGGAAGCACAGGCAGCGGAAGCCACCAGCGAAGAACTGAAGGCTGCGCTACCGAATCTCAAGGTTGGGTTGGTTCATGGCCGCATGAAAGCGCAGGAAAAGCAGGCGGTGATGCAGGCTTTCAAACAGGGTGAACTGCAACTTCTGGTGGCAACAACCGTCATCGAGGTCGGTGTCGATGTACCCAATGCCAGCCTGATGATCATTGAGAACCCGGAGCGTCTGGGTCTGGCGCAATTGCACCAATTACGTGGTCGCGTTGGGCGCGGTGCGGTGGCATCCCACTGTGTGTTGCTCTACAAAACACCGATGAGCAAAACCGCACAAAAACGACTTCAGGTTCTACGCGATAGCAATGACGGCTTTGTCATCGCCCAGCGCGATCTGGAAATTCGCGGACCAGGGGAATTATTGGGTACGCGGCAAACGGGCAATGCCGAGTTCAAAGTGGCCGATCTTCTGCGCGATCGGGATTTGATCCCACAGGTACACCGCGTTGCCCGCCATCTGCATGAGCACTATCCCGAGCACGCCATTGCGCTCATCGAACGCTGGCTACCCGAGCGGGTACGCTACACAAACGCCTGATGATATCAGCTATATTTTTAGATTTTAAAAATACTATATTTTAACAAAAGTGACGGTTCCAATACGCGATTCTGGGTTTTCCAGTTGAGATATATATTTATTGAAAATAATTCTATTCCTTAGCAAGGAATTAGCTCCATTCAAAATAAACTTCTCTTCTTTAGATAAATTTTTAGATCCATTTATCTCTGTAGATACGTCAAGTTTATTATTTGTAAAATTTTCAATAAAAACATTAAAAACATTTTTCCCCGTTTGTGCGCTGACAAGAGAAACAGATGAATTATTTTTCTTATTATACTCGTCAGTGGCTGTTTTTAATATTTCATTGAAAACTCCATTTTTTTTATCACGTTGAATTTTCCATGTATTATCAACACCTTGGAGTCGAGAAAAACCATTGATATCATTAGACATACTACCCCCCTATTAATAATGCATACCCTTTCCATCGGTGCTTTAGTTCATAAATTGGCATATTTATCTTTCCAATTTCAGGATCATAAAGCGTTGCATTTTCTTTATTCATTCTATCAAGCACAACAAAGTGTATGTATTCTGGCCCTTCGATAGGAATAATAATCGGTTCAGATATAACAAGTTCATTATCAATTTCAAATTTAACACCTTTAGCAGGGTATCCCAATCGCTCTACCTGCTGTTTTAAATCAAGAAGTGAGAATCCATTCTCTATCTTACTTCTCTCTGCTCCACTATCAGATCGAAAAATGATATCGGAGATTATTTCTATTTCTTTAATGTCGATGCCAAATTTCATATTCAAAAGAAGAGACAGTGCCGCAGGTCCACATGAAAAATCTGTAGTTTGCCGAGTAATCCCATCCATACGCAAATTAACCCACCCTTTAATCGATGTGTTATAGGCATATGAATAGTTCATTATCAACATAATAAAAATGCACAATAAACTTTTCATCAGAAATTCTTAGTCATTGTGATTCCAACAGTAGTACCTGTAGAATCCAAAGGAAAAGTTACTTCTGGCATAATACTCAATTTACTGGATAGTAGATAAGAGAAATAAAATGAAAGTAACTCGGTTTCTGAATCAGTTCCTTTCATGGTAGTACCATAATACTTCATCTTATCGGTCCATGCGTAAGTAAACTTAGAACCAAAAGAAGACATGTTATTCAAAGAGTATCCAGACCCAAGATAAAGAGACACCGTATCGCCTACTTTTATTTTCTCTTTTCCTTTATTCGTTTCAAACGTTTTTTCGTATGAAACGCCACCAAAAAATGTCACAGGATCTACGATACGCACAAAACTAATCGCCGGAGTGACGCTCCAATAACCTTCACTGTTGTTCAACGGTTGTTTCCAGGAGTCCAGTTTTTCAACAAATTCTTTTCTTCCTGTCGGTATTCCTATAGAAAGAGACCCAGTAATTGCCGGAAATTCCATTGACTCTTTAAGAATTCGATATTGTATACCCGTAGATATATCACCAACGTGTCCATTTTCCGCACTACGACTCCAGGCATTACTTGATACATCTTCAATCCGAGTATATGTATAAGGTAAATTAAACCATACACTTAAATTTTCAGTCACACCAAATCGAGGAGACACATAAAGATATAGTTTTTTAACTGAATAACTAGAAACCTGATAAGGACCTTGCAATGGCAGAGATGAGATCGATTTGTATGTCCTATATTTAAATCCAAAATCAACATCCGTCTCACCTGGATTAAGAAGAACAGTATAATCTGACAGGTAACTAATCGGTGCGCTATACTCTTCTTGTTTTTTATCTATTTTTGAAATAACATTTTCTCTATCCCTGACGATATCAAAATCTTTAACATCTTCAAAATTAAAATCGTAACTTACATTATGACGAGTGATTTTTTGTTTGTTATCCGATTTTGTAAGATAGCCAGTGACACGATCACCATTATTTAATGCAACAGTAAACTCATTATCAGTATTAATAAAAACAATGTCTTTTGCAGCTATCCTAATACTAGACTCATAAATGGTTCCAAAAACACAAACACCATTTTTAAAGGAGATAACATGCCCAGAAATGTTATCCCCATTTTTTAACTCGATTGTATCCGCACTAGCTATTGGTCCAATGAAAAATAATGCTGCCGCACCAAAAATTCGCAGAATCATTATCATCACCAACTTGTCACATTAATATTTCTAGTCCATTTAGCCCATCTAAGCGCTGTATTTGACATAGTTCCATCATTGTTTATAACACGATAATATTCTTCAACAATAGGAGCATTAGCATCATTAAACCCTCCATTTTTACTTTTCGAGGCTCGCCATATATCACCTATTACGGTATATTTATTCCCGTTACCAGTATCAGTTATCGTTATCGCACCTTTTTGGAAATACTCACTATTAGGAAAATAATTTTTGTGATCCTCGTCAACACCAAAATTATGTAACATATTTATATAATGGATACCATAAAAAGGTTCCCTTTCAGTAATCGTCAGAAACCCTTCTAAAGGTGCTTTTATCCCAGGATTACCAGCCATATTAAGAGTCGAATATTTAGGGAATTTAATATTTACCCATGGGTTTACATAACCAGATCCTGTTCCTGTCCATGGCTTTTTCGGTGGAAAAAGAGGCGGGTAAATAATACCAGGGATAGGCGTAATTAAACCTTTCCCATGGATATTAGCAAGCTGAGCATCATTTAGTTCAGTGACAACAGCCTGAGCTGCTGTGGAAAAAAATAGCGCCATTAACACTATTTTTACTTTCATATCATCATCCTTGATCATTTTAAATGAAAAATATTTTATTTAGTGCAAAAAGGAGGGGGAAGTCGCTCCCTGCAACTTTAATAAAATGACTATGAATTCATCGAAGCCATTATATATCAAGAAAAATGATTTAATCTAGTTGAAATAAATCATTATCACGGGACTATTTTAATTTAATATAATTAACAAGGTAATTATATTAAATTAGTGTTATAACAAACTCACACAGCATTATTTTTTATTAGAATAAAAATGATGGAATCCATTTTTTATAAGATAAAAAACATATTTAATTTAAAATTACCTTATATAAGGTCGCTATGATTGCCTTTTTCGAGACTATTTTCATCATTAATAATATTCTCACAAAGGGAAAACATCTGTCTGATGGGCTATTTCATAACCTAAAAATCATGTGGACAAACGTTAGCAAACGTTTGCTTTCGACAAAGAGATCATTAAAATGCGCTCTTTGTCGTTTCAGGAACGCCAACTTACATCATGACTACCACCACGGAAACGTCCCAAACCGAAGCCGCTGCCACTCCTCAGCGCAGTGAACTTATCTATCGTCTTGAAGACAGGCCACCGCTGCCGCAAACGCTGTTCGCCGCCAGCCAGCACCTGTTGGCCATGTTTGTTGCTGTGATTACCCCCGCGCTACTGATCTGTCAGGCATTAGGTTTACCCGCTCAGGATACGCAGCGCATCATCAGCATGTCGCTTTTCGCTTCCGGCCTGGCCTCTATTCTCCAAATTAAAACCTGGGGTCCCGTCGGTTCTGGTCTTCTATCTATTCAGGGCACCAGCTTTAACTTCGTGACGCCGCTGATTATGGGTGGGCTGGCGCTGAAGAATGGTGGAGCGGATGTTCCCACGATGATGGCTGCGCTGTTCGGTACGCTGATGGTCGCGTCCTTCACCGAAATCATTCTTTCACGCTTTTTGCATTTAACTCGCCGCATCATCACCCCGCTGGTTTCCGGCATTGTGGTGATGATCATTGGTCTGTCGTTGATTCAGGTCGGCCTGACCTCTATCGGCGGTGGTTATGCCGCGATGGGTAATAACACCTTCGGTGCGCCTAAGAACTTATTGCTGGCAGGTGTGGTGCTGCTGGTGATTATTCTGCTGAACCGCCAGCGTAACCCCTACCTGCGCGTCGCCTCGCTGGTGATTGCCATGGCGGTGGGTTATCTGGGTGCCTGGCTAATGGGTATGCTGCCGGAAAACACATCCTCGCAACACGATACAGCCATCATGGTGCCCACGCCGCTGTATTACGGTTTAGGCTTTGACTGGAATCTGTTGATTCCGCTGATGCTGGTCTTCATGGTCACATCGTTGGAAACCATCGGTGATATCACCGCGACCTCCGACGTTTCCGAGCAGCCCGTCAAAGGCCCACTGTACATGAAACGCTTGAAAGGCGGCGTGCTGGCAAACGGTCTGAACTCTTGCCTGTCCGCTGTATTCAATACCTTCCCGAACTCTTGCTTCGGCCAGAATAACGGCGTCATCCAGCTTACCGGCGTTGCTAGCCGATATGTCGGTTTCGTGGTTTCACTGATGCTGATCGCGCTAGGGCTGTTCCCTGCGGTCAGCGGATTTGTGCAACATATTCCAGAGCCGGTTCTGGGCGGCGCCACTATCGTGATGTTTGGTACGATCGCCGCCTCTGGTGTGCGCATTGTATCGCGTGAACCGCTGAACCGCCGTGCAATCATGATTATTGCACTGTCACTGGCTGTCGGCCTTGGCGTATCACAGCAGCCGTTGATTCTGCAATTCGCACCGGATTGGATTAAAACATTGCTGTCTTCCGGTATTGCCGCTGGCGGCATTACCGCAATCGTACTGAATATGGTCTTCCCACACGAAGAAAAATAGCGCCAGTACGCAATAATTTCTGTTCAATTCATGTAAAAGCGAGCGGTGATGCAACACCGCTCGCTTTTTACTGTCTGTAACAGCATTACCTATTGAGCCTTCAGGGAAATTGCGGCATAAGAACAGTTCTCCCTGACGATTGGCATGGACTGACACGATGAAATTTATCGGGAAATTATTGCTGACCCTACTGCTGCTGGCCTTTTTAGCGCTAGTGGTCGTATATGTATTACTGCAAACCAGTTGGGCGGCAGGCTGGGTGAGTAATTGGGTAAACCAGAACACCGACTACCAGTTATCACTGGGAAAAATCAATCATGGCTGGTCAACAGCCGATCATATCCAACTCACCGATGTCAGTTTTGGTCAGAAAAACCAGCCGCCGACCCTCACCGCAAAGCAGGTCTCAGCCGGGTTTAGCGTGCGTCAAATTACCGATCCGCGCCATTTCGCCAGCCTGGAATTGGAAGGCGGTACGCTGAACCTTTCCCCACAGGCCGCCACGCTCCCTATCGAAGCCGATGTGCTACAACTGCGTACCATGGCACTACAGGCAAAGGACGGTGATTGGCGCCTGAATGGTCAGCAGATCAACGGCGGCATAATGCCGTGGCAGCCCGAAGCGGGTTATCTACTGGGCAAACAAGGGCAGTTCCAGCTCAGCGCCCGTTCGCTTGAGCTCAACGATATTCCTGCCAGTCAGGTATTAGTTCAAGGCGAGATCAACCACAACCAGCTGATTTTGAGCAATTTCGGCGCCGATGTTGCCCAGGGGCAGCTAACAGGCAACGCCAGCCGCGCGGAAGACGGCAGTTGGCAGATCGGTAATCTCCGACTCAGCAATGTCCGTTTGCAAACGCAGAGAACGCCGGAAGCCTTCTGGCAGCCCGTAACCGAACTACCTTCGGTTACGGTTAACCGCTTTGACCTGATTGATGCTCGTATTGAAGGGCCGGGCTGGGCGTTTATCGACCTGGATGTTGCCCTACAAAATGTCACGTTTAAGCAGAATGACTGGCAGAGCGAAGGGGGGACGCTGTCGTTCAATGCGACCGATATTGTGAACGGCAACATGCACCTTATCGACCCGATCGTGAATCTGGATTTGTCGCCAGCGGGTGTTAACATCAAGCAGTTCTCCACACGCTGGGAAGGCGGTTTACTGCGGACCAACGGCAACTGGCAGCGGAGCAATCGGCGCTTACAGCTGAATGAATTTGTTGTTGCCGGGATGGAGTACACACTCCCCAGCGACTGGCGTCAACGTTGGCAAGCGACACTGCCATCATGGCTGGCAGAAGTGAATGTGCGAAAATTCACGGCGAATCGTAACCTGCTAATCGATATCAACCCGGATTTTCCTTTCCAGCTAACCGCATTGGATGGTTATGGCAGCGATTTGCTGCTGGCTCGCAATCACCAATGGGGAGTGTGGACAGGATCGTTGACTCTTAATGCCAGTGACGCAACGTTCAATAAAGTTGATGTTCGTCGCCCTTCTCTGGCATTGGTCGCCGATGATAACCAGCTCGCCATTAATGAACTCAGTGCATTTACGCAGAATGGCATGCTGGATGCTAAAGCAACCATCAATCAGCAACCCGCACGCAACTTTTCCCTATCGCTGACAGGGCGCGCCGTACCGCTAGATGTTCTGACACGTTGGGGATGGCCAGAACCCGCAACCGCACCAACAGGCAACACCAATCTGCAATTGCAGTTAAATGGGCGGCTTGCCGCGGATACACCGCTGAAGCCGACGCTAACTGGCACGCTACAAGGTGTGGATAGCAATGATCATCCCATCAGACAGCAAATGCATCAGGGAACGGTGACGGAAACGCCATAAATATTACGTTTTCAAAGACGTTAAAAGCATTCACAGATTAATAACATGCTGAAAAATAGGGTAAACCCCGTAAAAACCACGGGGTTACTCTGACGGGGTACTGCGGGCTAGCGTGAAGCGTGATGTACGGATGGGAAGAACGTCATAAGGCTCAGTAACGGGTTAATCGACTTCCGATCCCCCCTCTTCCAATGGCGCATCCGGCTGAGCAGGCAGCACGATATACACCCCTTCAAATAACGCCCCTTTATTGTCATCACCGAACAGCTCGACGTTTAACTGCACGCGCGCCTTACGCCCTCGAGCCAGACGATCCAGATCGCCACTCAGCGACCCCAAATCGGCAATAGCGCTTGGTCGGCCACTGACTGGCGTACTGTAACGAATATGCGCATCCGCCAGAATGATCGTTCCACCAAGATGCCGTTCACGCAGCAACAGCCAGATCAACCCCCAACCCGTTAGCGTTGCGAGAGAAAACATACTGCCGGCAAAAAGCGTGTGATGCGGATTCTGATTACCCGCTTCAGGCATGGTAGTAATAAATTTCTTCCCGGTGTACTGGCTTATCCGTACCCCCATTTTTTCACTCAGAGGGATATGATCATACCAAGCCTGCTGCAACTGCCCGCACCAGTCAGGGCGGTGCAAGATATCATCCAGCGTCACCACCGGTTTGATCATCAGGAAGTGCCGAACAGGCGTCGTTTGCGGCGCAGTGATTTCCCCCTGATTAACAAAACCTAGTTTGGAAAAGAAGTCCATTGCGTCTTCACGGGCGCTACAGACCACGCGTTTAACGCCTTCCTGACGTGCTACAGACTCCAGAGTAATCGCAAGCAGTGTTCCTAACCCTTTCCCCCGTAGGTCAGGATGAACAGCTAGAAAGCGGATTGCCGCCTCATTATCTGCATTGATAGAAAGACGCCCAATCGCGACCAGCTTCCCCTGCTCATCAACCACCGTTTGGTGATGTGCCAGCGCGTCATAGGCATCACGTTCGGAGCCTAGCGGCTGGTGTAGGGGTTTACGCAGCATTTCCCAGCGAAATTGATAGTACGCATCCAGTTCTTCCGCGCTTTCAGGTACTCTCAGATGATACATAGCCCTTCCTCTATGCCGATGATGCTTTGTTGCACCATGGTTCATAAGATCTCAAACTGATACACGGAACAGCAGCTTTATGTCTGTAACCAGAACGTCACCGGGCCATCATTCACCAATGCCACTTTCATATCCGCCGCGAACTGCCCCGTTTCTGTATGAACGCCTTGCTCACGACACTGCCCAACAAAATACTGATAGAGGCGATCGGCCTCTGAGGGATGTGCACCACGGGAAAATCCAGGTCTCATACCACGCTGCGTATCGGCCACCAGCGTAAACTGGGAAACCACCAGCACATTACCGCATGCCTGACGCACATTGAGGTTCATTTTCCCGTCATCGTCACCGAATATCCGGTAGCCCAACACGCGCTCGCAAAGTCGTGTAGCTTTTTGTTCGTCATCGCCCTGCTCAACGCCCAGCAAGATCAGCAAACCTTTATCGATTTCCCCAACCACACTGCCTTCTACCGTAACGCTGGCGCTGGAAACCCGCTGAATTAGCGCAATCATAAAACCCAACTACTCCTGATGTTATCATTCCCAAGAGGGGCTATGTCCGCCCCTGCGATACAAATCATGCTTTGGCCGTCGTTGTCTGCATAGCGAAAAAGTCTGGAACCACGTGACGATCGGTCACCAGAATGCTGTGAATGCCCAGACTCTGCGCAGCATCAATATTTGCAGAATTATCGTCAAAAAACACGGCCTGCTCAGGCGTAACACCTTCCTGTGTCAGGACATAGTGATAAATCGCCAATTCAGGTTTACGTAGCCCAATGTCTTGCGACAAATAGAGTCTGTCAGCCGCATCCCCCACTTCTGGAAACAATGCTGGCCAGTGTGAACAATGGAGACGATTGGTATTCGACAGAATCACCACGCGGTGTCCTTCCTGACGCAAACGCTGCATGATGTCGATAACCTCAGGACGCAGTGCAATAAAAATAGCCTGCCAGCCAGCGGTGAATTGCTCGAAGCTCAGGGCGATGCCCATTTCCTGGCACAGCCTGGTGGCAAATTCCTCGTCGCTAATTTCGCCCCGCTCATGCTGTTCAAACGCGTCGCCCATGACAAAGCGCTCTTGCAACGTTGCGAGCGGCGCGCTGCTCAGATTACTCCAGACGCCCAATACTCTTTTGAAATCAATATCAATGACGACATTACCCAAATCAAAGATATACAGCATGGCAGCCACCTTCTGACGCAATCGTAGGATTTTCACTGTAGCGGGAAATGGCGGAGCTGAACAGGGAGGAAATATAAAGGAAAGGTTAAAGTGGAAGAAAGCGCATAAAATTCAGGGCACCCGAAGGTACCCTGTTACGTGACAATACAAATCGGTCTGAAATTAGACGTCTTTGCTGCCGCGGCTCGCGCGCTTACGATCGTTTTCAGTCAGGTGACGCTTACGAATACGAATAGACTGTGGCGTAACTTCAACCAGTTCGTCATCATCAATGAACTCCAGCGCTTGTTCCAGAGACATTTTGATGGCCGGAACCAGCGTAGTCGCTTCGTCAGTACCCGATGCACGCATGTTGGTCAGTTTCTTACCGGTCAGACAGTTTACCGTCAGGTCGTTAGAACGTGAGTGAATACCGATGATCTGGCCTTCATACACTTCTGCACCGTGTCCGAGGAACAGCTTACCGCGATCTTGCAGGCTAAACAGTGCGAACGCGACCGCTTTACCCTGACCATTAGAGATCAGCACGCCGTTCTGACGTTGGCCGATTTCACCCTGACGCACGTCATCGTAGTGGCTGAACGTGGAGTACAGCAGACCTGTACCAGACGTCATAGTCATGAATTCGGTACGGAAACCGATCAGACCACGAGCAGGGATCAGGTAATCCAGACGGATACGACCCTTGCCATCTGGGATCATGTCTTTCACATCACCTTTACGTTCACCCATGGCTTGCATGACTGAACCCTGGTGCTGTTCTTCGATGTCCAGCGTTACGTTTTCAAACGGCTCTTGGTTACGACCGTCGATAACGCGGTTGATAACTTTCGGACGTGATACAGCCAGTTCGAAGCCTTCACGACGCATGTTTTCGATCAGAACGGACAGGTGCAATTCACCACGGCCAGAAACGCGGAACGCATCGGCGTCTTCGGTTTCGTCAACGCGCAGAGCAACGTTGTGCACCAGCTCTTTGTTCAGACGCTCCAGAATCTGGCGCGACGTCACATACTTACCTTCTTTACCGCAGAATGGTGAAGTATTGACGTTGAAGAACATGGTAACGGTAGGTTCATCGACACTCAGTGCTGGCAGCGCTTCGACATTCTGCGGATCGCAGATAGTGTCGGAAATGTTCAGCTCGCCCAGACCGGTGATCGCGATGATATCGCCTGCTTCCGCTTCAGTCGCGTCGATACGCTCCAGACCCAGGTGAGTCAGAACTTTACCGACTTTACCGTTACGGGTTTTGCCTTCGCTATCAACAATAGTGACTTGTTGGTTAGGCTTAACTTTACCGCGCTTGATACGGCCGATACCGATAACGCCAACATAGTTGTTGTAGTCCAGCTGAGAGATCTGCATCTGGAACGGCGCATCCATCTCAACCTGAGGCGGAGAAACGTGATCGACAATCGCCTGATACAGCGGAGTCATATCTTCCGCCATGTCAGTGTGGTCGAGACCCGCGATACCATTCAGCGCAGAAGCATAAATGATAGGGAAATCCAGCTGCTCGTCAGTCGCATCCAGGTTCACGAACAGGTCAAATACCTGATCGACAACCCAGTCAGGACGCGCACCAGGACGGTCAACTTTGTTGATAACCACAATAGGTTTCAGACCGTTGGCAAACGCTTTTTTGGTCACGAAACGAGTTTGCGGCATCGGGCCATCCATCGCATCAACAACCAGCAGTACCGAGTCAACCATCGACATAACACGCTCAACCTCGCCGCCGAAGTCGGCGTGTCCCGGGGTATCTACGATGTTAATACGGTAGTCTTTCCAATTAATGGCGGTATTTTTTGCGAGGATAGTAATTCCACGCTCTTTCTCCAAATCGTTGGAGTCCATTACACGCTCAGTTGCTTCGACACGTTCACCGAACGTTCCGGATTGTTGCAACAGTTTGTCAACCAGGGTGGTTTTCCCATGGTCAACGTGCGCAATAATGGCGATGTTACGCAAATTTTCGATCACAGCTTTGCCTCAGGCATTTAGAAATAGCGCGCTATTGTACACGTATTAATCGAGGGACTAAACAAGATCACAAGCATCTATGATAAACAACCTAGAGCTGCCTGCTTTGTGATCCCTTTCACGGTGCAAAAGCGCTACAAGCGAACATGAATGCACTAAATAAGTGCAATAATTCACATATGGAGCACCATTTTGGTGCTTTAGACTATAATGGTGCAGTGGGTTTACGTGAGAAAGCCCCAAGGGGCAACACATTGCACGAATTTAAAAAGTTGGCACACTTTTAGCTTTAGTCTACTCACGGCAACAACATCAATCCACAACGATATTCGTTCCACGACGATAAATGACCAATCGGGAGAACCAAGTATGTCCGCAGAACATGTTTTGACGATGCTGAATGAGCACGAAGTGAAGTTTGTTGATTTACGCTTCACGGATACTAAAGGTAAAGAGCAGCACGTCACCATTCCGGCTCATCAAGTCAATGCCGACTTCTTCGAAGAAGGTAAAATGTTTGATGGTTCCTCGATTGGCGGCTGGAAAGGTATTAACGAGTCAGACATGGTTCTGATGCCAGATGCCAGCACCGCGATGATCGATCCGTTCTTCGAAGATTCTACGCTGATCATTCGTTGTGACATCCTCGAGCCAGGCACCATGCAGGGCTACGATCGCGACCCACGTTCTATCGCGAAACGTGCGGAAGATTTCCTGCGTTCTTCTGGCATTGCCGACACCGTACTGTTCGGGCCAGAGCCAGAATTCTTCCTGTTTGATGACATCCGTTTCGGCAGCAGCACGTCCGGCTCCCACGTTGCTATCGACGATATCGAAGCTTACTGGAACTCCGGTAAAGAATACGAAGGCGGTAACAAAGGTCACCGTCCAGGTCTGAAAGGCGGCTACTTCCCAGTTCCACCTGTCGACTCAGCGCAGGACATCCGTTCTGCTATGTGCTTGACCATGGAGCAAATGGGTCTGGTTGTTGAAGCTCACCACCACGAAGTGGCAACTGCTGGTCAGAACGAAGTGGCTACCCGCTTCAACACCATGACCAAAAAAGCGGACGAAATTCAGATCTACAAATATGTCGTACATAACGTGGCTCACGCCTACGGTAAAACGGCGACCTTCATGCCAAAACCCATGTTCGGTGATAACGGTTCTGGTATGCACTGCCACATGTCTCTGTCTAAAGACGGTACTAACCTGTTCGCTGGCGACAAATACGGCGGCCTGTCTGAACTGGCTCTGTTCTACATCGGCGGTGTTATCAAACACGCTAAAGCTATCAACGCCCTGGCGAACCCAACCACTAACTCCTACAAGCGTCTGGTCCCAGGCTACGAAGCCCCTGTTATGCTGGCTTACTCTGCCCGTAACCGTTCTGCTTCAATCCGTATCCCTGTGGTTGCTAGCCCGAAAGCACGTCGTATCGAAGCGCGCTTCCCTGACCCAGCAGCTAACCCATACCTGTGCTTCGCCGCACTGCTGATGGCCGGCCTTGACGGTATCATCAACAAAATCCACCCTGGCGATGCGATGGACAAAAACCTGTACGACTTGCCACCGGAAGAAGAAGCAGAGATTCCAAAAGTTGCAGGTTCTCTGGACGAGGCCCTGGCTGCACTGAACGAAGACCGCGAGTTCCTGACCCGTGGTGGCGTGTTCACCGACGACGCTATCGAAGCGTATATCGAACTGCGTAAATCTGAGATTGACCGCGTTCGTATGACGCCACACCCAGTTGAGTTCGAACTGTACTACAGCGTCTAATAATCTCTGCCTTGGCGTGGTTGGGTGTGCTGATACCCGACCATCACCGATAACCAACAGAATACTAAGAAGTTTGTTCTTGTTGCCGTGGAAACGCTTCAGCCCATCTTCGGATGGGCTTTTTTCACCACGGGCATTGGCCGTTGTGGCGTAACATCCATCATCCACACTAAATGCACCATGCTGGTGCGGGAGTCTGCGTTATGGCAACAGGCACGCTGCCCGATGCTGGGCAGATCCTAAATTCTCTGATAAATAGCATCTTATTGCTGGATAACGATCTGGCGATTCACTATTCCAACCCGGCAGCACAGCAATTACTGGCACAAAGCTCGCGTAAATTATCTGGCACACCGCTGCCCGATTTGCTGGGATATTTTTCTCTGAATATCGATTTACTGCGTGAAAGTCTGGATTCAGGACAAGGTTTTACGGATAACGAAGTCACCCTCGTCGTGGATGGCAAAGCGCACATCATGTCGCTCACCGCTCAGCGGGTACAAAACGATTTTATCTTACTGGAAATGGCGCCGATGGATAACCAGCGCCGTCTCAGTCAGGAACAGCTTCAACATGCACAGCAGCAGGCCGCTCGTGACTTGGTCCGAGGTCTGGCACATGAGATAAAAAATCCGCTTGGAGGATTGCGCGGAGCCGCACAGCTGCTTGCCAAGGCATTGCCCGATCCCGCGTTGACGGAATACACCAAGGTCATTATTGAGCAGGCGGATCGCCTGCGTAATCTGGTTGATCGCCTGCTTGGGCCACAACAGCCCGGCCTGCACGTCACTCAAAGCATCCATCAGGTCGCCGAACGTGTTTGCCAGCTTGTCTCACTGGAAAAGCCAGATAACGTGACGCTGGTAAAAGATTACGATCCTAGCCTGCCGGAGTTAACGCACGACCCCGACCAGATTGAACAGGTACTGCTGAATATTACCCGAAATGCGCTACAGGCGCTGGGCGAGGAAGGCGGGACGATTACGATACGTACACGCACGGCTTTTCAGCTTACCTTGCACGGTGTGCGCTACCGCCTCGCCGCCCGTATTGATGTGGAAGATGACGGCCCCGGCGTACCCGCTCAGCTACAGGACACCCTGTTTTACCCGATGGTAAGCGGGCGCGAAGGGGGAACCGGTTTAGGGCTTTCTATCGCCCGCAGTCTTATCGACCAACACTCCGGTAAAATTGAATTTAACAGTTGGCCAGGACACACCGAATTCTCGGTTTACCTGCCCATTCGCCAGTGAGGTTCACAATGCAACGAGGGATAGTCTGGATTGTCGATGACGATAGCTCCATCCGTTGGGTGCTTGAGCGCGCGCTTGCTGGTGCGGGTTTAACCTGCGCAACGTTTGAGAACGGCAATCAGGTATTGCATGCGCTAGCAACACAAACCCCCGACGTTCTGCTGTCCGACATCCGCATGCCAGGGATGGATGGACTAGCGCTCTTACAGCAAATCAAACAGCGCCACCCAATGCTCCCGGTCATCATTATGACGGCACATTCCGATCTGGATGCTGCCGTCAGCGCTTATCAACAAGGTGCGTTCGACTATTTGCCGAAACCCTTTGATATTGATGAGGCCGTTGCGCTAGTTGAACGTGCAATCAGCCATTATCTGGAGCAACAGCAGCCGGTACGTAGCCAGCCGATCAATGGTCCGACAACGGACATTATCGGTGAAGCGCCTGCGATGCAGGATGTCTTTCGCATTATCGGTCGCCTATCTCGTTCGTCGATCAGTGTGCTGATTAACGGCGAATCGGGAACTGGTAAAGAGCTGGTGGCACACGCCCTGCATCGCCACAGCCCGCGCACCAAAGCTCCTTTTATCGCTCTGAATATGGCCGCTATTCCCAAAGATCTGATCGAATCGGAACTGTTCGGCCATGAAAAAGGCGCGTTTACAGGCGCAAACCAGATCCGTCAGGGTCGTTTTGAGCAGGCCGATGGCGGTACGCTGTTTCTGGATGAAATCGGCGATATGCCGCTAGACGTACAAACACGTCTGCTGCGCGTATTGGCAGATGGACAGTTTTACCGCGTTGGCGGCTATGCAGCGGTGAAAGTGGATGTCCGCATTATTGCGGCAACGCACCAAAATCTTGAACAACGCGTGCAGGAAGGCAAATTCCGTGATGACCTATTTCATCGCCTGAATGTGATCCGCGTTCATCTGCCGCCGCTACGTGAGCGTCGGGAAGATATCCCCCGTCTGGCACGTTATTTCTTGCAGGCCACGGCCAAAGAGCTGGGTGTCGAGCCGAAGAATTTGCATCCAGAAGCGGAAACGGCATTAACCCGTTTACCGTGGCCTGGCAACGTTCGCCAATTGGAGAACACCTGCCGCTGGTTGACGGTCATGGCCGCTGGTCAGGAAGTGTTGATCCAAGATCTGCCGCCTGAACTGTTCGAGACCACCGCGCCCGATTCTACCGTGCATATTCTGCCAGACAGTTGGGCCACGCTATTAGCACAATGGGCCGATCGCGCACTGCGTTCCGGTCATCAAAACCTGCTGGCGGAAGCGCAACCAGAAATGGAAAGAACGCTACTGACAACGGCACTTCGGCATACTCAGGGACATAAACAGGAAGCGGCAAGATTGCTGGGATGGGGTAGAAATACCCTGACTCGTAAATTAAAAGAGCTGGGAATGGAGTAGCGAGATTGTTTTTTTATTGCTCAATTGTTAACAAACAATTTGGTGATAAAAAATACAATCTGGCGCACGAAATTGTCATTAATTTGTCCTTTACTTGCCTTGAGCCAGCAGTATGATCGTGTCGCTGATTCGGGAGGAATACCATGCTGGACTCATTGATTTCTGCGGCGACACTTTCCGTTGCAACACACGGCGCTGAAATTGGCTCTGCGGCAAGCCATTCGCCGCAGGCTGCTATTGCCGCCGTTTTGTGTGCCGCGCTGATTAACTTCTTTAGTTAATCAGAGAAAAGTTAAGAGAACAGCCAGCCGGTCTGAACACCGACTGGCTGTTTTTTTGGTTAAATCACGCGGGAAAATTGCTGTGTCCTGAGCTTGCTACGTAAATAAACATCAAAACACATGCAGATATTGCGAATCAGCAAACGTCCTTTCGGCGTCACCACCAGTCCGTCCTGCTGACTATCGACCAGCCCATCAGCCACCAGCGGTGCCAATAGCGCTAAATCCTGCTCAAAGTAGGTTTTAAAATCGATCGCGTATTCTGCTTCAATCGGCGCATAGCTGAGTTGGAAATTACAGATAAGCGTCTTAATCACATCGCGGCGAAGACAATCATCACGCGTCAGCTGTAATCCACGCCACAAGCCATGCCCTTGGTCTTTAACCTGTGCATAATACTGCTTCAGCTCTTTCTGGTTCTGAGCATAGCTATCACCGATCATACTAATCGCTGAAACACCCATACCAAGCAGATCGCTATCGCCTTGCGTCGTATAGCCCTGGAAATTGCGATGCAATTTCCCTTCTCGCTGCGCCACCGCCAGCTCATCGTCAGGGCGAGCAAAGTGATCCATACCGATAAACTGGTAGCCCGATTGCGTCAGCGACCCAATCGTCTGTTGCAGAATATCCAGCTTTTGCTCCGCGCTCGGTAAATCCGCGTCTTTAATTTTACGCTGTGCCGCGAATAGGCTAGGTAAATGCGCATAGTTAAAAACACTCAGTCGATGCGGACTTAATTCCGCAACGCGCTGTAGCGTAAAGGCGAAGCTTTCCGGCGTTTGCTTCGGCAGGCCGTAAATCAAATCAATATTGGTTGAGGTGAAGCCAAGCGCCTTTGCCCGTTCAATAAGGGCAAAAATAAAGTCTTCATCCTGCTCACGATTGACAAGCTTCTGAACGTCTTTATTAAAATCCTGCACCCCCATGCTAAGGCGGTTAAACCCTTCAGCACGTAGATGGTCGAGAACATCCAGTTCAATTTCCCGCGGATCAACTTCAAGCGACAGCTCAGCCTGCTCGGAAAAAGAGAACAGCTCACGCAACAGTGACATCAGCCGGCTAATTTGTGCTGTATTCAGGTAGGTCGGCGTACCGCCGCCCCAATGCAATTGCGTCACCATTCGTCCGACGAATAGCGGCGCGCGCTGACGAATCTCCAGCTCCAGCACATCAAGGTATTCATCCGCTTTATGCTGCTGACGCGTAACCAGCTTATTACAGCCGCAGAAATAGCACAGCCGATGGCAAAAAGGGATGTGGATATACAGCGACAGCGGTCGCTGCGGATAACGGGCAATGGCATGCTGAAACGCAGGCTCATCGTAAGCTTCACTGAATTCTAACGCTGTGGGATAAGACGTATAACGCGGCCCAGAATAGTTATATTTTTGAATCAGGGCCAGATCCCAGTCAACGGACGGTATCGACATATTCGCTCACTCCTTCCAGTTTTTACTCGGTGGGTTATCCTTCCCCTCCTTCAGATCACCAAAAAACGGCGTTCAAAAGCGCTCCCGGCATTTCGCTACTCACCTCATCCCTGATGACTCACAGCCCTAAAGGGCTGCGTTCAAAAACGTTTCCTATGTTCTTGTTTTGGGCGTCGAACCTGATTCACGCGCCCGTTAAACAAGGCGCGATGCAACCGATGCTTACGCTTCGACAATAACCATAGTTTACTGAACAGACAGAGCAGATAAAACGCAACCAGCAATATCAGGAACAGAAACAGCCATTTCATTGATTAGAACGCGTCTTTCGGGTTATTACGTTTTAAAAGCTGCAACATGTCTTCCTGTTGCTCTTCTTCATCATCATCACCCAGCTCGATTCCAAGCTCTTCCATCAGGATATCGATACGATCCAGCGTTTCGTCAACCCATGACTGATCTTTAGCGCTCAGCGTTTCACCGCTATCCAGACGATCCAACAGGGCATCCAGACGCGCATCGTTCTCTAACATTTCCAGCTCTTCTTCTGGAGACATTGTCGGCTTGGCAGCAACGGCTTTCTCCACGGGCGCAGAAGGCTTTGACTTAGGCTTCGGTTTAGTGATAGCGCTATCTAACACGCCAAGCTGTACAGGCTTTTTACTACCAATACGCGGATCGGCTACTTTACGTTGCCCGGACTTCTGGTCAGAAGACGCTTTTTCCTGAGTTCGGCTACCCGCAGCATGACCACGATGTTTTTTATCTCTTTTCCGCTCACGCGCTTCACGCTCCAGCTCTTCGCGGGATTTTCTTTTTACTTTGGGCTTTTCTGCCTTATCGGCAGCCCCTTTGACAGGTCGGTTCATAATGTTGTTCTCAGGTACACAGATATAAGGGAAGTGCGGCGGAATCTAGCAGAAAGCCCGATAATAAAAAAGCGCCCACATCAGACGACCGAGCTTTTCTTTTCATATCAGTCTGCTGCACTTTAAGGCAGATAAACCCGCCTTTATTGTCAGTTACAGGTATAATCCCCAACCAGACAGAGATCCAGACAGAGATAACGATCGTGACCCAGCAATATAACTACCACATGACGCGTTTTATCATCAGCGCCCCGGATATTCGCCATCTGGCAACAGATAGCGGTATTGAAGTGGCCTTTGCTGGGCGTTCTAACGCCGGAAAATCCAGCGCGCTGAATACGCTGACCAACCAGAAGAACCTGGCGCGAACCAGTAAAACGCCGGGCCGTACTCAGTTGATTAACCTGTTCCAGGTGGCAGACGATGTACGTTTAGTCGATCTCCCTGGCTATGGTTATGCCGAAGTGCCAGAGCAAATGAAGATCAAATGGCAACGTGCGCTCGGTGAATATCTGCAAAAGCGTAACAGCCTAAAGGGTCTGGTTGTGCTTATGGATATTCGTCATCCTTTGAAAGATCTCGATCAGCAAATGATTCAGTGGGCTGTCGATGTCGAGCTTCCGGTCTTAGTACTACTGACCAAAGCCGATAAGCTGGCTTCAGGTGCACGTAAGACACAGTTGCATATGGTTCGCGAGGCTGTCGTGCCATTTATGGGTGATATTCAGGTTGAGGCATTTTCGTCACTGAAAAAACTCGGCGTCGATAAACTACGGCAGAAATTGGATAACTGGTTCAGCACGCTGCCACACGCTGAAGAAGAACAAGAAGCAGAATAATTCTTTCACGTGGTGCAGAGTATCATTACTCGCATCACGTACCCACTTTCCCGCAATGATCGCCCACCAGAGACGTTCTTTTCACACTCGAAACTGTGCTGACCCGCTGCTGTCTATCAGGCAATTATTGGCGTTTTAAGGGCAAAAAATCCTGGATAAAGCCCATAAAAAACGCCCCGCTCAAAACTGAGCGGGGCGGCTAATATTCAGCCAAATCCGATTACGTGAAGTAAAAGGTCTGAAAGATAGAACATCTTACCTCTGTACCCTACGTCTTTAACTCTACCCTATTTTTTCACGGGAACAAAGGCTTTTTTGTTGTTTACTTTCATAGAAAATGGTTATCGATTACACAAAGTTAAACCAGGTCACACAATACTGTTATTTAATTACAGAAATAGCGTAAGAATCGGCCATTAATGTGCTTGATCCCAGTTCATGCCCGTGCCGATGTCTACCTGCAACGGAACATTCAATTGCATACAACCTTCCATTAATACTTTGATTTTACTAATAGATTCCTCAATAACCGAATCGTGGATCTCGAAAACCAGTTCATCGTGAACCTGCATGATCATCTTCACCTTCGGCGCGTCTTTCTGTAGCCAGTCGTCAATCGCGATCATGGCTTTCTTAATAATATCCGCAGCGGTCCCCTGCATCGGGGCGTTAATCGCCGCGCGTTCCGCGCCTTTACGCGCCATCGCATTACGAGAATGGATATCTGGCAGGTAGAGACGGCGACCATCCAATGTAGACACATAGCCATGTTCCGCAGCCTGTTGGCGCGTCCGCTCCATGTAATCCTGCACACCAGGATAACGCTCAAAATACAGGTTCATGTATTTCTGCGATTCGCTACGGGGAATGTTCAACTGGCGTGACAAGCCAAATGCGCTCATGCCGTAGATCAGACCGAAGTTGATCGCTTTCGCACTACGACGCTGTTCTGCTGTCACCTTATCTAACGCGATGCCAAACACTTCTGACGCCGTTGCACGGTGGATATCCAATCCGTTTGCGAACGCATTCAACAGCCCTTTATCACCCGATAGATGCGCCATAATTCGCAGCTCAATTTGCGAGTAGTCCGCCGCCACAATGCTGTAGCCCTTAGGTGCAATAAATGCCTGACGAATACGACGCCCTTCATCATTACGAACCGGGATATTTTGCAGGTTAGGATCGCTGGAAGACAAACGTCCGGTTGCAGTAACGGCCTGATGATAAGACGTATGCACTCGCTTCGTTGCCGGATTGATCATCAGCGGCAGCTTATCGGTGTAAGTAGATTTCAGCTTGGCTAAGCCACGATACTCTAGGATCAGCTTCGGCAGAGGGTAATCAAGCGCCAGTTCAGCCAGCACTTCTTCATTGGTTGATGGTGCGCCTTTTGGCGTTTTCTTCAGAATCGGCAGCTTTTGCTTTTCATACAGAATGCCCTGTAGCTGCTTGGTCGATGAGAGATTGAACTCTTCACCCGCCAGCTCATACGCTTCTGTTTCCAGCTCCGCCAAACGAGTCGTTAGCTCTTTTGAGTGTTCTGCCAGAATCGCGGGATCGATCAGCACGCCCGTACGCTCGATGCGGGATAAAACTGGCACCAGCGGCATATCAATCGTCTGGAAGACCTGACACAGATCGGCATGTGGCTGGAGTTTCCCCCAGAGCTTCTGGTGCAGATGCAGCGTAACGTCCGCATCCTCGGCCGCATACGGCCCAGCCTGTTCCAGTGCGATCTGATTAAACGTCAGCTGATTTTTTCCTTTACCCGCAATTTCTTCAAAAGTAATAGTCTTGTGGTTCAGATAGCGTTCGGCCAGACTATCCATATCGTGACGACCCGCCACACTATCAAGCACGTAAGATTCCAACATGGTATCAAACGCGATGCCGCGTAAATCGATGTCATACCGTTGCATCACGCCTTTATCAAATTTGAGATTCTGGCCAATCTTAAGCAGCTTCTCATCTTCCAGCAGCGGTTTAAACAATGCCAATACCGTGGTGCGATCCAACTGCTCCGGCGCATCCAAATAATCATGTGCCAACGGTAAATAAGCCGCTTCACCGGGCTTAATCGCAAATGACAAACCAATCAGATTGGCTGTGAGCGTATCCAGTCCGTCGGTTTCTGTATCAAAAGCGAAAACTTCAGCCTGTTTTAAACGCTCAACCCAATCCAGCAGCGTTTTTTCATCAAGAATAGTGACATAGCCATCGGCAGAAAGCGTAGGCGCATTATCTTCTTCAGCAGCCTGCTCAACTACCACGTTACTTATGGCCTGAGCTGGCTGGCTGCTCTTTTTACCCTGCATCCAGGTGCCTGATTCAATATCTGATAACCAGCGTTTAAATTCATAACGGGAAAAGAGGCGATGCAGTTCATCCACATCCAGCTCGTTAACGGTGAGCTGATCGCAGCTAAGTTCCAGCTCAACATCCGTTTTAATGGTGGCAAGCTGATAAGAGAGGTAGGCCACTTCTTTATGCTGTTCCAGCTTCGGCGCCATAGTTTTCGCGCCACGGAAGGAAAGCCCGGCAATTTTATCGAGATTGGCATAGAGCGAATCCAGCCCGCCAAGCCCTTGCAATAGCGCCTGAGCCGTTTTTTCACCCACACCAGGCACACCGGGAATGTTATCCGATGCATCTCCCATCAACGCGAGGAAATCGATAATCAGCTCAGGAGGAATACCGTATTTATCACACACTTCCTGTGGGCCAAGAATGGTGTTGTTCATGGTGTTAATGAGCGTCACGCTCGGCGTTACAAGCTGTGCCATATCTTTATCGCCGGTACTAATCAGCACCGACTTACCCGCTTTTTCCGCCTGCACCGCGAGTGTACCAATGACATCGTCCGCTTCTACACCAGAAACAGCCAAAAGCGGCAACCCCATTGCTTTCACCATATTATGCAGAGGTTCTATCTGTTCGCGTAGATCCTCCGGCATAGGTGGGCGGTGAGCTTTATAGTTTTCGAACAGCTCATCGCGAAACGTTTTCCCTTTCGCATCAAAAACAACGGCAACGTGGCTGGGGCTATATTGCAGCAGCAAACTGCGTAGCATATTCAGTACGCCATACATTGCACCGGTTGCTTCTCCCGCGCTGTTTGTTAACGGTGGGAAAGCGTGATACGCACGATACAAATAGGATGAACCGTCTACCAGTATTAAAGGGTTTTCTGCAATCTGAGCCATAGCCTGCCGTGATCGTTGTTAGTCTGTCATAGCGCTAAGCATGCCATAGGTCAGAGAAAGAGACGATCCTTAACGTAAGATATCGGTTGATTTTGCATGGAGCATCGCAAGATTTTCCTGTGGATAACTTTGTGAATAGTTTTATTTTCGTAATTATTAATTTATCCATTTGTCTAATGGATTTATTTAATCATTATAAATTTCATAAAGTTACAATATAAATTGTTTGTTTTTGATGCATGGCAAACCGTCATCTAATTTGTGGATATAAACAAAAAGATAAATAGATATTGTAGGTGGTGAGATATAAAAGATAAGGGAGTGAACAGCTTGAAGTATAACGGGTATAGGCCATGCGGTTAACCCGCATGGCCTATTAAGTGATTACTTTTTAGTAATGAGGAATTTCACCACATCAGCATACTGTTTTACGTAAGCGTCCATTGAGCTAGTATCAAGACCATCGTTCTTGATCATATATTTGCCATTAACGAACATCGCTGGAACACCACGTAATTGTAAATCTGCAGCCGCTTTTTCTTGTTGGGCAACCAGAGATTTCACAACAAAACTGTTCAGGGCACCATCAAATTCTTCCGCACTCACACCAGCTTTTACAAAGACAGCGCGAATATCTTCCGGTTTTTGTACGGTCTGTGTTTTCTGGACGGCATCAAACATCAGCGGGGTAATTTTATCTTCCACACCCAGCGCCATGGCCACAGCCCAAGCCTGCGTCAGGTTTTTACCCAATGGGCCCAAGAAGTCCACATGATAACGCGTCATCTTCACTCCCTCCGGCAGCGCTTTTTTTACTGCATCCGGGACATGGTAAACTTGTTCAAATTGATAGCAGTGCGGACAATAGAATGAGAAGAACTCGAGAACCTGAGGCTCTTGGGTTGCAGGTTTATCTAATTCTACATATTGTTTACCGTCAGAAAATTCTGCAGCAGAAGCACTAAATGCCAGAACGACGCCAATCAGCGCAAGCCATAATCTTTTCATAAATTTAACTCTCTCCATTTAATTTCAGTACATGGGCATCAGTTGTAGAGGAGGCTCCTGCAACAGCTGAGTTTGTCCAATAAATATTGCCGTTTGCTTCAACCAAAAATCGGCATCCGTCATCCAAGGGAAATTTTTCGGAAAAGCAGGGTCTTCCCAACGACGCGCAACCCAAGCCAGATAATAAACCTGTCGCATCGCACGAAGAGGCTCAATCAACGCCAGTTCTTTCTCCTGAAAATCCGAAAATTCACTATAAGCCTCTAATAAGATATCCAATTGAATACGTTGTTCACGGCGGTCGCCATGCAACAGCATCCATAAATCCTGTATTGCCGGGCCATTGCGAGCATCGTCCAAATCAACAAATAGCGGGCCATCACGCCACAAAATATTTCCTGGGTGACAATCCCCATGCAGACGCAATGGACGCCAGTCGCTGTGCCAATAAGTTTCAACTGTATCAATCAGTTGACGGGTTGCCTGTAAAAAATTATGTCGATGTATTTTCGGTATTAGCGGACACGTCTCCAGCAACCGATAAGGTTCATGCAAATATTCATTTACCCCGATCGTCGGTCGCTCGGTGAATAACGATTTCTGCCCCGTCTGGTGAATGCGTCCAAGAAAACGACCGACCCACTCTAGCTGATCTTCATTATCCATCTCATACTGCCGCCCCCCCATACTAGGGAATACGGCAAAATGAAATCCGTCATAAACATTCAGCGTCTGTCCATTAAGAAAAACAGGCGCGACGATAGGCACTTCATCTTCTGCCAATTGTTGGGCAAAAATGTGTTCTTCCACAATTTGCGCCGCACTCCACCGTTCCGGCCGATAAAATTTCACCACGAATCGTTTACGATCTTCATCAGCGAATTGATACACCCGGTTTTCATAGCTGTTTAATGCCGTCAGACCGGAGTCAACGCGCAGACCGACATCCAACAAGGCATCCACGATCAAATCTGGGAACAGTGTCTGGAAATTAAATACCGAGCTATTCATCGCGACCACAAATGGCCTGAGGCGGCATCAGATATACGCGTAAAATAGTTAGCATCATGAACGTGTTATTTCTTTTCACTAGTCTTTAATAACCCCACGGGCACGCAGCAAAGCGGTTTTGAAATCTTCCTCGTAGTCTTTCTTTAGACCAGGAATGACTTGTTCTTTATCTGCATCACGCATTTTCAGATGGTAAATAAGGATATCATCAGTTAGTTCGTTTAACTGCCCCTCGAACCCCGCCTCCTGTGCAAGGTTTTGTAAAAATTGCACTAGGTTTAAATCGGGCTCTTTTTGCCAGGCTGGATGCAGCAGCTCTATCAGCTCATTAACACGGTGACATTTCATTTTTTTCTCCTTAAAAACGGTTTGTACTCAATAAATTTCAAGAAGTAGAAAACAGCTTGAGTAATGTTGAATATATAGCGATAAAAATAACAGCCTTGCGCACATGAGGAAAGAACTTGGTCTTCGGTGAAAGTTTTCAGAGAATAATGTATGGTTCCTCCCTCATAAGCTTTCGTATAAAGAAAAGTGGGCATAGATAATTGGGAAGTGAAATGATTACAGGCGTTATTCTCGCGGGCGGACGTGCAACGCGCATGGGCGGGCATGATAAAGGTCTGATAACACTAAACGGTGTAGCACTATATCAACACGCCCTGTCTCGGCTTAGAACACAGGTTGACGAGGTCATTATCAGCGCCAACCGCAATCAGGATGTATATGCACAAAGCGGGTGCCGCATTATTGGTGACGTTGATACAACCTTTCCAGGCCCGCTGGCTGGCATCCTGAGTGGATTACATGCATCTACGTCCGAATGGGTGGTATTCGTCCCTTGTGATGTCCCGGCCTTCCCTATCGACTTGGTACACCGCTTATGGCAAGCACGTGGGGAAGCCAATGCCGCTTATGTGACCGATGGGGAACGTTCGCATCCCACATTACTCTTAATCAATAAAAGCCTCATTGAACCATTGGAAACTTATCTGCATCTAGGAAACCGTAAATTAATGCTATTTATGGAACAGGTTCGGGCAAAAACCGTTTCATTTAGCGATCAACCAGGAGCCTTTCGCAATATGAATTCTCCTGAAGATTTATCTAACTGGGAGGATTAGCACAGTGAATTCTAAACGCCTCCCCTTGCTCGCAATCGTTGCTTACAGCGGTACAGGTAAAACAACATTACTCAAACACGTCATCCCTCTACTAACTAACCATGGCGTTCGAGTCGGGTTAATTAAACATACACATCATCGGATGGATATTGATACACCAGGTAAAGATAGCTACGAGCTACGTAAGGCGGGTGCGACACAGACTATGGTCGCTAGCAGCGAAAGGTGGGCGTTGATGACGGAAACGCCTGAGCAGAAAGAACCCAATATTTATGATTTGGCAGGAAAAATGGATGCATCAACTCTCGATCTGGTTCTGGTTGAGGGTTTTAAACACGAAAAGATCGCTAAAATAGCCTTATTTCGTCAATCGTTGGGCAGAGAGTTGCATGATTTGATCGATGAATATGTCATCGCGATTGCGACAGACTCTGAGACAGATACCATACTTCCAATGCTCGATATCAATCAGCCAGAACAGGTGGCTAATTTTATCCACCAATGGCTTCAAAATAGCCGTCGATAACCTGCTTATCGGCGGTCTTCGCCACGGGATACGCGTAAATAAGTACTCTCCGCAACGCGCACAGCAAAAAGCCCTCGTCTTTCGACGAGGGCTTTCCACTTGTTTGATGCCTGGCAGTTCCCTACTCTCACATGGGGAAGCCCCACACTACCATCGGCGCTACGGCGTTTCACTTCTGAGTTCGGCATGGGGTCAGGTGGGACCACCGCGCTATCGCCGCCAGGCAAATTCTGTTTCATTCCAACCGTTATGCTCTACTTTTCTTTTGTATCGCACAACCATCAGAACCAATCTTCGAACAAGCTGAATATCGTTCTCTATGAGTCTTTCATCACCCACAAAACACCTTCGGTGTTGTAAGGTTAAGCCTCTCGGGTCATTAGTACTGGTTAGCTCAACGTATCGCTACGCTTACACACCCAGCCTATCTACGTCGTCGTCTTCAACGGCCCTTCAGGGACATCAAGTGTCCAGGGAAGACTCATCTCGAGGCAAGTTTCCCGCTTAGATGCTTTCAGCGGTTATCTCTTCCGCACTTAGCTACCGGGCAATGCAATTGGCATCACAACCCGTACACCAGTGGTGCGTTCACTCCGGTCCTCTCGTACTAGGAGCAACCCCTCTCAATCTTCCAACGCCCACGGCAGATAGGGACCGAACTGTCTCACGACGTTCTAAACCCAGCTCGCGTACCACTTTAAATGGCGAACAGCCATACCCTTGGGACCTACTTCAGCCCCAGGATGTGATGAGCCGACATCGAGGTGCCAAACACCGCCGTCGATATGAACTCTTGGGCGGTATCAGCCTGTTATCCCCGGAGTACCTTTTATCCGTTGAGCGATGGCCCTTCCATTCAGAACCACCGGATCACTAAGACCTGCTTTCGCACCTGCTCGAGCTGTCACTCTCGCAGTCAAGCTAGCTTATGCCTTTGCACTAACCTCCTGATGTCCGACCAGGATTAGCTAACCTTCGTGCTCCTCCGTTACGCTTTGGGAGGAGACCGCCCCAGTCAAACTACCCACCAGACACTGTCCGCAACCCGGATTACGGGCCTACGTTAGAACATCAAACATTAAAGGGTGGTATTTCAAGGTTGGCTCCATGCAGACTGGCGTCCACACTTCAAAGCCTCCCACCTATCCTACACATCAAGGCTCAAGGTTCAGTGTCAAGCTATAGTAAAGGTTCACGGGGTCTTTCCGTCTTGCCGCGGGTACACTGCATCTTCACAGCGAGTTCAATTTCACTGAGTCTCGGGTGGAGACAGCCTGGCCATCATTACGCCATTCGTGCAGGTCGGAACTTACCCGACAAGGAATTTCGCTACCTTAGGACCGTTATAGTTACGGCCGCCGTTTACCGGGGCTTCGATCAAGAGCTTCGCCTTGCGGCTGACCCCATCAATTAACCTTCCGGCACCGGGCAGGCGTCACACCGTATACGTCCACTTTCGTGTTTGCACAGTGCTGTGTTTTTATTAAACAGTTGCAGCCAGCTGGTATCTGCGACTGGCTTCAGCTCCATCCGCAAGGGACTTCACCTACGCGCCAGCGTGCCTTCTCCCGAAGTTACGGCACCATTTTGCCTAGTTCCTTCACCCGAGTTCTCTCAAGCGCCTGAGTATTCTCTACCTGACCACCTGTGTCGGTTTGGGGTACGATTTGATGTTACCTGGAGCTTAGAGGCTTTTCCTGGAAGCGTAGCATTGGTTACTTCATCACCGTAGTGACTCGTCATCACGCCTCAGTGTTAACGATGACCCGGATTTACCTAAGTCACCCACCTTCACGCTTAAACCGGGACAACCGTCGCCCGGATAACCTAGCTTTCTCCGTCCCCCCTTCGCAGTAACACCGAGTACAGGAATATTAACCTGTTTCCCATCGACTACGCTTTTCAGCCTCGCCTTAGGGGTCGACTCACCCTGCCCCGATTAACGTTGGACAGGAACCCTTGGTCTTCCGGCGTGCGGGTTTTTCACCCGCATTATCGTTACTTATGTCAGCATTCGCACTTCTGATACCTCCAGCAACCCTCACAGGCCACCTTCAACGGCTTACAGAACGCTCCCCTACCCAACAACGCCTAAGCGTCGCTGCCGCAGCTTCGGTGCATGGTTTAGCCCCGTTACATCTTCCGCGCAGGCCGACTCGACCAGTGAGCTATTACGCTTTCTTTAAATGATGGCTGCTTCTAAGCCAACATCCTGGCTGTCTATGCCTTCCCACATCGTTTCCCACTTAACCATGACTTTGGGACCTTAGCTGGCGGTCTGGGTTGTTTCCCTCTTCACGACGAACGTTAGCACCCGCCGTGTGTCTCCCGTGATAACATTCTTCGGTATTCGTAGTTTGCATCGGGTTGGTAAGTCGGGATGACCCCCTAGCCGAAACAGTGCTCTACCCCCGAAGATGAATTCACGAGGCGCTACCTAAATAGCTTTCGGGGAGAACCAGCTATCTCCCGGTTTGATTGGCCTTTCACCCCCAGCCACAAGTCATCCGCTAATTTTTCAACATTAGTCGGTTCGGTCCTCCAGTTAGTGTTACCCAACCTTCAACCTGCCCATGGCTAGATCACCGGGTTTCGGGTCTATACCCTGCAACTTAACGCCCAGTTAAGACTCGGTTTCCCTGCGGCTCCCCTATTCGGTTAACCTTGCTACAGAATATAAGTCGCTGACCCATTATACAAAAGGTACGCAGTCACCTAACAAGTAGGCTCCCACTGCTTGTACGTACACGGTTTCAGGTTCTATTTCACTCCCCTCGCCGGGGTTCTTTTCGCCTTTCCCTCACGGTACTGGTTCACTATCGGTCAGTCAGGAGTATTTAGCCTTGGAGGATGGTCCCCCCATATTCAGACAGGATGTCACGTGTCCCGCCCTACTCATCGAACTCACAACTTGTGCATTTTTGTGTACGGGACTATCACCCTTTACTGTGCGACTTTCCAGACGCTTCCACTAACACACAAACTGATTCAGGTTCTGGGCTCCTCCCCGTTCGCTCGCCGCTACTAGGGGAATCTCGGTTGATTTCTTTTCCTCGGGGTACTGAGATGTTTCAGTTCCCCCGGTTCGCCTCATTACGCTATGTATTCACATAATGATAGTGTGTCGAAACACACTGGGTTTCCCCATTCGGGTATCGTCGGGTATAACGCTTCATATCAGCTTACCGACGCTTATCGCAGATTAGCACGCCCTTCATCGCCTCTGACTGCCTAGGCATCCACCGTGTACGCTTAGTCGCTTAACCTCACAACCCGAAGATGTTTCTTTCGATTCATCATCGCGCTGCGATTATTTGAGAGACTCATTGACAGACTGATTCACCACGACACACCCGAAGGCCGTCATGCATGTTCAGCTGTCATGTTTCAATTTTCAGCTTGTTCCAGATTGTTAAAGAGCAATATCGTAAACATGACTCCGAAGAATCATCTTTAAGATATTCATGATAATGTCTTTCACTCATTATCGGATTGGCGTCCCCAAGGGGATTCGAACCCCTGTTACAGCCGTGAAAGGGCAGTGTCCTAGGCCTCTAGACGATGGGGACACGAAAAATCCGTACCGAATTAAAAATCCGGCACTATCGCGTCAGCATGAGTTAACACTCATTACATCAACAGGTGCGCTTGCTCAGTATTTTCATCAGACAATCTGTGTGAGCACTTCACTTAACACACATCTTCTTGGTAAGGAGGTGATCCAACCGCAGGTTCCCCTACGGTTACCTTGTTACGACTTCACCCCAGTCATGAATCACAAAGTGGTAAGCGCCCTCCCGAAGGTTAAGCTACCTACTTCTTTTGCAACCCACTCCCATGGTGTGACGGGCGGTGTGTACAAGGCCCGGGAACGTATTCACCGTAGCATTCTGATCTACGATTACTAGCGATTCCGACTTCATGGAGTCGAGTTGCAGACTCCAATCCGGACTACGACGTACTTTATGAGGTCCGCTTGCTCTCGCGAGGTCGCTTCTCTTTGTATACGCCATTGTAGCACGTGTGTAGCCCTACTCGTAAGGGCCATGATGACTTGACGTCATCCCCACCTTCCTCCGGTTTATCACCGGCAGTCTCCTTTGAGTTCCCACCATTACGTGCTGGCAACAAAGGATAAGGGTTGCGCTCGTTGCGGGACTTAACCCAACATTTCACAACACGAGCTGACGACAGCCATGCAGCACCTGTCTCAGAGTTCCCGAAGGCACTAAGCTATCTCTAGCAAATTCTCTGGATGTCAAGAGTAGGTAAGGTTCTTCGCGTTGCATCGAATTAAACCACATGCTCCACCGCTTGTGCGGGCCCCCGTCAATTCATTTGAGTTTTAACCTTGCGGCCGTACTCCCCAGGCGGTCGATTTCGCGTTAGCTCCGGAAGCCACGCCTCAAGGGCACAACCTCCAAATCGACATCGTTTACAGCGTGGACTACCAGGGTATCTAATCCTGTTTGCTCCCCACGCTTTCGCACCTGAGCGTCAGTCTTTGTCCAGGGGGCCGCCTTCGCCACCGGTATTCCTCCAGATCTCTACGCATTTCACCGCTACACCTGGAATTCTACCCCCCTCTACAAGACTCTAGCCTGTCAGTTTTGAATGCAGTTCCCAGGTTAAGCCCGGGGATTTCACATCCAACTTAACAGACCGCCTGCGTGCGCTTTACGCCCAGTCATTCCGATTAACGCTTGCACCCTCCGTATTACCGCGGCTGCTGGCACGGAGTTAGCCGGTGCTTCTTCTGCGGGTAACGTCAATCGATGAGAGTATTAATCTCACCGCCTTCCTCCCCGCTGAAAGTGCTTTACAACCCGAAGGCCTTCTTCACACACGCGGCATGGCTGCATCAGGCTTGCGCCCATTGTGCAATATTCCCCACTGCTGCCTCCCGTAGGAGTCTGGACCGTGTCTCAGTTCCAGTGTGGCTGGTCATCCTCTCAGACCAGCTAGGGATCGTCGCCTAGGTGAGCCATTACCTCACCTACTAGCTAATCCCATCTGGGCACATCCGATGGCAAGAGGCCCGAAGGTCCCCCTCTTTGGTCCGAAGACGTTATGCGGTATTAGCTACCGTTTCCAGTAGTTATCCCCCTCCATCAGGCAGTTTCCCAGACATTACTCACCCGTCCGCCGCTCGTCACCCGGGGAGCAAGCTCCCCTGTGCTACCGCTCGACTTGCATGTGTTAGGCCTGCCGCCAGCGTTCAATCTGAGCCATGATCAAACTCTTCAATTTAAGATTTGTTTGATTTGCTGAACTCGTCAGCGATGCTCAAAGAATTAAAACTGTTTATTCGTAATGAATTTACTGTTGTTCACTCTTCAAGACTTTTTTATATCGTTAAGATACGGTCTTGTGAGTGCCCACACAGATTGTCTGATTATATTGTTAAAGAGCAGTGCCACTTCTACGGTGGCGCGGGCTGCATATACTATGCCAATCCGCTTTAAAGTCAAGTCATTACTGACCGTCTTTATTAAATCTTTTTCTGTCACCCCAACCGCGTGTCGCTGTTGCCGTGTCAGTGGAGGCGCATTATAGGGACTTCTCGGCGGCTGACAAGTGCTAAATGCAAAATAATTTCTGAGTGGTTTTTTTTTCAGCAAAGCGTATTAAAAGACGGCGTTATGCCGGATTTTTCAGCGTTTTCTTAGCCAAAATCTTACCGAACTGACTGACGTACCATTAATTCCGGCGTCAGCACCAACACATTCGGTTCAGTATTTGGATGTTCCAGACGATACAGCAGCGTATCGACTGCTAATTCGCCGAGCTCGTCCTTTGGTTGATGAACCGTAGTGAGAGGCGGAGACATATAGCGAGCGAGTTCAATATCATCGTAACCAATAACCGCCATGTCTTGAGGGATTGAAAGCCCCGCCTGATAAAGAGCGTGGTAAACACCCACAGCCATTGCATCGTTACTGGTGAACACCGCTTCGGGTTTATCTTCCAGCGCTAATAACTGCTGCATCGCGCGGTAACCTGTTTCAAATTCAAAATCACCAAAAATCTCATAATCAGCGGGAATGGGTAACCCAGCGAGCTGCATCGCCTGTCGATAACCCTCCAGTCGGTTATAGGCTGTCGTCTTATCTTTCGGCCCCGCAATGCAGGCTATCTTTTTATACCCACGAGAAATGAGGTGATTGGTCGCAATCTCTCCACCGAGCAAAGAGTTATCTTTAATAACATCAATAGCGCCTTCAAAAGGTGCCCAATCCATCATGACCATAGGAACAGAAGGATAGCGGCTCATCATTTCAGGCAAGGGGCGATGGCTTTCAGTGCACATCAGCAATACGCCGTCGACCCGCTTTTGCAGGAGCGTTTCAAGGCTATGACTCATTCTGTCGCGATCGCCTTCGGTGTTGCACAGAATCAGGCTATAGCCCCGCTCATAACAACAGCGTTCAACGCCACGCACAACTTCAGCATAAAACGGGTTACTACTGGCTGTGAGCAACATACCGATAGTGCGGGTCTGGTTTATTTTCAGACTTCTGGCCAGCGCAGATGGCGCATAGTTGAGATCCTCAACGGCCTTCATCACCTTTTCGCGAATGGTATCGCTGACAAAGCGATTGTTATTAATGACGTGAGATACAGTAGAAGTAGAAACGCCCGCCAAACGGGCGACATCTTTCATGGTGGCCAAAAAATTACCCCTGAGCTTGCAAAAATGCGTCGATCTCTTCTCGCCACGGGACAGAAGGTTGAGCACCTCGGCGAGTTACTGCAATCGCAGCCGCAGCATGAGCGAACTTCACAGCAGAAGACATTGGCCGGTTTTCCAGCAAGGCGGTAACCAACGCACCATTAAAGGTGTCTCCAGCGGCAATAGTATCCACAGCTTTTACGCGATACCCCGGAATACGCTGCCCTTGACCACTTTCACTTAGCCATACGCCACGGCTACCCAATGTGATAAGAACCGTCTCGATACCTTTATCGTGCAGAACCCGTGCTGCGCGAGCGGCGTCCTCTTCTGTCTCAATCGTAATTCCTGTCAGGAACTGTGCTTCGGTTTCATTCGGCGTGATCATATTGACCAGCGATAACAGTTCATCAGGCAGTTCACGAGCAGGAGCCGGGTTGAGAATCACTTTAGTCTGGTGTTCATGTGCCAGTTTAGCTGCCTCAATAACCGTTGCCAACGGCGATTCAAGCTGCATAAGCAATGCAGAAGCATCAATAATGTGTTGCCCATGATGATGAAGATAATCAGGCGTCACCGCTGCATTCGCGCCAGCGTTAATTGCGATCATGTTCTCAGCTTCAGCGTTAACAAAAATCAGCGCAACGCCCGTTGTTTCCCCGGAGATAGCCTCAACGGCAGAAACATCAATATTGTCCTTGGAGAGCTGCTGACAAATGCGAGCGCCGATATCATCTTCTCCGACGCAGGCAATAAAGGCGATATCCGCACCACTTCGGCCAGCGGCAACGGCCTGATTAGCGCCTTTCCCGCCGAAAGCGACACTATATTGTTCACCGATCACCGTTTCGCCCGGGCGGGGAAATTGCTCAAGATTGAGAATATGGTCAGCGTTAATACTGCCCAGCACCACCAGCTTACCCGTTTTCATTATGTCGAATCCCGCTACGTTAATAATGCGCCACCACAAACGGGTGGCGCGAGCCCTGCTTTATTCTTTACTTATTTAGCGACCAGCTTCAGGTCAACTGGAATGATGGCCTGCGTTTTTTCACCTTTCAGCACTTTCGCAGCCGTTTCGATGCCGATTACACCGATCTGGTCTGGACGCTGAGCCACCGTTGCTGCCAGCTTGCCTGACTCAACGGCTTTCACACCATCTTGGGTACCGTCAAAGCCCACAACCAGCACATCTGTCTTGCCTGCGGTTTGTAATGCACGCAGTGCACCTAACGCCATTTCATCGTTCTGAGCAAATACCGCCTGAACGTCAGGGTGTGCGGTCAGCAGGTTCTGCATCACGTTCAACCCTTTAGTACGATCGAAATCAGCAGGTTGGCTTGCCAGCATAGCGAATTTATTTTTCTCAGCAGATTTCATGAAACCCGCCCCACGCTCACGCGCAGCAGAGGTTCCTGCGATCCCTTCCAACTGAATCACCTTGGCACCTTCACCCAATTTCTTGGCAATGAAATCACCGGCAACTTTACCGCCGAAAGCGTTATCAGAAGCAACGTGGCTTACGACTTCACCACTGCTAGCGACACGGTCCAGCGTAATGACCGGGATTTTTGCCTGATTAGCCATTTTAATCGCATTGCCTACTGCATCAGAGTCAGTCGGGTTGATCAGCAATACTTTGGTGCCACGGACCGTTAAATCCTGAACGTTAGCCAGTTCTTTCGCAGGGTTATTCTGAGAATCCAGCACAATCAACTCATAGCCCAGTTTGTCAGCTTCTTTCTGCGCCCCCTCTTTCATAGAAACAAAGAACGGGTTATTCAGCGTAGAAACCACCAGAGCAACCGTATCTTTGGCCAAGGCATTAGCACTGACAGTCGCGCTCAGCGCAACAGCGGAAACCAGAGTAGCCAGCTTTTTCATATTCATAACTCAATTCCTGTGTGAATGAAGGTTATTTACTGCTTTTGTTATCTACCAGAACCGCCAGCAAAATGACGACTGCTTTGACAATCATTTGGTAGTAAGAAGAAACACCTAATAAATTCAGTCCATTGTTGAGGAAACCAAGGATAAGTGCGCCGATCAACGTGCCAACAATACGCCCCTTGCCTCCTGCCAGACTGGTGCCGCCCAATACCACTGCTGCAATGGCATCCAGTTCATACCCTGTACCCGCTGTAGGCTGTGCAGAGGATAAACGTGCAACTTCAATAATTCCCGCCAGGGCAGACAGCAGCCCGCACAGGGAATAGACAATAATCTTGATTTTATCAACGCTGATACCGGATAAGCGGGTTGCGGATTCATTACCACCCAGCGCATAGATATAACGCCCCAGGCGCGTATGGTGCAGCATGTACCAGGTCGCGGCGAAGACGATAGCCATGATCCAGATTGGCGTCGGAATCCCCAACGGACGACCGATACCGAACCAGCCAAAAGCATCTGCCACGTCGGAAAAACCCGTATTAACCGGGCTACCGTTGGTATAAACCATTGTCACGCCGCGCAGTAACAACATCATGACCAGCGTAGCGATAAATGCCTGCACTTTGCCTTTAGAAACAATGATACCCGTGCCTGCGCCAATCAGTGCCCCCAGTGCCAGCGCACCAAATACTGCCACCAGCGCATTCACTTCAAGCCCAACAATGGAAGCCGCGACGGCACCAGTCAGCGCCAACAGTGAGCCCACCGACAAGTCGATTCCCGAGGTCAAAATCACCAGCGTCATACCGACAGCCATAATGGCGTTTACCGATGTCTGCTGGAGAATATTGAACAGGTTATTCAAGGTGAAAAAGTTAGGGCTCATGGCGGAAACAACCGCAATCAGGATCAGGAGCGCGATCAGCGATTTTTGCTCCAGTAACCACTCTTTGCTGAACCAGCGTTTTGCCGCGATAGATTGAGAACTCATGTCTGACTTACTCCTGCTTTGCGCCGTATTGCTTACCAACGGCCGCAGCCATCAGTGCTTCCTGGGTTGCTTGCTCAATCGGGAAATCACCGCTTAAGCGCCCTTCATGCATCACAATGATGCGATCGCTCATTCCCAAGACTTCGGGCATTTCGGATGACACCAATATGATGCTCAACCCTTCTTCTTTGAATTGATTGATTAGCTGATAAATTTCTTTCTTCGCCCCCACATCAACGCCACGCGTTGGCTCATCAAGGATCAAGACATTCGGGCGCGTCATCAGGCCACGGGCAATCGCCACTTTTTGCTGATTACCACCGGAAAGCAGGCCGATAGGCTGCGTCATAGAAGGCGTTTTAACGTTGAACAAGCGAATAAAGTCAGCGACCGCCAACTGTTCTTCGGCGTGTTTGAGACGACCACCAGCATGGCTGAAATAGCGCAGTGCGGTTAACGACATGTTTTCTTTTACCGACATGCCCAGCACCAGACCATCTCGCTTGCGATCTTCAGAGATATAAACGATGCCGTTGGCTAAACCATCCTGCGGTTTACGGGTCACCACGTCACGGCCATCAAGCGTCACATTGCCGCCAGTACGTGGTAGCGCACCGTAGAGAATCTTCATCAGTTCAGTTCGACCCGCGCCCATCAGCCCTGCGACACCCAGGATTTCACCTTTCCGTACCGTAAAGCTAACGTTGTCTACGCCAGGTCCAGACAGGTTCTGCACCTTAAGGCGAACCTCTCCCGGCGCTTTATTTGAGCGTGGGTACTGATCTTCCAGCTTGCGCCCTACCATCATTTCAATCAGCGTATCTTCCTGTAAGTCGCTTACCGGACACTCGCCGATAAACTGACCATCGCGGAAAACGGTAATGTCATCGCAGATTTCGAAGATTTCTTTCAAACGGTGGGAAATATAAACGATGCCACATCCCTGAGATTGCAGCTCTTTGATCACACTGAATAACGAAGCGGTTTCGGTATCGGTCAGGGCATCGGTGGGTTCATCCATAATGATGACTTTCGATTCAAAGCTCAGTACTTTGGCAATTTCCACCATTTGCTGATCGCCAATCGATAAATCCCCCACCATACGGCGACTGTCATAGCGCAAATTAAGGCGTTTCAGCAGTTTATCGGCTTCAGCATACATCTTGTTCCAATCAATTCGCCCGAAACGGTTGGTAAACTCACGACCGAGGAAGATATTCTCGGCAATCGTGAGCTGGGGAATCAGGTTAAGCTCCTGATGGATAATACCGATACCTGCTTCCTGAGACGCTTTCGGCCCGTTGAAATCCACCTCTTGCCCCAGAAAATGGATGCTGCCGGCATCTTTACGATAAATCCCGGTCAGGACTTTCATCATGGTGGACTTGCCCGCACCGTTCTCGCCCACCAACGCCATCACTTTTCCCGGGTAGACATTGAGTGCCGCACCGGAAAGCGCTTTAACGCCCGGAAAAGATTTCGTGATGCCTTGCAGTTGCAGTAAAGGTTGCATTGATACCTCAGAACGTTACGCCAGCACAAAGGATGACATTGGCATACGGTGAACACTCTCCGCTGCGAATGATGGCCCGGCTTTTGCCGCTTTGGGTTTTAAATTCTTCATGGCTGACATAGTGCAATGCAATTGAGTTTCCCTGGTGTTGTTCAAGTTGCTTCAATTGATCGAGTAACGCGTCATGGACCGCGGGGTTCTTTTCAATCATCTCTTCCGCCAGAATAGCGGCCTCGACCTGCATTTCACTGGTGACAACATTAACCACCTGCAAAAACGTTGGCACATTGTGCGTCAACGCCAGATCGATACGGGTCGTCGTTTCTGGAATCGGTAAACCAGCATCACCAACAACAAGGCTATCGGTGTGCCCCAGCCGAGCAATCACGGAAGAAATATCTGAATTCAATAATGCTGCTTTTTTCATCTCTCACCCCACCAGCGAAACGTTTCGCTGATAATATTCTAGAAAAAGAAGAGAGAAAGGCAATGAAGAAATAAAAAAAATGTGATCACTATCGAAACGTTTCGCTAACAAAAAATAAAGACAACATAATGTGGTTATCTACCCTAGATAATTCAGGTTTCAGGAAGATGGCAAAGGAAGGTATCTCGATGAGCTTAACCAAGCCGATCGCTTGTGTGAATAAATGCTGGCAACGTGAAAAATGACGGACGTAGATAGTTGATAAATAGAGAGATGGCGGGAAATAGCCCGCCATTCGACAATTGAAGATAACAGATTAGAGTTTACGGATCTGCTTCACATCCAGCTCGACTGAATTGAAGTCTTTATCCAACTCACCCTGGATTTCCACTTTATCCGTGGGCGAAATCATCTGACCATTCCAACGCTTGTGATCGATTTCAACTTCTATCGTGCCCGTCGCATCGCGGAACAGATAGTTCTCATCACCAATCCGTTTTTCAATATTGCCACTCAGCGTAACCCAACTGTCGTCACGCAGATCTTTAGCCTTAGCTACCGTGGTGAGGGTGTTCTGTGAATCGATGAATCCCCCTTTATGTGTGCCAACCGCAGGCGTTTCCGGGTTAACGAAACCACCGCCGCTTTGTGCAGCAAATACGGGTGCAGAAACCAGAGCGGTAATGGCGAATAACGCAGCTGCTTTTTTCATATTTTACCTTCCTTATTTTGCCTGTCGTTTCGCAGTCAACCTGCGGGAGTAATCGGTCTTCGAGAAGGATTAAAACAAACCGTTCTTAACAGAATCTTAAGGAGTCATCCTTTGCATTTTTATTTTTTTATCTTGCCGAAATCGCCCGATTTCAGCGATTTGTCCTGTACACATCACCCCACGATTTCGTATAAAACCGGGAAAGGCGTAAATACGACAGCGGTACATTCCCTGCGAGGCGGCCATGAGAATATTGTTAATTGAAGACGATCGCCTGATCGGTGATGGTCTAAAAGCAGGGTTGACCAAACTGGGCTTTAGTATTGACTGGTTTACGGAAGGTAAAGCGGGTGCTGCCGCATTAAAGGCCGCCCCTTATGATGCGGTGGTGCTCGATCTCAGCCTGCCGGGTATGGATGGGATGGATATCCTACGCCAATGGCGTCAGGCTGGACATGATGAACCGGTGTTGATTCTGACCGCCCGCGATGCGCTGGAACAACGCGTGGAAGGGTTGCAACAGGGTGCCGATGATTATTTATGTAAGCCCTTTGCACTAACGGAAGTCGCCGCTCGCCTACAGGCACTGATTCGCCGCCGTCACGGTCAGCTCCAACCCACATTAACGCACGGCTCAGTTTCCCTTGAGCCAGGCTCTCGGAGCGTCACGCTTAACAACGCGCCTCTCATATTAAAATCCCGCGAACTGGCGCTGCTGGAACTATTTTTGCTCAATCCCAACCGCGTACTCACACGTGTGCAGTTAGAAGAAAAGCTCTACGGGTGGGATGATGATGTCTCTAGCAACGCGGTCGAAGTGCATATCCACCACCTGCGCAAAAAACTGGGCAGCGGGTTTATCCGTACCGTACATGGCATTGGCTATATTCTGGGGGACGCACCATGAACCGACTCAGCCTGCGTTTACGCCTGGTTGCGGGTTTTACGCTGTTGACAGTGATGTGCTGGGGCGTAGCCAGTCTGCTTTCGTGGTCTCAAACGCGCCATAACATCAATGAACTCTTTGATACCCAGCAAATGTTGTTTGCCAAACGTCTGGCCACCATGAATCCCGATGAATTGCGAATCCAATCAACTTCTCTGCCCAAGACCAAAAGTCTGGTACATAAAGACCGAGGTAAACAGGATGATGATGCACTGGCCTTCGCCATGTTTACCCACGATGGGAAAATGGTGTTGAACGACGGTGAGAACGGCAAAGATTTCATTTTTGACTATAAGCACAACGGCTTCACCGACGGCAAACTGCGCGATGATAACGACACATGGCGCATCGTCTGGCTGACGACGGAGGATAATCGTTATGTGATTGCGGTGGGTCAGGAATGGGAATACCGTCAGGATATGGCGTTGGATATTGTAAAAACCAACCTGATGCCCTGGCTGTTTGCGCTACCGATCATGCTGGCGCTGCTGTTCTGGCTGGTAACACGCGAACTCTCGCCGCTAAAACAAATTGCCGCTGAGCTTCAGCAGCGTTCCCCCGATGACAGCACCCCGCTGGCAACGCAGCACATCCCGCAAGAAGTTCGCCCGCTGATTAACGCATTAAACCATCTGTTTTCCCGTATCAGCGACATGCTGGTTCGGGAACGCCGTTTTACCTCCGATGCCGCTCACGAACTGCGTAGCCCGCTAGCGGCGCTGAAAGTTCAAACCGAAGTCGCACAGTTAGCGCATGACGATGAGGCCATGCGTCGCCATGCATTAATGAATCTGGATAAAGGTATCGATCGCGCCACCCGGCTGGTAGATCAGCTCCTGACGCTGTCGCGACTGGATGCCGAATCGTCTCCCGAAGGGATGCACCCCGTCCAGTTCAATGAACTCCTGCAACAGGCGGTGATCGCGCATTACCACACGGCGCAAACCGCAGGTATCGAACTCACGCTGGACTTACCGGATACTCAGGTTATCCGGCAGGGTCATCCGCTGCTGCTAACGCTGCTAGTGCGCAATCTATTGGATAACGCCATCCGCTACAGCAATGAGGGGGGGACGGTAAATCTGACGCTGACGGAACGTGGATTTAAGGTAGCCGATAGCGGACCGGGCATCAGCGATGAAGCGTTGGCAAGAATCGGCGAGCGTTTTTATCGCCCACCAGGGCAGGAAAAATCTGGCAGCGGTCTGGGAATTTCCATCGTGAACAACATCGCCACGCTGCATCACATGCGGGTTACATTCATCAATCAGCCCGAAGGCGGGCTGATTGTGTCGGTTAACTGGTAGAAGCTGTAGGATGTTACGTTCAGGTGTTGGGATAAGATCGAGATATACGGTCGACCACGGGGCGAGGTATCCCTGCGGGAACCTCATCCCCGTGTTTCCCTAATAACCAACAACGAGTCGCTGCATACGTGTTAATGATAGCGAGTACAAAGAGATCACTTAAATCTCGACCTGTATCCCCAGTTCGATCAGCCTGTTCGGCGGTATTTCAAACTGATCCGCCGCCCGCAGCGCATTGCGGCTGAGCATCATGAATAGCTTACCGCGCAGGCGCAGATACCATGGACGCTCACCGATAATCAGCGATTCATTGGACATAAAGAAAGACGTTTCCATCATTTGGCAAGTCAGCCCATCCTGCCAACAGCGCTGAAAGACTTCCTCTACATCCGGCGTCTCACGCCAGCCATAGTTAGCGATCACGCGCCAGAACGTCGGAGAAAGCTGTTCAACCGTCACGCGTCGCGCGTTCAATACATAGGGTGCATCCTCTGTTCGCATGGTCAACAGCACCACGCGCTCATGCAGGATCTTGTTGTGTTTGAGGTTATGCAGCAGCGCAAACGGGATCACACGTGTCGCACGCGAGAAATATACCGCCGTACCAGGAACCCGCGTCGGTGGGGATTTCTCCAGCGACGCAATCATGGCATCCAGCGAATTACCATGCTCATGCAGCCGGCGCAGTAACCTGAAGCGCTCGCTTTTCCACGTCGTCATGATAATAAACATCACCATGCCCAGTGCCAGCGGTAGCCATCCACCGGACAAGATCTTGACCACGTTTGCCAAAAACATGGGTAGGTCAATCATCAGCAAGCCTGCCAAAAAAACCCATGCCAAATAGCGGTTCCAAAGCCAGTTTTTCACCGCCACCGTACAGAACAGAATGCTGGTAATCACCATCGTGCCCGTTACCGCAATACCGTAAGCCGCAGCCAGATTGCTCGAATGCTCGAAGCTGACGATCACGATGACAACAGCGATATACAGCATCCAGTTAATGGCGGGAATATAAATCTGACCGGATTCCATATCTGACGTGTGTACGATACGCATCGGCGGTAAATAGCCCAACCGCACTGCCTGGCGCGTCAGGGAGAAAACGCCTGAAATTACCGCCTGCGAGGCAATGATCGTCGCCAGAGTCGCCAGCACCATCAGCGGAATTAGCGCCCAATCAGGTGCCAACAGGAAGAACGGGTTTTTGATCGCCTCGGGGTTCTTTAGCAGCAACGCGCCCTGCCCGAAGTAATTTAATACCAGCGACGGCAGCACTACCGTAAACCACGCCAGACGAATAGGGAATTTACCGAAGTGGCCCATATCGGCGTACAGCGCCTCGACACCGGTAATGGCTAGCACCACCGCGCCCAGTGCGAAGAACGACACCGCTTTGTATTCGATAAAGAAACGAGCGGCGTACATCGGATTCAAGGCCTGCAAGACTTCAGGGTTAGCGATAATGCTGCGCGCACCCAGTACGCCGAGCGTTAAAAACCAAATCAGCATCACAGGCGCAAACAACTTGCCGACGCTGCCTGTGCCGTGTTTTTGAATGATAAAGAGTAATGTCAGAACGACAATCGAGAGCGGGACGATATAGCTGTCCATCGACGGCGCGGCGATTTCCAGCCCTTCCATCGCCGACATCACCGAGATGGCAGGCGTGATAACCACTTCCCCATAGAAGAAGCTGCCGCCGATCAATCCCATAATGACCAGCACGGACGTCATGCGATCGGAAGTATTACGCCCAGCCAGCGACATTAATGTGAGAATTCCGCCTTCACCCGCATTGTCAGCACGCATCACATAGGTCAGGTATTTCAGCGAAACAACGAGAACCAATAGCCAAAAGATCAGTGAAAGAAAGCCAAAGACCGAATCAGGCTCGACCCCAAAACCAAACTGCCCTGATAAACATTCCCTTAACGTATAAAGAGGGCTGGTTCCTATATCTCCATAAACCACCCCGATGGCCGCCAGCGTGACAGCCGGAAGCGAACGTTTATGTTCTGAGCTCATAAACCTATCTTCTGTTATTAATCAGTCCGCGAAGCGCGTCATTCACAACAACTCGTCCAAAAGCGCACAGTATGCACAAATCAGGGTAAAAACCCATTTTTATTGTGCGATCCACCTGTACACGAAACATCCTGTAAAAGGTCGTTTATTGCTTACTTACCCCGTTAGGGTGTAATAATCCGTAAAAGTATTCTAATAAAAATCTGTGATCTGCCGTTTATTATTACGATTGTCTTTATGAAAGTAGGGTTTTTCTGAGGCCACCCTTTCAGCCAAGCCGTCGGATTCAAAAATAAACGATTTCAGTACATCACATCATGGGACTAACGGATTAATTATGCGTCAAACTGCGGCATTGGCTGAAAGAATTTCTCGCCTCAGCCATGCGCTAGAACATGGGCTCTACGAAAGACAGCACGCGATTCGCCTCTGTTTGCTGGCGGCACTGAGCGGGGAAAGCGTATTTCTGTTGGGTCCACCAGGTATCGCCAAAAGTATGATCGCCAGGCGTCTTAAATTCGCGTTTCGTCATGCGAATGCGTTTGAGTACCTGATGACCCGCTTTTCCACCCCGGAAGAGGTGTTCGGCCCTCTGTCCATTCAGGCACTAAAAGATGAAGGCCGCTACCAGCGCTTAACTGCTGGTTACCTGCCAGAAGCTGAAATCGTATTTCTGGACGAAATCTGGAAAGCAGGCCCCGCCATTTTAAACACCCTGCTAACGGCCATTAATGAACGGCGTTTCCGTAATGGCAACAGCGAAGACACTATCCCCATGCGCCTATTGGTCGCGGCCTCGAATGAACTGCCAGAGGCAGACGGCGGTCTGGAAGCGCTTTATGACCGAATGCTTATCCGTCTATGGCTCGATCGCGTGCAGGAAAAACAGAATTTCCGTGCACTGCTCGTGAATAACAGCAGCGATCGCGATAATCCCGTACCACCCGCTCTCAGCGTCAGCAATGAAGAGTACCAACAATGGCAGAAGGACATTGAGCACATCTCGCTGCCAGAAGTTGGCTTCGAACTGATTTACACGCTGCGCCAGCAGCTTGATGCGCTGGAGCAAGCGCCCTATATTTCCGATCGACGCTGGAAGAAAGCCTTGCGCCTACTTCAGGCCAGCGCGTTTTTCTGCGGTCGGGATGCCATCACGCCAGTTGATATTATTCTGCTGAAAGACTGTCTCTGGCATGACCAAAGCACGTTGACACTCATCGAACGCCAGCTTGAGCTGTTGATTACCGAGCACGCCTATCAACAAAAAAGCCTGCTGTTCCGCCTTCAGCAGGTGAATACCAAACGCCAGCAATACCAGCGTGAGCAAAGTGAATTGCAGGCATTTTCCGTAGAGAAACAAGGGCACTTTCTGGGTCGCAAATTCCATTACTCCTTGCCTGACACGATCGCAACTGAAACATTGGATCTTGTGCTGCAACGCCCGTTGATCCTGCACGATATTGAAGTTAACCATCTGATCATTGAGAAAAATGCCCTGCAAGTCTGGCTGCGAAAAGGGGGAGAGATCCGGGGTAAGCTCAACGGCATTGGTTTTACCCAACGTCTCGATCTGCTGGTGGACGATCGCCAGCATCTGACTATCCGCGATATCAGCCTGCAATCCTCTATTCTTTCTCTGCCGGAAAAACGCGACTGTGCGCTTCCTGCCGAAATTACCGATGAATATGAAAAGCTGAACATGCAACTGCGCGAACAGCGTCGCTTATTCAGCCAGCATCAGCCCTGCCTGTTCGTCCCTGGTGAATGGCTGGCGAAAATAGAAGCCAGCCTGCAACAGGTTGCCGAGCAGATCCAGCAATCAGAGCAACAGGAATAACGCCGATGATCACGCTGGAATCACTGGAAATGCTACTGTCTATCGATGAAAACGAGCTGTTGGACGATCTTGTCGTCACACTGCTGGCAACACCGCAGCTCGCTTTCTTCTTCGAAAAGTATCCCAGCCTGAAATCCGCGTTGCTCAACGATCTCCCTCGTTGGAAAGAAACCTTAAAGCAGCGCCTGCGCACCACGCAGGTACCGCCAGAGCTGGAAAGGGAATTTAGCTGCTACCAACGTTCACAATCGATCGATAACCAGGCTTTTCAGACACGCCTGCCTGCGATTATGAATACGTTAAACACCGTGGAATCGCCGTTTCTGATGCAGGCCTCACAGCTCATAACCTCTCCGGAGAGAACCTTAGGGCAGAAGATAACGAGTGGGCTCCATGCGCTCTTTCTTCAGCGCTGGCGGCTGAGCCTGACATTGCAAACCGTTTCACTACATCAGCAATTGATGGATCAGGAACGGGAAATCCTGCTGGATGAACTGCAACAGCGCCTGACCCTGAGTGGCAAACTCGAACCGGTTTTGGCAGAGAATGAAAACGCAGCTGGACGGCTCTGGGATCTTAGCGCAGCGCAGCGTATCCACACCGATCCCCGCCCATTACTGGATTTCGGTGCTTTCCTGCAACGTCAGCCTGCACTGCAAAAACTGGCGGAACGCCTGGGACGCAGCCGGGAGACCAAATCTATCCTTACGCAGGAAGCACCACAAGAAGCCTTCCGAGTAAGGGTACGGGAACCTGCCACTGTTCCCGAGCAGGTGAGCGGCGTGCATCAGAGCGATGATATCTTGCGTCTGATGCCCACTGAGTTAGCCACACTGGGCATTAGTGAACTGGAATACGAATTTTATCGTCGCCTGCTGGAACACCGGCTGCTGACCTATCGCTTACAAGGTGAGAGCTGGCGCGAGAAAGTTACCGAGCGGCCAGTGGTTCACCAACAAAACGAACAGCAGCCACGCGGCCCGTTTATCGTCTGCGTTGATACCTCAGGCTCGATGGGCGGCTTTAATGAACGCTGTGCCAAAGCTTTCTGTCTGGCGCTGATGCGTATCGCACTCGCCGACAATCGCCGTTGCTACATCATGCTATTTTCCACTGGTGTAGTGAAATATGAGCTCACATCTACAGACGGCTTAGAACAGGCTATACGCTTTCTCAGCCAGTCCTTCCGTGGCGGCACGGATATGAGCGCCTGTCTGTCAGCATTGTTGGATAAGATGGACGATTCACTCTGGCATGATGCCGATGCGGTGGTAATTTCAGATTTTATTGCCCAGCGGTTGCCGGATGAGGTAGTAAACAAGGTGAAAAGCCGTCAGAAACAGCTACAGCATCGTTTTCATGCTGTAGCGATGTCCGATCATGGCAAACCCGGCATCATGCACATCTTTGACCATATCTGGCGCTTTGACACCGGGTTAAAAAGCCGCTTAATGCGCCGCTGGCAGCACGGCAAGGCTTATTAAAGCAGGCCGGAAACTGATTCACGCAGCGGCTGTGGCCACACGCCGCACTGAACCTGACCAATGTGTGACAATTGTAGCAACAGCATGACAAGGCGAGACTGACCAATTCCCCCACCGATTGTTTGCGGCATCTCGCCACGTAGCAGTGCCTGATGCCATTCCAGCTTCAAGCGTTCTTCATCCTGCGTCAGCGCCAGCTGGCGTGTTAATGCCTCTGCATCCACGCGGATTCCCATGGATGAAATCTCAAATGCATCGTTCAGCACCGGGTTCCACACGACAATATCACCGTTCAAACCAGCTAATTCCTGCTCACCTGGCGTCGTCCAGTCATCATAATCCGGCGCACGCACATCGTGAGAGTGACCGCTGGACAGCTTACCGCCAATCCCAATCAGGAAGACGGCACCGAGCTCTTTCGCAATCGCTCGCTCACGCCCTTTCGCATCCAGATCGGGATAGCGCTTCAGCAATGTTTCGGTATGCACAAAATGAATCTGTTCCGGCAGGAAAGGCTGAACGCCAAACGCCTGGTGTACCGCTGCTTCAGTTGCTTTAATGCCTTGATAAATGCGCGTGACCGTCGATTTCAGATACTCGGCATTACGCTCGCCCTCTCCCATCACGCGCTCCCAATCCCACTGATCGACATAAACGGAATGGATCGGGCTCAGGCGATCTTCGTCTGGGCGCAGCGCCTTCATATGGGTATAAATGCCTTCCCCGAAGCTAAAATCATACGCACCCAGCGTTTTACGTTTCCATTTCGCCAGTGAGTGAACGACTTCAAATGTGGCATCTGGCAGGGCTTTAACCTTAACCTGCACTGCTTTTTCCGTACCAGACAAGTTATCCTGCGTGCCATCGCCGATACGGCTGAGAATCGGTGCCTGGACTTCAATCAATCCCAAAAGCTGCTCCAACTGGCTGGAGAAGAAAGACTTAACGAAGCTGATTTGCTGTTGTTTTTCGATGTACTGCTTTTTCATTGCCACGTCTCTTATTCATCGTATTTAGTTATTCATTAAGCAATAAAAACTGCCAGTCATTCAATAATCTTATGGATAAATTGCACTTGTGCTTTTAATCCGTCATTTTAGAGCGGTATAAAATCATTATTCGCTAAAATAGGAGGCTCAAAGTGGCAGAAATTTATCAGATCGATAATCTCGATCGCGGCATTCTTTCCGCCTTAATGGAAAATGCACGCACGCCTTATGCCGAACTGGCAAAACAGTTTTCCGTCAGTCCGGGGACGATCCACGTTCGGGTGGAGAAAATGAAGCAGGCGGGCATCATTGTCGGTACGCGTCTGGACGTGAATCCAAAACAGCTGGGCTATGACGTATGTTGCTTTATCGGCATCATACTGAAAAGTGCTAAAGACTATCCCTCAGCGCTGGAAAGACTGAACAATCTGGAAGAAGTGGTCGAGGCTTACTACACCACCGGGCATTACAGCATCTTTATTAAGGTCATGTGCCGTTCGATCGAAGCGCTGCAACACGTACTTATCAACAAGATCCAAACAATTGATGAAATTCAGTCCACTGAAACACTCATCTCCTTGCAAAACCCCATTATGCGGACGATCGCACCGTAATGTCTTTTTCCTATACCCATATTATCCACAGGTAGATCCCAGCCAGATCACAGCGTACAATGTCCCGTCTTTTATCGGATGGGATCGCTATGGCAGACATTACCTTAATCAGTGGCAGTACCCTTGGCAGCGCCGAATATGTGGCAGAGCATTTGGCTGAACTGCTGGAAAAGGATGATTTTTCCACTGAAACTCTCCATGGCCCCACGCTTGATGCGCTGCCTGAAAGCGGTGTATGGCTGGTAGTGACGTCTACGCACGGCGCTGGAGAATTTCCAGACAACCTGAAAGTGCTGTTTGAGCAGTTGGAACAGCAAAAGCCCGATCTTTCTCAAGTGAGTTTCGGTGCAGTAGGGATCGGCAGTAAAGAGTACGATACGTTTTGTGGTGCGATCCAAACGGCGGATCGTGTACTCACTCAGTTAGGCGCTAAACGGATCGGTGAAATCCTCGAGATCGACATCACTCAGCATCAAATTCCAGAAGATCCAGCAGAGGAATGGTTAGGATCGTGGGTTAATTTACTCAAATAAGATGAAATATTCAGCAGTTGAATGTGGATAACTATGCTTAATTTAGGTGTAAAAGCCGTAGTTATCCCAATAACAACCCAAGTATGTTTTTTGTCCTGTGCATAAACCCACATTTAGATCCCAGCTTATACTGACTAGGATCACCGATCATTCACAGGTAAGGATCATCAGCATTCTCTTGATCTTTAATATGAATAATCACTTATCCACACAACATGACGATCCTAATAAGAGATCTAATAAAGAGATCTTTAAATAAAAAGATCTTTCTTTAATTAACGAGAATCCAACGGGCTTGGTCGTTGGCTCAAAGTTGAGTAGAATCCCCCACCCCAGGGCAAATAACGATCGTTTACCACTCATCATTCGCAATAATGCGAGGAGCAGTACCATGTTTTATCCAGATCCATTTGACGTCATCGTGATCGGTGGCGGTCATGCCGGAACAGAAGCGGCTATGGCTTCTGCGCGAATGGGCCAACAGACGCTTTTACTCACACACAATATTGATACGCTAGGACAAATGTCCTGTAATCCAGCGATCGGCGGTATTGGGAAAGGCCATCTGGTTAAAGAGATCGATGCCATGGGAGGGTTGATGGCGCGTGCCGTCGATCAGGCAGGTATACAGTTTAGGATACTAAACAACAGCAAAGGTCCCGCGGTCAGAGCCACTCGTGCACAAGCGGATCGCGTGCTTTATCGTCAGGCCGTACGCACCGCCTTGGAGAATCAGCCAAATCTAACGATCTTCCAGCAGGCGGTTGACGATCTGATCGTAGAAAGCGATCGCGTCGTTGGTGCTGTGACCCAGATGGGACTTAAATTCCGAGCAAAAGCTGTTGTATTAACGGTCGGTACTTTTCTTGATGGTAAAATTCACATTGGGCTGGATAACTACAGCGGTGGGCGTGCAGGCGATCCGCCTTCCATTCCACTCGCGCGCCGCCTGCGTGAATTGCCTCTGCGCGTCAACCGCCTGAAAACCGGTACGCCGCCACGTATTGATGCCAGAACCATCGATTTTAGCGTGTTGGCACAACAGCACGGTGACAACCCAATGCCGGTTTTTTCATTCCTGGGTAACGCGAGTCAGCACCCAGCGCAAATGCCGTGCTATATCACGCATACCAACGAAAAAACCCATGATGTGATCCGTAATAATCTGGATCGCAGCCCGATGTATGCCGGGATCATCGAAGGGATCGGCCCGCGTTATTGCCCCTCGATCGAAGATAAAGTCATGCGTTTTGCCGATCGAAACACGCATCAGATCTTTCTTGAGCCAGAAGGCCTGACCAGCAACGAAATTTATCCTAATGGGATCTCAACCAGTTTGCCGTTCGACGTTCAGTGGCAGATTGTTCGTTCAATGACCGGTATGGAAAATGCTCGCATTGTCCGACCTGGCTATGCCATTGAGTACGATTTCTTCGATCCCCGCGATCTGAAGCCGACGCTGGAGAACAAATTTGTTCATGGCCTGTTCTTTGCCGGACAAATCAACGGCACAACAGGGTATGAAGAAGCCGCTGCACAGGGCATGTTGGCAGGGCTGAATGCAGCGAGACTGGCTGCCGATAAGGAAGGATGGTCACCGCGTCGCGATCAAGCTTATCTCGGCGTGTTGGTTGACGATCTCTGTACGCTGGGGACAAAAGAACCCTACCGTATGTTTACGTCGCGTGCCGAATATCGTCTGATGTTGCGCGAAGATAACGCCGATCTGCGTTTGACTGAAATCGGTCGTGAGCTGGGAATGGTCGACGATCGCCGTTGGGCACATTTCAACGAGAAGCTTGAAAGTATTGAGAAAGAGCGCCAGCGTTTGCGTGACATTCACGTTCACCCGCAATCTGAGCAGCTAGATCAGGTTAATTCACTGCTGAAAACCCCCTTGTCGCGTGAAGCAAATGGTGAAGAGCTCTTGCGTCGTCCAGAAGTTGATTACGTTCAGCTTACTGCGCTACCGCTGTTTGCACCGGGATTAACCGACGAGCAGGCTGCCGAACAGGTTGAAATTCAGGTTAAATACGAAGGGTATATTGCTCGTCAACAGGATGAAATCGAGAAACAGCTGCGTAATGAAAATACGTTGCTGCCAGCCGATCTGGATTACAAGCAGGTTAACGGGTTGTCCAACGAGGTGATTGCCAAACTGAACGATCACAAACCGTCGTCGATCGGTCAAGCTTCACGGATTTCCGGTATTACGCCAGCGGCGATCTCAATCCTGCTGATTTGGCTTAAAAAACAGGGTCTGCTACGCCGTAGCGCCTGATTTAAGGTAAACTTATCTCCTAAATAGCCGGTTATCCGGCTATTTTTATTATTAACTTCATATTTTTCATCGGGATCTTATTGTGCGCAACACACTCGATAATCTGCTAAATGCGGCTGGCATTGTGATTTCAGATAAGCAAAAAAATCTTCTGATACAGTATGTTGATATGCTGAATAAGTGGAATAAAGCTTATAACCTGACGTCTGTACGCGATCCGCAGCAAATGCTGGTCCGCCACATCATGGACAGTATCGTGGTTGAGCCGCATTTACACGGACAGCGTTTTATCGATGTGGGAACAGGGCCTGGGCTGCCAGGGATTCCATTGGCTATCGTTCGCCCTGAGTCGCATTTCACCTTGCTGGATAGTTTGGGTAAACGTGTTCGCTTCCTGCGTCAGGTTCAGCATGAACTACAGCTTGAAAATATCACGCCAGTACAGAGTCGCGTTGAAGAATTTCCGGCAGAACCGCCTTTTGATGGGGTGATTAGCCGAGCGTTCGCCTCTCTACAGGATATGATTAACTGGTGCAGCCATCTTCCTGCTAAACCAACAGGGCGGTTTTATGCTCTAAAAGGCGTACTTCCAGAAGATGAATTGTCATCTTTACCACAAGGTGTCTTGCTGGATCTGGTTGTTCGCTTATCTGTTCCCGATCTGGAAGGTGAGCGACATTTAGTCGTGCTTAAACCAAACTAATTTTGTTTTTTATCAAAAAAATTATAACTAAATATTGCGTGTCAGGTTGCCACCTTGTCTGTGGGTGGCATCGTTCTAGAACCCATAGCGATCACTGAAATTTTACATCTTCGTTTTTTCAGTGGCTCCCTTTTACTTTCGTGCTAAATAATAACGAGCGAAAATAAATGATTGGCATCAAAATTTAGTTGTTTTTGTGTTAATTGAGTAAAAAAACGATATCAATAATGTCAATAGGTGGTTGAAACGTTGTTTATTGCGTTTTTTGAATGGTTTTTTTTGTAAATTATTGAATTTAAATAAAATAAATGACTTATTTTGCTAAAGACAAAAAAAAACATGTTCTGTTATAAATAGTCGCAAAGCCTTTTATGTGAGTCGCATCACAGATTAGAGGGCTTTAGAAATTAATTACACCAGATATGATCAGGGATGATTGTTAGTAAAAATGGGGCTTCAGAAAGAAATTTAAATAATTGTTCACCTTTTCGCTACTTATCGATTGAATTCGCAGGTATGACCCGTATAATTTGCTCGTTTTTTGCTGCTTGACTCAGTGGTGTAAAGGCAGTTTTATACGTCATTCGGTATACCTCTGAAAAGGTACGGAGAGAGCAAACGTCATGCCTGTATCCCTTTACAGCGGAAAGGTGGCCCTAAGGCTGCTGTTGTTACAGTTAGTGACTTTTGCTTTGTTGAGTGCTGTTTTCAGCCTCAATAGCGTCAACGCTGCCGCTTCTGCATTAGGCGGGGGATTGGCAGCCTGGTTACCGAATGTCTTGTTTGTGCTGTTTGCCTTACGTCATCAGTCACACAAACCTGCTGATGGGCGTGTGGCTTGGTCGTTCGCGATTGGTGAGGCGCTTAAGGTATTTATCACCATTGCACTGTTAGTGGTGGCGTTAGGCGTGTTTAAAGCGGCATTCTTTCCGCTTGGTCTGACTTATTTATCGGTGCTGGTTATGCAGATCGTGGCACCGGCCGTAATTAATCGTTACCGTAATTAACAACAAAAGGGTAAGAGACATCATGGCTGCTGGAGAAATCTCTACTCCGCAAGAGTATATCAGTCACCACTTGCACCATTTGCAGGTAGGGACGGGTTTTTGGTCGATCAACGTCGATTCGATGTTTTTCTCCATCGCTCTTGGGGTCCTCTTTCTGGTTATCTTTCACCGCGTAGCGAAACGTGCGACCAGCGGTGTGCCAGGTAAGCTGCAAACGGCTGTCGAACTGATCATCGGTTTCGTTGACGGTACCGTACGCGATATGTTCCATGGCAAAAGCAAACTGATTGCTCCTCTGGCGCTGACCATTTTCGTCTGGGTTTTCCTGATGAACTTGATGGATTTGTTGCCTATCGATCTGTTGCCGCAAGCTTGGGCGGGAGTCTACAGCCTACTGGGATACGATCCGGCGCATGCTTATCTGCGTGCTGTGCCGACGGCTGACGTGAACATCACGCTGTCGATGGCGCTTGGGGTATTTATCCTGGTTTTGTTCTACAGCATCAAAATGAAAGGTCTTGGTGGTTTTGTTAAAGAACTGACCATGCAGCCGTTCAACCATCCAGTATTTATTCCTATCAACCTGATTCTTGAAGGTGTCAGCCTGCTGTCCAAACCTATTTCCTTAGGCTTGCGACTGTTTGGCAATATGTATGCGGGTGAGTTGATCTTCATCCTGATTGCCGGTCTGTTGCCGTGGTGGTCACAATGGCTGTTAAATGTGCCTTGGGCTATTTTCCACATTTTGATTATTACGCTTCAGGCTTTTATTTTCATGGTTCTGACGGTTGTTTATCTCTCGATGGCATCTGAAGAGCATTGATTTTCTTTCAACAAATAACGTTTTTAACTGAAACAAACTGGAGACTGTCATGGAAAACCTGAGTGTGGATCTGCTGTACATGGCTGCCGCGTTAATGATGGGTTTGGCGGCAATCGGTGCTGCGATCGGTATCGGCATTCTGGGTGGTAAATTCTTGGAAGGTGCTGCTCGTCAGCCTGACCTGATTCCTTTACTGCGTACACAGTTCTTTATCGTCATGGGTCTGGTTGACGCCATCCCAATGATCGCTGTTGGTCTGGGGCTGTATGTGATGTTTGCGGTGGCCTAAGCAGAATGTTTTCTGCTGAGGTTAAAACATCAACTTATTTAACTTTGAAAGAGGCATTGTGCTGTGAATATTAATGCAACAATCCTCGGCCAGGCCATTGCGTTCGTCCTGTTTGTCTGGTTCTGCATGAAGTTTGTATGGCCGCCGATGATGGCTGCCATCGAGAAACGTCAAAAAGAAATTGCTGACGGTCTTGCTTCTGCTGAACGTGCCAAAAAAGATTTGAACTTGGCTCAGGCCAATGCGACAGATCAACTGAAGAAAGCCAAAGCGGATGCTCAGGTTATCATTGAGCAGGCGAACAAACGCCGTGCTCAGATCCTGGATGAGGCGAAAGCTGAAGCGGAAGCTGAACGTAACAAGATTGTGGCGCAGGCGCAGGCTGAAATCGAAGCCGAGCGTAAACGCGCTCGTGAAGAGCTGCGTAAGCAAGTTGCCGTATTGGCGATTGCCGGTGCCGAGAAAATTATTGAACGTTCCGTGGATGAAGCTGCTAACAGCGACATCGTTGATAAACTGGTCGCTGAACTGTAAGGAGGGAGGGGCTGATGTCTGAATTTGTCACGGTAGCTCGCCCCTACGCCAAAGCAGCTTTTGACTTTGCGGTTGAGAATCAGGCCTTGGATCGCTGGCAGAACATGCTGGCGTTTTCGGCTGAAGTAGCGCGCAATGAGCAAATTGCCGAGCTGCTTTCTGGTGCTGTTGCACCGATTGAGCTGGCGAAAACGTTCATTGCCGTTTGTGGTGATCAACTTGATGAAGCCGGTCAGAACCTGATTAGGGTAATGGCCGAAAACGGACGTTTACCAGTGCTTCCTGAAGTACTGGAACAATTTATTCAACTGCGGGCAGCACTAGAATCGACGGTTGACGTCGATGTGATTTCTGCCAACACGTTGAATGAGCAGCAGCTATCAAAAATCGCTGCTGCTATGGAAAAACGTCTGTCACGCAAAGTGAAGCTGAATTGCAAAATTGATAAGTCTGTCATGGCCGGCGTGGTTATTCGCGCGGGCGATATGGTGATAGATGGCAGCATTCGCGGTCGTCTGGAACGTCTGGCAGACGTCTTGCAGTCTTAAGGGGACTGGAGCATGCAACTGAATTCCACCGAAATCAGCGAACTGATCAAGCAGCGCATTGCTCAGTTCAATGTGGTGAGCGAAGCTCACAATGAAGGTACTATTGTTTCCGTCAGTGACGGAATCATCCGCGTCCACGGTCTGGCAGACGTGATGCAGGGGGAGATGATCTCTCTGCCGGGTAACCGTTATGCAATCGCACTGAACCTGGAGCGCGACTCCGTTGGTGCGGTAGTCATGGGGCCGTATGCGGATCTGGCTGAAGGCATGAAAGTAAAATGCACCGGCCGTATTCTTGAAGTTCCAGTTGGCCGCGGCCTGCTGGGTCGCGTGGTCAACACGCTGGGCGCACCGATTGACGGTAAAGGCGCACTGGATCACGACGGTTTCTCTGCGGTTGAAGCGATTGCGCCTGGCGTTATCGAACGTCAGTCCGTTGATGAGCCGGTACAAACGGGCTATAAGTCCGTTGACGCCATGATTCCAATCGGTCGTGGTCAGCGTGAGCTGATTATCGGTGACCGTCAGACGGGTAAAACCGCACTGGCCATCGACGCCATCATCAACCAGCGTGATTCCGGCATCAAATGTGTGTACGTCGCTATCGGCCAGAAAGCCTCCACGATTTCTAACGTGGTGCGTAAACTGGAAGAGCACGGCGCACTGGAAAACACCATTGTTGTTGTTGCTACCGCGTCCGAGTCTGCCGCCCTGCAATACCTGGCACCATATGCCGGTTGTGCGATGGGTGAGTACTTCCGTGACCGTGGTGAAGATGCGCTGATTATTTATGATGACCTGTCTAAACAGGCCGTTGCTTATCGTCAGATTTCTCTGCTGCTCCGTCGTCCGCCAGGTCGTGAAGCTTATCCTGGTGACGTTTTCTATCTCCACTCCCGTTTGCTGGAGCGTGCATCGCGCGTTAACGCCGATTACGTTGAAGCATTCACCAAGGGTGAAGTGAAAGGGAAAACCGGTTCGTTGACCGCTCTGCCGATCATCGAAACGCAAGCAGGTGACGTTTCTGCGTTCGTTCCGACCAACGTGATCTCGATTACTGATGGTCAGATCTTCCTGGAATCCAACCTGTTTAACGCCGGTATTCGTCCTGCGGTTAACCCAGGGATCTCCGTATCCCGTGTGGGTGGTGCAGCGCAGACCAAGATCATGAAGAAACTGTCCGGTGGTATTCGTACCGCACTGGCACAGTACCGTGAACTGGCAGCGTTCTCTCAGTTCGCTTCCGATCTTGATGATGCAACCCGTAAACAGTTGAGCCACGGTCAGAAAGTGACCGAACTGTTGAAACAGAAACAGTATGCGCCGATGTCTGTCGCACAGCAGTCTCTGGTTCTGTTTGCGGCGGAACGTGGTTATCTGGAAGATGTTGAGCTGTCGAAAGTCGGTAGCTTTGAAGCGGCTCTGTTGGCTTACGCTGACCGTGAGCATGGCGAACTTCTGCAACAAATCGACCAGACTGGCGCTTATAACGATGAGATCGAGGGCAAGTTTAAAGGCATCCTCGATACTTTTAAGGCAACCCAGTCCTGGTAACGCCCGGTGGCCTGCTGTAAAGCAGGCCGCAAGGCTTTGAGGAGAAGCAAAGATGGCCGGCGCAAAAGAGATACGTAGTAAGATCGCAAGCGTCCAAAACACGCAGAAGATCACCAAAGCAATGGAAATGGTCGCCGCTTCCAAAATGCGTAAATCGCAGGATCGTATGGCGGCCAGCCGTCCTTATGCGGAAACCATACGCAATGTGATTGGTCACCTTGCGTTAGGAAATCTGGAATATAAACACCCGTACCTGGAAGAACGCGACGTTAAGCGCGTTGGGTATCTGGTGGTGTCTACTGACCGTGGCCTGTGTGGTGGCTTGAACATTAACTTGTTCAAGAAACTGTTGGCTGATATGAAATCCTGGAGCGATAAAGGCGTTCAAACTGATTTAGCGCTGATTGGCTCCAAAGCGGTTTCTTTCTTCGGTTCGGTAGGCGGAAACATTGTTGCTCAGGTTACCGGTATGGGGGATAACCCTTCCGTATCAGAACTGATCGGCCCGGTTAAAGTTATGCTGCAAGCCTACGACGAAGGTCGTCTGGACAAGCTGTATATCGTAAGCAACAAGTTTATCAATACCATGTCTCAGGAACCGCTTGTTGTTCAAGTGTTACCGTTACCGCCTTCGGATGACGGTGAGTTGAAGAAGAAAGCCTGGGATTACCTGTATGAACCCGATCCTAAGTCGCTGCTGGATACCCTGCTGCGCCGTTATGTGGAATCTCAGGTTTATCAGGGCGTCGTAGAAAATCTGGCTAGTGAGCAGGCCGCGCGAATGGTTGCGATGAAAGCCGCGACCGATAACGGCGGTAGCCTGATCAAAGAGCTTCAGTTGGTATACAACAAAGCTCGTCAGGCCAGCATTACCCAGGAACTCACCGAAATCGTCGGGGGAGCCTCCGCGGTTTAAAGCAGGTTTACGAATTACGTATTGTCGAATTACGTAGAGGATTCAAGATGGCTACTGGAAAGATTATCCAGGTAATCGGCGCCGTGGTGGACGTCGAGTTCCCGCAAGATGCCGTACCGAAGGTGTACGATGCGCTTGAGGTAGAGAACGGCGCTGAGAAACTGGTGCTGGAAGTGCAGCAGCAGTTGGGCGGCGGTATTGTTCGTTGTATCGCAATGGGGTCTTCTGACGGTCTGCGTCGCGGGTTGAACGTAAATAACCTGGACCACCCGATCGAAGTGCCGGTAGGTAAAGCAACGCTGGGTCGTATCATGAACGTGTTGGGTGATCCCATCGACATGAAAGGCGACATCGGCGAAGAAGAGCGTTGGGCTATTCACCGCGCGGCTCCGAGCTATGAAGAGCTGTCAAACTCACAGGAACTGCTGGAAACTGGCATCAAGGTTATCGACCTGATGTGTCCGTTTGCCAAGGGCGGTAAAGTGGGTCTGTTCGGTGGTGCGGGCGTAGGTAAAACCGTAAACATGATGGAGCTGATCCGTAACATTGCGATCGAGCACTCCGGTTACTCTGTGTTTGCAGGTGTTGGTGAGCGTACCCGTGAAGGTAACGACTTCTACCACGAAATGACCGACTCCAACGTAATCGATAAAGTATCACTGGTTTATGGCCAGATGAATGAGCCACCAGGTAACCGTCTGCGCGTAGCACTGACTGGCCTGACCATGGCAGAAAAATTCCGTGATGAAGGCCGTGACGTACTGTTGTTCGTCGATAACATTTATCGTTATACCCTAGCCGGTACGGAAGTATCTGCACTGCTGGGTCGTATGCCTTCTGCGGTAGGTTATCAGCCGACGCTGGCGGAAGAGATGGGCGTTCTGCAAGAACGTATCACCTCAACCAAAACCGGTTCTATCACCTCCGTTCAGGCCGTTTACGTTCCTGCGGATGACTTGACTGACCCGTCACCAGCCACCACCTTTGCTCACTTGGATGCAACTGTGGTACTGAGCCGTCAGATCGCTTCTCTGGGTATCTACCCGGCCGTTGACCCGCTGGATTCCACCAGCCGTCAGTTGGACCCGCTGGTTGTTGGTCAGGAACACTATGATGTTGCCCGTGGCGTGCAGTCTATTCTGCAACGTTATCAGGAACTGAAAGACATCATCGCGATTCTGGGTATGGACGAACTGTCTGAAGAAGACAAGCTGGTGGTATCCCGTGCGCGTAAGATTCAGCGCTTCCTGTCTCAGCCGTTCTTCGTTGCTGAAGTATTTACCGGTTCTCCGGGTAAATACGTTTCCCTGAAAGACACCATCCGTGGCTTTAAAGGGATTATGGAAGGCGAATACGACCACCTGCCAGAGCAGGCGTTCTACATGGTTGGTTCCATTGAAGAAGTCGTGGAAAAAGCCAAGAAACTGTAACGCCTTGTAGGAGGGTGACATGGCTATGACTTACCATCTGGATGTCGTGAGTGCGGAACAGCAAATGTTCTCCGGTCTGGTGCAGAAGATCCAGGTAACGGGGAGCGAAGGCGAACTGGGTATTTATCCGGGACATGCCCCTCTGCTCACTGCCATTAAACCGGGTATGATTCGTATCGTTAAGCAGCACGGTGAAGAAGAGTATATCTACCTTTCTGGCGGCGTCCTTGAGGTGCAGCCGAATATGGTTACCGTACTGTCCGATACCGCTATTCGTGGACAGGATTTGGATGAAGCCCGTGCGTTGGAAGCGAAACGCAAAGCAGAAGACCATATCCGTAATTCGCATGGCGACGTGGATTATGCTCAGGCTTCCGCAGAGCTGACTAAAGCGATTGCGAAACTGCGCGTTATCGAATTGACCAGAAAAGCGATGTAATAGATAAGCTCGCAATAATGGAAGGCCAGTCAGTTCATACTGACTGGCCTTTTTGCATTTAAGCCTATGTTACATATAAAAATGCCTGCGAGAGCAGGCATTTTGTTGAAGTCATGCTGGTCACTTAAGCCCATTATTAGGGGAAACACAGGGGGAGGTTCCCGTAGGGACGCCTCACCCCGTGTATCTCTATGCTTAAACGATCGACATTACATTTTTTCGAAAAGACTTATTTCTTCTTCAGGAAGTCGCCAAGTACCAGATTGCCTTTGGCATCACGCGTAAATGTCTCCGGGACGATAACCGAAACGAAGTTATTTACTGTGACTTCTTTACCTTGCGCGTTAACAGAACGGTCGCCTTTGATGAAGTAGTTGGTGTTATCGATATTGCCGACAACTGCATCATCATATTTACCCGCTTTGGTTTTCAGCGAAACGTTGTTCTTGAAGACGCCTTGTTTTTCCGGGCCAGAGTAAGGGCTTGGGCGGAAAATGAAGTTAAAGCGTTCGTTGTCTAACGCGATGTTGTCTTCAACGATCAGTGCACCAGGGTTGAAGTTGTCAGTGAAACCATCAAGCTTGTTACCCACTGCAATGCTGTTTTTGACCTGATGCGCCACTGGCTGACCTTCGCCACCCATTTTGAAGCCATTGCTGGTGTTGCTCATGGCAATTGAATTCTCGATCACCACAACGCCGTTTGCGCCGTCTTCAATTTTGTTAAACAGGTCGAAGCCGTCATCGATGTTGTTGTGTGAGAATGCGCCGCGGATTACGTTGCCTTCACCGACACGCATTTTTACCGCAAAACCGTCAGCGTTAATTTTGCCAGGGTCCTGGTTGCTGTGAGATTCTGAGTTCAGGATCAGGTTATGGCTGGCCCACAGCGGTCTGCCTACATCGGCCGTTGAAGTTACCTGAATACCGGTATCGTCAGCATGGTGCGCCAGAACGCGTTCGATGGTGTTGTAGCTTCCTTCGATACGGAACGGTTTCTCGGTGATTTCAATCCCTTTAACATGCCAATGGCTTGCCTTCAGTTGCAAGCCGTGAATGACGGCTTTATTACCGACGGTAAACAGGTTTTTGACGGCTTTTTGCTGGCCGCTGGCGCTGACAGGGATTTCAGTTGCGCTGTAATCGCCATCGTTGAGCCAAATGGTGCCGCCTGCTGGCAGAGCGGCGACGGCGCTGGCTAAATCGAGCGGTGCATTTTTACTGCCGTCGTTGCTGGCTGAACCCTGTGGCGAAACATACAGATTTTTGGCGTCTGCATAAGCCACTTTTTCAACTTTGAACGTGCTCTCTTTGACCGCTTTATCATCCCCATCCGCAGGTTGGTAAGCGAGCTTGAATTCAGCGCTATTACCGGCAATTTTTGCTGACAGAGAGAACGTCTCCCCTGCTTTTACCTGCTTGGCATCACCCAGAGATTTACCGTCTTGTGAAACGGCGATCGTACCGTTGTAATTGGCTTTGGCCTGTACAACATAGTTTTCGCTGGTGGTTTTAGGTGATGACATCACCTGTAGTAACGGATCGTAAGCCTTAACTTTAAATTCCGCTGAGGCTTTGGTTTGCGCCGGGGCCGTAGTCAACTGTGCATTACTGACGATGATTTTGGCGTTACGGGAGGCAAAGAAACCGACATAGTAGTGGTCTTTATCCAACTTGGTGACGACATCCGCACCTTTGACTTCTTTTGATACCCAGTTATCCGTGCCTTTCGGTGCATAAGAGGTAATGAAGCCGTCGTTGGTACGTTCCAGTTTCAGACGGAAAGTCGGTGTTTGCTCCAGATTGACGTTTTCCTGATAGCTGGTTTTGGTAATTTTCGCGCCCGCGTTGCCCCATGGCTGTGTTACGCCATTACGCAAAATAGCCTGTAGCTTGATTTCGGTATGAGATTTTTTATCCTGCGTCATGATGGCGTTCATCACCATGTTGGAGGCCGCAGGGAATTCTTCATACCCTTCTTTCAATGGTTCCTGACGTGGCACGCCGATAATATCGCGTACCAAAATCCCAGCCCCTTCCTGAGCCGCAGGTTTGGCACCATTTTCTGGCCCAAACTGTTCCACGGTAATATCAGACTGAAGCGTAAAATTCACATTGGCAGGCAACTGCGTATAGAAGAACGTCAGTCCGTCATGGGTGTTGGCAATCTTTCCGCCACGGCTTTCAATCGTGATCGGTGCGGATAAATCAGCGTTATCTCCTGGCGCCAATTTCTTGCCGTTAATGGTGACGTCATTAACACCAATTTTTTCCGGCAGGACATTGGATGAAAAATTTACGTCTGTTGATTGACCAAAGGCGATACCGTGCCAGACGGGGGTTGATTCTGTCGCGGCGTGTGTACTGAAGCTGAAGAGTAATGCATTCGTCAACGCGACGGCTGCGAGGCGTGAAGAACGGTGTTTCCGTACAAAATCACATTTTTGTGAAGAACAACGTTTCATTGTGTCTCCTTCGTTATTGAATTATTCGCCCGCGTATATTGCTATAAATGAAACGCTGTTTCTTTTGTGTGTGTCACAAATAGAAATACTTAAAAACAAAGTCTGCTTTTTATAAAACCCCGTGCCATTTTGTTGTTGAGGCTCTCATGCTTTCCTCATGAGTATTCATGGCTTTGCGAGCGACTTTCAGAAAAAACTCACCAAAAATTATCTGCGTTATGCCGGAATTTCGGTAAACTCTGGTTATTCAGGCCGTAATCGGCTGGTCATTTTTATTCTGCGGGGCCGTGGCTTCGTATTGTCAGGATGCTTATGTCAAATAGTGCTATGAGTGTAGTTATTCTCGCTGCGGGTAAAGGAACCCGTATGTATTCCGACCTTCCTAAGGTGTTACACCAACTGGCGGGCAAACCAATGGTTCAGCATGTTATTGATGCGGCCATGACGACAGGTGCACAGCATGTTCATCTGGTCTATGGGCACGGCGGTGATTTGTTAAAACGTGAATTGGCCGATCCGGCGTTGAACTGGGTGTTGCAGGCGGAACAGTTGGGAACTGGTCATGCGATGCAGCAAGCCGCCCCGCATTTTGCCGATGATGAAGATATCCTGATGCTCTATGGCGATGTGCCGTTGATTTCATCGCAGACGCTAGGGCGTTTACGTCAGGCTAAGCCTCAGGGTGGGATCGGGCTGTTAACGGTAAAGCTGGACGATCCGACGGGCTATGGGCGGATTGTGCGTGAAAACGGCGCAGTAGTGGGGATCGTCGAGCATAAAGATGCCAGCGAAGCACAGCGCCAGATTAACGAGATTAATACCGGCATATTGATTGCCAACGGCAAAGATTTGAAGCGTTGGTTAAGCCAGTTGAACAACAACAACGCGCAAGGCGAATTTTATATTACCGACATTATTGCGATGGCAGCGGAAGAAGGTCAGCGCGTTGAAGCGGTCCACCCCGAACGACTGAGTGAAGTTGAGGGCGTTAATAATCGCCTGCAATTGTCGGCGCTGGAGCGGGTTTATCAGCGTGAACAGGCGGATAAACTGCTGTTGGCCGGGGTTATGCTACTCGACCCGGCACGATTTGATTTGCGCGGCGAACTGACTCATGGTCGCGATGTGGTTATTGATGTCAATGTGATTGTGGAAGGCAATGTTCAACTCGGTAACCGGGTGAAAATTGGTGCAGGATGTGTAATCAAAAACACCATCATTGGCGATGATTGCGAGATCAGCCCTTATTCCGTACTGGAGGATGCCGTTCTGGAAGCGCAGTGCACCGTTGGGCCATTTGCTCGTTTGCGCCCTGGTGCGGAACTGGCTGAAGGTGCGCACGTTGGCAATTTTGTTGAACTGAAAAAAGCGCGTCTGGGGAAAGGATCAAAAGCGGGACATCTTAGCTATTTAGGTGATGCGGATATCGGTTCCGGTGTTAATATTGGTGCGGGAACGATCACCTGTAATTATGACGGTGCGAATAAACACAAAACGATTATTGGTGATGATGTGTTTGTCGGTTCGGATACGCAACTTGTGGCACCCGTTAGCGTTGCCAACGGTGCGACGATTGGTGCTGGCACAACGGTCACGCGCGATGTCGCAGAGAACGAACTGGTGATTGGTCGCGTGAAGCAACGGCATATCTCCGGATGGCAGCGTCCGGTGAAGAAGAAATAGTCGTTTAGCGATATACCTCCGCTTGTGGCGGAGGTGGTTTTGTCCTGTGCTTTGTCTCCCAGAGCGCAAAACAAAACATAATAATCCCCAACTCTCTACAAGGCTCGGGGAACCCGGAAAAACCGGAACAATCAGGTCTAAGACATCCCAAGTGACACAATATGTCACTTTTATAGGAATACACATCGATGTGTGGAATTGTAGGCGCAGTCGCGCAACGTGATATTGCAGAAATTTTACTGGAAGGTTTACGCCGTCTTGAGTACCGCGGCTATGACTCTGCGGGCCTGGCGGTTGTTGATAGCGAAGGGCATGTCGCTCGTTTGCGCCGTTTGGGTAAAGTGCAGGTGCTGTCTCAGGCCGCTAGTGAGCATGAGCTACACGGCGGTACCGGTATCGCTCATACCCGCTGGGCAACGCACGGTGAACCTTCTGAAGAGAATGCGCACCCGCATGTTTCTGAACATATCACTATCGTCCATAACGGTATTATCGAAAACCACGAGCCGCTGCGCGAACTGATGATCGGTCGCGGCTATCGTTTTGTTTCGGAGACTGATACTGAAGTCGTTGCCCATCTGGTTCATTTCGAACAGAAACAGAACGGCGGAACGCTGGTTGAAGTCGTTAAGCGTGTGATTCCACAGCTGCGCGGTGCCTATGGCATGGTGGTATTGGATAACCGCGACCCAAGCGTATTAGTCGCTGCGCGCTCAGGTAGCCCGCTGGTGATTGGCCGTGGCGTGGGTGAGAATTTCATTGCTTCCGATCAGTTGGCATTGCTGCCTGTGACTCGCCGCTTCATGTTCCTGGAAGAAGGCGACGTGGCGGAAATCACCCGTCGTGATGTACGCGTGTTTGATAAATCAGGCCAGCTTGCTACACGCGAAGAAATTGAATCAAAAGTGAATTATGATGCCGGTGACAAAGGCGCATATCGTCACTACATGCAGAAAGAGATCTACGAACAGCCGATGGCAATCAAGAACACCCTTGAAGGGCGTTTCAGCCACGGTGAGATCAATCTTTCTGAATTAGGCCCTAAAGCGGATGAACTGCTGGCGAAAGTTGAGCATGTTCAGATTATCGCCTGCGGGACGTCCTACAACTCCGGTATGGTTTCCCGCTACTGGTTTGAAGCGCTGGCGGGGATTCCGTGTGACGTAGAAATCGCCTCTGAGTTCCGCTATCGTAAACCTGCCGTGCGTAAGAACAGCCTGATGATTACTCTGTCTCAGTCTGGTGAAACGGCGGATACGCTGGCTGCGTTACGTTTGTCCAAAGAACTGGGTTATCTGGGGTCGCTGGCTATCTGTAACGTTGCAGGTTCCTCGCTGGTGCGTGAGTCCGATCTGGCGCTGATGACCAAAGCAGGCGTAGAGATTGGCGTGGCCTCGACTAAAGCTTTCACCACTCAGCTTACTGTTCTGCTGATGTTGGTGGCGCGTGTTGGCCGTCTGCGCGGTATGGATGCGCAGATTGAGCATGATATCGTTCATGGTTTGCAAGCGCTTCCCGCGCGTATTGAGCAGATGCTGTCCCAAGACAAGCTAATCGAGTCTCTGGCAGAAGGTTTCTCTGACAAGCATCATGCGCTGTTCCTCGGCCGTGGCGATCAGTACCCGATCGCGATGGAAGGCGCGCTGAAGCTGAAAGAGATTTCTTACATTCACGCTGAAGCTTATGCGGCTGGCGAGCTGAAACACGGTCCGCTGGCGCTGATTGATGCAGACATGCCGGTTGTCGTGGTAGCACCGAACAATGAACTGTTGGAAAAATTGAAATCCAACATCGAAGAAGTTCGGGCGCGCGGCGGCGAGCTGTATGTCTTCGCTGACGAAGATGCTGGTTTCACCAGCAGCGAAAATATGAAAATTATTCCGCTGCCGCATATCGAAGAAGTGATTGCGCCAATCTTCTATACGGTGCCGTTGCAGCTGCTGTCTTATCACGTCGCGCTGATTAAAGGTACGGACGTCGATCAGCCACGTAACCTGGCGAAATCCGTTACTGTAGAGTAACTTTTAAAATGAAGGTAAATAGCCATTGTGCTATTTGCCTTCATTTCTTCATACTGCCGTTCATTTTTCATACCCATTCTTTTACGTCCCCTATACTCTCCTCATCTAAATTGATTGGGTATAGCTAGGTCTGACATTGTAGTCCCTCCGGTTTTTAGTACCACCGCCAGTTAGAGTCTCCGGCCAGTTTTTGCCTTGCATAGATAACCGGTGGTAGATTGCCAAGTGAACTATGTGGGCGTTCCTCGTTGTATTCCGTCCGCCAGTTTTCTGTTAATTCTCGCACTTCAGACAGCGTTCGGAACAGATACAAGTCGAGTATTTCCGTTCGTAATGTCTTATTAAACCGTTCGATAAATCCGTTCTGCATTGGCTTGCCCGGCTGAATAAAATCCAGTATGACTCCATGCCGTTCGGCCCATTCCGACAGGGCGGCGGCGGTGAGTTCCGGTCCATTGTCGCTTCGGATAAACGCCGGGTAACCTCTTTCTGCGCTGAGCCGTTCCAGAATGCGCACTACGCGATGCGCCGGGATATTTAAGTCCACTTCGACTGCCAGCGCTTCCCGATTAAAATCATCGACGACATTAAACAATCTGAATCGCCTTCCATCCATCAGTGCGTCACTCATAAAATCCACTGACCAACAGTGATTCATGCTAACGGGGACCGCCAGAGGCTGTGGACTCCGGTTGGGTAAGCGTTTTTTACCCTTGCGTCTGAGGTTTAGTTTTAACCAACGATATATTCGGTAAACGCGTTTCTTATTCCACGATAACCCCGTCTGACGCAGTTTGTTGAACATCAGGCCAAATCCATAGGCCGGATAATGATGCGCCAGATTTTGTAGCGCCTCGATGACCGGAATATCCCGTTCGGCATTCGGGCGATAATGCAAAAGGCTTCGGCTAATACCGATAATCCGGCACCCGCGTCGCTCGCTGGCCTGATGTTCCGTCATGACATAGCGCACCAGTTCGCGTTTATCGGGGACCGTTAAAGTTTTTTTGCGATGACGTCCTTGAGGATCTCATGGTCCAGGCTCAAAGAGGCGTACATCTGCTTCAATCGCCGGTTTTCCTCTTCCAGCTCTTTCATGCGTTTGATATCAGAGGACTCCATGCCGCCATATTTTGATTTCCAGTTGTAGTAGCTGGCTTCTGAAACGCCATTCTCGCGGCAAACATCCTTCACATGTCGACCGCCTTCAACTTCTTTTAGGACCCTCAGGATCTGGGATTCGGTGAAACGTATTTTCTTCATAGCGCACCTCCATAGGTTGTATTTTAACCAGAGGACTCTATTAAGCGGTAAGACTAAATTCTGGGGGGACTACAACATCACTGACAAATTACTTAGCCTTAGCCAGCCTATTGGCACTAGTACGATAAAGGTTGATAGGACTTTCATCATCCGTATCTTTTAGCCACAGTGCTATATCGTGAGCGACAAGGCCGCCATCCTTTATCCCTTCAATGAGGGATCGGATGAATACTGCTCCCATTTATAATTGGGCCACAATCTCCTTAAGCCAAAATGTTCTTGCCCTTCGGTTATGCTATCTCCGCCATCATTCTCTTCTGCTATTTTCTCCCATGGGTAATTTTCTGATAATAAATTATTGTAATATTCATCGTTTTCTTGCTTTTTCTCTAAGATAGAAGAGACAGCGTGGTCGGTTATTTTTATGTCGTATTCAGGGTAGTGCTGGTTTTTCAAAAAATCCCATGCTTCAAATGTAATGGAGTTACTTTCTATTTGTAGAATAAAACCATAGCCTTTTTCCCTTAATCCATTTTCCGTTCTATTAAATGAGGGGATTTCAATTAGGGTGCCGAATTCTTTTTGCATTGCCTCTAAAACCCCGAATCCATTATGTATATGACCGGATATAACAACGGTTTTGGGGTGGCTTGATAATATCTTCTTGATTTTTTCATCCTGCTTCCCAAACCCACCAAACAAATTAGAACGCCAGTGTGTGTCATTAAGCGGTTGATGGGAGATAACAAATTTCCTACCGTTGACCTCTTCAGCGATTTTCTTTTCGAACTATGCTAATGTTGAATCATCGTAGTAGGCTTGATCCTTTAGGCCTCTATCTGTGTTTAGTGCAATAAAATGATGATCGCCAATAAAAATATCAAAACATGCATGCTTTTCTTCATGCTTTATTTTTTTAGTATTCATGTTTTTGTATTTTTCTATAATAAATTTGTAGTAAGGGTTGTCTTTATCAGGATCTTTAGTCCATGACTTACTGTCTGGGCCTCTAACATCATGGTTCCCTAATATAGCTATCACTTTTTCATTGCTTTCTTTAAAAGTGCTTTCTATCGACGCCATTGCTTTATCAATGTACTCAACGCTATCGCTAATATCTCCAGGGACAATAATATGAGATATTTTGTTTTTTTCTTTTATATTTACCAATGCTTTGGATAAGGATGATAACAAATCATCGTTATCTATATGCAGGTCACTGATTACCGCGATAGATAACCTTTTTTCTTTATCACGATTGCTGGGTTGGCTTACGCATAGATCGGCGGTGCTGGCATGAACCGGGAGTTGCATGGCGAGCGGCAGGAGCGCCGCAGATTGTATGAAGGTTCTTCTTTTCAATGTCGATCTCCTCTTTAACACCTGTGGTTAATGCCTAAATGGCTGTCGTCATGACACACGCACGCTTCTCATTTTATTTTTGGCGTTTTTGACTTTTATCCACCGTAATTGTCAGGTTTTTTTAAAACCAATGACGTAAAACCAGAGGATAATGTCGTTATTTACAAAAAAATAAAATCATCGTGCTGTTAGATCGATCATTACCATAAAGCACAATTGTTACAGATTTCTCACAAGTGACAGGAATATCGCTATTGCCCGGTATACATGGCTAGCGCAGGTCGATGTTTTATTCCCACGGAGCGTGGGGGGTAAAGGCTGCCAGTAGTGAATCGATCGCAGCTCTGAGTCTCAGGGGCATGGTGAGTCCTTTGAGCCACACCATATGTATGGGCAGCCCTGCTCCGCAACAGCCTGCCAACACGTCGACTAACTCGCCTTTACGTAAGGCATCAGCGACTAGCCATTGTGGCAGTTGTGCAATGCCGTGGCCGGACAACGCTGCCATCATCACTGCATCCATATTGCCTAATCGCAGTCGGGTTGGTGGTAAAACACATTGGCTCCCTCCTTTTGCGTTCTCGACTTTCCATGGCTGCGCCTGTCCATTGCGTAGTAGGCCGATTCCCTGATGCGTGGCTAAGTCGCTTAGCTGTTGAGGATGCCCGCTTTGTGCCAGATAATCTGCAGACGCGCATAAAACCTGCCGTTGTTCGCCCATTCTGCGTGCGATTAATCCTGTATGCTCTCCGATTTCACCTATCCGAATAGCGAAATCCATCCCTTCTTCGGCTAGATCGACAAGGCGATTGGAGAACTGAACATCAATATGTAATGCCGGAAAACGGTGCGTTAAGCGCAATAACTCAGGCATTATCCACCGCTGTCCGAATCGTTCTGGCAATGTTACGCGCAGATTGCCGGAAGGGATTACCGTGCGTGCCGCCAGCCGATTTTCTGCCTCTTCCAGCGCAGCTAATGCTTTAACGCAGTCCTCATAAAACAGCACGCCTTCATCTGTTAATGACAGACTGCGCGTGGTTCGATGAAATAATTTGATCTGTAATCTTGCTTCCAGCCGCGCTATTGCTTTGCCGACCGTGGAGCGGGAAAGCCCGAGTTGATCTGCGGCTCGGCCGAATCCCCCAGCCTGAACGGCCTGCACAAACGCCCGTATGTTGTTTAACCGCTCACTTGAAATCATGTCTGTTCTCTATTGGCGATAATTTTTCCCATATTAAGCGAAAATATGCCCTGAATGGAGAAGGCTATCGCAAGGTAGACTTTTTCTCTTTCAGACGTTTCAGAGGAATTGGCCATGAACGCGAGTGTTCCCTCGCCACAGACGGTTATTGCCCATCAGTGGCGAGCTTTGACGGGCATTTGTATTGCGAGTTTTCTTGGCTGTATTGATTTTACGATTGTGAATACCGCCATTCCGGCCATTCAACAGCAGTTTGGTGCCGGTATCGCTCATGTGCAGTGGGTGATGGGAATATTCATTATGGCGCTGTGTACCAGCATGGTCATCGTTGGAAGGGTAGCCGATCGCGCGGGTCGTCGGCGTGTACTCTATATTGGTATGGCGGTGTTTGGCGTGGCATCGTTGGGAGCGGGTCTGTCGGGCAGTGTGAATGAACTGATTGGGTGGCGTTTTTTGCAGGGGGCATCTTGCGCCGTTTTATATACTGCAACAACGGTTATTTTGGTTGATATTTATCCAGCTCAGCACCACGGGCGCGTGTTAGGTATCTTGTTTGCCGTCAATGGGTTGGGATTGGCTATTGGCCCCGTGGCTGGTGGTCTTCTGGTGGATGTTCTGGGCTGGAGGTGGGTGTTCTTGCTTAATGTTCCGCTGATCGCAGTGAGTTTTGTTTTTTGTCTCGGTCAGGTGCGGGAATCTCGCGTAGCGCAAGCGCCGCCTTTGGATGGTAAAGGGTTACTCTTTTTTATCCTTTCCGTTGCCAGTGCACTGTTGGTTATCAATCAAGGCGATCGCTGGGGATGGTTGAGCCTGCCATCGTTAGCCTGTTTTTTACTGGCGCTGGTGGCGCTAGGGGGACTAATTCGGGTTGAGCGGCGAGAGCCTTTCCCTCTGATCGATATCGATTTATTACGGCAGCCTGCTTTTCTCCGAATCTGTGTACTGACATCGCTACTGGCTTTTTTCTACTGCGGCGCTTTTTTTCTCATGCCGATTCATCTTCATGCGACGCATCATTATCGTGATGCTGTGATTGGCCTGTTGCTATTGCCTACAACGGCCGCGATGGCGTTAATTTCGCCGTGGGTGGGGCGTTTGGCGGACCGCATCGGCCCTCGATGGATACTGATGGCTGGCTTTCTTATGCTCGGGCTGTCTGCGGGTTTACAAAGCATGCTCGATCGTGAGAGTGCGTTAGGCACCATGATAGTGGCTTTTACCTTAATGGGCGTGGGCTGGGGATGCATCTTAGGTCCCTCTGTTCTGGCCGCGCTCAAGGCTGTACATGCTGAACAGCAGGGGGTTGCCATCGGTATTTCCTGGACGTTGCATAATTTGGGCGGTGCGGTAGGATTGGCGTTTGTCACACAACTCTATCATCGTACGGAACAGGGTTATCAGACGGCGATGTTATTACTGTGCTTCCTGTCATTATTGGGATGTCTCATCGCCAGTTACCGTGATAAACGTCTCTGAGATCCCCCTAAATTTGGCGCTACGGCAGCTGGCGCCACCTCCTATACCCTATGCTGCCAAGCGATTTTCTTGCTTGTCATAAAACTGTCACATTGCGTACATTTTACTGTCACTAAATTGTCCTATTTTTCCTCCTGCGAACTACACTCTGATTTGATAACTCTGATTTGATAACGGCTCTACGTCGACACGTCGAGTATCCCACAGGAGGGATTATGAAACTGATGCGTACCACTCTTGCCAGTGTTGTTGCGGCAACCTTTTCTCTGACGGCATTTTCTGCTTTTGCTGCTAACCTCACCGGTGCCGGTGCGACATTCCCTGCGCCTGTTTATGCCAAATGGGCTGATTCCTATCAAAAAGAAACCGGTAATAAAGTTAACTATCAAGGCATCGGTTCTTCTGGTGGTGTAAAACAAATTATCGCTAAAACGGTAGATTTCGGTGCCTCTGACGCGCCTCTGGCTGACGACAAATTAGCACAGGATGGTTTATTCCAGTTCCCAACCGTTATCGGTGGCGTGGTACTGGCAGTGAACGTTCCTGGTATCAAATCTGGCGAATTGACGCTGGACGGTAAAACACTGGGTGATATCTACCTGGGCAACATCAAAAAATGGAACGACCCGGCAATTACCAAACTGAACCCGAATGCCAAGCTGCCGGATCAGGATATCGCTGTCGTTCGTCGCGCTGATGGTTCTGGTACGTCTTTCGTGTTCACCAGCTATCTGGCGAAAGTGAATCCAGAGTGGAAAGAGAAGATTGGTGCGGGTTCTACTGTGAACTGGCCGACCGGTCTGGGCGGTAAAGGTAACGATGGTATCGCAGCGTTCGTACAGCGTCTGCCTGGTTCTATTGGTTACGTAGAATACGCGTATGCCAAGCAGAACAACCTGGCTTACACCAAACTGATTTCTGCCGATGGCAAAGCGGTTAGCCCAACTGGCACCAGCTTCAGCAATGCGGCTAAAGAGATCGACTGGAGCAAGTCTTTCGCTCAGGATCTGACGAACCAGAAAGGCGCTGATGCATGGCCGATCACCTCAACCACCTTCATCCTGGTTCACACCAAGCAGGATAAACCTGAGCAGGGCGCTGAAGTGTTGAAATTCTTCGACTGGGCGTTCAAGAAAGGCGGCGAGCAAGCCGAAGCGCTGGACTACGCCACACTGCCGAAAGAAGTGGTTGAGCAAATCCGTGCTGCCTGGAAAACCCAGGTAAAAGACAGCAGCGGTAAAGCACTGTATTAATTATTGTATCGACCAGTCGTGTTGATAACCAGAGCGTGATGAGGTTGTCAGGTGCTGGAAATACGGTAGTGGAATAACACGTCGTATCGAGGCGGAGAGGTGATAGCAACCTCTCTGCCTTCAATAGCTTATTAAATGCAGTTAAAACGAGAAGAGAGACGTATGGCGGAGTACAAGCCAACTATCAAAGCCCCGGGAAAATATGGCGATATCCTCTTCAGCACGCTGGTAAAACTGGCGGCGCTGGTCACGCTCCTGCTGTTGGGAGGCATCATTGTTTCCCTGATTGTGGCGTCCTGGCCTAGCATCGAGAAGTTCGGTTTTGCCTTCTTGTGGACGAAAGAGTGGGATGCGCCCGCAGAGCAGTTTGGTGCACTGGTTCCTATTTACGGTACCGTCGTAACCTCACTGATCGCACTGATTATTGCGATTCCGATTAGCTTCGGGATTGCGTTATTTCTGACAGAGCTGGCACCAGCTTGGTTGAAACGCCCGCTTGGCGTGGCGATTGAATTGCTGGCGGCCATACCAAGTATTGTTTACGGCATGTGGGGGCTGTTTATCTTTGCTCCGCTATTTGCCAAATATTTCCAGCAGCCAGTAGGCAACGTCCTGTCCGGTATCCCTATTGTTGGTTCACTGTTCTCTGGCCCGGCGTTCGGGATTGGTATTCTGGCAGCTGGCGTTATTTTGGCCATCATGATTATCCCTTATATTGCAGCGGTCATGCGTGACGTGTTTGAGCAAACGCCAGTCATGATGAAAGAGTCCGCCTACGGCATCGGCTGTACGACGTGGGAAGTGATCTGGCGCATTGTGCTGCCTTACACCAAGAATGGTGTCATCGGCGGGGTGATGTTGGGATTGGGGCGCGCCTTGGGGGAAACCATGGCCGTTACCTTTATCATTGGGAACACTTACCAGCTCGACAGCGCGTCGCTGTATATGCCGGGCAACAGTATTACCTCTGCGTTGGCGAATGAATTCGCCGAAGCCGAATCCGGCGTGCACACAGCGGCGCTGATGGAGCTGGGTCTGATCCTGTTTGTTATTACCTTTATTGTTCTGGCGTGTTCAAAGCTGATGGTGATGCGTCTGGCAAAAAATGAGGGGGCGCGCTAATGGCGACATTAGGCATAGAGCAAGAAGCCGCACTGGCACGCTCGCGACGTAAAATGCAGGCCTGGCGTCGCCAGAAAAACCGCATTGCGCTGTTCTTATCCATGTCCACGATGGCTTTTGGCCTGTTTTGGCTGATTTGGATACTGTTCTCGACGGTGACTCGAGGCATCGATGGCATGTCTTTGGCATTGTTTACCGAGATGACACCGCCGCCTAATACGGCAGGTGGTGGATTAGCGAATGCCATCGTTGGTAGCGGATTGCTAATTCTATGGGCAACCCTGTTGGGTACGCCGCTGGGGATTATGGCGGGCATCTATCTGGCGGAATACGGTCGTAAATCCTGGATCGCCGAAGTGATTCGCTTCATCAACGATATTCTGCTGTCAGCGCCTTCCATTGTGGTTGGGTTGTTTGTCTACACGCTAGTGGTAGCCAAGATGCAGCATTTCTCCGGTTGGGCGGGTGTGATTGCACTGGCGCTGTTGCAGGTGCCGATTGTGATTCGTACCACAGAGAATATGCTCAAACTGGTGCCGGATAGCCTGCGTGAAGCGGCTTATGCACTGGGTACGCCGAAATGGAAAATGATTTCTGCGATTACGCTGAAAGCATCGGTATCGGGCATTATCACCGGGGTGCTGCTGGCTATCGCACGTATTGCGGGGGAAACGGCGCCGCTGCTGTTTACATCGCTGTCGAATCAGTTCTGGAGCACGGATCTGATGCATCCGATTGCTAACCTGCCGGTCACCATATTTAAGTTTGCTATGAGCCCGTTTGTGGAATGGCAACAGCTGGCCTGGGCGGGTGTACTGCTGATTACGCTGTGCGTTCTGCTACTGAATATTCTGGCGCGTGTTATTTTCTCTGCGAAGAAACACTAATTCGCTAAAAACAGTAATTAGCTGAAAAACACTAAACAAATTCAAGGCGTTGCCAGTCATCGCCAGGAAAAAGAGAGAAGTCTTGATGAGTATGGCTACTGAGACATCCAACAAAATCCAGGTACGCGATCTGAATTTCTATTACGGAAAATTCCATGCGTTGAAAAACATTACGCTGGATATTGCCGCGAATCAGGTTACCGCGTTTATCGGTCCGTCCGGCTGTGGTAAATCCACGCTGCTGCGTACGTTGAACAAAATGTATCAGCTCTACCCTGAGCAGCGCGCCGAGGGCGATATCCTGCTGGATGGCAATAACATCCTGACCGATAAGCAAGACATCGCGCTGCTGCGTGCCAAGGTGGGGATGGTTTTCCAGAAGCCGACGCCGTTCCCGATGTCCATTTACGATAACATTGCGTTTGGTGTTCGCCTGTTTGAGAAGCTGTCTCGCGCGGATATGGATGAGCGTGTTCAGTGGGCGCTAACCAAAGCGGCGCTGTGGCAGGAAACGAAAGATAAGCTGCATCAGAGCGGCTACAGCCTGTCTGGTGGTCAACAGCAGCGTTTATGTATTGCGCGTGGTATTGCGATTCGCCCGGATGTCTTGCTGCTGGATGAACCTTGTTCTGCACTCGACCCGATTTCTACCGGTCGCATTGAAGAGCTGATCTCTGAGCTGAAAAAAGATTACACCGTGGTCATCGTGACGCATAACATGCAGCAGGCAGCGCGTTGTTCAGATCATACGGCGTTTATGTATTTAGGTGAGCTGATTGAGTTCAGCGATACTGATACCCTGTTTACTGCCCCACGGCAGAAGCAGACTGAAGATTACATCACCGGCCGTTACGGTTGATTAGGAAAGCATCATGGATAATCTGAATCTGAACAAACACATTTCCGGTCAGTTTAACGCCGAACTGGAACACATTCGCACGCAGGTCCTGACTATGGGCGGGCTGGTGGAGCAACAGCTGAGTGATGCGATTACCGCGATGCATAATCAGGATGCGGAGCTGGCTCAGCAGGTGATTGAAGGCGACGCCAAAGTTAACATGATGGAAGTGGCGATCGATGAGGCCTGCGTGCGCATTATTGCGAAACGTCAGCCGACCGCCAGCGATCTGCGTTTGGTGATGGCGATCATCAAAACCATCTCTGAACTGGAGCGTATCGGCGATGTGGCGGATAAAATCTGTCGCACCGCGCTGGAGAAATTCTCCCATCAGCATCAGCCGCTGCTGGTGAGTCTGGAATCATTGGGCCGCCACACCGTGCAGATGCTGCATGATGTGTTGGATGCTTTTGCCCGTATGGATCTGGACGAAGCAATCCGTATTTATCGTGAAGATAAGAAAGTGGATAAAGAGTACGAAGGGATTGTGCGTCAGTTGATGACTCACATGATGGAAGATCCTCGTACTATCCCGAGTGTACTGACGGCGTTGTTCTGCGCCCGTTCTATTGAGCGTATCGGCGATCGTTGTCAGAACATCTGCGAATTTATCTTCTACTTTGTCAAAGGTCAGGATTTTCGCCACCTTGGTGGTGATGCGCTGGAAAAGCTGTTGGCTGAGAAAGACAAGAAAGCGGAAGAGTAACGCGATTCCGCGCTTAGCCTCTTATTAACGCCCTGCTTGCAGGGCGTTAGTTTTTTTGTGATTACTGACGACCGATCCACGCGGTGGCATGCTTCAGCGTGTTTTCCACCGTATGTACAAGCCGATCCACCTCGTCAGCAGTAATGACCAGCGGCGGTGTCAGCGACAGTGCGCCACCATGAATAGACAGAATGACCCCTTCCTCTTCACGTGCGTACCGAGGAATCTCTGCCAGCAGTTCGGGATAGTGGCGGAAGAGCGATACCTTCGTGGCCTTATCCGCCACCAGTTCCAGACCAATCATTAACCCGCGACCGCGAATATTGCCGACTATCCCCAGATCGTTTAATGGTGCCAACGCGCTAAGTAACTGTTCGCCGCGCGTGCGGGAAGCCTGAACCAATTGCTCATTCTCGATGATATCGATATTAGCGCTGGCGACGGCGCAGGCAACCAGATGCCCTGCGAACGATCCACCACCACCAGCACCTTCAATGGTTTCTGCGAATGATTCGCTGAGCAGCAGAGCGGCAATCGGCATATATCCGCTGGCAATTCCCTTCGCCAGAACGATCACATCGGGTGTGAGCTGATAATCATTGGCGGTAAACCAGGCTCCGGCTCTGCCGAAGGCTGTCACCACTTCATCAACCACAAACAGAATGCCGTGTTTCTTCAGCAACGCGGCAACCTTCGGCCAATAGTCGTCCGGGGCTGGGATCATGCCCGCAGGCCCCCAAACCAGTTCGCCAAATAGGGCGGCAATATTTTCGGCTCCGTGTTCGCGAATCGCCTCGTCCAATTCCTGTAAGCAGAAATCTGTCGCGCTCTGCTGGTTGAACCACTCGGAATGATAGGACCACGGCGGCGTTAACTGGATGACCTGAGCATCGCCATTTCCCTGATGGATGCCCATCAGCTCTAAACCGCCATAGGTACGGCCATGAAAAGCACCACGATGAACCAGTATTTTTTTTCGTTGTGGTTCGCCACGGCGCTGGTGGAAAAGGCGTACAAGCTGTAACGCCTCATCATCGGCTTCTGAACCGCTGCTCATGAACCGAACTTTTCCTATATTTCGGGGCGCACGCGAAATGAGTTTCTCGGCTAACTCGATAGACGGGGGATTAGCAAAGTAGGCTGCTGTCGTGAAGTGCGCCAACTGTTCCATTTGCTGAGCGGCCACCTGTGCCAACTCCCGGCGCCCGTGACCTACCTGAGCCAGCCAGGCTCCCGCATGAGCGTCGAGAAAGGCACGGCCATGTTCATCCCATACCGTGCTCCCTTTACCTTTGACCAACACAAAACGTTCTTTATTGGCACGGTTCCCGCTGACGTGCTGAACGACCTTGCGATCGCGTTCCGCCCAATGTCCTGTTGCCTGTGCTTTCGTCATTTCTGGTTCCTTTTTTTGTGAGCGAGTGCATAACGCTCAACGATCATAATGCCTGTATAAATGTGTTGAAGCGATCCGAACCGCCGCCGCTGAACAGGGCATCCGGCGACCCTTGTGTATCAATGCGCCCCTGATGTAAGAATAAAATCTGATCGGATACTTCACGTGCAAAGGCAATTTCGTGCGTGACGATCACCATCGTTCTCCCTTCTTGCGCCAGAGAACGGATGACTGCCAGTACCTCACCAACGAGCTCTGGGTCGAGGGCCGATGTGGGTTCGTCTAGCAGGAGTATTTCAGGATTGACCGCTAAGGCTCTGGCAATCGCGCCGCGCTGCTGTTGTCCGCCAGATAACTGCGACGGATAGTGGTGTTTTCGTTGATATAGCCCCACCCGCTGGAGCAAGTGTTCTGCTTGCTCGATCGCTACTTGTTTTGGGGTATGCCATAACTGAGTGGGAACCTCCGTGATGTTTTGCAATAACGTGAGGTGGGGCCAAAGGCGGTAATTTTGAAAAACCATGCCTATTCGCCGGCGTAGACGGGTAATCGCGGCGCTGAGGTGTCGTGGATCGCATGAGGGTGATAGCGAGATTGTTTCGTCCAGCAATGAAATATTGCCTGTATCCGCTAATTCGAGGAAATTCAGGCAGCGCAATAACGTAGATTTCCCTGAACCGGAACGGCCAAGTAGCGAAACCACGTCCCCTTTGCGCGCTTGTAATGAGATGTCATGTAGCACGCTAATCGCGCCGTAATGTTTACTCAGATGGCTGACCCGTAAAATAGCGTCACGGCTATCGGTCATCGCACCAGAATGAAAATGTGTTGTCATGTTTAGGATGCACTGTTTTTTGCGCGAAGCTTATGGGGCTGACTGGCCGATTTTTTATCATGACGATAATTTGTCAGATGACGTTCCAGACGATAAATGATGCCCGTAGCGACAAGCGTAATGGCGATATAGATCACGCCTGCGACGGTAATGACCGGAAACACGCTGTACGTTTTGCTAATGATGGTTCTGGCGATACCGGTGACTTCTGCGAGCGTAATCGTGGAGGTTAACGACGTGACCTGAATGGCGCGGCCGACTTCGTTACTGTAGGCGGGTAGTGCCTGACGTAACGCCAGCGGAAAGACAATAAAACGGTAAATCTTGACCGTCGACAGCCCCAGACTTTTCCCCGCTTCGATCATTCCATTATCAACGGCGCGTAGACCGCCACGAAAGACTTCACAGACGTACGAAGCCTGATAAAGCGATAACACGATGATGGCGCACCAGAGGGGATCGCGAAAATAGGGCCAGAGAACGCTATGGCGTATGAAAGAAAATTGCCCGGCACCGTAATAGACGATAAATAGCTGCACTAGCACCGGAACGGTACGGAAAACAAAAAGATAGCCATCCGTCAGCAGCACCAGTCCTTTGCTTCTGGATGTTTTTAAAAGCGACAATCCGATACCGATCAACACGCTGAATAATAAGGTCGATGCGGTGATTGCTAGTGTTAACGGCACGCCAGCGAGTAGCGAGGTTACGGTAGTGAGCCATTCTCCGTTCATTGCGCGGCCCCTTTTTTCGCCGCGATGCGTCGCTCCCATCCGCCTACCCACCAGGATGACGCTAGTGCCACGACCATATACAACAAGGCTGCTATCGAATAAAAAACAAACGGTAGACGCGTTGAGCCTGCGGCGATTTGGGCTTGTCGCAGAATCTCCATGACACCGACCACGGACACGAGCGATGAGGCTTTCAAGGTGGTTAACCAGATATTGCCAATGCCGGGTAACGCCGTGGGCAGCGCTAAGGGAATAATAATGCGGGTGAGCAGCTTTCGCCCCGTCATACCAAAGGCGGTTGCCGATTCAATATAGATTTTATCGATAGCGAGGACGGCACCGCGGAACACTTCCGACAGCAGCGCAGAGCTGGTAATCCCCACGGCGATAATTCCCGTGATAACGGGGGACGGAACGATGGCGGCACTATCCAGAAACGCGGAAATATCGCTCAGGAAGAGGATACCGCCGAAGAAAAAGAAATAAATAATCAATAAATCGGGCACGCCGCGCAGTATCCAAACATAGGCTTGCGCCGCCCGGCACAACACCGGACGGGAGGACAAACGTCCGTAAACGACGACAATAGCGATCAGTACGGCAAGAATAAAGCTGAACCCTGCGACATACAGCGTTACCCAAGCCGCCTGTATCAACAGAAACAGCCAATTCCAATCGAAGGCACTCATGCTGACGGCGTTTTAGGAATGGAATCGAACTTCAGCCATTTGATGGATAACGCCGACACCGTGCCATCATGGATTGCGGCGTCAATGGCGTTATTGAGTTTTTCCTTTAAGGCCTGTTCATCTTTACGCAGCGCGATACCGATACCGCCCTCATCGGCGATTTCTGGTCCGAATCGAATAAAGGTGTCCTGATGCTGGCCTTCCAGTAGCGGGGTGAGATTGACCGATACGCCTAATACGGCATCCAAACGCCCTGCTTCCAGATCGATTTTCAGGTTATCGTCGGTGTCGTATTCCTTAATCTCGACACCCTGCTGGCGAAAGGTGTTATCGGCAATCGCTTGCTGAATGGTCCCGCGCTGGACGCCGAGAGATTTCCCTTTGAGTGCGGCGATAGCGGCGTCTGATGTGGTGATATTTTTAAACAGCGCCTCTGAGCCAACCAGCCAACTGGGTGTGGTCGAATAAGGATGGGTAAAATCTATCTGTTTTTTTCGCTCTTCCGTAATAGAGATGCCCGACATGATGGCATCGTATCTTTTAGCGAGCAGGGCGGGAATAATGCCTTCCCAGGATTGGCTAACCACGGTGCATTCTTCGTTGATTCTTTTGCACAGGTCGTTAATGAGGTCTACTTCAAACCCTTCGATTTTTCCGTTTGAGGTACTGTAATTATAAGGCGGAGAAGCGCCATCCATCGCAATGGTTAATTTGGCCGTTGCCTCTGGTGAAGCGGCTGAAAATACGGAGAACAAGAATAACGGCGTAATGCACCGTGAGAATAAACTCGCACGATGTGCGGTATTGGCTTTTAACTGACCCATAGAACGTTAACCCCATAAAACGAATGGGAAGAAATTCTATTGCGCGCGCGTCGATTGTCTAATACGTATTTTTGCTATCAATATCTATTTATTTGATTTTTAAACCTATTGGGACAGAAATCGCTCAGGTTACAGATAGTGAATCAAATCGTGGAAGCGCACCGTGGTGTTGGTAGGATTGTGGTAGCTGTGCTCTCTGTCGGCGGCAAAGCGTAGAGCATCCCCGGTGGACAATAAGTGGGTCTGCCCATCAACGGTAATCTCCAATTGGCCTTCCAACACAATAATATGCTCGATCACCCCGTTTTCATGTGGCGATGACGTGCTGCTGGCACCCGCAGCTAGCTCAATAACCAGCATATCGAAATGCAGTTTTTCGTCGTAGGGAAAGAGTGGCACCGCGCGCATTCCTGCGGCATTTTCCCTGAATGTTGAACCAGCCCCTGAGCGATACGTCACGTCTTCATCCGTGAGCGTCGGTTCAATAAAGGTTGAGAACGCGACATTTAGGCCCGTCGCAATTTTCCACAGAATCGCGACCGTCGGGCTGGATTCACCGCGCTCGATCTGACCGAGCATCGCTTTACTGACACCCGTTTCTTCCGCTGCTCGCGTGAGGCTCCAGTTTTTCTCCTGCCTTAACGCTTTCAATGTATCGCCAATACGGCAAGTTAACTCATCAGACATCGATGTTGGCTCCTGCTTGTGCGTTATAACGCACGCTGCTATGTTAACGCTTTCTGTGCGTTATAGCGCACGATAAGAGTGGGATGCTATACCATGCCTGCGTCATTTGCGCTAAAAGATGTCACGTTTTCGACCTTCGTCGCCGGTTTTGTTGCGGTACTGGTGGGTTACACCAGCTCGGCCGCCATCATTTTTCAGGCGGCGGAAGCGGCGGGTGCCAGTACGCTACAAATCGGCGGCTGGTTAAGCATGTTGGGGATTGCCCAAGGGCTGGCGTCCATTAGCCTATCGCTGTATTACCGTGCGCCAATACTGGCTGCGTGGTCAACGCCGGGGGCGGCGCTATTGGTCACCAGTCTGCCGGGCACATCGCTCAATGAGGCGATCGGCGTATTCCTGTTTTCTTCTGCGCTTATTTTTATCTGCGGGATTACGGGTCTGTTTGCCCGCTTGATGAACGTTATTCCACAAGCCATTTCTGCTGCGATGTTGGCAGGGATTCTGCTGCGCTTTGGTGCAGATGCCTTTCTTTCTCTGCAACAGGATTTCTGGCTCGCTTTTGCGATGTGCGTGACGTATTTGCTCAGCCGTCGGCTGCTACCCCGCTTTGCCATTGTGTTAACGCTGCTTGCAGGCCTGTTGCTAGCGTTATGGCGTGGGCAAATTGCGGTTTCTGATTCGCCGCTGGTATTTGCCGTGCCGGAATTTATCGCGCCGCATTTTTCGTGGGCGTCTCTGCTGGGTGTCGGCATTCCGTTTTTCATTGTCACTATGGCGTCGCAGAACGCACCGGGCGTTGCCACGCTGAAAGCCGCGGGCTATCAGATTCCCGTATCGCCGCTGATTACTATTACGGCATTAATCGCGTTGATATTGACGCCGTTCGGCGGCTTTTCTGTGTGTATTGCCGCGATTACTGCCGCGATCTGTATGGGATCAGATGTGCATCCCGATCCAAAAAAACGCTATCTTGCCGCTGTCGCGGCAGGTGGATTTTATCTACTGGCGGGCGTTTTCGGTGGATCGATCGGGCAGCTTTTTACCGCGCTGCCGCAGCCGCTGATTCATGCTATCGCTGGTTTAGCGTTGCTCAGCACAATTTCGGGTAGCTTGTACCGCGCCTTGCTGGATGAAGAGCAGCGCGATGCGGCGGTGGTCACTTTCCTGATTACCGCGTCTGGATTAACGCTGTGGGGCATTGGCGCGGCGTTTTGGGGACTCATTGGGGGGATGATGACCTGGCTGGTGCTGTCTGGAGGAAAAGTGGCGTTACGCTGAGTACATCAGGAAAAACAGGCGAGCACCTAATACAGGTCACTTAAGCCCGTTGTTAGGGAAACACAGGGGGAGGTTCCCGCAGGGAGGCCTCACCCCTGTGGTCGCCCGAGTATCTCGATGCTTAAACGATCGCCATTAGGTGAGCGCCTATCTTAAATTAATCTTCAACGAACGAGAGAACGCTGCTTTTTCGGCGTCGCGATTTTAGTTTCATTGATGAATGTCCCGTTACGATTTCGTCATCTTAATCATGGTGGCATTCATGGACATTACCTCTACACAATCAATTGGCAGTACGAAGACCCAGTTTCGTGCCGCATTCTCCCTGTTACTGGCATTAGCAACGGGTAAACATAAGCCGGATCGGCGCTGGGAGAGTCTCCAGTGGCGTATAAAATATACATCCCGAGTGATGCTTCACCCGCTGCTGACCATGAAATGGCTCAGTTTTATCGTCGATTATCCCGTACAGGATATTTTTCAACGTGACGGCAATGAGCTTTATAGTAAGCTCCAGCGCCCCTACCTGATGGCGTCACTGCCGGCACATCAAACCTGTACGGCCTTAATGGATCATTACCGTTTTATTCAATCATTGCCGTCACACCGCCAGCGTTTGCTATATAGCCAGAACGGGGGCGGTAATGTATTGGCCAATTTTCAGGGAAAAGGCGGTGAAAATTACACGCTTCGCCTGATGACTAACGATCAAATGTGTAAGGAAGGTGAACTTTCCCTACAGCTTGAGACCAGCGAGCACGTGCTGGCACAGATGACATTCTCCATCCTGCGCATTGAGGGGGAAATGAGCCTGTTTATCGGTGGAATCCAAGGGCCGGATGCACAAACGCCGCATCACGTTATTCAGGGTGCGACGCGAGATTGCCACAGCCTGTTCCCCAAACGCATTCTTCTGGAAGGCTTGCTTAACCTGGCTCGTGGCCTTAATCTGGCGCGCGTTATCGCAGTCAGTAACGAAACGCATATCTATAAACACTGGCGCTATCGCAGTAAGAAACGCCATGTTTTTCTGGCCGACTACAATGCTTTCCTTTTCGCTCACGGTGGTCAACCGCGGTCTGATGGCAACATTACGCTGCCGTTATCGCTTCCGAGAAAGTCTGAACAGGACATTCCCAGCCGCAAGCGGGCAGAATACCGCCGACGCTATGCGCTCTTTGATGAGGTAGCCTGCCAAATGGATGACGTACTCGCCGGTAGTCTGCCGTTTTCCATCAATCTACCTAGCCGTACCTGAGTCAGGATAATCTGCCAGAATACCGAAGTAACATAAGGTTATATTATAGCTATTTATGTTATTTCCCGCGTTTTCACCCTGCTGATAGCCTGCTGTTAATACAGCAATAATTAAGGGGCAGGGAATGAAAAAGCATATTTTGACCGTGACGTTGTTGGCCGGGTTGGCTTCCGTTTCTGGTGCTGCACAAGCAGACAAACTGGATGATATTCAGAAGGCGGGCGTGGTGAAAATTGCCGTTTTCGACAGCAATCCGCCGTTTGGCTATGTCGATCCGCAGAGCAAAAAGCTGGTGGGTTATGATGTGGATATCGCCGAGGCAATTGGTAAGGCGCTGGGCGTGAAGGTTGAGCTGCGTGCGACCAATCCGGCTAACCGTATTCCTCTGCTAAGTTCGCAGAAAGTCGATCTGATTGCCGCGAATTTCACTATTACCGATGAGCGCGCCAAGCAGGTTAACTTTAGTATTCCTTACTTCGCGACCGGACAAAAATTCATCGCCCGTAAAGGCGTATTGAAAACGCCGGACGACATCAAAACGCTGCGTATCGGTGCGGATAAGGGCACCGTGCAGGAAATTACCCTGCGCGAACATTACCCGACCGCCAAAGTGATTTCTTACGACGATACGCCGTTGGCTTTTGCCGCGCTGCGTAACGGCAATGTTCAGGCTATCACGCAGGATGATGCCAAACTGGTCGGCTTGCTGGCTAACGTGCCTGATGCACAGAAGGCCGAATTCGAAATTTCTCCGTTCAGCATTACCAAAGAATATCAAGGTGTTGGTATTCCGAAGGGCGAAGAGCGTCTGACAGCGAAGATTAACGACACGCTGATTAATCTGGAAAAACAGGGCGAAGCGAAGACCATTTACGATCGCTGGTTCGGGCCGAGCACGAAATCATCTCAACCGCGCGGTGATTTCACCTTTGCCCCGTTGGATCAGCAGCCTAAATCCTGATAGCTAACGCATTCAGTGCTATGATCCTAGCCCTCTGCATCCTATTGCAGAGGGCGTTTCTATTTGTACCTCGTGATAATGACAAAGAGAGATAAAACGTATGGATACGGCGCTGCAATCGCTTGAGTCGTGGCTGTTGGCTCCCCAATATCTTATCTGGCTGTGGCACGGTTTCCTGATCACACTGGGTATTTCCCTCGGTACGATCGTTCTGTCTACGGTGTTGGGTTTTCTGCTGGCAGCGGCCAGAGACAGTCAGATTCACGTGTTGCGTGGCGCCGTTGTGGCATATAGCTCGCTATTTCGTAATACGCCGCTGCTAGTACAGCTGTTTTTTTGGTATTTCGGTGCTGGGCAGCTTTTCCCCTCAGAGATGATGCAATGGCTGAATACCCCTCATACCATCTCGTTGTTGGGCACGACATTAGCGTGGCCTTCTTTTGAATTTTTGGCTGGATTGGCCGGGTTGACGCTCTACTCCAGCGCGTTCATTGCGGAAGAGATCCGCTCCGGTATTCGCGGCGTGGCGCGTGGGCAGAAGTATGCCGCGCATGCTCTGGGGTTAACGGGCTGGCAATCCATGCGTTACGTGGTGCTGCCGCAAGCGCTAAAGATTGCTCTGCCGCCGCTGCTTGGGCAGTACATGAATATCGTTAAGAACTCGTCGTTGACGATGGCAATTGGCGTCGCCGAGTTGTCCTACGCGTCGCGTCAGGTGGAAACGGAAACCTTGCGTACGTTTCAGGCATTTGGCGTGGCGACGGTGTTGTACATCGTGATTATTGCCGTGATGGAAGGCTGGGGCATGTGGCGTCAGCAACGTGGTTTGGCGGAGAAGCACTGAGATGGATTTTACCGTTATCACCGATAATATCGGCTATTTGATGTGGGGTACGTTCCCAGAGGGGCCACTGGGTGGCGCGGCGCTGACGCTGTCGATGAGCCTGCTGGCGGGCGTCGCCTCTGCCGTTTTAGGGACGATTTTGGGCGTGGCGCTGGCGATGTCGCGAGGCGTATGGAGCGCGCTGTTGGCAATGGTACTCGGGTTCTTTCGGGCGATTCCCGTCATCATGCTGATTTTCTGGACTTACTTCCTGTTGCCGATCGTTTTTGGCGTTGATATCCCTGAAATCACTACCGTGGTGTGCGCGCTGGCGCTGATCGCCTCGGCATATCTGGCTCATGGTGTAAAGGCGGGCATTGTCGCCATCGGGCGTGGTCAGTGGCAGGCCGGACTCTCGCTGGGGCTGAGCCGCTGGCAGGTACTGTGGCAAATTGTGCTTCCGCAGGCGCTGCGGATGATGGTGCCTTCCTTTATTAACCAGTGGATTTCCCTGATTAAAGATACCTCACTGGCCTACATTGTCGGCGTTGGCGAACTGACCTTTCTTGCTACGCAGGTCAATAACCGCAGCATGGTCTACCCGATGGAAGTTTTCCTGTTTGTCGCGCTGGTCTACTTTGTGTTTTGCCTGTCGCTGGAACTGCTGGCTAACCGGGTTAACGCCCGTTTTAACCAGCAGGAAAAACAGCCGAAGCGCCGTCTGCTGTGGTGGCGGAATAAACCAGCCTGAGACGAATACGGGTCACTGAAGCCCGTTATTAGGGGAAACACAGGGGGAGGTTCCCGTAGGGAGGCCTCACCCCTGTGGTCGCCCCGAGTATCTCGATGCTGAAACGATCGGTATTAAGCCTGAGTCTGGTCGCCTGAGTGGTACTGCTACATCGTGATATTCCAGCCTTTTTCGCGCCAGATTTGCGGCAGTTCGCGCATATCGTCAAACATCGTGACCAGCGGGTGATGAATCGGCTGGTTGTGGGGATCGGCGCAGTAATAGAACACGGGAATGCCCGCCGCGATGCCCGCCTGTACGCCAGCGGCAGAATCTTCAACCAGAATGCAGTGTTCAACAGGAAGCTGTAACTGCTCGGCGGCGTGATACAACACCGCTGGGTCGGGTTTCCACTTTTTCAGATCGTAGCCGCTATAGAGATGGTCGCCAAACAAATCGAGCATGTGCGTCAGGCCGAGCGAATGCTGCATCTTACTCACCGGGCCGTTGGAAACCACCGCCATCGGGACGGTGATGGACTGCACTAATTCACGTGCACCCTCGATAGGTTGCAGGTACTCATCGAACAGACGCTTCACTTCTTGCCGGAAATGACGCTCCGCGTCTTCTACCGATACGGTTAAGCCATGCTGCTGGCTGATGCGGGCAATAATCTCGTACAGCTTCACGCCCTTGTAGGTTTTTATCACCTCCTCCAGCGATAAGTTCACCCCATACGGAATGAAGATATTCACATAGGCCTGGCAACACAGCACTTCGCTATCAACCAGCGTGCCATCACAGTCGAAGAAGACGCATTCAATACGGGGCATGACTAATCCTTATCGATGAAATAAAGCAAATACCTAATGCCGATCATGTAAGAACCGAAATACACGGAGCGACCACATGGCGAGGCTTCCTGCGGGAACCTCATCCCCGTGTTTCTCCTAAAAATGGACTTAAGTGATCAGGATTAAGCGATTGCTCTTACTTTAACTAATTGACCCAATATTGCGACCTATACTCGTCATACTTCAAGTTGCATGTGCGTTGGCAGCGTTCAGTCACCCGAATCACTTACTTGAGTAAGCTCATCGGGATTCCTTCTCTTGCCGCGTTATTCGGCCTTATGGCCTCACCCCTTCGGGGTCAGCGCAAGCGCTGTTCAAAAACGCCTTGCCGTTTTTGTCCTGAAACTCGAATTATTTAGAGTATATAAAGCTATTTTCACGGCAATCTTGCAGAAAATTAAGGGGTTTCAAACGAGGGGTTTCGGCGTAATAGCCATGGTATTAATAGGTTCTTCTTATTTGATGAAAAAAAACGTGGGATCAACGTAAAAACGTAGAATTTTGTTATAGGATACCCGACGACAGTTATTCCCTTCTTTGGATTGGTACTAATGAATAAATCACAACCCGGTTCTGCTACCGAGCAGGGCCTGCTGGAGCGCGTGTTTAAGCTTAAACAACATGGCACTACAGCACGTACGGAAACGATTGCTGGTTTCACGACGTTTTTGACGATGGTTTACATCGTTTTTGTTAACCCGCAGATTTTGGGCGTCGCGGGGATGGATACCAAAGCGGTCTTTGTGACCACCTGTCTGATTGCGGCATTCGGCAGTATTTTAATGGGGCTGCTGGCTAACCTGCCTGTGGCACTGGCTCCGGCAATGGGATTGAATGCGTTTTTCGCTTTTGTTGTCGTAGGTGCGATGGGGCTGCCATGGCAGGTGGCGATGGGCGCTATTTTCTGGGGCGCAATCGGTTTCCTGTTGCTGACTATCTTCCAGATTCGCTATTGGATGATCGCCAATATCCCGCTTAGTCTGCGTCTGGGTATCGCCAGTGGTATCGGGTTGTTTATTGCCATGATGGGCCTAAAAAACGCTGGTATTATCGTTCCCAACCCTGAAACACTGGTGACGATTGGTAACCTGACTTCACACAGCGTGCTGTTGGGTGCTCTGGGCTTTTTCATCATTGTGGCGCTGGCTTCACGTAATATTCACGCCGCGGTGCTGATTTCCATCGTGGTGACGACCTCAATCGGCCTGTTGCTGGGTGATGTTAAATTTACTGGCGTGTTTTCACTGCCGCCAAGCGTAACGTCGGTGGTCGGTCAGGTTGATCTGATGGGGGCGCTGAACCTCGGGATGTCCGGCATTATTTTCTCCTTCATGCTGGTTAACCTGTTTGACTCCTCTGGCACGCTGATTGGCGTGACGGACAAAGCTGGACTGGTCGATGCTCGCGGTAAGTTCCCGCGTATGAAGCAGGCGCTGTATGTTGATAGCATCAGCTCTGTGGCGGGTTCATTTATCGGGACATCATCCGTTACGGCGTATATTGAAAGTTCTTCAGGTGTGTCCGTGGGTGGACGCACCGGTCTGACTGCTGTGGTTGTTGGCCTGCTGTTCCTGCTGGTGATCTTCCTGTCACCGCTGGCGGGTATGGTGCCTGCCTATGCGGCCGCTGGCGCGCTGATTTACGTGGGCGTATTGATGACGTCCAGCCTGGCACGCGTGAAGTGGGACGACCTGACCGAAGCCGTTCCTGCCTTTATTACCGCGGTGATGATGCCGTTCAGCTTCTCGATTACTGAAGGGATCGCGCTGGGCTTCATTTCTTACTGTGTGATGAAGTTGGCGACGGGGCGTTGGCGTGAAATCAGCCCTTGCGTGGTGGTGGTTGCACTGCTGTTCCTGCTGAAAATCGTGTTTATCGACGGGCATTAATTGGTTCGTGGCTCCGGGGTTTCCCGGAGCCTCAGCCAGCGACGAGGCAACTGGCTACTGTGATGCGGTAGAGGTGACTTTTTCTATCGTGTGGCTGGTTAACTTCATATAGCGTACAGACTGGCGCTGCTGCTGTAAGATTTCCCCCGACTTTCTCATGCCCGATGCCGATGTGTATTTCCACATGACGAGTCGGTTAAGCGTGGGGATATGGGCGCAGGCCCATGCAAGATAATCATCAACATCGCTCATCACCTCTACGGCTGGTATGTCGGTTGAACGTAGCCTGCCGGAGGCGGGGTGAAGTTTAAGGTTATGGGGAAGATGGCTATTTGCACCAGGCATTTTCACCAGCGACTGACGAATGGTGCATAATTGCGTTGCCGCTTCCAGTGGGTCGCGCTGAGCGTCAATCCACGCCTGTTCAGCCTGCGTTTGCGCCTGCATCTGTGGGACGGTCTGATTTGTTGGCCTGACATGAACGATTTCGATATCCATACCGACGCTTCCCTCTTCGCTCAGGAGGATAGCAATCGTATTGCCTGCATAGCCGATGCTGAAATTGGGCAGATTAGGATCGGCAAAATAAGGACGTCCTTCAGGGGACACCAGCAGCGTGGGTAACAGCGGATAACCGAAAAAATAGAACATCATCTCAGCCAGCAGCGCTCGGCTTTTCAGATAACGCTCACGGCGTTTGGCTGAAAAACTTTGTGTTGATGAGATGAGCCTATCAGGCAGTCTTTGTAATTCAGGAAGCGCTTCCGTGCTTGTCCACCTGACAAAATGGCAGGTCATTGTTCACTCCATGATCGTGATAAAAGATGGGAACCTATCAGGTACTACCAATGCATATTATCAGACTAATATGTGATCTAAAGAAAAATCGATGGATAAATCGGCGATAATTATTAATTAGGCACAACGAATTTTCTGTATTGCGTGTTGTTTAGCGATCCTTCCCTGTCCGCCACATTCCCGCCTGTTTAATGGCTTGACCATCCCAATGCGGAACGCTGTTGTTTTTCCCGCGTCTGCTTGCGCAACTCATCCTCTGTCACTAATCGCAGCGCCGATGTCGGACACACGCTGACACAGGAAGGGCTTGAAGCTACATCGACGCATAAGTCGCACTTGTGGACTTCACTTTGCGTATTTTCGTCATTTGAGGCTTTCGTTACCACATTGATGGCACCGAAGGGACAGGCGACCACACAGCTTTTGCAGCCGATGCAGCGGGACTGGATAACCTGAACGCTGTCTCGATCGCGCACCAGCGCGTCATTTGGGCACACGCTGGCACAGGGGGCGTTCTCACACTGGCGACAAAGAACGGGTACGCTGATGCTGGCGCTTTTAATCACTTTCAGGCGGGGAAAGAAATGAGATGGCCGCAGTTGTGCACTTTGGCCACCGCTATGAGCGACCGCGCAGGCGATCTCACAAGTCCGGCAGCCGATACATTTTTCTGCTTCGGCGATAACAAATTGATTCATGAGCGGACCTCCTCGCGGGTTGCGTTCATCTCTGGGCGTTGCGGGTGGGCGGGAATGGCCCCGGTTACGGCGGTCAGCCCCATTGTCGCAATCATTCCCAATGCGGCTTTTCGTCCATCCGCAATGGCGGTAACCACCAGATCGGCACCGCGTACGGCGTCACCGCCAGCAAAAATACGCGGATGATTGGTTTGGCAAGGTATCTGACTATCGAGAGGGGCAGTGATGTATCCCCAATTATCTAACTCGACGTCCGCTTCTTCCAGCCATGGCATTCTGTGTGACTGAAAACCAAATGCGGTTATTACGGCTTCTGCGGGTTGAATGAATTCCGAGCCAGGAATGGGGCGCGGACGACGACGGCCGCTGGCATCAGGCTCGCCCAGTTCGGTACGAACCAGACTAATACCGCACACTTCGCCCTGTTCATTGAGGCAGATTTTTTGTGGCTGGACGTTAAACATGAACTCCACGCCTTCTTCGCGGGAGTTTTTCACCTCTTTTTTCGAGCCGGGCATGTTGGCTTCATCACGACGATAGGCGCAGGTTACAGATATCGCACCTTGCCGAACGGATGTGCGCAGGCAGTCCATCGCAGTGTCCCCACCGCCGAGCACGACGACGCGTTTGCCCGCCATCGAGATATAGGGCTCATCGTCTAATTCAGGTAATCCCATAACGTGTTTGGTATTGGCGATCAGGAAAGGAAGCGCGTCGAAGACGCCGGGTGCCTCTTCATTATCAATATTGGCTTTCATGGAGCGATAGGTGCCCACACCGAGGAAAACGGTGTCATAGTCGTCCAGAAGCTGAGCCAGAGAAATGTCTTTCCCCACCTCGGTATTCAGCTGGAAGTTGATGCCCATTGAGCTGAATACTTCACGACGATGGATCAGAACGTCTTTGTCCAGTTTGAACGACGGAATCCCGAACGTGAGCAGGCCACCAATTTCCGGGTGACGATCGAACACGACGGCCTGTACGCCGTTGCGTGCCAACACATCGGCACAGGCTAGCCCAGCCGGGCCAGCCCCGACGATCGCGGCACGCTTTCCGCTGGGAATGACACGCGTCATATCGGGCGACCAGCCCATTTCCATCGCGGTGTCGGTAATGTAGCGCTCAACGTTGCCGATGGTGATCGCGCCATATTCTTTGCCCAGCGTACAAGCCCCTTCGCATAATCGGTCCTGCGGGCATACCCGACCACAGATTTCTGGCAGGCTGCTGGTTTGATGCGAGAGCTCGACGGCTTCAAGAATGCGACCTTGCTTTGCCAGGCTTAGCAATTCGGGAATATTGTTATGCAGCGGACAGGTCCACTCGCAGATCGCGCGTTTGCCACAGGAAAGGCAGCGGTCAGCCTGATCTTCCGTCTGCTGCATGGAGAAGCCATGATAGATTTCATCAAACGTTGAGGTTCTCTGGGTCAGCGGCTTTTTCTCTGCATCCCGGCGTGGCCAGTTTTTTCTTTTACTGAGTGGATTAGTCGTCACCGCTTTCAGCACGGGCGTTTCACGCTGCCAGTGGGAAGCTGAACGTTGCGCCATCACGTGCTGTTTCTCTTGGCGACGGTCAGCTAGCGTTTGTTCACTGACTAACTGCAATGCCTGCGTTGGGCAGGCTGCCACACACGCTTGTCCTTCTGGGCGGTCGGCGCAGAGATCGCATTTATGAGCGACTGTGCTGTTGTCCACAGGGTTTGTTACCATCGACATCGCGCCAAACGGGCAAGCTAGTACACAGCTTTTGCAGCCGATGCACTTTTCCTGAACGAGCTGAATGCTATTGTCCTTTCTGATCAAGGCCTGTGTTGGGCACACGCCTGCGCAGGGTGCATCTTCACAGTGACGGCATGTCACGGCAGCCCGAAGCTTTGGCGTATTGAACGCCTTGATTCTGGGCTGAAATACCGTAGCGCTATCTGGATAGCGGTCGTCATTGTGTGAAATCACACAGGCGATTTCACATGCATGGCACCCCATGCAGTCTTGAGTACTGGCAATAACAAATCGGTTCATTACCTTTTCCCACCCTTGATCCCTCGATCGTGGCCTTTATCCTAATAGCTGGATAACTCTCTGACCTTGATATAAAGCAGGTAAAAAGTCGGTTAATGTTAAATTCCACTCGTGTTATTCATGAAATTATTGAATCGTTTCAGTGGGTTGCGATGTTAGGTGAAAGTAATGGCATGGTTGCATATAACCTTGTTTTTTATCTGGTTTATTGTGATTTATCTCGGGTAAAAATTCTGATTTTCATTACTTTTGTTAATTTTCCTATGAAATAACTCGTTACTTTTACTTACGCCCTTCATAATGCCGGACATCATTTAAATGCAGCAAAACAGTGTTTAAGCTAAATAATATTTTTTACGATATTTTCATTATGAATCAATAACAGGGCTTGCTCAGGGTTAATAGTCACTAAGGGATAGTGTTATGAATAAAAAAGTCGTTCTATGTTCTGTATTCATGTCAGCTGCGCTATTGAGCGGATGTGCCACAGAGTCTTCTCGTACCGTAGAAGCCCAAAAAGTGACTTCTTACAGTACGCCTTATCAGGGCGTTCGCAGCCCGATTTCTGTCGGAAAATTTGAAAACCGCTCTAACTACATGAACGGTATTTTTTCTGATGGTGTTGACCGCTTAGGTAATCAATCCAAGACCATTCTTGTGAGCCATCTTCAGCAGAGTGGCCGTTTTAACGTGTTGGATCGCACCAATATGGAAGAGCTGAAAGCAGAAGCGGGTATTAAAGGGCAAACGCAGACGCTGAAAGGCGCGACCTATGTTGTTACCGGCGATGTGACCGAGTTTGGTCGCAAAGAGGTGGGTGACCATCAACTGTGGGGCATCCTTGGTCGCGGTAAAACACAGGTTGCTTACGCAAAAACCACGTTGAATGTGGTGAACGTACAAACGTCTGAAGTGGTGTATTCCGTACAAGGTGCGGGCGAGTACACGTTGTCCAACCGTGAAATTATCGGTTTCGGCGGTACGGCCAGTTATGACTCGACGCTGAACGGTAAAGTGCTGGATTTGGCTATTCGTGAAGCCGTCAATAATCTGGTTGCAGGAATTGAAAGCGGTGCCTGGCGCCCAGCGAACTAATGGAATAGGAATATAACCATGTTATCTCATAAGAAAGTTACCCTGCTATTGGCAGTAGCGGTACTGGCTGGCTGCGCGTCCGCGCCGAAAACGATTTACAGCTGGGACAACTATCAGCCTGCGCTTTATGATTATTATCAACAAGATAAAGTCGGTCCAGAACAACAGATCCTTGCTCTGAATGAGTCGATCGAAAAAGCGAAAGCCGCAAATAAGCCTGTTCCGCCGGGACTCTATGCTCAACTTGGGTTGCTGTACGCCAATACTGGTCGTGATAGTGAAGCTCGCCAACAGTTTGAAACTGAAAAAGCGAAATTCCCTGAATCAGCACCTTTCATGGACTTCCTGTTGAGCAAAAATAAAGGGAATATTAAATGAATCGTTTCTTAGGATTATGTGGTCTGATTTTTGCGCTGGTGCTGACTGGCTGTGCTAAACCCGTACCTTATGACTACACGTCATTTAAGCAGAGTAAGCCGAAGTCTATTCTGGTCTTACCGCCGGTTAACCATTCTCCTGATGTGAAAGCAAGCTACAGTCTGCTTTCACAAGTCACCTACCCGCTGGCAGAATCCGGTTATTACGTATTGCCTGTCGCGGTAGTGGATGAAACGTTCAAACAGAATGGCTTATCTACCGCGTCGGATATCCATGCGCTGAGCACGGCGAAGCTGCACCAAATTTTTGGTGCTGATGCTGCGTTATATCTGGATGTGAAAGAGTACGGCACGTCATACATCGTGATTAGCAGCGAAACCCGCGTTTCTGCGGATGCGCGTCTGGTTGATCTGCGTACCGGCAAACTGCTGTGGAGCGGAAGCGCAACGGCTTCCAGCAACGAGCAGCAATCAAATTCTAACGGCGGCATCATCGGTGCTCTGGTGCAGGCTGCGGTGAGCCAGATTGCGGACACGATCTCCGACAAAGGCCATGATGTTGCTGGCGTGACCAGCTCGCGCCTGCTCGCGGCGGGTCATCCACGCGGGATGCTGTACGGGCCTCGCTCATTGCAATACGGTAAAGAAACGTACTGATCTGCCAGGTAGTACGTCGCTAAATCGACATAACCAACGCCGTTCGTTATTGAACGGCGTTTTTTATCACCTTAATCCGGTCGTCGGTGATGCTACGCGTCAGCGGCCTGATTGCGATGTTGTTTATGATTGCGCGTTATCCAGACGAAGGCCGAGGTTAGCAACAGAATCAGCGTTGCGGCTGCCAGTACGGCGGAAAACCCAGAATCAAAAGCGGCATGTGCCTGTGTGATAAGCGTCCGCTGCATATTTTCTGGTAAAGATTCGGCAAAAATTAACGCTTCATCCAGACTGTCATAGGCGGTGTCTGGTACGCTAAACCCAGTAGGTAGCATAAACGTCGCGGAATAAGCGAAAGACAGCAAACTGCCCATCAACGTCACTCCTGTCGCGCCACCCAATTCATAAGACACTTCTTCTATTGATGCTGCCATCCCCGCTTTTGCCGCGGGAGCAACCTGCATAATGGTGCTCGATGCGGCTGTCATGGTTGACCCCACACCAGCACCAATCACCGTCAAACTGATGATTTGTACCACTGTGCTGGCATTGTGCAGCAGCAGATAGCTCCCCATACCCAATGCCGAAATCAGCAGGCCTGCCGCCAGTATTTTCCCACTACTCACATGCGGTAATATCTTTCCGGTCAATGGACCGGAGATAAAAGACGCCAGCGACAGCGGTAAAATGAACAATCCTGCCTGTAGTGGAGATAGCCCGACCACTAACTGCAATCGCTGTGTGAAAGCCAGTTCCATTCCGATCAATGCGGCAGCCGCCACGATGGCAGCCGCTACAGCGGCGCTGAAAGGCCGCAGGCGGAAGAGGGAGAAATCTACTAAAGGATGCGTGCTGTTACGCTGACGCCTGACGAATAGGGTAATGAATGCTACACCGATAAGCAGAGCGATCAGCGCATCGTCATAAGAGGGAACTCGCTTGCCCAGTTCTTTTATTGCATAGGTCACACCAATTAAACCCACCATGATTAATAGGGAACCAATGAAATCCCAGCGGTGTGAGGCGTTGCCTGGCCGATGTGGAATCACGGTGATTCCCATGATGAGTGCAAGCAGCACTACGGGTACATTAATGAGGAAAACCGATCCCCACCAGAAATATTCAAGCAGTATCCCCCCCATTACGGGGCCAAATGCTGCGCCGCCGGATGCCACCGCAGCCCAGATACCAATTGCCAGCGCGCGTTCCCGTTCATCAGCGAAAGTCAGACGGATAATCGAGAGGGTGGCTGGCATCATCATGGCTGCCCCTACCGCCAGCAAAGCACGAGCGGCGATAAGAATACCGGGGGTGGGCGAATAAGCCGCCAGCAATGATGCGGTACCAAAAACCACCAGGCCAGAAATAAATAAAGGCTTATGGCCTAGCTTATCACCTAGTGTACCCATGCCCAACAGCAAACCAGAAGCGACCAGCGCGTAGATATTAACGATCCACAGCTTATCCGATGCGGTCGCGTGCAAATCATGGGTTAGCGTTGGGAGCGCGGTGTACAGCACTGTCATATCGATAACAATCAGGAAAAGGGCACTGGAAACAATGGCCAAAATCAGCCATTTTTTGGGTGATTGCATAGCGGGATCTCTACCTTGAACTTCTATTTTTCATCTGTTGGATAGCGTTCTGATGATATAGAATCGCTTTTTAAATACAAACGTATTTTAAACCGAGGAAGACATGGGGCGTCATAAGAGCATTAATCGTGCGTGCGTGTTGGATGCGGCGGAGCAGATTGTCCGCACGCAGGGAACGGCTGCGCTTACTATCGATGCGGTCGCTAAAGCTGCGGGCGTGACAAAAGGCGGTATTCAGTCGTGCTTCGGGACGAAAGATGAGCTGATTCATGCGATGTATCAGCGCTGGGAAGATGAGTTTGATGAGATGGCTGCCATGTGCATCGGTACGGATGATAGTCGGGAAGCCAGAGTGCGTGCGCACGTTGATATCACTTATCGGACAGATGCCGCAGAAGGCGATCGAGCGGCGGGCATGATGGCCTCGTTGCTGAATACGCCTGAGCACCTTGCTAGATCGCAGGCGTGGTATGACAGCCAGTTGACCGGGCTTGACCTGAATTCGCAGGAAGGGCGAGATGCCCGGCTGGCGTTTCTGGCATCCGAAGGGGCATTCCTGCTGCGCTATTTTGGCTTTATGGCGGTCGATGACGAGACCTGGAAAGCCATTTTCTCTGATATTTCCCGCCTGCTACCCGAGCGCACTGCTTCCTGAGTCAGAACCTCTTTTCAGAAGGCGCATTGATTATGGTTTGGTGGATGATTGGTCATCTGACTGCTGCGTCGCCATAATCTTGTCCAGATTCCCTTCGACCCATATCGACAGCTCTTTTACCCGCACACCTACCTCTTTGCCTAATGGGGTGAGGCTATACTCAACATGTGGCGGGACAACCGGATAGGCCGTTCGCAGGACAAAACCATCACTTTCCAACCATTGCAGAGTCTGCGCCAGCATGCGCTCGCTCACGCCGCCAATCCGTCGACGCAGTTGACTGAAGCGATGCGTATCATCAAGTAATGCGATCAGAATCAGTACGCCCCAGCGGCTGGTGACGTGATTAAGTATCTGGCGAGACGGACATTTCTCAGCGAAGACATTGCCGGTTGGCAGAATAGGGGGCAATAAATCGATGGGTGTTTTGGGTTGACTCACTATACTTACCTTTATGTATGTACTTACTTAAAGTTAGCTTTGCCGATATTATGCCAGCCACTGCCCGTCAATAAAAGACGGTTAATAAAAGACGGTTAATAAAGACAGTCAATAAAAGGAGATCAAGATGATTGCTATTACTGGTGCATCCGGCCAATTGGGCCGTTTGGTTATCGCACAACTGTTAGAGAAGGTTCCGGCGAGCGACATCGTGGCGCTGGTGCGTGATGTCAATAAAGTTGCCGATCTGTCGGCGCTTGGCGTGCAGGTGAAAGCCGCAGATTACAACCAGCCAGAGGCGCTGGCTTCCGCGCTGCAAGGTGTGGATAAAGTGCTGCTGATCTCCTCCAGCGAAGTCGGGCAGCGTGCGGCACAACACCGTAATGTGATCGAAGCCGCCGCGAAAGCTGGAGTGAAATTACTGGCCTACACCAGCTTGCTGCACGCGGATAAATCACCGTTGGCGCTGGCGGAAGAGCACCGTCAAACCGAAGCGTTACTGAAAGATTCTGGTTTACCGCACGTACTGCTACGCAACGGCTGGTATACCGAGAACTATGCGGCCAGCATCCCTGCGGCGTTGGAGCACGGCGTATTTATCGGCAGTGCGGGCGAAGGAAAAATTACGTCTGCAACCCGTGAAGATTTCGCTGCCGCTGCCGTTGCGGTACTGACGAAGGAAGGGCAGGCTGGCAAAGTTTATGAACTGGCCGGTGATGAGCCTTATACGTTGGCAGAGCTGGCTGCGGAGATTAGCAAGCAGTCTGGTAAATCTATCGGTTATCAAAACCTGTCTGAAGCGGAGTTCACCGCTGCGCTGGTTTCCGCTGGGCTACCTGATGTTTTCGCGCAGATTATTGCAGATTCAGACGTCGGCGCATCCAAAGGCGGTCTGTTTGATGGTGGTAAGCAACTAAGCCAACTGATTGGTCGTTCAACAACACCGTTGTCAGCGGTAGTAAAAGCGACGCTGAAATAAGTGTCACAATAGGCTCAGCATTCATGCTGAGCCTATCGTATTACCTTGTCAGAACAGGCCAATCCTTAGTCACATCGTTTATTTATCAAGATGTTGGATTGCTTTCCTGCACTTGATTACTCACGTTTTGTTTCTTTTTGGCCGCCAGTAAATTACCTATCGGCTGTTCAATGAATTGATAAAGCAGCCAGCCAGCGATAAGGCTGACCGCTCCAGCGGCGATGATCAGCAGCGCAGCGTCTATCACGTTGTATTGATTGCCATCAGTCCATGCATTTAGCAAGCGAAGTACTAAGAAATGAATCAGATAAAAGCAGAAAGAAATGCTTCCTAACCATTGCATTGATTTTGCATGTAAAAAAGATCGCTTACCCTGTAGGTCATTCACTGCAAGTGAGCCGATTAATAATGTCAGCGGAATAAGCGTAACCAAATTAAAGCTAAGCAGGAACGGCATGAAAAGATCAATGCAATAGGTCAATGCGGTTAGTATTAGGCTGGCGGTAACTGAAACGGGTATCCACTTCCCTTCCTGGATAATACGTGACAGTAACATACCAATGGTGAATTCAAAAATACGCGTTGGTGGGAAGGTATAGGCAAGCCACCATTGAATTTCGCCCACGTCAAAAGGCCAACCTTCAATCAGTGGCGCGGTAGGAAATAATGTATAGATTGCGCCATTAGCCGCAATTAAAGCGGCATAGCAAAATATTACTGAAATCCATAAGGATTCAGGCGGTATTTTTTTTACGAGCTTGAGTAAGAATGGGTAAATAATATAAAGAAACACAATGACAGATAGAAACCAACTGGGGACATTTCCGCCAATATAAATATCACCTTGTGGTATCCATGTCTGTATCAATAATAAGTTGGGTAACCAGACATCAAAACGTCCAACTCTGATTATTCCAGTGGTAATAAGTAGTATGATAATGAATATACTTACAGGGTATATTTTTGCGAATCGTTTTTTATAGAACTGGAGTGGATTGCTGACGGATGGCGATGACCAGTTCATGACAAACCCACTCAGGATAAAAAAGAACGAAACACTTACCCATCCTGCCTTACTGAGGACAAAAGAGTAGGCTTCGCCGATAGATACATCTGAGAACAGGTTTAACATATTCCCGAGCGATGTGTGAAAGAGGTACACAAGAAGGGCAGCAATAATTCGAGTGCCGTTTAGCGATGGCAAATTAGGTAGATACCCTTTTGGTGTTCTCTTTATAATAATATTACTCTGATAATAATGTGAACTTTCCTTTTTTACGATGAGGTTACTGTCCATTTTTTTCTCCTATTTAAACGCGATGCGAAAAATGAGGAAAGATATCTATCATTAAAAAATGTATAAATAGCATTCTATATAATAAAATCGTGTTTCTTTATAAGGAAAGTAAATGGCATGGATAAATAATTATCCTGCGAGGTAAAACATAGGATTTCAATTTATTAATACCACAATAACTTTTGGTTCACAAAATGGTTTTTAATTTTTCATTTTATTATTTTTTATCTATTGGTTTTATAATGAATTTTATTCATATCTAACGGATTATATCTGTGAATAATTGGTGAAAGGAAAATAGTGGCGGGGACGATTAATTTGAATAGAAATTGGTTTGCTGGTGAGGGAATTATGCAAGAATTATCAGAGAGTTCTGCCATATTTGAATGTCATCAATCTGATAAGAAAAGTGGGGTCTATTGAGATGTGCCCTGCTTATTCCTTTTTTGTCCACTGAACCGCAAAAATGGTGCCGCCCCACACGGGCTATTTGCCTGCTCCTTTCCGTGATGCGATTCCGGGTGGACGGCAGGCGAAAGCTGGGCGGCTAACTTCTGGGCTGAATTCGGTTTACTCCCTTATTTCCCGATACAAAAACTCGAAAAAATACGGCCTAACAGATCGTCAGAGGTGAACTCACCGGTGATTTCACTCAGGGATTGCTGTGCCAGCCGCAGTTCTTCTGCCAATAGTTCGCCAGCGTAGGCGCTCACCAACTGCTCTTTGCCCTGAACCAGATGCTGGGCTGCCAGTTCCAGTGCTTGCAGGTGGCGACGCCGTGCCAGGAAACCGCCTTCCGTGTTGCTGGTGAAACCCATACTTTGTTTGAGATGATCGCGCAGCGTATCTACACCGTCACCCGTACGGGCGGAAAGACGGATAAGTGAGTGAGTGTTCACATCCTCGATACCAAGCGTTTCACCAGTAACGTCAGCCTTATTGCGCACTACGGTAATCGGCAACGTTTTTGGCAGACGAGCCATAAATTCTGGCCAGATCTGTTCCGGCTCAGTCGCCTGCGTCGTGGTGCCATCGACCATGAACAGCACGCGATCGGCCTGTTCGATTTCCTGCCAGGCACGTTCAATTCCAATGCGTTCGACCTCGTCGCTGGCATCACGTAATCCGGCGGTATCGATGATGTGTAGCGGCATGCCATCGATATGAATGTGTTCACGCAATACGTCGCGCGTAGTTCCCGCGATATCGGTGACAATCGCCGCTTCACGACCAGCTAACGCATTGAGTAAGCTGGATTTACCCGCGTTAGGACGGCCTGCAATCACGACTTTCATCCCTTCTCGCAGTAAGCTGCCCTGATGTGCCTCGGCTCGGACGGCATCCAGATCGGCCATTACGCCATTTAGCTGTGCTTCAATTTTGCCATCGGAGAGAAAGTCGATCTCTTCGTCTGGGAAGTCGATGGCAGCCTCGACGTAGATTCGCAGGTGAGTAAGTGCTTCCACTAACTGATTTATCCGAGTGGAGAATACGCCTTGCAGAGAGTTCAGCGCTGAGCGAGCAGCCTGTTCCGAACTGGCGTCAATCAGATCGGCGATGGCTTCTGCCTGCGCGAGATCGAGCTTATCGTTCAGAAATGCGCGTTCAGAGAATTCGCCGGGGCGAGCAATGCGCACGTTGGGCAGCGTCAGAATACGTTGCAGGAGCAAATCAAGAATGACCGGACCACCATGTCCTTGAAGCTCCAACACATCTTCACCGGTAAAAGAGTTCGGGCCGGGAAACCAGAGGGCGATACCCTGATCGAGCGTGGTGCCGTTGGCATCACGGAACGGCAGATAATCGGCGTGACGAGGTTTAGGGAGCTTACCCAGAACGGCGTGTGCCACCTCGGCGGCCGCCTGTCCTGAAACACGTAAAATACCCACTCCTCCGCGTCCCGGTGGCGTGGCTTGGGCGACGATGGTGTCGGTATTGCTCATGATATTCTCTCTGCGTTGATGCCTGTCTGTCAGGCTATTTTACGTATCGTTAGGGGATAAAACACTTATAAAAAAATAAGGCGGTCAATGACCGCCTTATTCTTTCTATTGGTTAGCCATCAACCGGATTATTTTTTCTCGCGGCTATGCAAGCCACGTTTTTCCAGACCGCGATAGATCAGCTGCTGCTGGAGAATGGTAACCAGGTTGCTGACGATGTAGTACATAACCAGACCTGACGGGAACCACAGGAAGAAGACCGTAAAGATGACCGGCATGTAGGTCATGATCTTCTGCTGCATTGGGTCGGTCACGGTGGTTGGCGACATCTTCTGGATGAAGAACATCGTCACGCCCATCAGGATCGGTAGGATGTAGTACGGGTCTTGTGCAGACAGGTCATGAATCCACAGCGCGAACGGCGCGTGGCGCAGTTCAACGGAGCCCATCAGCATGTAATACAGCGCCAGGAAGATTGGCATCTGAATCAGCAGTGGGAAGCAGCCACCCAGCGGGTTCACTTTCTCTGACTTGTACAGCGCCATCATTTCTTGGCTCATGCGCTGTTTGTCATCACCAATACGCTCACGCATTGCCTGCAATTTAGGTTGCAGTAAGCGCATTTTCGCCATGGAAGTGTATTGCGCTTTCGTCAGCGGATACATCACACCGCGCACGATAAAGGTAATGGCAATGATGGAGAAGCCCCAGTTGCCGATAAAGCCGTGCAGGAATTTCAGCAGCTTAAACAACGGCTGAGAAATAAACCACAGCCAGCCGTAATCTACCGTCAGATCCAGATGTGGTGCGACAGCAGCCATCTTGTCCTGAATTTCTGGACCGACCCACAGGGTGGCGTTCAGATTTTGCTGGCTGCCAGCGGCAACAACAACGGGGGCAGCCTTGAAGCCAATCGCAGCCTGACCGTTGCCCAGCTTGCTGGTATAGAAGGTATTCGCGCCTGCCGTCGTTGGAATCCACGCCGTTGCGAAGTACTGTTGCAGCATTGCCACCCAACCACTGTTAGTGGTGATGTTCAGGTTTTCATCCATGTCGCTGAAGCTGTACTTTTTGTACTTGTCTTCGCTGGAAGAGAACGCCGCGCCACGATAGGTGTGCAGGGCAAAGTTGCTGCTGCCGGTATCGCGATGCTTAGGCAACTCCGTAGACTGTTTTAACTGACCGAACAGCGTCAGTTCCAGAGGCTGAGCGCTGGTGTTATTGACGCTGTAGTCAACATTCAGCGCATAGTCGCCACGTTTCAGAACAAACGTTTTGGTGTAGGTTACGCCATCCGCAGCGGTGTACGTCATCGGAATGCGCAGTTCGCTCTGACCATCGGCCAGCTCGAAGCTATCTTGTGTGGTAGTAAACAGCGGACGTGGGCCGTTAGCCGGGTTGTCTGGGCCGTTTTTGCCAGTCAAACCGCTCTGAGCCTGATAGACAAACTCTGGTGTGGTTTCCAGCAGATGGAAAGGTTTGTCTGAACCCAATGTATCTGGGTAAGCCAGCAGGTGTGCTTGCTCGACATCGCCGCCACGCGTGTTGATGGTCAGCGACAGCACATCGGTTTTCACCGTGATCAGTTTACCTTGACCGCTAGCGGGTACGCCCTGGTTGGTAGCATCACCGGTCGCTGCGTTCGTCGCCTGCTGTATGGCCTGCGTGGTTGCTGGCGGATTTTTATCCGTTTCCCAAGCCTGCCAAAGCATAAAGGTTACGAATAGCAGAGCGATGAGAAGAAGATTGCGTTGCGAATCCATCGTTAATGTTCTCTGTTATTGTCGGTTTTTGGCGGTACGGGATCATCACCACCAGGGTTCAAAGGATGGCATTTTAATACGCGTTTAAGCGTCAACCAACAGCCTTTTATCATGCCGAACCTGCGTATTGCTTCAATACCGTATTGCGAACACGTTGGCCGGAACCGGCAATGTGGTCCGAGTAACGGGCTGATAACGAGTTGATAACCGCGTATCAACCCGATCAGCAGTCGGGAGCCAAACGACAGTGCCGACGCCATAGTTTTTCCAATGCTTCCGTCAGCGTGCGGTTATCCAGTTCAGACACCCCCTTTTTCACCAGCACGACAAAATCCATTGAAGGCAATGAATGTTGATGCAGGCGAAAGCTTTCGCGCGTCAGGCGTTTAATCCGATTGCGTTCATGAGCACGTTTTACATGCTTTTTGGCGACGGTAAGACCGATGCGGGGATGCCCCAGCGAGTTCAGGCGGCCGAGGATGGTAATTTGCGGCGTGCCAGCCCGTTGCGGCTGCTGGAAGACGAAAGTGAAATGACTGGGAGTTAACAAACGTAACTCCCTGGGAAATGCTAGCTTAACCACTCGGTGGGTTAGCTTTTATTACTTAGAAACAGACAGACGAGTACGGCCTTTCGCACGACGGCGGGCCAGAACTTGACGACCATTTTTGGTGGCCATACGAGCACGGAAACCATGGCTACGGTTACGCTTCAATACGGACGGTTGGAAAGTGCGTTTCATGGCGATTTCTACCTAAACTTGGAAAATTATAACTTCACAGTAAACGCGTTTGGCTGTTCGGCGTGAAAATGACCGACGCCTCAATCGCATATCACAGCTATATAACGGAAAGAGGCAGGATTGTAATAATTGTACAGTCCTGAGTCAATTAACATCACACTTAACACGCCAGCCATTCCCAGTATTTTTGGAATTTCTGCCTGCCAGAGCACAGAAAAGGCGTAGACGCGCGGGCAGGGAATTATACGGACTCTATTGTAAAGTGCAAGGATCGTCCAACGATCTGTCCCGCAAGATCATGATCGATATCACCGTAACGATCGTGTCTCCAAGGGTATGCTTGGTTGTACTTTATAGAGGGCGAGTAAAATGTGCGCTAGCCGCCCCTCTGGCGTGTTACGGGGAGTCGCGATAAGAATAGCCTGTGGATAAAAAGGATCGAAACTGTGCAGAAGGGGAAGATCTCTTTGCCGGATTAGGTTATGATCCACGGTTCCGTTAGCGATCCTTTTGACGGGATCGTCGGGGTAAACCGCCGCGCTATGTGGTGTGTCTGCTGTCTGAATTGTGTATGAAACAATCGTGAATGACGCAGGCGCCAAAAAAATCATGAGTCACATAAATAACGTCTTATTCTTTCCTTTTTGATCGTTCTTGTTCGAGTGGAGTCCGCC